>DATHKR010000101.1:0-49435 GCA_035489015.1 Kofleriaceae bacterium | reverse complement strand
GGCGGCGATGTCACCGACCCGATCCGGATCTCGTGCTTCCTCAGCCAGGAGAACCAGACGAACCTGCGCGCGAAGCTTGCCCGCGACCTGGTCAACACGAAGGTCCGGATGCGCTGGAACGTAGTTGGCTATGACGAGGCGGCCAAGGCTTGGTTCGAGGCGATCGATCTCATCGAGCCCACGCAGCTCGATGGGCTGGTCAATACTGTCGATGGCGCGCTGCAGATCGACGTCGACGGGGCGCCCACTTCCATCGGCGAGCAACAGCACCTGCAGGTCTATCGGTTCGAGGTCGAGGTGGTGCCGGTGCCTCGCAAGCTGACCACGCTGCAGTTCGCGCTCGGGCAGAACCAGCGCATCGTCGCTCAGTGGGGCGAGGAGTAGTAGCCCCGGGCCTGTCCGAGGGAGCCGGACGACGACCATCGCGCCGTCGGCTTCGGTGCGAATCAGTCGGGTGTGCAGCGGTAGCGGTTCCAGAAGGCTGGCCTGGTGCAGTCGAAGCCGGGGGGGCAGTTGTGTTCGCCGAGGCCGTCGTACACGCAGAGTTGCGCGCAATAGTTCGCCTTGAACGCCGGCTTGACGCACATGGAGCCCTGGGGGCAGCCGGCGTCATTGGTGCATTGGTCCGTGAGCTCGGCTTGGGGGGCGTCTTCGGGGGCCAAGGCTTCCTCGGCGTAGTCTTCATCGCCCGCCGGCGAGAGCTCGGCCTCGGCGGTGGCGTCGTCGATGGACGGATCGTCGACGTCGACCGCGCATCCCGCGGCGAGCGATATGGCAAGCGCCGCGATGAGGAGCTTCCAGGAACTGACACGCGTGGAGCGGCTGAGCATTTCGGACCTCTCTTTCGTCTGTGAATTGCCTCGCTGCACCTCAGTGCAACGGAGAGGCCGTGCCCGGCCGCGTGGAAGATCCATCGGGTGCGCGTCTCGGGGTCGCGCCGGTGCGCCGGAACGGCTTGCGATCGCCGATTCGGCGCGCCGATCCGGTGAGGCGATGCATCAACCCGGTGAGCGATCCGGCTCGTGCAGCCAGTCGCCGGCGAGGTTACAGCTCGTCGGCAAGACCGGAGTGGTGCTGGCACCGGTCAGCGCGCCGGCCGCAGGACCAGCGCGTCACGGTCGAGGTCGACCAGGACGCGGGCGCCGGCGCCCAGCTCGCCGCGGATGATGAGGTCGGCGATCGGGTCCTGGAGGGAGTCCTGGATGCTGCGGCGGAGGGGGCGGGCGCCGTACTCGGGCTGGTAGCCGTGGTCGGCCAGCCAGCCGGCGGCCTCGGGGGAGACTTCGAGGCCGATGCGCTGCTCGGCCATGAGGCGGCGCAGGGCGGCGAGGTGGAGCTCGACGATGGGCTCGAGGGCGGCTCGGTCTAGCGACCGGAAGACGACGACGTCGTCGAGGCGGTTGATGAACTCGGGGCGGAAGTGGCGGCGGACGGCCGCCAGGACACGTTCGCGTGCGTCGACGCCGGGTCGCTCGGTTTCGCCGGTGCCGAGGTTCGAGGTCAACATCAAGAGGGTGTTCTTGAAGTCGACTCTGCGGCCGGCGCTGTCGGTCAGGTGGCCCTCGTCGAGGACCTGGAGGAGGAGGTGGAAGACGTCGGCGTGGGCCTTTTCGACCTCGTCGAGGAGGATCACGCAGTAGGGGCGGCGGCGCACCTTGTTCGTCAGCTCGCCGCCTTCGTCGTAGCCGATGTAGCCGGGTGGGGCTCCGACGAGGCGGGAGACGGCGTGCTTTTCCATGTACTCGCTCATGTCGACTCGCACCAGGGCTCGCTCGTCGCCGAAGAGGAAGTCGGCCAGCGCCTTGCAGAGCTCGGTCTTGCCCACTCCGGTGGGTCCGGCGAAGAGGAAGGACGCGATGGGGCGGCGGGGATCTCGCAGGTGTGCTCGCGAGCGGCGCACGGCCCGGCTGACTCGCTCGACTGCCTCGGGCTGGCCTACCACTCGCGCGCCGAGGAGGCGCTCCATGTCGAGGAGGCGGCGGCTCTCGTCGTCGACCAGCTTGGCGGCCGGGATGCCGGTCATTCGCGAGACGACCTGGGCGACCAGGGCCTCGTCGACCTCCAGCAGCGGGGCGCCGGGGCCGCCGGCTTCGGGGGCCAGGGCTCCTAGCTCGCGCTCCAGCTCGGGGATTCGCTCGAGCTGGAGGTGGGCTACCTCGTCGTAGCGGCGCTCTCGCACGGCCAGCTCCATGCGCCGGCGGGCGTCGGCGAGCTCGCGGCCGAGCCGGGCGCGATCGAGGACCACCGCTCGCACGGCCAGCCAGTCGGCGGTCTCGGCTCGCAGGCGCTCGCGGAGGGTCGCGGCTTCGGCTCGGGCTGCCTGGCCGCGCGAGGCTGCGTCGGGATCGCCGTCCGGCTCGAGGGCCTCGGCCTCGATCTCGAGGCCGAGGATGCGGTCGCCCAGCGCCTCCAGCGCTTCGGGGCGCGAGGCCAGCTCGGCTCGCAGCGAGGCGGCGGCCTGGTCGATGAGGTCGACGGCCTTGTCGGGGAGATGGCGATCGGGGAGGTGGCGGCCTCCCAGGCGCACCGCGGCGTGAACGGCCGCGTCGGTGATGCGGACTCCGTGGTGCAGCTCGAAGGTTGGCTTGAGGCCGCGCAGGATGGTGGTGGCCAGGGCGGGCTCCGGCTCGTCGACGGTGACGAGCTCGAAGCGGCGGCTGAGGCCGGTGTCTCGCTCGATCCGCCGGCGGTGCTCGGCGGTGGTGGTGGCGCCGATGCAGCGGAGCTCGCCGCGCGCGAGCGCCGGCTTCAGCAGATTTGCGGCGTCGCTGCCGCCTGCTTCGCCGCCCGCGCCTACCAGCATGTGGATCTCGTCGATGAAGAGGATCACCCTGCCCCGCTGGACGATCTCCTCGAGGAGGCCCTTGATGCGCTCCTCCAGCTCTCCGCGGTAGCGGGTGCCGGCCAGGAGGCGGCCCATGTCGAGTGACTGCACCGCGTGGTCGGCGAGGTGCTCCGGGACGTGGCCGGCTGCGATGCGCTGAGCCAGCCCCTCGACGATCGCGGTCTTGCCCACCCCGGCCTCGCCGATCAGGAGCGGGTTGTTCTTTCGGCGCCGGGTCAGCACGTGGACCAGCTGGCGGATCTCGGGCTCGCGTCCGATCACGGGATCGAGCTTGCCCTCGCGGGCCAGCGCGGTGAGATCGACGGTGTACTCGGCGAGCCGGCCGGCTGGCGCCCTGGCGGGGTCCGGGCGCACGGCCAGCACCCGGCGCAATGCTGCCGCGTCGGCCCCGCTCTGGCGCAACACCTCGGCCATCGCCGGCGCGGCCAGGAGCGCGTCGATGACGTCGAGGGCGCCGAGGGGGCCGCCGCCGCGGGCCGCTCGCTCGCCCGCCGCGCGCAGGAGTGGCCGCAGCCCCTCGGCGAGCTCGATGGCGTCCTCGGCGAGCGCGGCGCCGGGCCGCTCGGCCAGCCCGCGCTCCAGCCGGTCGCGCAGGGCGGAGACGGTCACCCGGGCGCTGGCCAGCGCGGCGCGAAGCGCGTCGGGCGGCGGCTCGAGCGCGGCCAGGAGCACGTGGGCGGCGTCGACCTGCGCGTGTCCGTGGCGGCGGGCGACCCGGCGCGCGCCGCGGAACAGCTCCTCGACCTCGTCGGTCATCGGCGCGCCCGCCCCGGTGGTCAGCGCCATCGCTCCCTCACCAGGAGGGCCTCGAGGAAGTCCTCGAGCCGGCCGAGCAGGAGCGCGGCCTGGTCGGCCTGGTCGGGGGACGCCAGCGAACGGTCGAGCTCGTCGAGGAACAGGCGCAGCGTGACCGCCTCGCCGGGGAAGCGCTCGATCGCGAGGGCGTCCAGCTCGGCCAGGCTGACCGACAGGCTCATGGCTGGCCGCCGCCGCTGGCGCGGTCGTCGCCGGCGCGGTAGTGGCAGTAGTCGGCCAGCCTGGAGCGCTCGACCTCGCGGCGAGAGGCCAGGCGCAGGCCCACGAACAGCGCGACCGCGGCCGCGATCGCGCCCAGGTAGTAGCGCAGGGGGAAGCCGACGAACCCCACCCGCTGGCGCCGCGCGAGGGGCAGCGCCGGCGGCGGTGCCGCGGAGGCGCGGCGGGGCTGGTCGGCGCGCACCCGCGCGATCAGGCGGGCCTGCAGCCGCTCGAGGTCGTGCCGGCGATCGCGGAAGCGGCCGACGAAGCCGGCGCGCAGGCAGTAGAGGTGGATCTCGAAGATGAGCGCGTGCACGTCGGCGCGCCGCAGCAGCTCGTCGAGCTGGGCGAAGAAGCGATCGCCGCCGTCGTCGATCTCGAACAGCTCGGTCTGCAGGAGCGGCAGCCGCCACGCCACCGCCAGCGGGCCGAGCGCGACCCGCTCTCGCTCGTCGATGTAGGCGACGATCGCGGTCACGGCCAGGTGCTTCTGCCACAGGCCGAGCGCTTCGCTCAGCGCCGGATCGAGCCTCGCCTCGAGCGCCTCGCGCACGGCCAGCCGCTTGCGCGTGTACCCGGCCGGCTGGCCCGGCGGCGGCCCGGCCGGCGCGCCGGCCAGCTCGGCCTCGCTCGCCTCGCGCAGCCGCTCGGCTTCGTCGAACAGCCGGTCGGCGGCCTGCATGACCTCGCGGACCGGCCGCCACATCTGCACGCGCACCCAGCGCGGATCCTCACTCACGGGTCGACTCCTCGTCGCGATAGGTGGTCACGGTCTCCTCCTCGTCGCCCTCGAGCCGCACCCGCACGATCGGCGGCTCGTCGCCGGTCCACGCCGCCAGGAGCGCGGGCAGCCGCGACAGCACCAGGTCGGCGGCCGGCACCAGCGCGAGCGGCAGGCGGCGGATCCGCACCTCGACGGTGGTGCGCACGCCCGAGGGCGAGCGGGCGTCGGGCTGGCGGTCGGTCTTCACCTCGGCGATGGCGCGCGCGACCCGCTGGAACAGCTCGCGCTCGGCCGCGCCGAGCATCTCGAGCAGGAAGGTGAGCGCGGAGGCGTCCAGGTCGGCCTGCCCGGCCAGCGCGAGCAGGCGGGACAGCCGCTCGCGTCGACCGGCCAGCGGGCTCTCGACCGCGTCCTCGACCGGCGTCACCACCCGCCAGCGCGGGCCCTCCAGGTGGCGGGCGGTCAAGCGGGCCTCGAGCGGCCCGCGCAGCAGCTGACCGGCGCCCGGCTGGTACCACTCGGCGTCGACCACCGCGGCGGCGCGGGCCTCGAAGGCGTCGGGCGCGTGCACGTCGAGCCACACCTGCCTGCCGGTGTGGCGGCCGGTGGTCTCGGCCGCGTACCACTCGCCGTCGCCGCCGGCCAGCGACTCGGGCAGGAGCGGGGTGAGGCCGGTGGCCGACGAGCGGTAGACGGCGAGGAGCTCGCGCGGGCGCAGCTCGAGGGCCGGCTCCGGGTGCGCGACCAGGATGCGCGCCTTGGTCCCGTCGAGCGGCGCCGGATCGGCCAGCTCGCGGCGCAGGTTGATGAGCGGCGCGGCGTGCAGGAGGAACGCGCCCGGCGGCACGCCCAGCTCGCGCGGCCAGCCCGGTCCGAGCCGGAAGCGCAGCTCGAGCCGCTGCCACTCGGCCGGGGTCTGCTCGATGGCGACGCGCACCACCAGCGCGCCCTGGGGGAAGTGCATGACCTCGCGGAAGCGCTCGAGCGGCCCGGCGAACGGGTCGGCGTCGCCCGGCGCGGGCGCGAACGAGGCGCGGCGCGCGCTTCGCTCGGGCTGGCGGGTGCCCGGGAACGCGTAGCGCACCCCCTCGAGGTGGAGGGACAGCGCGTGGTGCAGGCGCAGTGCGGCGAGCAGGTCGCCGTGCGGATCGATGTGGAGCTCGATGAGCTCGACCGCCTCGACGCGCGGGGTGGCGCTGCGGATCGGCACCACCAGCTCCCAGCCGTCGTCGCCCAGGCGCGACAGCTCGATGCGCGCGCG
Organism: Kofleriaceae bacterium; assembly: GCA_035489015.1. GTDB lineage: Bacteria > Myxococcota_A > Polyangia > Haliangiales > Haliangiaceae > DATFRY01. The sequence goes on along the minus strand of DATHKR010000101.1, from coordinate 43,588 downwards.
ATCGAGGTCGAACGGGCGCACCACCAGATCGCGGGTGGTGCGGTAGAAGACCGCGGGCGCCTCGTCGCCGCGCAGGCGGACGGCCGCGCGCGGCGAGACCGCGACCTCGGTGCCGGCCGGCAGGCTGCGGGCCTCGACCATGCGCTCGGCCCCCTCGACGGCCAGGAGCGCCATGCTGGGCAGCGGCGTGCAGAGGTGGGGGAACACCTGCTCGAGCGCGCGCCGCTCGTAGGCCGCCAGCGCGTGCTCGCCGGCGCGGCGGGTGCGCGCGGTGAAGAAGGCCAGCCCCTCGAGCAAGCGCTGCACGTCGGGGTCGTCGCGGTCGAGGCCCGCGAACGGGTAGAGGTGGCGGTAGCGCTCGCGGAAAGTCTCCAGCGACTCGAGCTCGCGCTGGTAATCCTCGAACAGGGCCGGGCCGATGCTGGTGGCTTCTTCCATGATTGCCTCGCGGATCAGCCGAGCTTGACCATCGCCCCGCTGACCTCGACGATCTGTCCCTTCACGCTGGTCATGTTCTTGCCGATCGAGGTGATGGGCGCCTCGGCGGACAGCTGGGTCTTGCCCTCGAGCGACACGGTCATCCCGGTCAGCTCGGCGGTGCCGTTCGAGCGGAGCGCGAGGGTGGTCTTGCCCTCGAGGTCGGCCTGCGCGCCCGACATCGCCAGCTTGGCGGTGGCGTCGATCGCCACGGTCTCCTGTCCGGTGACGGCCAGCTTCTGCACGCTCTTCAGGGTCAGCTTGGCGGCGGAGTCGACGGTCGCGTCGCCGGTGGTCGTGATCGTGCACTTGCCGTCGGTGGTGAGGCTGCCGTCCTGGGTCGCCTTGAGGCTGAACGTCTCCGCCTCCACCTTGAAGGTCTTGCAGGCGAACGCGATGGTCTCGCCGTCCTGATCGATGGTGGTGGTCCCCTTGTCGGTGGTCACCGAGGTGTTGATCGAGCCGTCCTTCTGGGTCACGACCGAGGTGACCGCGCCGTCCTTGCAGGTCAGGGTGATCGACGCCGGACCGAGGTCGATGCGTCGCACGTACTGGTCCTTCTTCACCCCGTCCTTGATGACGATGGAGATGCCGTCGGTGCGGGACAGCTCGATGCGGCAGGAGAACGTCTGCGCGGCCGGGTCGACGCCCATCAGTCGTCGCCTCTCCCGCCGAGCAGGCGGCGGCCCTGGCGCTCGAGCCGGCGCCGGTGGCGGGCCTGGGCCAGAGCCAGGGCCAGATCCGGCTCGCTCTCCAGGCAGGCTTCGCAGAGGAGGAAGCCGTGGGTGATGCGCAGCGCGCCGGCCTCGGTGGTGCGGCGGCAGGCATCGCAGGGCCGACCGGACGGCGCGGGGTCGGGGCGCGAGGGGTCGGGTCGCGAGCGATCGGGAGGCGCGGGGCGCGGCGGCTGCGCGAGCGCGGCGTGGGCGGGGGCGCACGCCGGGCAGTGGGGCCGGCTGTCGATCGATCGATAGCTGCCGGGGCCGGGCATGGCGCGGCCACAGCGCGAGCACCACGCGGTCGCGGCGCCAGGGGTGACGGGGCGCGCGTCCTGGTCGCCGGCTCCTTCGTGCTCGTCGCGGGCCTGGTCCGCGGCCTCCACCTCGTCGTCGTCTTCTTCGTCCTCGTTGTCGTCCTCGTTGTCGTTCTCGGGCTCGTCCCTGCCCTCACTCTCGGTCGCCTCGCCGGCGAAGCTGCTGGAGCAGGCGGCGCAGATCGCGAAGCCGCGCAGTCGCACGAACGGCTCCTCCTCGAGCGGCCCGCCGCACAGGAAGCAGGGCGTCTCGGCGCGGAGCGGGCTGGCCGGCACCGGCGCCACGATGGCGATGGACGCCCCGCCGCGCTCCTCGACGCGCCGGAGCAGTCGGCCGAGGCACAGCCGGCAGAACAGCGCGTCGCCCACCTCCTCGAGGAGGGCGCGCTCGAACTCGCCGCCGCACCCGAAGCACGCCGGCGCCATCAGCGATCGCCTCCGGTCCAGCTCGCGCCGGGGTGGCTGGGGACCAGGACAAATGGTCCGCTTGGCCGGAGAGGCGCGCGTCCCCTACCCTGCCCTTGGCGCGCCCGCGAGGCGCGCAGGGAGGTCCGATGTTCCTCGAGCGCAAGTTCATGAGCTCCGGCGAGCGCGCCGCACTGTTCCTCGACGCCGGCGGGCTCGCCGCCCTGCCCGAGGGGCTGCAGGACGTGGTCAGGAACCTGGTCCGTCTGCTCGCCACCGAGCGCGGCGTCGGCCATCTCTTGCCCGACTTCGGCTTCAGTCGCTCGGGACACTGGAGCGCCGAAGGGGTCATCGCCCACTTCAGCCGCGAGCTGCGCGAGAACCTGCCCCGCTACGAGCGCCGCTTCGAGCTGGTCGAGATCGAGGCCGAGCTCGACGACGACGGCCACCCCGAGCTCATCGTGCTCGGCCGCGCCCACGGGGTCGATGGCCTGGTCACGCTCACGTTCGACCCGGTGCGGCGGCGGCTCCGCGAGGTGCGGCTGGGCTGACCTGGCGCGGCGCATCGGACCACTCACCGGCCGCCACCCGAGGCGCCCACGCGCAGCACTGCGATCTCCCAGCCGGCCGCGTCGCTATCGCCGAGCGGCTCGCGGCCGAGCTGACCGCGAGAACCGATCTCGGCCCGCCCCGCGTAGCTTGCCAGGCGCAGGCGCAGCTCGACGGCGCGAGTGCCCCGGCGCAGGAGCGGGACCAGCCGCCGCTCGCAGCGCTCGCGGACGACGTCGGCCCAGGCGCGGCCGTGGTCGTCGACCTCGCTGTCGGCGTGCCACCTCACCACGAAGCCGGCCGCGCAGGTCACCTGGCTGAAGCCGACCAGCGCGGTGCCGTCGAGGCGCGCGCTGCCCAGGCGCGCCGCCGGGCTGGGCTCGCGGCGACGCAGCGGCGCGGCGAACACCTCGAGCGGGAGCTCGGGCACGATCGCCCGCGCGAGCGCGTGCAGGCGCGCCGGCGAGCGCGCCCCGGCGATGGTCTGGTAGGCGCGCGGCAGGAGCGAGCCCTGGGCCACGCCGTCGGCCGGGTGCGCCACGTAGCTGAGGTTGCGGGCGACCACGTGCTCGAAGAAGCGCAGGAAGGCGAGGAACGGGCGCGGGTCGGCGAGATCGTCGGCGAAGCGGCGGAAGTAGCCGGGCAGCGGCCCGTCGGCGGCGAGCAGGCCGGCGTTGAGCCGCACCACCACGCGGCGCGGCGCGTCCTCGAAGCGCAGCGAGTCGATGAGCGCCGGCGAGACCGGCGCGCCGCGGACGCTCTCGAAGAACACCGCCTCGGGGCCGAAGCCGCGGCGGCGAAGGACCCGCAGCAGCGCCGGCAGCTCGAAGCGGCGCGCCGCCTCGGCCACCTGGTCGAGCGCGGGCGCGGCAGCGGTGGTGGTCATCGTGGTCACGTCGCCCCGCAAGAGTTAGCGCCGGGCGGCGGCGCGGCGAAGAGGACATTTGGTCCGCGTCGCGCGCGCCGACGCGCCTGGTCACACCACCAGGGTCGTGAACTGGCCCGGCATGGTCACCGAGATGAGGCCACCCCAGGCGCACATCAGCACCGAATCGCTGGTGAGCGCCGGCAGCCCGGCGATGAGCACCTTCGGGTTGCCCGGCGTCCAGGTGCCGGCCGGGACCGGAATGCACGGCATCGGCGTCAAGACACCGAGCGCCGCCACCGTGGCCGCGGCCACCATCGGGTTCGAGATCAGCTGGCACATGCCGAACGGCGCCACGTTCACGATCGGGGCGACGTCGGCGATGTTGGCGGCCGGGCCGCCGGCGAGCGGTCGCCCGAGCGGCACCACGTTCAGCGCCGACGGGGCGACCCCTCCCGTGCACATCAGCATGCCGCCCGCGCAGACCTGTAGCCCCATACCGTCTCCTCTCCCGATCAGCCGGCCGGCGCGCCGTCCGGCTCTTCGAGCGCCTCGCGCACCCGCGCGATCGCGGTGAACAGCGGCTCGGACTGCTTGCCGACCAGCCGTCCGCTCACGTACTGACCGCGGCACCAGTCGCGGTCGAGCACGCCGTCGTCGCCCGCGCGCGGCGCGAGCGTGAACACCTCGATCCGGTCCGGCGCCAGCCCGGGCGCCAGCTCGGACGCGATCGTCTCTGCCAGCGCGATGGCCAGCGCGTCGCGGCTGGGCGCGTCGGGCGCCACCCGCTCGGGCCGGGCGAACACCACCAGCACGGCGCCGACCCGCTCGTCGTCGACCAGCGCGCACGACCACACCTCGGCGGCGTGGGACCGCGCCACCAGCGCCTCGATCTCCTCCGCCGGCAGGCGCTGGCCGTCGCGGTGTGCGCCCAGGGTCGCGACCCACATCGCCTCGCCGGCGGCGGGGCTCGGGTCGACTGCGCCGGACAGTCGCGCGAGCGCACCGCCGGTGACGCGGCCGTAGGCGGCCAGCAGCGGCCGGCCGAGCGCCTCCGGCGGCGGATCCGGATCGGCGCACGAGAGCACGCCGGTGCCGTCGGTGCTGGGCGCCCCGCCGCGGCCAGGATCGATCAGCTGCCAGGCCAGCCCGGGCGCCGGCAGCGCGAGGTTGAGCTCGGGCGAGCGCCGCCACGGTGACCAGGTGATCGCCCCGCCGGCCACCGGGCTGGGGAAGTAGCAGGCGCCGCGCGCGCGGGCGAACGCGCGCAGTCCGGCCATGCGGCGCCACGGATCCGGCTCGTGCGCGGCCGCCGGGCTGCGGAACCAGCGGGCCGGCCCGGCGCCGCCGGTCTGAGCGGCGAGCATGGCGTCGCGCAGCCGCGGGTGGACGCCGAGCAGGTGGACGCGCCCGTCGCACAGCTGGTCCGGGCGCCGGCACGCGTCCTCGAGGTCGATCTCGACGCAGTGCGCGCCGGTGGCGAGGCACGCGAGGAGGAGCGCCAGCTGCACCTGGGCCTCGCAGAAGCCGGGCGCGGCCGCGCCCAGATCGGCGCCGAGGCCGAAGAAGAGCGCGCCGTCGCGCAGCGCGCCCAGGTAGAGGCGCTCGGCCGGCACGTCGAAGGGCGCGAGCGGCGCGTCGCCGAGCGGGGAGAACACCCGCAGCGCCGGCTCGTCGGGGGCGTAGGCGTGGGCCAGGCCGGGGTCGGGCTCGGCGCCGGTCGCGACGGTGGTGAGTCGCTGCTCGGCGGCGACCTCCAGCCAGAGCGCGCGCCCCTTGCTGGCCGCGACGAAGTCCGGGGCGAGCGCGGTGAGCCGGTCGAGCAGGTAGGTGCGCCCCCACACCGGGATCGGCGCCGGCACCGCGCCCAGCTGCCACGCGGCCAGCAGGCCGACCACGAGCTCGGGCGAGAACGGCGCGACCAGCGCCACGCACATGCCGGCGTCGAGGCCGCGCGCCCGCCACGCCCCGGCCAGCGCGCGGGCCGCCTCGACCACCCGCGCGTAGCTCGACGCGCGGAAGCCGCCGGCCTCGTCGTGCCCGACGAAGGCGGCCGCGCGCCCGCTCGCGTGGCGCGCGCCCATCTCGTGGGCCAGCTGGTAGCGCTCGAACGGCGTGCTGCGCGACGAGCCGGCCGGGGCGGCGATCAGCGCCGGCGCGAGCGCGCGCCAGAACGGGCCGGGATCCGCGGCGCCCTCGCTCAGCCAGGCCGGCACCGCGAACCCGTGCGCGTCGTCGGTGACCAGGTCGCGGCGCAGCGGCTCGAGGTCGAGCCAGGCCGTCCGTGCCGGCGCGGTCGCCCTGGCCGGCGCGGTCACCGGCGCTGCTCCACCGACTCGACCCCCGAGGCGCCCAGCACCACGCGCACGCCGGCGACGTGGGTGTCGGCGATGGCCAGCCGCCAGTCCTCGCCGGGCGTCGCGAACAGGAAGTAGACCCCGAGGATCTCGCTGTCGCCTTCCGCGCGCGGCACCTCGAGGGTCATCACCTGGCCGGGCCGCACGATCGCCCGGCGCAGCACCGCCGGATCGCGCGGCTCGGCGAAGACACCGTCGGCGATCGCGTCGTAGTCCTCGGCCAGAAATCCGGCCCGGTCGGTCTTGCGCACGACCACGAACAGCGGGCCGCCCTGGTTGGAGTCGCGTGCCGCGCGGATCTCGATGCGGAATGGCGGTGGCGGCGGCGGACCGCGGACCGCCCGCGCGGCCGACGAGCAGCCGCCGCCGAGCGAGACCATCGCAAGCGTCGCAAGCATCGCAAGCATCGCGGCCAGCGCGGCCGGCACGCAGCGCGGCGCGGTCCCCGACCGGCTCACCGCGACGACCCCGCCGCGACCGTCTCGGCCCCGCTCAGCGCCTCGCCGGTGCGGTCGACCACGTCGTAGCTGACCGCGAGCACCTGCGATGGGGCCAGCCGCACGCGCCAGGTGTAGGTCGACCCGCGCCGCTCCGCCTGCTGCAGCAGCCGGAAAAGGCTCCACGGGGTCCCGCCCACCACCAGCGCCGGCGGGGTCAGCGAGAACTTGCCCTCGTCCTTGACCTGCACGCTCAGCGACGCGACCTGATCGTGGGTCCAGTCGACCTCGATCTGCGAGCGCCGCGGCCGCTGGTTGAAGTAGAAGACGCTGGCGGCGCCGGCGCTCAGCCGGACCAGCTCCGGCACCGGACCGGCCAGCCCCGACACGGTGAACGGGCGCGGCGTCACCTCCACCGCGAGCGGGCGCGGCTTTCCGGCCTCGTCCCAGAAGACGTCGGCCGCGACCGACAGGCGATCGAGGGTGGCGAGCAGGCGGTCGGGCACCTGCACGCAGACGCCGCCGGCGCCGCACGGGTGGGCCGCGGCGTGGCGCCAGTGTCCTCCCCAGTCGCGGCTGCGCTCGACCAGCCCGGCCACCACCGGCAGGACCTCGAGCGCGAGCCGGCCGCGCTTGGGATGCAGCCACGCGATGATCGAGTCGGCGTCGACGTCGTCGGCGGCGCGGCGGTCGAACGGGAAGCGCGAGAACAGCTCGGCGTCGGCGGCCCGCTCGAGCTCCCGGTCCCAGCTGGCCAGCGCCCGCTCGACGTCGCGCGCGCCCAGCGCCTGCACCGCGCGCAGCGGCGCCCGGAACGGCGCGGCCAGCTCGTCGGTCAGCCCGGTCTCGCCCTGCCACGCGGTCAGCGCGTCGAGCGAGCTGCCGGCCGCGCCTGACAGGAGGCCCATCGTCATCGCGCCGGCCGGCGAGAGCCGCGCGGCCAGCCCGGCGGCCGCAGCGGGTGCCCCCGCCGTCGGGGGGCCCGGCGGCGCCGGCGATAGCTTCTCGCTCGCGTCGCGCAGGAGGTCCTGGTACGCGACGAAGGCGTCGCCGCCCTTGCCGGCCTGGAACAGCGCGGCCAGCCCGCCGAAGCGCTCCTCGATCCCGAGCATCTCGTCGAAGCGCCCGCTCGGGTCATCGGCCAGCCCGAGCGCGGCGTCCTGGGCGATGACGCGCAGGAGCTCGCGCAGCGGCGAGCGCCGCCCGGCCAGCGCGGCCAGCACCCGCTGGGCGGCCGACTCCGAGCCGACCTCGACCTCGAACGACTCGAACAGGCGCTCGATCTCCTCCTCGTAGCCGATCGCGTAGAGCTCGAGCGCCGCGGAGGCGACCTCGTCCACCCGCTTGGCCAGCGCTGGCCGGTCAGCCAGCTGCTCGACCAGCCGGCCGGCGGCGATCATCGCCGGCTTGACCGTGTGCTCGAACGCCTCACGCGAGTAGATCCGCCGGCGGACGCGCGCGCCCGAGATGCCACTCGGCCAGCTGATGGGCAGGCGCACCTCCTCCTGCGCGGCGGACTCGGTGAAGAAAAGGAGCGTGCCGTCCTCGGGGGCGAGGGCGAGGAACTCGGCGAGCAGCCGCTCGGCCTCGTCTCCGCGCAGCGCGCGCACGAAGCCGGCCGGGTCGGCGGCGTACTCCTGGCCGTCCATGACCAGGGTGCTGGGCGCCACGCCGGTCTCGCCGGTGAGCATCGGTGAGATGACCTGGGCCAGCTCGGCCAGCGAGCGCGGCGCGCGCGGCGGCGCCGGCAGCGAGGCGTCGACCACCGCCGCCAGGATGCGGTCGAGCGCGACCCGGTTCTGCCACAGCTCGGCGATGAGGTCGAAGCGGGCCGCGTGGATCTTGAAGCTGGGCGCGAGCCGATCGAGCGGCGGGGTGACCAGGATGCGCTGGGCGGCGCCGAACCGGGCGCGCGCGTGCAGCTCGGGGCGCAGCCGCCGGGCCAGCTCGGTCACCTCGGCCAGCTCACCGGCCTGCCACTCGTGGTCGGCGGCCAGGAGGCGCAGCAGTCGATCCAGCTCGCCCGCGAAGCCGTCCACCGGCGGCGCCTGGGCGGCCTCGCGCAGCCGCTCCAGCCAGCGCTCGTCGCGGTAGGGGCCGGCCAGGCGCAGGTAGTCGATCACCAGCGCCGACTCGAGGCCGACCGCGCCGGCCCACTCGTCGAGCCGATCGCCGATCAGGTGGCCGAGGTCGTTGTCGCGGCTGGCGTAGAGCAGCGCCGCGTCGTAGAGCAGCTGCTCCGGCTGGCGCCGCTCCGGTGCCGTCGCCAGCCCGTCGGCCAGCTGATCGAGGAGCTGATCCTGGCGGACCTGCTCCACGAACGAGCACGCCACGATGGTGGGCCCGGCGGTGAAGAAGCCGGGGCCGAGCCGGTCGAGCAGGTTGCCGTGGAAGTCGCCGGTGTAGTCGCGGATGGCGAGGCGCAGGTCGAGCTCGTGCTCGGCGTGGAGCTCGTACGACCAGGCGGCGGCCGAGGCCCGGTCCCAGGCCCGCGCGTCGCGGCGGTACGCGCTGGTCAGCACCGCGGCCACCAGCAGCGTCGCGGTCAGCGCGACCAGGCGGTGCTTGAGCAGCGGGCTCGGTCCGGGCCGGCGCAGCGCGTCCGGCACCTCCAGCGGGTTGGGGCCGCCGCGCGCGGGCAGGAGGTAGAGGCCGTCCGGACGCGGGCCGAGCTCGCCGCCGGGGGCGAACAGCTCGCCCAGCACCATCGAGAGCGCGCCGGACAGGTGGGGCAGCGCCTCGAGGAAGCCGACCAGCTCGAGGGTCTCGGCCGGCGACAGCTCGACCAGCGCGGTGCCCAGCTCGTCGGCGTAGGCGAGCAGCGACGCGCGGACCGCCTCGTCGGAGGGATCGTCGATCGCCACCACCGCCGGCATGCCGGGCAGCTCGAGCAGGCGGAAGAGCGCGTCGAAGCGGGCGGTGCCGGGCACGTCGCTCACCACCACGCGCACCGCCAGCGGCTCGTCGCGCAGCTCGGCGAGCACGTCGAGCTTGGCCCGCAGCGCGCCGCCCAGCTCGGCCAGCTGCTGCTCCGACTGCTTGTCGAGCGCCTCCGGCGACAGGCAGACCACGACCACCGGGGTGCGGCGCCGCAGCGACGGGGCGAGCGCGCGGCGCAGGCCGGGGCCGACCAGCCCGCGGGGCGCGCGCACGACCTCCTCGGCGAGATCGAACAGGAGGACGTCGCCGCCCAGGAGGCAGCGCAGCTGCCCGTCGGCCAGCGCGGCCCGCGCGCCCAGCTCGACCCGGCGCTGCCCCACCCCGCCGAAGCGCTCGATGATCGCGGCCTTGCCGGCCGACTCGGTGCCGAGCAGCACCACCGGGTGGAAGTGCTCCAGGCTGCGCCGCGCGCCCCGCGGCAGACCGCTGCGGAAGCGGCGCCAGTCGCGCACCATCTCCTTGCCCAGGTCGGCGCCACCCCGCTCGGGCGCGGCCGCGGCCGGCTCCGGGGTGCGCGCGGCGGACGCCCGCCGGCGCCGCCACCAGCGCCAGCCGAGCGCGGCGGCCACGACGAGGAGGAGCACCACCAGGGCGAGCAGGATCCATCCGATCGTCGACAGGCCGGCCAGCCTCGTCTTCGCCTCGTCCACCAGGTCAGCGGCGTTCATGGCACCTCGAGCGCCATCTATGGGTCAGGCGACGCCGGCGCGACAGATGACAAACGGTCCTATCCGGGACAGCCAGTCTGCGCCGGTTCGCGCTGCGGACGTTTTGTCCCGTTGTGAGTCGGCCGCGGTGACGTCATTCGTGGATTTCACCGAGGAGCCAACATGACGGCAAGAAACATGGTCCCCAAGTCTCGCATCAGCCTGACCTACGACACCCGCCAGCCCGATCAGCCGCGCCAGGAGAAGGAGCTGCCGCTGCGTCTCCTCGTCCTCGGCGACCTGACCGGGCGCGCGTGGCGCCCGGAGACGCCGGGCGCGCCCGCGCCCGCCGACGACTTCGAGCGGCGCGCCATCCACGATCTCAACGGCCGCAACCTCGACGCGGTGATGGAGAAGCTCGACATCAAGATCGAGCTGAAGGGGATCGCCAATCACATCGACAAGGGCGGCGCGCCGGTCGACGTCACCATCCCGGTCCGCTCGATGGCGTCGTTCGAGCCGGGCGAGGTGGTCAACCACGTCCCGTCGACCCAGCGGCTTCTCCAGGTACGCAAGCTCCTCCTCGAGCTGCAGGCCTGCGTCGACAACAACAAGCAGTTCCGCCGCCTGGTGCGCGAGCTGACCTCGCCGGCGCGGGCCCCGCTGCTCGAGCAGCTGCGCGGGACCTTCGCCGAGCTCTCGGGGCTGCTGCGCATCCCGACCGAGGCGGAGATGAGCGAGGCGCCGGCGCCGGTCGACCCGGTCGCCGTGACCGCCCCAGCTCCCGCCGGAACCGCGCCGGCCGGAACCGCGCCGGCCGGGACTCCGCCCACCGGAGCTCCGCCCGCCGGGCCCACCGCCACCGGGACCCCGCCGACCGGGACCCCGACGACCCCGATTGCGACCTGATCGACCCCATGGAGATCTGACCAACATGATGACGACCACCACGACCAGCACCACCACGATCACCGCCGACGGCTTCCTCGCCGACGTGCTGAGGACCGTCATGCCGCCGGGCAACCTGCCCGCCAAGCCGACCGAGCTGCTCGCGCCGGCCCCACCAGCGACCGCGCCCGCGACCGCCGCCACCGCCGACGCCGCCGCCGACAAGAGCGCGCGCGAGCGGGCCAGGGCCCAGCACTTCATGCAGCTGCTCGGGCTCCTGCTCTGCAACATCGACTACGCAAAGCGCGACCAGGGCGACGCCGACGACGCGGCCGCCAGCCCGGACCGGCAGATCTACTTCGTCGACAAGAAGACCTTCGCCGACATGCTCGCGCGGGTGAACGAGCTCATCGCGCTCCAGCTCAACGAGGTGTTCCACCAGCCGCCGCTGCGCGATCTCGAGGGCAAGTGGCGCGCGATCTCCGACCTGGTCGACCGCACCAACTTCGACGCCAACATCGGCATCAGCCTGCTCGACGCCGCCAAGGAGGAGCTGGCCGAGGACATGTCGGTCAACGGCGCGGACATCGCCGCCTCCGATCTGTTCAAGAAGGTCTACACCGCCGAGTACGACCAGCTGGGCGGCGAGCCCTACGCGGCCCTCATCGGCCTCTACGAGGTCAGCAACGACTATGTCGACCGCGTGTTCCTGAAGGGCATGGCGACGCTGTGCAAGCACAGCCACGCCCCGTTCATCAGCTCGGCCTCGCCCAGCATCTTCGGCGTCGAGGACATGAGCCAGCTGATGGAGGTGCGCGACTTCTCGGCCGCGCTCGACGAGTCGTGGATGGCGCTGCGCGAGCAGGAGGACTTCGCCTACATCGGCTTGACCCTGCCGCGCTACATCGCGCGCCGCCCGTACAAGCCGACCGACTCGGCCGGCGGGGTGGTCCGGTTCAAGGAGGAGCCCACCTCGCCGGAGCAGGAGGCGCAGCGCTACGTGTGGGCCAGCTCGGCCATGCTGTTCGCGCGCAACCTGGTGCGCTCGTTCGAGGGCTCGGGCTGGTGCCAGTACATCCGCGGCGTCAAGAGCGGCGGCTACCTCGAGAACCTAGCCCGCGTCGCGCTCGAGGGCTCGGACGACGAGATCCGCCCGCCGCTCGAGGTCATCATCCCCGATCACGGCGAGCTGGCGCTGGCCGACGCCGGCTTCATCCCGCTGGTCCACAAGAAGGGCTCCACCGACGCGGTGTTCTTCTCGAGCCAGGCGATGAAGCGGCCGAGCAACGGCGTCGATCCGCACATCTCGGAGAACTCGCAGCTCACCTGCAACCTGGCCTACACCTTCTCGATCGCGCGCCTGGCCCACTACCTGAAGCGGATGATGCGGGCCAACGTCGGCTCGAGCGCGGATGCCAACTTCGTCAAGGGGCAGATCGACGCGTGGATCTCGCGCTACGTCACCACCATCGTCAATCCCGACGACCTGACCCTGCGCTACTACCCGTTCAAGGCGTACACGCTGGCGGTGGCGCCGGTGTCCGGGCGCGCCGGCTGGTACGACTGCAACCTCACCGTTCAGCCTCACATCCAGTTCGAGGGCATGGACGTCACCCTGCGCGTCGACGCGCGGCTCAGCTGATCCGAGGAGGACACCATGTCGATCGATCTCCCTTGCGACTGGAAGAGTGGGTTCCTGATGGACCCGACCAACAAGCAACGCTGCGGCTACCTGACCGCGTTCAACGGGCTCGATCTCGGGACCGAGCCGACCAAGGACGCCGAGGAGTACAAGGTCTCGGTCTACACGCCGTTCAACGCCGAGGCGCCCGAGTACACCCAGGCGGCGCCGGCGCAGAACGACGACGGCCTGCGCACCGTCGACTGCATCGGCATCATCGAGCACTTCTCGTGGGGCGGCGGGGCCGGCGACCCGATCTGCATCGGCGCGTACGTGTCGACCGAGTTCGCCAACCAGCTCAAGGCCAAGCAGAAGACCACGCTGTCGACCACGGCGATCAAGAAGCTGGGCTGGTGGATCGTCAACTACGACGTCGAGAACAAGGCCTGGTTCGAGGAGGCGTTCCCGAAGACAGCAGACGGCTTCGTCGCCGGCCAGCTCAACGCGACCGGCGGCAAGGCCGTGGCGCTGCAGGTGGCCGAGGAGCCGACCCAGATCGCCGCGAGCATCGACGTGCAGGTGTTCCAGATCTACTTCGAGATCGTGCCGGGCGCGAACGCGACCTACGCGCTCCGCTTCGCGCAGGCCAAGACCAAGCCGTTCATCAAGGGCTGGGGCCTGCAGGTGGGCAAGATCGCCAAGGACAAGCTCAGCGCCTGAGACCGATCATGACGACACCCTCACGTCCCGGCGGCGCCGATGCCGTCGCTCGCTCGCTCTGCCGCGTGCACTGGCGGCTCGGACAGGCGCTCCTGCCCGAGCACTTCGAGCGCCAGGAGCTCGCCGTCGAGCGCGAGATCGAGCTGCGCCTCGCCCAGCTCGCGCCGGCCGCCCGGGGCGTGGCCCTCATCGAGTGGGACGAGGTGGCGCTGGCGCGAGGGATCGTCAGGCTCACCCGCCTGGTCGCGATCACCCCGCGCGGCCACCTCGTCCACCTGCCCGGCAACGCGCGCGCGGTGCCGCTCGACCTCGCCACCGCGGAGGCGCCCAGCGTGCGCCTCCACCTCCACCTGCTCGCCGAGCCCAGCTTCGAGCGCGAGGACGAGCGCGCCCGCGATCTCGAGGCGGTCGAGCTGGTGGTGCGGCGGATCGAGCTGTCGCCCGCCCCCGGCCACCCTGGCGCGGTCGACTCCTTCGAGCTGGCCCGGATCGAGCTGGGCCCCGACGGCGTCTGGGCCGTCAGCCCGGGCTACGTCCCGCCGCTGGTGTCGTTGACCGCCTGGCCCCCCTTCTTCACCGACGTGCTCACCCGCCTGCGCCAGGTGCTCGCCTCGTGGGAGGACATCCTGCTCGGCGACCTCGAGAGCCACGTCCTGTCCGCGGCCAAGGGCCTCCGCGCCCACGAGTGCCTGCGCCGCAGCCGGCTCCTCACCTGGTACCTGACCCAGATCGACGTCGACGCGCCCGCGCGATCCGATCCGGCCGCCGCCACCGACGCCGCCCTGGCCGCCCCGCCCTTCGAGGTCTACCGCCGGATGATCGAGCTCTACCTCGACGTCCACTCCTACCAGTCGGCGGCGGCCGACACGCCGGCGCTGGCCGGACGAGTCCACGACGATCGCGATCTGGTCGGCAGCTTCGCGCCGCTCCTCGTCGAGCTGGAGACGCGCACGCATCTGCCCCACGGCCGCGCCCCCTACGCCCCGTTCGAGCGGGCCGGCCGCGCCCTCGCATGCGCCCTCCCCCAGGTCGAAGGCCTCAACCTCTACTGGCTGGTGCGGCGTCCGGCCGGATCCAGCCGCGACGAGCTGCGCCCGCCCAAGCTGGCCGCCGCCGGCCGCCTCGAGACCGTCCACCGCCACGCGCTTCGCGGCGTCCCCCTCCGCCCGCTCGCCAGCGTCCCCTTCCGCCACGACTTCGATCCCGACGTCGAGTTCTTCGAGATCCTCGCCGACGGTGAGGAATGGGATCACGCGCGAAGAGCGGGCAACCTCGCCTACATCGCCGAGGGCCCGATCGCCGAGTGCGCCGCGTATCTGTTCTGGCGAGGCGGCTGAGAGCTGATCGGCGCGGCGAGCGACCCGTTGGTAGACTGGGGAATGCGGAAGGTTCTGTCGGTCAACATCGGTCAGCCGCGACCCAGCGAGCACACCTACGTCGGGGTGACGGGCATCGACAAGCAACCGGTCGACGCGCCGATCGAGGTGCACGCGCCAGGACCCAAGCATGGCGGGCTCGGCAGCGGCCTGATCGGTGACGCCGTGTGCGACCGCAAGAACCACGGCGGGGACGACCAGGCGGTCTACGCCTACGCCCGCGAGGACCTCGACGACTGGGCCGGGAAGCTCGGCCGCACCCTCGGCAACGGCTGCTTCGGCGAGAACCTGACCACCATCGGCGTCGACGTCACCAGGGCCCACATCGGCGAGCGCTGGCGCATCGGCGACACCGTCGTCCTCGAGGTCGCCTGCCCGCGCATCCCGTGCCGGACCTTCGCCGGCTGGCTCGGCGACGTCGGCTGGGTGAAGACGTTCACCCGGGCCGCGCGGCCCGGCGCCTATCTCCGCGTCATCGAGCCCGGCTCGATCCGGACCGGTGATCCCGTCACCGTCGTCTCCCGCCCCGACCACGACGTCACCCTCGACGTCGTCTTCCGCGCGCTCACCCTCGAGCCGGCGCTCCTGCCCCGCCTGCTCGCGGCCGACGCGCTCGCCCAGGAGGCCAAGGATCAGGCCCGACGGCGCGTGCCGATGAAGCTCGATGAAGAGTGAGAACCGAGCGGCCTCGCCCGGTCATCTCCTCTCGATCGCCGCGACCTTCGCCTCGCTCTCCTGGACCAGGGTGGCGAGGGCGCCGCTGGTGTCGGTGACGACGCGGCCGGCCTGGGCGAGCGGCGCGTCGGTGGCGGTGGCGATCGCGGCGGCGGCGGACTGCTCCTGACGGGCCAGCTGCGCGTCGAGGGCCGTGAGCACCGCGTTCACCTGCGTGGTCGCGGCTTGCGCGGCGCTCTCGGCGGCCTTGCGCGCCGTGGCCAGCTGGGTGAGGAGGCCGCTCTTTCCCTGGGCGAGGGCTGACTCGGCCTGGGTGCGGGCCTGATCGATCACGCCGACCAGGCGCTGGGTCAGCGGGCCGAGCTGGCTCTGCGCGGCGCTCGCGGCGGTCTGGAGCGCGCTCCCCGCGGTTTGCCCGGCCTGGGTGACGGCGGTGCGCGCGGTCCCGGCCATCGCTTCGGGCAGGGCGTCGACCGGAATGGCGGAGATCGCCGCCATGCCGGTCGCGAGGACCGACTGGAGCGAGCTGACCAGGGTGTCGCCGGTGTCGCGCACGGTCGCCACCTGGACGCGGAGGCCGCCGAGCGCCTGGGTCGCTCCGCCGGTGAGGGCGCCGACCTGCTCGTTCGTTGCGTCGAGCACCTGGCGGGCGGCGTCGACGGCCTGGGTCAGCGGCTGGCGGGCGGCCTCGAGGCGGCCGAGGAAGTCGGTCTGCACGGTGGTGAGGGCGGCGTCGAGCGCGGCGCGCAGGGTGTCGATCTGGCGCTCGGCCGCGGCGAGGGCGGCGCCGGCGGCGCGCACCGGTCCGGCCAGGCGCTCGGCCTCGGCGCGCGCGGTGGTCGCCACTCGGTCGAGCTCGGTGAGCGCCCCGGCCGGGCCTCGTCCGGCTCGCGCCTGGGCGGCGCGCACCCTCGCCTCCACCCGGGTCACGCCGGCGGTCAGCTGGTCCTCGAGCCGGCGCAGGTCGAGGCGGAGGCGGGTGAGCTGCGCCTTCATGCCGATTCACTCATTACTTCACTCGTCACTGTCGAACAGGGTGGCCAGGCGGCGGCGAGCCTCGTCGACGGCGCCCTGGGCTCGCTGGCTGGCGGCGGCGGCCTCGTCGGCGAGCCCGCGCAGGGAGCTGCTCGCGGCCTCGACCTCCACCTTGACGTCGGTGCGCAGCTGCACCGCGGCCTGGTTGACCGCGGCGCCGGCCTCGCCGACCTCGCCGTCGAGCTGGGCGGCCGAGCCGGCCACGGAGTCCTCGAGGTCGCCGACCGCCAGCTGGGTGCTGGCCTCGGTCTTCGCCACGGCGCTCTCGGCGTCGGGGCGGACGCTGACCGTGGGGGGGCCGGCCGCGGCGGTGCCGTCGTCGAAGGTCTCGATGACGATGGCGCCCTGCTTCACCGTCATCACGCCGATGTTGCCGGCGTGCTCGCGGCGGAGGTGCAGCTCGGGCTTGCTGTCGACGTACCAGTGGCGGAGCGAGGTCTCGCTGGTCCCGTTGCGGCCGAACAGAATGTGGTTGCCCTGGCTGGCCAGCGGCAGGCGCACGCTGTCGCCCCAGTCGAGGTGCGCGATCAGGGCGGCGCTGGCGAAGTCGACCGCGACGAGGACGCGCGCGTCGCGGTAGGCGGGGAAGTAGAGGTGCCCGGGCTGGAACAGCGGCGTGAACGGGACGTCGATGGTCGCGTTCCAGGTGGGCAGGAGCACCCGGTAGCGGTCCTGCGAGGTCTGCTCGTCCTCGTAGACGGTGTAGGCGCGGTCGCCGGTGTCGCCGAGCGCCGACACGATTCGACCCTCGACCTGGATCGGATAGCGCGGGACCCGGTGGGCCGGCACCCGCGAGCGCGGATCGTCCTCGTGCTCGAGGCGGATCTTCAAGTCCACCGCGTAGGTGGTGACGTCCTCCTCGAGGTCGTACTCGGCGGAGTCGTCGAGCGCGCGCGCGTCGAGGTGGACCTCGGTGACCCGCAGCGGCTTGCCGTAGGCCGACAGGTGCGGGCTGAAGTCGTCCTGGTCGAGCTCGGCGCCCAGGCCGGGCGCGAGAAGGATCTCGGGGAAGCGGCGAAAGACCATCTCGACCTCGTCGAGGCCGGCGGCCAGCCGCGCCGCCTCGCGCTCGCCGCGCGCGTCGACCTCGCGCGCGAGCGGGGTGTGGACGAGGACGTCGAGGGTGAGCGGGGCGCGGGCCTCGGGCAGCTCGACCAGGGTGACCGCGTCGGCGCCCGCCCACGAGTTGAGCAGGCGCAGCTGGTGGCGCGGCGGCTCGGCCGGCACCACCTCCAGCTCGCCGACCACCTGGCGCGGGATCGCCACCGGTGACGCCACCGGCGGCTTGCGCTCGGCGAGCTGATACACCTGCGTGGTGTAGTCCAGGTAGAAGTGCCCACCGTGGCTCGCGGCCAGCCAGGCCACGAAGTCGTGGAACGACGCCTCGTCCTCGCCCAGGCCCAGGCAGACCAGCCCGCGCTTGCGGCTGAGGAGCGGCCAGGTCACCTCGCAGCGCAGCTCGCCGACCAGCTGGGCGGCGATCAGATCGGCCAGGCTCTGGCCGGCGTGGACCACGGTCGGGTGGTGAGCCGACCACGCCGCGCGCGCGGGGTCGACGAAGCCGAGCCGGTAGCGGCGGAACAGCACCGGGCTGCCGTTCACGTCCTCGTTCACCAGCTCGATGAACCGGCGCGCGCTGACCGCGCCGCGAACTCGAAGAGGCCCGGGCGGATCGCCCAGGTAGCGCGCCTTGGCCACGCCCAGGTCGAGCTCGAGGGGAGCGGCGCCGACCAGCACCGCGTGCAGCTCGTCGCCGGCGGCGTCGGCGCGGACCCAGAACACCACCTCGCCGGCGAAGCCGTGGCCCTCGAGATCGAGGGTGATGCGCTTGAGGTTGGCGCCCGGGACGCTGGTCTCGGCGCCGTCGCAGCGGATCGCCAGCGTCGGCGCGAGCGCCTCCTCGAAGCTCACCGGGGATCTCCCGGGCAACGGATGATCGGCTGGTGACCGCCGGAATCCTCGTGCAGGCGCAGGAGCGCGCGATCGAGCGCCAGCCGCAGCGGGCTGCCGGGCGGCAGGAGAAACGCGTACTGCTCGGGCACCGAGAGGTCGTCGCGCAGCACCACGCGATCGAGGGCGAGGTCGAGCACCTGGCTGCACAGCACCTCGCGCGGCCCGGCCACCGCGGCGAGCGTCCCGTCGGCGAAGCCGCGGAAGCAGGCCTTCAGCGCGTCGGCCGAGCAGCTGACCCGATCGCCGTCCGGATATCGCTCGCCCACCAGCTTCTCGGTGTGCGCGGCCTGCTCGACCAGGCCGCGGAGCGGGTCCTCGCCGAGCACCAGCGGCTGGATCGCGCCGCTGGTCCTGCCGGTGGTGCCGAGCACCAGGCCGACCGCGATCCACAGCACCACCAGCACTCGCCCGGTGCTGCTGCGCCACAGCCAGCCGAGCGCGGCGAGCGGGCCGCTGACCGACGGATCGGCGCGACGCCAGCGCAGGACGCCGCGCCGGTGCCACCCGCTGGCGACGTTGAGCATCCACGACGCGAGCGCCAGCAGCACCAGCGCCACCAGCCCCCAGACCAGGCCGCGCGCCCCGGCGTGGGCCAGTCGACCGCCGGGGCTCTTGCCGGCCGAGGGCGTCGCGCGGCCGGGGTCGTCCTGGTGGACCACGGCGGTCGTCACGGTCGAGAAATAGGGCCGCGAGAAATCGACCGACTCCGCCAGCGTCGCGCTGGTCGGCCTGCCGCCCGCGCCCAGGTCGAGCTGGCAGTCGGCGATTCGCTCGCGCAGCGTGTCGGGGCTGAGCTCGACCAGCTCGAGGGTCCAGCCCTCGCGCGCGGCCAGGGTGCGGAGCAGATCGATCGCGAACCCGCGCACCTGCCCGTCGGAGCCGGCCGGCACCACGAACGGGGCCATCGGCGCGAACCCGACCCGGAGCCGGTCGCCGCTCTCGCCGCGCGCCTGGCCGATCGGGCACTCCGCCCGCGCCGCGCCTCCGACGAGGAGGCCCACGCCGACCAGCGCCGCGACCACGCCGCGGACCCGGCGCGGCGGCCGGCTTCGCCCGCGTGCTTCATCGACCACGCGTCCGAGGATAGGGAGGCGCGTCGCGGTCGGCCATGGGGCAAAGCGTCCTCCCTCCAGCGCGACCGGGCCTGACGATGCCAACCTGCCGCCACGCCGCACGCCCTACGCGGGCTAAGCGACCAGCGCGTCGAGCTGCTTGTACCCGGCTTCCATCCCCTGGTCCATGCCGGAAGCGAGCGCGCCGTCACGGGCGTCCTTCGAGTCGTACGTCTGCGTGATGCGCATCGTGGTGACGCCGCCCTTCTCCGCAAATTCGTGCGCCTCCAGCAGCGAGCCGATCTGCTCGCCGGAGCCAAGCTTCATCGTCTCGGTGTGAACCATCCGCTCGTGCGGGGCAAACTCCGTGAACACGCCGTGAAGCGTCATGACCGGATCGGCGTCCTCGCTCTTCCACGCCAACCTCAGCACGCCGTCCACGCGAGTCTCGACCTCGCAGACGGTCATGGTCCATCCCGGGGGAGGCAACATCCAGCGGCGCATCTTGGCCGGGTCGGTCATCGCCTCCCACACGAGCCGGCGCGAGGCCTGGAACGCGCGGGTGAGGACGATGGTGGTGTCCGTGGGCGTGGAGATTTGAAGCTCTTTGGGGTTCATGGTGCGGTCCTCGTGACTGACAACGGGTGGGGGGGTGACTGCTGGCGAGACGCTCAGCGCCGGCGGGAACGCGATTGCTCCGCGGACTTCATCTCATCGAGGAGCGAGTCCAGTGCCTGGAAGCGGGCCTCCCAGTTCCGGCGGAACTGCTCGGTCCAGAGCATCGCCTCCTTGAGCGGCGCTGCGTCCAGGCGGCAGAGGTGCTGCCGCCCGACGACGCGGCGGCGGACGAGCTTGGCGCCCTCCAGCACGCGCACGTGCTTGGTGGCGGCGGGGAAGGTCATCTTGAGGGGCGAGGCGAGCTCGCTGAGGTTGCGCTCGCCGATCGAAAGCTGGCGGACGATCGCGCGCCTGGCGGGGTGGGCCAGGGCGTGGAAGACGAGGTCGAGCCGGGGCGATCGGTCTATTGCAACCATCTGGTTTACTATACCAGATGGTTTCACGATTTCAACCACGAAGATCCAGCACGGCCTCCCGCGGTGGGCCATGGGGCATGGCGTCCTCCCTCCAGCGCGCCCGGACCGGACGATTTGTCCCGTTGGCGCCGCTGGCGCCGGACGACACAGTGGTCACGACATCGGAGCCATCCCATGGACTGCGACCAGCACGGCTGCAAGAGAGAGGCGACGACCCAGTGTCGCAGCTGCGGCGGCGCGTTCTGCACCGGCCACACCCTGTGCTGCGCGCAGTGCCTGTACCAGGTCTGCCGCGACTGCCACTCACTGTTCCACGCCTACGGCGCGCCGGCCCGGGTCGACTTCTCGGCGTGCGGGACGTGGCCGGTCGCGCCGGGGCACATGAAGGGCTTCCTCGACAAGCTGGCCAGGGTCCCCGGGATGGGCGTGCCGCTGGCCGTCTTTCTGGGCAGGACCGGCTTCGTCCGCTCGGACGGAAAGGTCTACTTCGCCATCACCGCCCAGCAGAGAGGCGACTTCCACAAGTTCAAGTGGTCCATCTCCTCGAACAAGAACCTGGTCGCGCTGCTGCCGCTCAACCGGAGGTACCAGCCGGAGTGGCTGGCGGAGCAGATCGGACGAGCCCAGGCCCTGGAGTGCCTGGCGCCCGGTCAGTGGGCGTTCGTGCACTCGAGCGCGTTCACCAGCTCGCGCGACAAGGAGCGCGTGGAGAGCGGGGACCTGGTGCTGGGTGGCTTCAAGAGCGCCTCCTTCGCCGGCCGCCACGTCAAGCTGCCGACCGCCACGGACCAGCCGGCGACGCACGAGCTGTTCGATCGGTGGGCCGCGCATGAGAGCGAGAGAGAGGTCATCCACAACATCGACTGCCTGGTGCCGCTCTACAACTCGCCGCTGACGATGAGCACGCGGGCCAGGACACTCGACAGCTCACCGACGTTCCTCCGGCCGGCGCCGCGCGGGCTCGGCCAGCCGAAGGAGTCGGCCGCGAAGATGCTCGTCCGCCTCCTCTCGGACCAGATCGCCGGCCGCGACGTCCTGGTCCTGTGGGGCAGCCGCACCGGCGGAGGCAAGGCCTACCTGAAGGAGGGGGTCCCGGCGCGCGAGTTCCGCCACAAGACCGGCAAGGCGCTGTTTCGCACGATCAGCGCCGCGGTCGGGACCGCCAAGTTTCGCATCCTGGCCGGCGATGCTCTGTCCGGCATCGCGGCGGAGGCCGACCTGACCTGCATGTGGGACCCCAAGGCGATGGCGACCCGCTTCGGCATCGATCACGGGTTCTCGAGGCTGGAGCAGGAGTACGTCTTCCATCACCTGGCCAGGGCCGCCCATACCACCCTGCACATCGGGATGCAGAGCGGGAACATCGAGACGCTGATCGACAACGCCAGCTCCAACGTGGTCTGCATCAACGAGAACACGCGGGGCGGAGCCGGCCTGGTCAACGTCGACCGGATCACCGGGAACCGGATCCAGCAGGTCCGCAAGGGAGCCGCGCCGCCCTGCAACCTCTACCTGTCCTACAACCTGGACGTCCTGCCCTCGGCGGTCGGGGAGCTGTCGCGCGTCTTGATGGAGAAGTACGACGAGAGCATCAGCATGCGGGCCGGGATCGAGCGGCTGCTCCGCGAGCTCTCGGGCGAGAAACCCGAGAAGCCGGCACCGGGGCATGGATCGCCACGGTCGGCGCGCGACCTGCTTCGCGGCATGGCGAAGCAGCTCCCCCCGGACAGACAGGGATCGTCCAGACCGGATCTGCTGTCGACGCGCAGCGATCTCCTGGTGCAGGAAATCCTCGCCTACCTCGCCGACAAGGTGAGCGATGGCGGGGAGCGCCGCGACAAGGGCGCGGATCGGGCCGCCCCGCGCCTTCTGGACGACCTGCGCCTGGAGCTCAAGCTGCTGGTGGAGCTGGCCCGGAGCCCGAGCCCCAGGGTGCAGTTCGCGATCCGTTGCCTCAACAACGTGCTGGTCAAGCCGTTGCGCTCCCCCCGGGAGATCCGGCTCGCCATCATCGAGCAGCGCATCCTCCAGAACGAGCTCCACAAGGCCGGCAAGTCGAGGTTCGGCAAGGGTGCGCTGCCGCCGGACCCATCCGGCCGGGCGGCGCTCCTGGTCGAGCAGTTCGGTGTCATCGTGGCGGAGTCGGACGACGACGAGGCGAAGGCCGAGCACCGGGCGCTCCGGCTGGCGCTGGACGATCTGGACGACGGCAGACCGCTTGCGCCCTATCTCAGCACCGCGGCCACGGCCGAGCTGAGCTACTCGCCGGAGGAGGCGCTCCAGAGGGAGTGGCAGGTGTTGCAGCGCATCTTCGAGCTCGACGCGGCGGAGAAGGCGGCCATGCAGGTGGTGTGCGCCCTGCTCCGGCTGACGTGATCGAGCTCAGATCTCCTGGAACTTCGGGGTGAGCGGTCCGTCGTGCTGGCTCTCGAGGTCGAGGAGGTCGAAGAACCGTGCGCTGGCCCGCGCCGCGGTGATCTCGCGCGGGTCCTTGATCCGCCGGAACGAGTAGTCGTCGTAGTACTCCGTGCGGGAGCCGACGTCCGCCTCGTGGAACATCGGGATCTCCTCGAGCAGGAAGATGGGGACCTTCCCGTCGTAGCCGTCGCGCTGCACCTTGGCCGAGAGCTGCATGATCGTGCCCGGCGAGTAGAGCGTCTCTCCGCCGTCCATCCCCAGCCCGTACTGTCCCAGCCAGTTGATGAACACGCCGCTGACGCCGAAGTAGCTGAGCACCCCGCCGCTCTGCAAGACCGTGGCTGGCAGCGTCCATTTGCTCATGGTGATGGCCGACGAGGTGACGTGCCGCTGCCCGCCCTTCATCGGCGTGCAGCCGAGGACGAGGCGCGATCCGATCGGCAACGCCTTCAGCCTCTCGATCTCGTCGCGGTTCCTGACCGTCCGGAACGTGGAGACGGTCATCCCCAGGCGCCCGAAGCTCGGCAGCTTTGAGAGCGCGCTGGTCAGCGCCTGCCATCCGTTCGTGAACGATCCGAAGGCCTTCATCATGAAGGCGGGATTGACCTGCCCGGACAGGTCCTCCACCTCCTTGTTGGCCTGGGTGTAGGCCCAGACCGCCTCGATCTCGTTCTTCCTCAGCCCGAGCGCGCGCGCCACCACCTCCCCCTTGGTCCGGTCCTGGTGGAGAGACGTGTATCGGGTCATCAGGCGGTCGGCGATGGTCCCGGGGATCGTCAGATCGGCCGTGGAGATCGCCAGCCGCTCGGCGAACACGCCCGAACCGTGGAGGGCGATGCCGGCGGCGATCGAGCGGATGAGCTCTCGCTCGGCCCCGGAGTAGCGGGCGAGCGCTGGCCTCACTCTCGCGAACGCGAGCGCGATGTCGACCGCGTCGCGGACCGTGGCGTCGAGGTTGTCGCGCCTCGGACACACGTCCTCGTCCCAGCGAAACAGGAAGTGATACTGCCGGTTGAAGCGCGCGAAGGGGCTCGGCATGGTGACTCAACCGGTAGCGCCGCGGCGGGCTGGCCGGAAGAGGACATTCGGTCCGCCGGGGCGCACGAGCCGGATCCACCGATCATCGCGCAGGCGGGTACTTGGCCAGCATGCGGCGCAGCGAGCGCGCGTGCAGCCCGAGCCGGCGGGCCGCGCCGGACACGGTGCCGACCTGCTCGATCGCCTCGTTCAGGACCTCCCAGATCGCGCGGTCCAGGCTGAGGCAAGGGGCCGACGCCTCGTCGACCACGGCGGTGTCGTGCCCGGCCGCGCGCAGCACGTGGGCGCCGCGCGCGGGCTTCACCAGGTAGCCGCCGACCCCGAGCTTGACCGCCCGCACCGCGGAGGCCACCGACCCGTACGCGGTCACGATGACCAGCCGCGCCCAGAGCGCGCGCGGCACCCGGTCGAGGAGATCGACGACGCTCTTGCCGGCCAGCCGGTACTCGGCGACGACGAGATCGGGCTCGCGCCCGCCGTCGCGGACGTCGATGGCCGCTCGCAGGCCGGCGAGGTCGTGGACGGTGGTGACCTCCCAGCCGCACGCGACCAGCTCGCCGCACAGCTGGCGCTGCGACGAGGTCTCCTCGTCGAGCACGACGGCGCATCGGAGTGGCAAGGGTGGCCAGGCGTCCTGCGCCGGTCGGCTCGCGAGCTCGGCGGATACGCGCGGGGAGGGCTCACACACGGCGTGGACGATGGCGATGGCGGACATGGAAGGCGGGGCTCCTGGCGGGTTTCATTCGACGACGCGAGCGTTCGAGCTTTCTTGCGCCGAGCAATCGACATGCCCGACAGGTCGCGCGTCGGTCGACATCCACCGACACGCGATCGCCGCGGCGTGGTGGCGACAGACGCGCGTCATCGGCCGCGGCAGGGCCGGCCGACGACGATCGACCACCGTGTTCTGCCGCGATCGCGCATGCGATCTGCGTCGCAAGAAACGCGGCCCGCGTTCCAGACGACGCGGAGTCGCGCCGCGTCCGGATCCGATCCTCGATCGCGATCCGCGAGACCACGTCTCTCGCGCTGCCCACCTTCACCTGCGAGGGGGGAATCCACCGCGTGCGATGGGACGATGCAGGACGATGCAAGACGATGGCCGCCGCGGTCCGTTCGCGTCGCGCCTCTCTCGCCCCGTGACCGCGTGCGAATCAGATCCTTGAATTCTCCGGGGAAGAGAAGCAGCCGCGGATCCGCGCGCGTGCGGTCGGAAGAGAGGTCGGCGCGCGCAACACAGTCTCGCGTGGCGTGGGCGGCCCTCGCGCGAACCTCACCTCCTCGGCCGCCGCGGCGTCTTCGCGGTCGAGCGCCACGGTCCGTTGATTGTCAAAGCCGGGTCACTTCGCGACAATGGTGAGCTGCAGGGGGGCTGCGAATGGTTGCGCTCGTGGTAGGCGGAGGAGACCCCGCTGTCGGGAATTCCATGGGTCACGACCACCTGCTCCCCGCGCTGATGGCGTCCAGCTCCTTCGAAGAGGCCGCCGAGGTCGCGCTCAAGGCCGTCCTCGCCGAGGCGGAGGCGGCGCTGGCCGACAGCGCCTACGCGTCGCGCGGACGGCTGCTGCGCGGGATGGTCTACATCCATCCCGGCGACGGCTACCGGCGCCTGTGCGGGATCGAGCACCGCTCCGGCGCGCCGGTCGACGACATCGGCTACTTCGCCTCCGCCGGCGTGTGGCGGTGGATCGAGGAGCACCGCTGCTCGGTCTCGATCGACGTGCAGCTGGAGGCGATCCGGCCGTGGCTGCCGGACGATCCACTCCGCCCGGTCAGCGACGGCCGCGAGGCCAGTGGCCTGCCGGGGCCGGAGAGCCGAGAGCGCCTGCTCTCGCGCGAGGCGACTCACCTGCACGTGGTGCCGCTGCGCACCCCCGACGGGCGCATCGGCGGGCTGATCTCGCTCGAGGCCAGCTGCAAGGCGGCGACCGGGCACGAGTTCATCTGGGGGGCGTGCAACGACGCCGTGCGCCTGTGCGCCGACATCGCCGCGCCCTACCTGTGCACGCTGCCGCCGGGCCGGCCGCGGGCGGTGGCGACCGACGAGCTCCTGCCCGTGGTCGGCGCGTCCACCGCGCACCTCATCGAGATGCTGCGCGTCTTCGCCAGGCAGGACGAGACGCTGCTCCTCAGCGGCGCCACCGGCGTCGGCAAGTCGCGGCTGGGGCGCTGGTGCCACGAGCAATCGCGGCGGCGGGGAGGAGAGTTCGAGGTCCTCGACCTCCTCAGCGTTCCGGAGG
Organism: Kofleriaceae bacterium; assembly: GCA_035489015.1. Taxonomy (GTDB): domain Bacteria; phylum Myxococcota_A; class Polyangia; order Haliangiales; family Haliangiaceae; genus DATFRY01. Next base: position 17,828 of record DATHKR010000101.1, on the reverse strand, counting down.
AGCTCCAGATGGCCGAGCTGTTCGGCTGGCGGCGCGGCGCCTTCACCGGCGCGGTCAAGGACAACCCGGGCGCGATCGCCCGCGCCGAGGGCGGGACGATCTTCATCGACGAGATCGACAAGCTGTCGCTCAAGGCCCAGGCCGGCCTCCTGCACGTGCTCGAGGAGCGCCGCTATCGACCGCTCGGCGACGACGCCAGGGAGCGCCGCGCCGACGTCCGGTTCCTGGTCGGGACCAACGCCGATCTGCGCGCCTCGGTCCGCGCCAGGCGCTTCCGGGAGGACCTCTACTACCGGATCAGCGTCCTGCCGGTCCGGTTGCCCGCGCTCGCCGAGCGACTCGACGAGCTGCCGCAGTGGGCGGAGTACATGGTGAGGCGGCGCCACGGAGAGACCAGCCGCGACCAGGCCCGCCTCGTCCCCGGGGCGATCGCGCTCCTCCTCGAGGCGTCCTGGCCGGGAAATCTCCGCCAGCTCGACAACGTCGTCCGCCGCGCCTATGCCCTCGCGCTGCACGACCGCGGCGGCGCCGAGGGAGACCTCGTGCTCGAGCGGCGCCACATCGAGCGCGCGCTCGCCTACGAGGACGTGGCCGAGCCGGGCTCGCTCGTCGCGCTGCTGTGGCAGGCGGCCGGCGCCTTCGTCGAGGAGGCCGAGCGCCGGGGACGCGCGCGCGGCGGCCTCCCGCTCGAGCTCTGCGACGCCTTCCGCGGGATGGTCCTCGGGGTGGCGCTGCAGCGCCTGGGCGACCGCGACCAGGCCTTCGAGCTCCTCGGTCACCACCAGACCCTGCGCCACCGCAACCACCACAAGGTCATGCGGCGCGAGCTCGAGAAGGTCCGCGAGCTCCTGCGCGCCCTCGGCGGCGGCGCGAGCCAGGGCCTGACCGCGCTGCTCGACGAGATCGACGCGCCGGCCGAGCGGCAGGGCTGAAGCGATCCGACCTGGTTCTTCCCGGCCCTCGCATGCCGATGTGATCGCGACCACCGAAGCGGGACCACGTACCTGGCCGAGTGTTGTGCGCGGGATCTCGGTGCCTGCCTCACTCGCATGAACCGTCGTGGCACGAACAGTTCGGTCATGCCTAGAATGGCGTTCGATGCCGCAGACGATCACGGCTCCTGGCTCCGATCCGGGCAGCCCTGATCGGACGCCGGAGCGGGGTGCGCTGATCGGCCGCTTCGTCGTCCTCGATCTTCTCGGGGAAGGAGGAATGGCGGTCGTCCTCTCCGCCTACGATCCTCACCTGGATCGGAAAGTGGCGCTGAAGCTACTGCGAGGCGACCGCTGGTGCGACGAGCGCGCCCAGGAGAGCGTCGCTGCCGTCGTGCGCGAAGCGCAGGCGATGGCACGGCTCTCCCACCCGAATGTCCTCAATGTCCACGAGATCGGATTCGAGGGCGCGACCAGCTACGTGGTCATGGAACACGTGGATGGGCGCACCTTGCGCGAGTGGATTGGCGAACGCGAGCGCGGATGGCGCGAGATCCTCGACATGTTCACTCGCGCCGGCGACGGCCTGGCAGCCGCGCACGCGGCGGGAATCGTCCATCGCGACTTCAAGCCCGAGAACGTGCTGGTCGGTCGAGATGCTCGTCCGCGGGTGGCCGATTTCGGCGTGGCCAGCGCATTCTCGGCGATGGCTGGTGAGGGCGCGGCAGGTGTGGCCGGAACCTGCGGCTACATGGCTCCCGAGCAACTCGCGGGCGCCGCCATCGATGCTCGCGCCGACCAGTACGCGTTCTGCGTCAGCCTCTGGGAGGCGCTGCGCGGCGCCCTGCCGCCCGGCGACGAGCTTCCGGCGACCAGCGACCAGACGCCGACCTGGCTCCTGCGCACCCTCGCGCGAGGCCTGGCGGCGCGCCCCGAAGATCGCTGGCCCTCGATGGACGAGCTGCTGGCGACGCTCCGTCGCCGGCGCGCACGGCGGCGCTCTACCACCCTCGGCATCGCGGTGGCCGGCGTGCTCGTCGCCGGCGCCTTCGGGATCGGGCAGCGGGCGGCGACCGTGCCGCCCTGTGGTGACGCCGAGGATCTGGTGGCGCCGCTGTGGTCCGAAGGCGCACGCGCGCGCGTGGAAGCGGCGTTCGTCAAGACCGGCCGGCCTTACGCCGCAGACACCTTCGCGCGCGTCGATACGGCCCTCCGCGCCCGGCTCGGCAGCTGGGCCCGCGCGCATCGCGAGGTGTGCGAGGCGACTCACGTCCGACACGAGCAGTCGGAGGCGATGCTCGATCTACGCATGAGCTGTCTGCGTCATGCCCGGGCCGAGATGACGGAGCTGGTCGACCTTCTCGGAAACGCCAGCACCGACGTGCTCGACCATGCGGTTCAGGCGACACGAGAGACCGGCGACACATTTGCGTGCGCGAGCGTGGGCGCCTCCTCTCCGGGCTCGCCGGCCCCGCCCGATCCGGCGGTCGCGAAGACGGTCGAAGCGCTGCGCGCGGAGCTGCCGCGCCTGGCCGCGCTCAGGAAGCTCGGTAGCTGGAAGGAAGGGCTCATCGCGGCGCGGGCCCTGGTCGCTCGCGCTCGCGCGACCGGCTACCAGCCGCTCCTGGCCAGCGCGCTCATCGAGCAGGCACAGTTCGATGTCGACGCCGGCACGGCAGACCGCGCGGTCGACAGCCTGTACGAGGCGGCGCAGCTGGGCGCGGAGGCCAGGGACGACGACCTGGTCGCGCAGGCGACCGAGCGGCTGGAGTGGGCGCTGCTCGAGACCCGAGTCCGCATGCCGGAGGCGCAGGTCGTGCTTCGCTTTGCGGTTTCCGCGACGACGCGCGCGGGTTTCTCGGCGGCGAGGCAGGCGGACCTCCTCCGATCGGGGGCCGTGATGGCCTTCCGTCAGGGCGATCATCTCGGCTCGCTCATGCTCTGCGTGTACGTCCTTGCCCTGCAGGCCGCCACCGACGGGCCGCACAGCTTCGCGGTCGCCGACGCGCTCTACTCGATCGCGGAGGTCGCGTTCAGGTCGGGCCACCTCCGCGAGGGGGCGTGGGTGCAACGGCGAGCGATCAGCCTGGCTGAAGATCTGCTCGGCCCCGACCACCCCACCGTTGCCGAGCTCATCGGCATGTACACATCCATCCTCCTGGATCTGGCAGATTTCGACGAGGCGCTGCCGCTGGTCGAACGCATGCTGACCATCCGCGAGCGCGCCTTTGGACCCGAAGACCCGCGCCTCGGTGACCCCCTGTACAATCTCGCCATCGTCCTCGAGGCGCAGCGACGTCTGCCCGAGGCGCGGGCGGCCATCGAGCGCGCCATCCATATCGAGGAGCGCGCCCCTCTGTCGGAGCAATATGGCCTCGGTGCTCGCTACGACGAGCTGGGCACCATCGCTCACCATCAGGGCCGTCTGGAAGAAGCTCGCCGCGCCGCCCAGAAGGCCGTGGCCGTCGGGCGCAAGCTGTACGGTGTCGACCACCCCTGGGTCGCAAATAGCTATGAGTACTATGCGGACCACCTGCTGTCGCTGCGGCGGCTCGGCGAAGCCCGCGCCGCGGCGGAGCAGGCACTGGCCATCTGCAAGAAGACGCAGGGAGAAGAGCACTTCGAGTATGCCGCGAAGCTCAACATGCTCGGCAAGGTGCTGCTCGCGGAGCGAAGACCACGCGAGGCGCTCGAGGCATTCCAGCGCGCCCTCGCGATCTATGTGAAGACTCTCGGGCCCGACCACGTGAACCTCGGTTCGTCGTTGATCGGCCTTTCCGACGCTCTCCTCGCCACGGGCGACTCCCGCCGGGCGCTGACGATGGCCGAGCGAGCCGTCGAGCTGTCGGCCAGAGCATCGCCGGGGGAGCTGGAGGAAGCACAGCTTCGCGTCGCCGAGGCGATGTGGGCAACCGGCCACGACCGGCGCGGGGCCGTCACGCTGGCTCGTGCCGCGCGCGATCGTCTCGCCGCGCTGCCATTTCCCTCCGAAGATCTGCCCCGCCTCGATGGCTGGCTCGCCCGCGCACGATGAGCAAGCCGAGGCCTGAGGTCCAGGGACGGACCACCGCGGATGCCGGCACGCCTTCGGAGCGCCCGTTGCCGCCGCGGTACCTGCTGGCGACCGCGCAGGGTGGAGTGCACATCCACAAGCTTCCGTCCGTCGGGACGGCCGTCCTCGGCCGCGGACCGGGGTGTCAGGTCCTCCTCGAGGATCCATCGATCTCGCGAGAGCATGCGCGCCTCGAGATCGGCTCCGCGTGCACGATCACCGATCTTGGGAGCCGCAACGGGACCCACTTTCGCGGGCAACGACTGGTCCAGGGCGAGCCGTGCCGGGTGGGTGCCGGCGAGAGCTTCGCGCTGGGATCGGTCTCCGTGCTCCTCCTGCCCGCAGGCGCCAATCCGCCGATCGCGGCCATCGCGGGATCGCGGCTCTGCGTCGAGGACCCGACGGCAGACGACTCGAGCGGCCTGCTGACCGCCATCGCGCGGACCTCGGTCAGTGCCCTCCTTCTCGGAGAGACCGGCGTCGGCAAGGAGGTGCTGGCGGCCCGGATCCATGAGCTGTCGGGGCGCAAGGGCCCTCTCGTCGCCGTCAACTGTGCCGCGCTCTCCGAGACGCTCCTCGAGAGCGAGCTGTTCGGTCACGAAAAGGGTGCGTTCACCGGAGCCAGTCAGGCCAAGCCAGGGCTGTTGCAGACGGCGGCGGCAGGAACCCTGCTGCTCGACGAGATCGGGGAGATGTCTCCCTCGGTCCAGGCCAAGATGCTGCGTGCCATCGAGACCCAGTCGATCCTGCCGCTCGGTGGCGTACGTCCATTGACCATCGACGTGCGCTTCCTGGCCGCCACCCATCGCGACCTGCTCGCGGCCGGCGGGGGCGTCTTCCGTCGCGATCTCTACTACCGGGTCGCAGGCTTTTCGCTGGTCATTCCACCTCTGCGCGATCGCAGGTCCCAGATCGTCAGACTGGCCACCGAGATTCTCACCGCCTCCGCCGCCCAGTCGGGCGCCGCGATCCCGACCCTCACGCCCGCGGCCACGATCGCGCTCGCGACGCACGACTGGCCCGGCAACGTCCGCGAGCTCCGCAACGTCATGATGCGCGCGCTGGTGCTGGCTCGTGGAGGCGAGGTCGACGTGGAGCACGTCCTGTTCGACACCCGCTCCGATGGGCTGCCGTCCCAGCCGGCGGTGGTCAACGAGCGCGAGCGCATCCTCGCCGCGCTCGAGGCATGCGCCGGCAACCAGACCCGGGCCGCCCGCGCGCTGGGCATGTCGCGTTCGACCTTCATCCAGAAGCTCCGCTTGCTCGATGTTCCACGGCCACGGGTCCGTGGCTGAGGTTCAGCTCCTACGTCGAGAAGAGCCTGGCGGCAGCTGCCCGGTGGCTCGAGATCGGCGGCCCTGGTTGGCTGTGGTCGTCACGGGGCCGCGGTGCAGGACGGCACCGCGACGCCAGCGTTGCCGCGGACCGCCTCCACCTCGAGGAGGACGTCGACCGTCTTGGCGGTGCGCAGGTTCCACGCGGCGACCAGCGCCTCCGGGATGTCGAAGACGAAGGTGGTGAACGGGGAGACGCCGCGCACGTCCTGAGGCATGGCCAGGAAGTCGCTCCTCAGCTCGGCGTAGTCGGATGCGCCGTAGACCAGCGGCACGTTGGCCAGGTTTCGCCAGGACGGGTTGGCCATCTCGAACGACTTCACGCCGGTCGCATCGACGAACCCCATCGGCGCGGTGGCCGGGATGCTCCCCTCGACGGCGCGTTCGTCGCCGGGCAGCCCGTTTGCGGGGAAGCCGGTCAGGCCCAGTCCGATGCGACGGACGACCGGCAGGGACTTGCTGCAGGACAGGTACTCGGACCCGCCCGAGACCGCGTAGAGGTCGTCGGGGCTGAGCTCGAACACGAGATGACGGCTGGTCTTGCCGTCGGTGGGCTCGCCGATCGCGTCCCACAGCGCCTTGCTCTGCGCCACCGTGGCCCACCGATAGGCGACGCTCTCGCTCGTGCGGCGGCAGCGGGCGCTCGGGGAGTCGTCGCATTCTGGATCGAGCACCTCCGGATTCGGGAAGCGCAGCGCGACGAACGAGGGCGCGGTGTCCTCCGGCGATGGATAGGGCGTCTCCGCGTCCTCGATGCGGGTGGCCAGCGCGGTCCCGAGCGCGAGCAGCTGGTCGGTCATCGCGAGGACCGGCTGATCGACATCCACGTTGGCGAGCTGCTCCACGGCGTCGACATCGCCGAGGCCTTCGCGCACCTGCGGATACCACAGCCGGAGGAGCGGGCTGAGGAAGTAGCGGACGTCGGTGGCGTACATGGACGAGACGTCGCGGAGCTCCTTCAGGCGGAGGCCGCGCACCGTCCACCTGGGCAGGAGAGAGACGAGGTAGCCGTCCATCGCGCTGTTCTGGACCGCGACCTCGGTGGCGCGGAACTCGGCGTCCTTGATGCGGATCTCGCGGTCGAGGTTGGCGATCCGGACCGACGCCTCCAGCCGCGTCATCTCCCGGGCGATGTACTTGTAGAAGAGGTCGCGCATCGGCGCCGGGTAGTCGTCGACCGCGACCTGGATCTCGCCCGGCACGTCGATGGCGTCGAGCTTGGCGGCCAGCTCCATCTCGGTCGTCTCGGCCGGCAGCACCTCGCCGCGAGCCATGAGGTCGGGGATGCGCGCGCGGATGATGCTCGTGGCGTGCGACATGCGGGTGAGCAGCGACCTGGCGGCATCTCCCACGCCGATGTACTTCCGGATCGTCACATGCAGCTGGTTGAGGGTGTCCTTCGAGCCACAGGTCCGGTCGTTGACCACCAGGTACAGGTCGGCCGGCCCGTCCACGGCGATGGTGGTGTGTGGACCGCGGACGAGGTGGATGTCGCGAAGCGCCGCCGGGTCGGTCTGCCCGGGCGGCATCTCGACGACCACGAGTGAGCCAGCCGGCGCCTCGAAGGGGGTGGTCGGCAGGAAGATCCCGCTAGAGAACTGGGTGCTGGTGCGGCCCTCGAAGCCATTCTGCCAGCTCGTCCCTTCCTCGCGGTTCACGCTGCCATCGATGTAGGCGCAGAAGCGGGCGCCGTCTCCCGTCACGGACATGCCCGGCGTCGACACGCAACCCTCGGCCCTGAAGCCCATCGTGAACCGGTCGGTCTTGCCGCCGTGCGCCGACTCCGCGATCATGTTGGACCCGGTCCAGCTGATGGTGTATCCCTCGGGGCCGATCGGCGGGCCGGTCAGGTCGATCGGGGCGCCGTTCACGCTGGGGGGGCCGTTGGTCACGTCGAGGACGCGCGCCTCGCGGAGCGCACAGGTCGGCGCCCACGCCCCGTCGGTCGCGATCGAGATCGTCTCCTTGCGCGCGACCTCGATCTTGTGGACTCCGAGATCGGTGAGGGTCGCGCCCTGCCACGACTCGAAGGTTGCGTCGTCGCCGGTCAGGAACAGATCGGCCGAGTCGTCGACGCGCAGGTAGGCCTGCTCGTCGATGGAGCCCTCGATCGCGGCCCACTCGGCCATGAGCAGCTCGAAGACCGAGCTGTCCGACCCGGCGCCGCCGCTGTTCAGGATCGCGCGAAACGACGCGGCCCGCGCCGCGGCATCGTCACGCTCGATGATCAGGCGCTCCTTCGTGGCCTCCAGCTGGGCCAGGGACGTGTCGGCGTCGCGAACGCGCACCAGGCCGTCCACCAGCGACACCAGGCGATTGTCGATGTCCCGACGCTTGTCGTTCATGATCTGCTCCAGCTGTTCCAGGCCGTCTCTCACCCGGTCGCGCTGGTTCGCGTGAACGCCGGTGTACAGGCGATCACCCACCGCCGGCAGGAAGAGACCCGTTGCCTCGTAGCTGGCAATCCGCGCGCGCGCCTCGCTCACGACGGCGCGGAGGTCGCCCTCGCCATCCGCGTCCTCCTCGGCCAACGCGTCCAGGAGGCGCTGCTGCTCGGCCTGGATGGCCAGGAACACCGGCTTCCAGCCGGCCATGGTCCCCGGCGTGGCGGCGAGGACCTCGGCCAGGGTCGGAGACGAGCCGGGCCCCGCCGACAGGTGCGCGAGCACCTTCCACAGGCGGGACAGCTTGGTGGGCGTCGAGAGGGCGGCGCAATCGAGGAGCGAGCAGCCGACGTCGTGGAACTGGACCAGGGCGTCCATCCGCTCGGCCAGAGGCGCGAGCGCGTCGGCGGTCACCCTGAGCAGCGGCGCGCCGGCCAGGACCGGCTGGCCCGGCGCGGCGTCGGCATAGGCCGCGGTCAGCACCGCGCGGTCGAGCTCGAGCCCCTGGAGCTCGGTGACCTCCATCGCCGCATCGACGATCTGTCGCGCGTCGTCGGCCGACTTGCCCTCGGCCTCGTGCAGCTTCTGCTGCAGGTTGCCATAGAGGCTCTGGTCGATCCAACCGACCGCCTCCGAGTCCACCCTGTAGCCGTAGGCCGCCTGCCAGAACTTGTTGCTGACCAGCGCCAGCTCGGCGCCTGCCGTCTCGGCGGGGAAGACGCGAGCCGCCTGGGCATACCAGCGGTCGACCAGGTGGAGGGCGTCGGCCGAGTCGTCCACCTTGTTCGTGCCGGGAGCGACCAGCGCGGTCCCGAAGCGCACCAGCACCTTCTCCTGCAACCGACGGTGAGGATCGACGCTGGCCGTGACGAACGGGTCGTCCTCGTCGCAATCGTCACCCTCGATCGCGTCGCCGAGCGCGGCCAGCTCGTCGATGCACTCCTGGTAGATTCGGCGGGCGAGGTCCCCTCCGACGTGGAGGCTGCTCATGCGGGTGCAGAACCTGAGGCGCCAGCTGGTCTCGTCGTCACACGGATCGGCCACCGCCTCGGCGTTGCGGCCGCAGGTCGGTTCGAGGTCGGGATAGGTCCGGTAGAGGTCGAGCACGGCGGCGTGGACCTCCTCGGGCGCCGCCACCGCCGCTCCATCGAAGAGCTCGTAGGTCAGCTTGGCCCGGCGGACGAACTCGCCGAACACCGCGGTGCCGGGCGTGACGATCGCCGAGTCGGCCATACCAGCGAACAGCCGGTCGAGCTTCGCCGGCAGCGAGGGCTGGTCTTCACCCGTCGTGCAGGACGGCTGAATCTGTGCGCCGGACAGCTGGCCGGGGAGCAGATCGACGTGCGCCGCTCGCACCTGGCTCTTCGACTGGCCGGCTGCGGTCACCACCCGAACGGGCGGTGGTGTCACCTGGACGGCGTGCAGGCAGCTCGGGTACTGCGGAATCGCGCACGCACAGCTCGAATGCGGGCTGGTGATCAGCTTCTGGTACTCGATCGTGAGGTCGCACCTGAACCGGTTCCTCCGGGTCGAGGGCGTCGTCGATATCTTGGTGAGGATCGACGACGAGCCGGTCACCTGCTGGTCCTGAGGTGCATCGACAACGGCCGATTGCTCCGCCTTGAAGGTGTCGCAAACGGATGTCGCGAGCGTCCAGTTGGGCTCGCACTCCACCTCGCCGGGCGGGCCATGGCAGATCATGTTGACGTCATAGTCCTCGGAGGGCTTCGCCGCTGGCTGCTGCACCCAGTGCGGGCAGGAGCTGTATTGAATGCAGCCATCCGACGCTCCACACAGGGGGCTGCGACTCGTCTCGGAGGCATACTTGTAGTAGGTCCACGGCCCCGCGCATGCCTGCGTCTCGTCCGCGGGGTTCGCCCACGTCACGTCCGCCGCCGTGCACTCGTCCTCGATTTCGTCATCAATCCCCTCGAGGGACGCGGTGCCGGTACCCACGTTCGACTCGTCGTCGGCGTCTCTTCCCTCGCCGAGACAGCCACCGACGCCGAGCGCGATGCTGGCGCCGAGCAACAGAACCCGACTCGCCTTCCGATCTCTCACTGCCGAGCACTCGTGCATTGGCTTCTCCCTCTTTGTTCGAAATGACGTGGTCACCGCGGTGACTCAGAGGCGGCGCGCGGACCCACCGCCTGGGGGGGAATCGGGGTCGGCACAGGAGCCGTAGTGCGGTGCCTGCGGCCTCGGTGCCGGTCGCGGCGCCGGGGCCGGACTCGGCGCAGGTGGATTTGGCGGCAAGTACGCGACGGAGATATCCCTCAGCGGCGCCGTGTCCGAGCGGTCATCGACGATCGCCGGCACCGGGTCCTGGGGCTCCGTGGTCAGGCGGCTGTGGATCGCCTGCGCGTCGATCTCGAGCTCCAGCCCGACGCCGGACTTGATGTGCAAGGCGAGTTTTCCCGCGCGCCACCTGTAGCCTCCTCCAAAGGAGGCGCCCACGGTGACGCCACCCTTGATGGGCCCCACGGATCCGGCGAGCTTGGCCTCGACGGCGACGAACTCGTACTGGACTCCGTCGAGCCCGAGCTCCAGCTTCACGCCACCGGCCTTCAGCGCGAACTCACCGGCGACGTCGACGTCCGTGAAGACGTGGCCCTTCTTTTCCACGGTGATCTTCCCGATGGTCGCCTCTCCCTTGACGCTGAAGTTCTGGACCTTGACCTTCCCGGCAAGGATGCTGACCCCGACCTTGACCGGACCGACCTGTTTCTTTTCCGAGTGAACGGCGCCCTCGACGACCTTCACCCCCACGGTCTTCAGCAGGCCCTTGCGCTCGCTGTCCATCCCGTCCGGATCGACGAAGCTCACCGGATTGTTGCGCGCGTAGGTGTAGAGGTTGCAGTCGACCGGAGACTCGGCGCACTTCTCGATGGTCTCGAGGTAGAGCGGATCGGGCGTCCAGAACTGGCCGAGCAGAGGGTCGTAGTCGCGGACGCCCATGCGGACGGTGCCCAGATCCGGGTCGTAGGACTTCTCGACGTAATCGAGCGCGGCCGAGAGATCCGGCCGCGCGTCGCGGACGCCGAACGGGCTGGCCAGGCGCGGGGTGCCGTCCTGGTCGGCCAGCAGGGTGCCGCGCGGGTCGGTGGCCAGGAGGTGGAAGTCCCCGTCCTCGAGGACTCCGACCACGCGGCCGTCGATCTTGACCGGGCTGATGAATGCGTCGTCCGTCAGGTAGCCGCCGGCCAGATAGGCGGCGACCGGAACGCCGGCCTCGACCTTGAGGAGGCGGTTGCCGTCTGCGTCGTAGTGGTAGACCAGCGTGCGCGCGCCGACCTGCGCGAGCGACAGATGCCCATCGGGGCCATAGCCATAGGTGGCGTCGCCGCGCGCGATGACCCGACCGGAGGCGTCGTAGTGGTAGGGGATGTCGGCCACGGTCGTCGCGTTCCTGTTCCCGCGAAACACCGCCCGAGCTCCTCGGCCGTCCTCGATCCGATCGGGCTGGCCCTGACGCGTGTAGGAGTAGGTCGACCGCTGGGCCGGGTCCTCCGCGCCGACGAGGAAGCCGCGAGGATCGTAGTCGTAGGTGCGCAGCCAGCTCTGATCGGAGAGGCTGATGGCCTCGTCCGCGATGAAGCCGCGGTTGTCGAGGTTCCAGTCGATGCCGGTCTGCCAGGTGCCTGCATCGCCGCTGACCTGCTGGGTGTAACCGGACTGGCGATGGGTTGCGGGATCGTAGCGGTTGTCGATGCGCTGGCCGCCTGCAATGTCGATCCAGCCGACCTGGCCGTCGCCGTCGTAGTGGAGGGTGGCCAGCGACGTGCCGTTGGCCGTGATGCGCTCGAGACGGCCCCACCCGTCGTAGAGCTGGACGGTGACGACGTCGTCGATCACCGCGCCGTCGGACAGCCTGGTGATGACGCGATGGGACTCCTTGAGGGCACCGCTGGCGTGGTAGGTGCTGGAGACATCGACCTCCATCCAGCCGGTCAGGTCGATGCGGGAGCTGGCCTCGCTGCCGTCCGGGTTGCGGACGATCGTCGCCGTGTAGGCCGGGCCCTCGATCTGGGTGGTGTATCCCCGCTGTCCGGGCAGGTTCTCACCGCTGCCGACGTCCCCGTCGTACCGGAAGGTGAAGCGTCTCTCGTCGCCGCTGGCTGGATTGACATGAACGCGGCCGACCACGCGGCCGATGGCGTCGTACTCCACATCGACCCTACGCTCGACGGCGCCTGCGGTGTCGCGATACTCCTTGTGGTCGAGCAGGCCGGTCACCGGCTGGTAGGCATAGGTGACCGTTCCTACGCCGTCGCGGGTCACGGTGGCGGGACGTCCGGACGAGTCGAACGTGAGCCGCTGGCGGGTGCCGTCCGGCAGCGTCACGGCGACGAGCCGGCCGAGCGCGTCGTGGTCGTAGTGGGTGACGTTCCCGAGCTGGTCGCGGCTCGAGATCAGGAGTCCGCGCGCGTCGGTCGCGCTCTGCGTGTCGAACGTGTCGTTCTCGCGCGCGGTGGTGAGCAGGAGACCGTCGGCGATGGACAGCTCGGTGTCGACCCGGCGCTCGACGCCCTGCTGGACGAGGTCGCGCGTGCCGGCGGCGTGGCCGAACCCGGCCGACACCTCGTCGGCGAGCTGCGTGGTCTGCGCGCGAAGCGACCCGTAGGTCTGCATCGCCACGTCGGCGCCGTCGAGGAGCGGCTCGCGGCGATGGGTCGCGGTGCGGAGCTGGTTGCGGTCGACCGTGGAGACTGCGTCGAACACCCATCGGCCCGGGATCCGGGTCGCGCTGGCCAGATCGGTCCCGTCGGGATAGGTCCAGAACGCGCTCTCCTGCCGCGTTCCGGTCGCCGCGTCGACCAGCTCGTCGACCTGGACCAGCGCCGGGAAGTCGGTGGTGGCGAACTGATACCGGATCGACTGGAGCGGCCTCTCGGCGCTCGAGCCGCCGAAGTCGGACCAGCCGGTCGCCAGCCGCTCCATCCCGTCGTAGCGGAACGACGACGTCCGGACGCCGCCCGGTCCGCGGTCGCCGACCAGCTCGAGCAAGGCATCGGTCTGCGGGTCGCGGTCGGGCACCGACGCGACCACGCCATCCGTGCCGGTCGTGCGCTCGAGGTGGCCGGTGTCCGGATCATAGGCGAAGAGCTGGCTACCCCGACCCGGGGAGGACACCGATGTCACGCGGTGGGTCGCCGGGTCGTAGCTCACCTCCTGCAAGGTCAGCGCCTCCCCTCCGACCAGCTGCTCGAGCCGGGTCATCTGGCCGAGGTTGTCGAGGGTGAGGCGGCTCTCGAGCCGGAAGTCGCGGGTCGGATCGGCCGGGTGCGTGCCGGTCCAGACCTGCCCGGCCGGCAGACAGTGGAGCGCGCCGGCCAGGCCGGACGGCGCCGCCAGCGGAGTCCGGGTCTCGAGCTGACCGTGCCGGTCCGTGCGGCGCACGCGGGTCGGGCAGATGTCGCGCTCGTAGTCGAGGTTCTCGGTGACCTGGACGCTGGCGCTCGCGGTGCCGGCGACACAGGCGGCGACGTCGGTGCCGCTGCACCAGCCGGTCCAGGTCGTCTGGCCCCGGCGAGTCCGCACCCCCGCGTGCGCCGCCTCCTCGTAGGCCGTGCGCGTGAACTTCGCGATGCCCGGCGAGCGGCCGTCGAACGCGCGGCTGGTCTCGACCTGACCTGCGACGTCGTCGTCGTGGTGGAAGTCGACGAGGGTGCGCGTCTCCGGTGCAGTCGCCTCGACCGTCGCGAAGCCGACCAGGAAGTGACCGACGCTGTGGAGTCGCGGCGACTCGTAGGCGTATCGGTAGGTGACCGGGTCGTCGCCGGCGCTCGCGACGGTGAGCGACCTCAGGACCGAGGGGCGCTGCCGGAGTCCGGGCGCTGCCGCCGAGCGCTCGTAGTCGAAGCCGACCACGGTCCCCTTGCCGTCGTCGGCGCCGACCAGGAGCCCGGTGGTCGGCATGGTGAGCGCGATGGCGGAGACCCCCGCCGAGATGAAGACGAGGTCGAGGTCACCGCGCGCCCGGAGGTCGCCGACCACGGGCGCACCGAGCTGGAGCTCGACCGCGTCCTCCAGCACCGGCACGATGGCCTCCTGCAGGCGGTCACCCTCGTTGATGAAGAGGGAGGACTCCTGTCCGATGGAGATCAGCGCGTCGGTCAGGCCGTCCTTGTTGGCGTCGACCCACGTGATCTCCCAGTCGTTCAGGTTGAAGAGCTCGTTTCCGTCTCGATTGACGAAGGCGAGCTGGGTCTCCATCTCCTCGAAGCGAAACCGCCCACGTCCGTACCAGATGGACATTCGATCGTCGGACCGCTGCACGAGATCGGGATTGCCGTCGCCGTTCATGTCCTGCGCCCAGGTCGCGCTGGGCGTGAAGGGGAACCCGTTCAGGTAGCCGAGCTCAACCGCGGGGTGGGCGCGGAACCCGAACGGGACGCAGGTCCCTCCGCCGGGGCCGCATCCCTCTCCGCTGATGTTCTCGAGCACCTCGACCTGACCGGTGTCGACCATGAGGAGGTCGGGCCGGTCGTCCCGGTTGAGGTCCACGACCTTCGTGTTGGCGCCCAGGCTCCAGCGACCCGGGACGGTCGCGCTGAACTGCGGCACGCCGGCCCGGTTGCACACGCGGACCTCGGTCGTCGACGACTGGGCCTCGAGGACCAGGACCTCGAGGGCGGTTCCCGGGCCGGCCATTCGCAGCAGCGCGCGCGCCGAGTTGAAGATCGAGTCGGGCGGTCGGCAATGCGAATCAGCGCCGGCCGGCGGCGGAGGGAGCTGCTCGGCGACGAAGGCGCCGCTGGCGGACTGGTGAAAGAGGGTGAAGGCGAACCCGTGCTCGAGATCCGGCAGCCCGTCCTCGTCGACGTCGATCAGCGCGGCGTGGTCCGGCTGCACGCCGTCTGGATCGTCGGTCGCGGTGAGGAGGTCCTGGACGCCGGGCACGTCGTCCAGATCGCCGGTGCCGAAGGCGAGGCCGGCCGGTGTGGCCTGCTCCTGCAGGTCGTAGTCGTACGAGATGGGCGGCTCGGTCTCGCCGGAGGCGAATGTGCGCACCAGCGAGTCGAGCTGGAAACCCGGCCCGAACGCGCTCTCGCGATGGGTGATGTCGTAGCGCCACCTCTGGCGATAGGCGCCGCGCCCGGCGTCCTTCGTCCAGGCGACCAGCCCGATCACCCGGCGGTCGAGCGAGAGCGGGTAGCCGGACCGGTAGTCGAGGAGCGGGACGGGCAGGCTCTCGTATTCGAGGTCCAGTCGATAGGTCGAGGGATCCTCGCGCCCGCCGTAGACGACACGCGAGACGAACGGCCGTCCTCCGGGGCTGGCGGCGTACTCGACGGACGCGGCGTCGCCCAGGATCGTCTCGACGCGCGTCAGGTACCAGGCGTATACACCCTCGGGCGTGACGATCTGGCGGCTGAACTCGTAGCGACTCCCGGACGGGTCGGTCGCGACCCAGTCATCGGCGCGCCGCTCCAGTCGCACCGCCGTCTTCAGTCCGGCCACGTAGTACGAGCCGTCCGTGCCCTGCGCGAGCCGGCCCCATGGACTCGTGAAGCTGTCGGTCGCGTAGTCGACGTCGCCGACCAGCCGGAAGCGCTGGATGGCGAGCTCGGCCGACCATCCGATGCCCCACTCCGAGATCCCGTTCTCGGGCGCGTACGATGGCAGGACCTCGGCCAGGAGCGCGCCTCGCTCGCTGGGAACCTCGATCGGAAGAGGCAGCGCGAACGATCCGCGCGAGACATCCTCGGCCCCGATCGCGAACTTGGCGAGGCCGCCGATCAGAGAGCCGCGCTCGGGCTGCTTGAACGTGGGCGCCTGGACGAGCGCGTCGCGCGGGTCTTGTGCCGCGGCGCTGGTCGGGATCGAACCGACCGCGGCGACGAGCGCGCAGAGCGCGAGGCGTGAAACGCTTCGGATGGGCATCAATCACCTCTCCTCGAACGGACGCGATCAAGGCACCAGCGCCTCGTCCCATGCGGTCCTGAAGCAGCGGGTTGTCGTGCAGGTTGGCCGAGCGCAGGGGAACGAGGGCGAATGAGCTCGCGACTTGACATGTCCACTCCTCTGCAGAGTCGGTCGACGCGAAGATTCCGCGCGTCTGGGAAACGCAGACGGGGCGGACGGGTTACTGGCCCAAGCGGTCCTTCACGAGGAATGGCAAGGGAGTGGCGAGAGGAGTCCGTGACGCTACAAGTTGTCCGCGCAATTCGCGTGCGTCGGCAGCCGCGCCGCGCGCAGTTTCGCGCCCATCGGACCTCGCACGCCGCGGCACGGCGCTTGCCATTCGGGGCCAGGGACATGGACGACGACAAGCGCAAGCAGAGCCACGCCGCCACCGACGCCATGGAGCGTTATGCCTCGGGTGAAGCGTCGGCCTTCGAGGAGGTCTACGCGTTCGTGGCGCCACGCCTGCGCGCCTTCCTCCTGCGCCAGACCGGCCACTCGGATCTCGCCGACGACCTCCTGCAGCAGACGATGCTGAGAATGCATCGCGCCCGCTTTCACTACACGCGCCGCGCGGACGTGATGGCGTGGGTGATGGTGATCGCGCGCCGCCTGGTCATCGACTCCACGCGCACCGGCCGACGCAAGCTGGTGCAGCTCGAGGACACCGGTGACGAGCTGCAGCTCGCCATCCGGGCCGACGCCGACGAGCTGGTCCACGTGCGCCAGATGATCGAGCACCTGGAGGGCGAGCTGATCCGCCTGCCCGAGTCACAGCGTGTCGCCTTCGAGCTCCTGCACGGCCACGGGCTGTCGCTGGCCGAGGCCGCGGTCAGGCTCCGGATCTCGGTCGGCGCGCTCAAGGTGCGCATCCACCGCGCCTATCGGGCGCTGCGCGTTGCCATCGCCGAGCTGGAAGAGCGCCCGGCAGGCCGACGGGACTACCCGGCCGCGTCTTCCTCGGCTGCCGCGGCTTCCTCGCCGGCCACCGGCAGGTCCATCCGGTCGGGCGCGGAGATCCCGATCGCGGCCAGGGCCGATGCGTAGACCGTGCGAACCGCCCGGATCCAGCCCAGCCGGGCGGCCATCTTCTCGCCGTCCCAGCTCCCCTCCCATCCCTCCTGATGGCGGGTCGAGTCGGGCGGCAGGATCGGGTCCACCTTCATGCGCGTGAAGTAGCTCTGAAAGTCGCGGGCGAGCTCCTGCAGGTAGAAGACGATCCGGTGCGGCTCGCGCGCCGCCGCGGCCTCGGCCAGGACATCGGGCCAGCCGGCGATGTGGAGGGCGATGGCGATCTCGTCCGGGTGATCGAGCCGGGCCCACTGCTCTGGCCGCTCCGGCGAGGGGCGCGCCATCCCGATCGCGTCGGCGCGGCGGAGGATCGAGGAGAGGCGCGCGTGCCCGTACTGGACGTAGAAGACGGGGTTGTCGAGCGACTTCTTCTTCGCGATCTCGACGTCGAAGTCGACCGTCGCGCCGGCGCTGCGCGAGAGGAAGAAGAAGCGAAGCGCGTCGCGTCCTGCGCCCGGCCGGCCGGCCGCGTCGTCGATCTCCTCCATCACCTCGTCGGCGGTCACGACGTTGCCGGCCCGCTTGCTCGACATCACTGCCACCCCGTCGCGCAGGATGTTCACCAGCTGGTAGAGGAGGACCTCGAACCGCGACGATGGCAGCCCCAGTGCCTCGAGCACCTTCCTCACCCGCGGGATGTAGCCCTGGTGATCGGCGCCCCACACGTCGATGAGCCGGTCGTAGCCGCGCGAGAACTTGTCCGAGTGATAGGCGATGTCGCTGGCGAAGTAGGTCCACGCGCCATCGCTCTTCTTGACCACGCGCTCCTTGTCGGCCTCCGGCACATTGTCGCGGGAGTCTCGCGCCGCGTCGGCGTCGCCGGCGATGAAGAAGGTCGCCCCGTCCTTCTCGACCAGAAAGCCTCCGGCGCGGAGCCTGTCGATCGCGGCGTCCACGTCGCCGCCGCGATGCAGTGACTCCTCGCTGAACCAGACATCGAAGCGGATGCCGAGGTCGGCCAGCGTGTTGCGGACGCCGGGCAGCCCCTTCGATCCCGGGATCCCGCGAAGCATCGATGCGACGCAGATGCGGGCGAGCTCCGCGTCGTCCGTGGCGAACGGATCCGTTGCTCTTCGCCCCTCGAGATGGCGCGCGATCTCGTCGACGTAGGCCCCCTGGTAGTGCCCCTCGCCGCGTGGCTTGCCCT
>DATHKR010000100.1:0-9329 GCA_035489015.1 Kofleriaceae bacterium | reverse complement strand
GGCCATCGCGCACCAGGACCTCCCGTTCGACATGCTCGTCGCGGATCTCCAGCCCGCCCGGGACACCGGCCGGAGCCCTCTCTTCCAGGCGATGCTGGTCATGAACGAGACGCGGCTCCGACCGATCGATCCGATCCAGGGTGACGGGCTGCGCGTGCGCCCCCTCGCGATCCCCTCGCGCTCGGCCAAGTTCGACCTCCTCCTCGAGGTGACGCGCTCGACCGAGGTCGGAGGCGAGACGACCCTTCGCGCCGAGTACAGCGCCGACCTCTTCGACCGCGCCACGATCGAGCGGCTCGTTGAGAGCCTCGCGCACCTGTCCCGGGACGCCGCGAGGCGGCCACATCGTCCGATCTCGGAGCTCTCGCTGCTTTCCCCCGCCGAGCGCCGGCGCGTCCTCTTCGAGCGCAATCAGACGGCGGCGCTCGCCCCGCCGCGGCCCGCGCATGAGCTCCTGCTCGAACAGGCGCGGCGACGACCGGATGCCGTGGCGGTCACCTGTGGAGATCGCCACACCACGTACCGTGCCCTGTGCGAGCGAGCCCACCGGCTCGCCGACCGGCTGGTGCAAGCAGGCGTGGGGCCGGAGGTGCGCGTCGGCGTGCTGCTGGAGCGCTCCACCGATCTCGTGGTCGGCCTGCTGGCCGTGCTCATGGCCGGTGGCGCGTATGTCGCGCTCGACCCGGCGTATCCGCGCGAGCGCCTCGACTTCATGATCGAGGACGCCGACGTCCGCGTCCTCGTCAGCGACCCGGCGCTCGCCGCGCGCCTGTCGGTCAGCCATCCGGCCGTGCTCGACGTGAATCGGGGTGGCGAGCCCGGCCCGCGCTCCCCTGCGAGCCTCCTCGGCAGCCGGGCGCCAGACGGCGCGCTCGCCTACGTGATCTATACATCCGGCTCGACCGGCCGGCCGAAGGGCGTGGGGATCGAGCGCCGCAACCTGGCCACGTTCCTCGCCTGGGTGGAGACCGCGTTCTCGCCCGACGAGATGAGCCGGGTCCTGGCGTCGACCTCGGTCTGCTTCGATCTCTCCGTCTTCGAGATCTTCGCCACGCTGGCCATGGGCGGCACCGTCGTGCTGGTGCGCGACGCCCTCGCGCTGATCGAAGAGCCGTCCCTGGACGTGACGCTCCTCAACACGGTCCCGTCGGCGATGGCCGAGATCGCCGCGGCGCGGCGCATCCCCGCGTCGGCACGGACCATCAACCTGGCCGGCGAACCGCTGCGGTTGCCGCTGGTGGAGCAGATCCAGGCCCAGAGCCGGGCGCGTCTCCTCAACCTGTACGGGCCGTCGGAGGACACCACGTACTCCACCATCGCGCCGATCCCGCGCGGGCAGGCGACCGCGCCGACGATCGGGCGACCCGTCGCGGCGACGCGTGCCTACGCGCTCGACGACCACCTCGAGCCGGTCCCGGACGGCGTAATCGCCGAGCTCCACCTCGCGGGCGACCACCTCTCGCGCGGCTATCTCGGCCGGCCCGCGCTCACCGCCGAGCGGTTCCTACCGGATCCATGCTCGCCGAGCGGCGAGCGGATGTACCGGACCGGCGACCGGGTGCGGCTCCGGGCGGACGGCGAGATCGAGCTCGTCGGCCGGCGCGACCACCAGGTCAAGGTGCGCGGATTCCGGATCGAGCTGGGCGAGATCGAGGCGCGCCTCCTGGAGACCGGCCGCTGCGCCCAGGCGGTCGCGGTCGTGCGGGACGACCTGCCGGGTGGGCCGGGTGTCGTCGCGTACGTCGTGACGTCGGCCCCGGCGCCCGCGGCCGATCTCGAGGCGTTCCTGCGCGACCGCCTGCCCGCTCACTTGATCCCGTCTGCCTTCGTCTCGATGGACGCTCTGCCGCTCTCACCCAACGGCAAGATCGATCGAGCGCGCCTGCCGAGCCCGGGCCCGGCCGCGGTCAATGCACGCGACCATGTGCCGCCGAGCTCCCCCTCCGAGATCCAGCTGGCCGCGACCTGGCAGGGGCTGCTCGGCGTCCCGGCGGTCGGACGCGATGACTCGTTCTTCGACCTGGGCGGTCAATCGCTCGTCGCCGTGCGACTTGCCTCCAGGATCCGGGACCAGCACGGGGTCGATCTGCCGCTCCGCGAGATCTTCGCCGCCCCGCGGCTCGCCGACATGGCGGCGAGGATCGACGCCGTTCGGAGGGACGCCGGGCCGACGCGGCGGCCCGCCCTCCGCCCGCGCAACGGCGCGCGCCGGAGCGATCCGGTCCTGTCCCACGCGCAGGAGCGGATGTGGTTCGTGCACAAGCTCGAGCCCGGGTCGTCGGCCTACAACGTCGTGCTCGGGTTCGAGATCGACGGTCCACTCGACGTGGAGGCGCTGACCGGGGCGCTCGACCGTCTGGTGCGCCGGCACGACGTCCTGCGCACTCGGTTCCCGGAGGTGGACGGACGGCCTCGCGCGGTGATCGAAGACGAGCCGCCGGCGCTCCAGGTCATCGACCTCGGCGCGGCGCGCGCTGGGGACCGAGAGGCGCGCGTGCAGCAGCTCCGCGACGCGGCGACGGGCGAGCCATTCGACCTCGAGCGCGGCCCGCTGGTCAGAGCCACGCTCGTCCGCTTCCGCGACGATCGACACCTCCTCTTGTTCGGCATGCACCACATCGTGTCCGACGCCTGGTCGCTCGGAATCGCGGCGCAGGAGATCGGGGCGAGCTATCAGGCGCTCGCCGGCAATCGGGAGCCCGACCTCCCGCCGCTGCCGGTGCAGTATTCCGACTTCGCCGCGTGGCAGCGCGCATGGCTCGGGTCGGCCGAGCTGGAGGCGGAGCTGGCCTACTGGCGATCGCGGCTGGCGGGGGCACCGCGTGCCTCGATATTGCCCGGCGATCGACCGGCCGCTCCGGCTGCGAGCAAGGCAGGGCGGAGCACGGTCGCGCTTCCCCCGGCCGTCGTCGCCGGCCTCGACGAGCTGTGCCGGCGCGAGGGAGCCACGCTGTTCATGGGGCTCCTGGCGGCGTTCGCCGCGCTCCTGTCCCGCTGGAGCGGACAGGACGACCTCGTCGTCGGGACGCCGGTGGCCGGCCGCGAGCACGCCGAAGTCGAAGGTCTCATCGGATGCTTCATCAACACGCTCGCGCTGCGGGTCGAGCTCGACGGAGACCCGACCTTCACGGCCCTCGTCGCCCGGGTGGCCCGGACCACCCTCGACGCGTACGCGCACCGGAACGCGCCGTTCCAGGCGGTCGTCGCGGCCGCCGGCGCCGAGCGCGGGGCGGAGAGCTCGCTCGTGCAGGTGATGTTCACGTTCCAGAACATCCCGACCGCAAAGGAGCTGCAGCTGCCTGGCCTGCGCGTCGTGCCGGTCGATCTGGAAGGGACCGAGGCGCGCCGCGACCTGACCGTGCGAGTCGAGGAGCGCGGGGACGAGCTCGCGGCGGTCTTCGAATACGACACCGCCCGCGTGGAGGAGCGGACGATCGCCGCGCTCGCCGAGCGTTTCGCAGCGATGACGGCAGCGGCGGCGGCGCGACCGGCGCTTCACCTGTCCGAGCTGCCGTGGGAGACCGCCGCCGAGCGAGAGCAGGCGGCGGCCGAGGCCGAGCGAAGGAAGCGGAGCGATCATGCCCGGCTCAAGGCGTTCGTCGGGAACCGGCCGGCGGCCACGCGCGCCGCGCCGCACCGGCTGGTCGAGATCGCGGACGGATTCCCGTCGGTCGCCCGCCCCGCCAGCCGCGGCGTCGACCTGGTCGGATGGCTCGCCGCCCAGCGAGCCCTCGTCGACGATCTCCTCCTTCGCCGTGGCGCCATTCTCTGGCGCGGGTTTCATCTCGCCGACGAGGATGCCTTCGAGCGGCTGGCAGGCGCGCTGTCGGGAGCCAGCGCGCTCATGCACTACGACGAGGGTTCGACGCCGCGCAGCGTGGTCCACGGGAAGGTCTACACGTCCACGGAGTACTCGGCCGCCCAGCGCATCCCGCTCCACTGCGAGATGGCCTACTCCCACCGCTGGCCTGCCCGCCTCTGGTTCTGGTGCCGCAGGTCGGCGATCCAGGGGGGCGCGACGCCGATCGCGCAGTCGCGGGCGGTCCTGGCGCGGCTGAGCGCACCGACGATCGAGCGCTTCCGGGCGCGCGGCATCATGTACGTGCGCAACTTCGCCGAGGGGCTCGATGTACCCTGGCAGCGGGTCTTCCGCACGAACAGCCGGGAGGCCGTGGCCAGCTACTGCGCGGAGGCGGGCATCCAGGTCGAGTGGCGCCCGGGCGGCGCGCTCCGCACCCGCCACGTGCGACCGGCGCTGGCGATCCATCCCCGCACCGGCGAGGAGGTCTGGTTCAACCAGGCTCACCTCTTCCACACGACCAGCCTCGAGCCGGACGTCCGCCTGGCCTTGCTCGAGAGCCTGCCGTTCGACGAGCTCCCGCGCAATGCCTGCTACGGCGACGGCGCACCCATCGAGGACGACGTGATCGCCGAGATCGACGCGGCCTACCAGGCGGCCGCCGTCGAGCTCCCGTGGCAGGACGGCGACATCCTGCTCGTCGACAACATGCTCGTCGCCCACGGCCGGACCCCGTTCGAGGGGCCGCGTCGGGTCCTCGTGGTGATGGCCGAGCCGCTCGGTGGCACGGCGGACGAGCCCGGGCCGCGATCGGCGCAGGAGGTGGAAGCGTGACAGGCAAGAGACGTGCGGCGCGGACCCTCGGGCTCGCCTTGCTCCTCACCTACTCGGCGATCCTCGTCCTCGCCTCGTGGCCGGCAGAGGTGGCGCCCGACTTCGCGGCCGGACCTGGAGAGCTGTCGCGCAGCTTCTTCCGTCTGTTTCGCACGCGCGCGGTCAACTTCCTCTTCCCGGGACGCGGTCTGGACCAGAAGGGCCGGCGGATCTGCGTGGTCGTGTTCGGGCTGCAGGCTGACGGCGCGGTGACCCGGGTCTACGAGCCGGACGATCGCTGCCATCCGCCGCCGTTGCGGCTCCGCCTGAACCTCTTCGACGGACTCGTTCGCAACATCGTCGTCGTCTCGACGGATGCGGCGCCGACGGCGCGAAGCCGTGGCCGCGCCAACCGCTGGATCTCGTCGCTGGACGGAGAGCCGGTCGAACAGCTCGTCGGTCGACTCCGGTCGAGCGAGACCCTCGATCCACTCAGCCGGTTCTTCTGCCGATCGCGACCCGGGAGCAGGAGCGTGCAGATGGCGGTCTATCACGACGCCGTCGACTACCGGACCGGCGCGGTCTCGTCGTGGCTGGAGGTCATCCATCACTACGACTGCGTCGGCTCGGTGCGACTCGAGGGCGGCTGGCTGTCAGCGGACAGGATGCGCGCCGCGGCGCCCGATCTCCCGCTCGCGCCGCCCGCGGTGAATGGAGAGAGGCCATGAGCGGCGTGAAGGCAAGGCTCGGCGGCGCCGTCGCGGCGGTCGAACGGCTGTACTTCGACCCGGTCTCCATCCACCCGCTCGTTCTCTGCCGCATCTTCCTCGGCACGATCCTGTTCTCCTGCTATGCGCTCTACGCGCCCCACATCGAGGCGATCTGGGGTCCTCACGGCGTCACGCGCGAGTACCTCGAGCAGCTCTCGCGCGTCTTCGGCATCTCGGTGGGACCGCTCGCCCTGGCCCAGGACCACGTCTGGGCGCTCTATGCGCTGCTCCTGATCGCGGCCGCCGCGTTCGCCGTCGGGTTCATGACCAGGCTGTCCGGTCTCGTCATGCTCCTCTGTCATGTCGTCTTCGCCGAGTCGCGTTTTCACACGTGGGGCTGGTCGCCGACGATCATGCCGTTCATCGTCTACGTCGTCTGCAGCCGCGCGGGCGCGCGCCTGTCCGTCGATGCATGGCGGCGGCGCCGCCGCGACCCCGACAGCCCCGAGGTCGAGACCGCGCCGGGCTGGCCGCTGCGCCTCATCCAGCTGCACGTGCTGGCCATCTACGGCGCGGCCGCCTGGCACCGGATCGACGACCCCGGGTGGCTCCGGGGCGACGTCCTCTTCGAGGTGCTGACCTCGGACGTCTGGTCTCGAGTGTCCTTCGACCTTCACGGCCTGATCAATGTCCTGCGCGTCGCCACCTGGGCGAGCTGGTCCGTGGAGCTCCTGGCCCCCTTCGCGCTGGCCTGGCGCAGGACGCGGACGACCTGGGTGGTCCTGCTGACTGTCTTGCACGTCGGGCTCGAGCTCGGCTCGGAGCTCGGCTGGTGGCAACCGCTCATGGTCTCGCTGCTGGTGGTGTTCTGGCCGCGCGGACTGGCCAGTCGCCTCGTCCAGCGGATCGAGCGCGCGCTGCCCGGCGGCCGATCGCGCGTGAATGAAAAGAAGGAGAGTGATTGATGCGAGAAGACGACGAGAACGACCAGCAGACATACAAGGTCGTCATCAATCGGGAAGAGCAGTATTCGATCTGGTTCGCCGATCGCGACAGCCCATCTGGCTGGAGCGACGTCGGCAAGAGCGGGTCGAAGGCGGAGTGCCTCGCCCACATCGACGAGGTGTGGACCGACATGCGACCCCTCAGCCTTCGCAAGCGGATGGAGGAGATGGCCAGGAACCCGCCGCCCGCGCCGACCGAGCCCGCGCCGGCCGAGCAGCGCCCGGGCGGCAAGGACTCCCTGGTGGAGCGGCTCGAGGTGCTCCAGGAAGTGGAGGCGGGCCTCCGCCCCGGACGCGACGTCCCGTCTCTCAAGGCGCAGCTCGATCGCGGCTACGTCTTCGTCCGCTTCCTCGCGACCGGCACCGAGCTGGGCGTCCGCCTCGACCGGAGCGCGTGCGATCTCTCGCCCGGAGACTTCGAGACGGGCACCGGCGTCATCTCGCTCGTCGGTGGACTGACACTCAACGACAACATCGTTCGGTACCGCGGCGAGCTCGATCTTGCGAGTCTGAAGGGACGTGGCCGGCTCGAGTTCGTTCGAGAGGTCGATGCCGGAGCGTCCGATGGCTGACCTCGGGCGGGAGCCTGCGCCCGGAGGAGACCGGCCGCTGGTCGTGGTCGGGGCCGGGCCGGTCGGATCGCTCCTGGCGCTGGTCCTGGCCCGTCGCGGCCACCGGGTCGCGCTCTACGAGCGCCAGGACGATCTCCGACGCGGCTTCCGCGATCGCGGGCGCTCGATCAACATCGCGCTGTCCGAGCGCGGCCTGCACCTCCTGCGCGAGCTGGGTCTCACCGGGTCGGTGCTGCAAGACGCGATGCCCATGCGCGGCCGCATGGTCCACCCGGAGAGCGGGCCACGGTTTCCGCTCCTCTACGGCCGGAGCGAAGCGGACGTCACCTTCTCGCTCCGCCGCACCGATCTCAACCTCAACTTGCTGGTCGCCGCCGAGGCGACCGGCCGCGTCAGCCTCCACTTCCGCCACGCTCTGCAGCGCTACGACTTCGCATCGGAGCTCGCGGTCTTCCGGGACGAAGCCACCGGCGACGAGGTCCAGGTCGAGGCACCGATCATCTTCGGTGCCGACGGGAGCGCGTCGGCGCTGCGCACCTCGATCCTCGAGGCCACCGGAGGAGAGGTGCGGCTCGAGCCGCTCGCCACCGCCTACAAGGAGCTGATCATCCCCTCGGCGGCGGGTGCTCATGCGTTCGAGCCGGACTCGCTGCACATCTGGCCGCGCCGGACCTTCCTGCTCATCGCGATGCCCAACTCGGACGGGAGCTTCACGGCCACTCTGTGTGTGGATCTCGAGGCTCGCCCGGGTCACCCCTCGTTCGCGGGCCTCTCCAGCGAGGCGGCGCTCACGGCCTTCTTCGAGCGTCACTTCCCGGACGTGGTCCCGCACGTGCCGGATCTGGCGGCCAAGCTGATCCGGATCCCGACTGGACGACTCGCCAACACCCTGGTCTCGCCCTGGTGTCACGAGCGAGCGCTCCTGATCGGAGACTCCGCCCACGCCCTCGTGCCCTTCCTCGGACAGGGGCTCAACGCAGGGTTCGAGGACTGCACCGGGCTCGCGCGGATCCTCGACACCGAAGCGAGCAGCCGGCATCCCGACTGGCGGGCGATATTCGAGACCTTCTCGGTCCGGCGCAAGCCGGACACCGACGCCCTCGCCGATATGTCGGTGGAGAATCACCGCGAGATGCGCGAGCGGGTCGCCGACCCCCGCTTCGTGCTCGAGAAGGAGGTCGAGGCCCGCCTCTCGAGGCGCTATCCCGGCGAGTACGTCTCCCGCTATCAGCTCATCACGTTCACCCGCGTGCCCTACCGGGTGGCTCAGCATGCCGGGCGCATCCAGGAGGCGATCCTGGGCGAGGTCTGCGCCGGCGCCGACGGCCCAGGCGATGTCGACTACGAGCGAGCGCGCGCCCTGGTCAAGGAACGCCTGCGGCCCATGCTCGCCGAGTACGGGCTCTTGCAGTGAGGGTGACGATGGATCGCGCGATCGAGCCGGAGCTCATGATCGACCCCGACCAGGTCGAGGCCTACTCCGACGCCGACTTCTCCGACGCGAACGACTCGCACGTGAGCGCCTTTGACCGCTACTTCCCCGACGCGCCCGACCGGGCCGACGTGCTCGATCTGTGCTGCGGCCCGGGTGACGTGACCCTGCGCTTCGCCCGCGCCCATCCCGGATGGAACATCCACGGCATCGACGGCTCGCGCGCGATGCTCGAGCGCGCCGACAGCGCCAGTCGCCGGATGAGCATCGACCGAGCTCGCTGGGTCGAGGCGACCCTGCCCGACTGTGCTCTCCCGCTGCCGACCTACCACATCCTCCTTTGCACCGGCGCGCTCCATCACTTCCACCGTCCGGTCGATCTCTGGAGCACCATCCGGCGAGCAGCGCGACCGGGCTCGCTCGTCTTCGTCGTCGATTTCTTCCGCCCCGCCAGCACGAAACGTGCACGCCAGCTAGTCGAGCGCCACGCCGCCGGCGCACCTCCCGTCCTCCAGCAAGACTTCTACAACTCTCTGTGCGCCGCCTTCACGCCAGACGAGGTCCGCAAGCAGCTGGACGAGCAAGGCCTCGACCGGCTCGTCATCGAGTGCGTGAGCGACCGCCATCAGATCGTGGCCGGGCGCATCCCGGGCTGCGGCGAACCGTAGCCGCCTCCCTCGAGGGTGACCCACCGCGGGCATGCCGAGCTCGGCAAAGCGGACGCGACCCCGCCCGATGGCTGGTTGACTGGCGGCGGGCCGCCCTGGCCGCTGCATACTGTAGTCGCAGCGCATGAGGACCATGAGAATCCTGTCGGTGCTCGCGCTCCTGCCCGGATGCGGCGAGTCGGACAGCTCAGCCATCGATGGCGGCGTCGCCGTCGTCGATGGCGGCGTCGCCGTCGTCGATGCCGATGTCGGTGACGCCCGGCCGACATTCGACGCCGCCCAGCCTCGAGACCTGGCATACGAGGTCACGGTCTCCGACCCGGACGGCCGC
>DATHKR010000099.1:0-102072 GCA_035489015.1 Kofleriaceae bacterium | reverse complement strand
GCGCGAGCCCCCGCCGTTCGAGTCGATCGCCGCGCCGTTCCTCTACGGCGGCGACCTGGCGGTCGCGCTGCGCCGGCTCAAGTTCGGCGGCCGGCGCGATGTGGCTCGCGCGCTGGCCCCGCTGCTCGGCCCGGCGCTCGGCCTGGTCGCGGCCGGCTGCCACCTCATCGTGCCGGTCCCGCTGCACCGGCGGCGCCTGGCCCGGCGCGGCTTCAACCAGGCCGCGCTGCTGCTCCGCCACGCTCGCCCGGCCGGGGCGCCGCCGGTCGATCACCTGTCGCTGCGCCGGGTCCGCGAGACGGCGCCGCAGACCGGGCTCGACGCGCCCGGCCGGCACGGCAACGTCGCCGGCGCCTTTGCGGTGGTCGCGCGCCGTCGGGCCCGGATTGCCGGTCGCCGCATCCTCCTGGTCGACGACGTCGTCACCACCGGCGCGACCATGGCCGCGGCCGCCGCCGCGCTGCTCGCCGGTGGAGCCGGCTCGGTGGTCGGCTTCTGCGCGGCGCGCGCGCCGTCGGGCCGGATCGGGTAAGGTCGGCTCGCATGAGCGGCAAGGCGGCCAGGCCGGGCAAGGCGAAGACCCAGGACGCGATCAAGGTCCTGGTCCGCAACCGCCGCGCGTTCCACGACTACGACATCGAGGAGACGCTCGAGGCCGGGCTGTCGCTGGTCGGGTCCGAGGTGAAGTCGCTGCGCGACCAGCGCGCGTCGATCGCCGAGGGCCACATCCAGATCCGCGGCGGCCAGGCCTGGCTGGTCGGGGTCCAGATCCAGGAGTACCCGTGGGCGCACCATCGCACCCACGTGCCCACCCGCGAGCGCAGGCTGCTCCTCCACCGGCGCGAGATCGACAAGCTCGACACGCGGCTGGTCCAGCGCGGCTACACCCTCGTGCCGCTCGCCTTCTACGTCAAGAACGGCATCATCAAGCTCGAGATCGGGGTCGCGCGCGGCAAGAAGCAGTACGAGAAGCGCGAGAGCGTCAAGGAAGCCGAGGCCAAGCGCGAGATCGACCGCGCCATGCGCCGCCACTGACCGGCGCCGCGCTCACCTGCGCGCGCGCCGCTCCACGATCTCGAGCTCGATCCGGTCGTTCATCGCGCGGGCCCGCGCGTCCTTGCCGCCGAGCAGCTGCTGGCGCGATCCGAAGCCGACCCCCTCGACCCGGTCGCTCTCGATCCCCCACTCGACCAGCCAGCTGCGCACCGCCTTGGCCCGCGCCACCGACAGCGCCTCGTCGCCCGAGCCGCGCGGCTGCACGTGGGCGCGCACCCGGACCCGCAGGATCTCGCGGTGGGCGCGCAGCGTGGCCGCCACCTGACCGAGCAGGCGCTGGCTGCCGCGGGTCAAGACCGAGCCGTCGCCGCGGAACCGGATCGGCTCGAGGATCTCGAGCCGGTCGGCGGTCACCAGCACCAGCCCCTCGCCCGGATCGGGGCAGCCGTCGTCGTCCTTGTTGCCGTTGATCGTCTCCGGCTCGGCCGCGCAGTGATCGGCCGCGTCCAGCACCCCGTCGCCGTCGTTGTCCGGATCCGGGCAGCCGTCGGCGTCCTCGAACTCGTCCATGTCCTCGGCCTCGATCGGGCAGCGGTCGGCCGCGTCGAGGACGCCGTCGCCGTCGTTGTCCTTGTCGGGGCAGCCGTCGTCGTCGGCGAAGTCGTCCTCGTCCTCGGCCTTGCGCGGGCACCGGTCGGTCAGGTCGGCCACGCCGTCGCCGTCGTCGTCGCGATCCGGGCAGCCGTCGGCGTCCTGGAACCCGTCCAGGTCCTCGACCTCCTCCGGGCAGAGGTCGTCGCGCTTGACCACGCCGTCGTGGTCGTCGTCGCTCATCGCGCGCGGGTCCTCGTCCGGCCCGGCGATCGGGCGCGCGCCCGGCGACCAGGCCAGCCCGAGGAACACGCGCAGCTCGGGCGCGCCGACCCCGGCCAGGATCCCGCGCCCGCCGCCGACCAGGAGGCCGACCTCGCGCGTGACCCGCACCCGCCCGGCCACCAGCCCCTCGAGCGGCCGCGCGCCGGACGGCCCGCCGCCGAGGCCGAGCGCGCCGAACAGCTCGGCCACTCCCTGCACGCGCGGCGACACCTGCACCGCCGCCGCCGCCCCGTACTGGGCCTCGTGGCCCTGCTCGACGTCGGCCAGCCGCACGCGCTCGCGCATGAGCGCGCCGCCGTTGACCGCCACCTGCAGCCGACCGTGCCGGTAGTCCAGCAGCAGCCGGCCGAGCCCGTTCGGCCCGGCCGCGCCGGCGAACTGCTCGTCGGCGGCGGTCGGCAGGGTGAGCTCGGCGGCGACGCCGAAGCGGACCCGACCGGACCGGCCGACCAGCACCTTGCCGTGCACGCGGACATCGCCCAGCGAGCTGCCGTCGGCCGGCTGGATCGCGCTGAACTGCGGCGCGTCGCCGGTCTGGGTCACCAGCGGGACCACCGCCGACACCTCGAACCGGCCGCCGCCGAACGCGAGCGCGCCGCCCAGCTCGGTGGTCATGCGCGACGACACCGGGTGATCGACCATCTCGCCGTCCGCCGCCCGCAGGACCAGCGGGTTGCGCGCGTAGTCGATCGACACGCCGAGCGCCGCGCTGCCCGATTCGCCGACGTCGTTCGACTCGACCGTCACCATGACCGGGTCGACCGCGTGGACCGGGCGGAAGCTGCCGAGGTCGAGGTCGCGGCTGGCCTCGACCTGGGCCCGGGCGGTGGCCGCGGAGCCGAGCCCGGCCAGCGCGAGCACCAGCGCGCCGCGCAGCCGCCGCCGACGGCCGACCGCGATCGCGGCCGCGATCAGCGCCGCCATCCAGGCCCCGCCGGCGCCGCCGGCATCGCCACCGCGACCGCCGGCCGCCGCGCACCCGCCGCCGCCGACCGCGTCGGTGTCGACCGCCACCCCCGACACCGGCACGCTCACCACCGGCTGCGGGTCGGCGTCGACCAGCACCTCGATCAATCCCTGGAACGTCCCGCCGCTCTCCGGCGCGAACGCCACGTCGAGGTCGAGCTCGGCGCCCGGGGCCAGCTCGAGCGGGGCGCCCAGGCCGACCGCGCGGATCCCCTCGAGCGGCTGGCCCTGGTCGTCCACCACCCGCACCTCCTGCACCACGAACGAGTCCGCGCCGCTGTCGTTGCGGATCGTGAACGGCGCGCCGTCCGGCGGAGGCAGGTCGAGCCCGACCGCCACCGATCCCCAGTCGATCGCCGGGTGGCTGGGCAGGAGCGGCGGCAGCACGCCCATGCCGGTCAGGTCGACCCGCGCCGCCGGGCTGGCGTCGTCGTCGTTGACGATGACCAGCGCCGCCTCGAGCGGCCGCTCGGACGCCGCGACCGGGCTGAACTGCACCACCAGCGAGCTGGCGTCGCCCGGCTCGATGACGTCGGCGAGCTCGCCGACCACCGCGAACGAGGCGGCCCCGTCGCCCTCGCGCATCGCGCCGCCCAGCACCAGCGGGAGGTCGCCGGTGTTCCTCACCTCCAGGGTCACCTCGGGCGGCTCGGCCGGGTTGCGATAGATCGGCCCGAAGTCGACCCGGGGCGGGCTGACCTCGATGTGGCGGTCGATGCCGCGCCCGGTCAGCGAGATCTCCACCTGGGGGGTGTCCACCACGTTGGTCTCGAGCACCAGGACCGCGTAGTCGCCGGGGCTCTCCACCGTCGGGCGGTAGTTCACCGCCACCTCGAGCTCCTCGCCGGGCGGCACGGTGAACGGCGCCGCGGTCAGCACCGTGAACTGCACGTCCGCGTACGGCGTCCCGTCGAGCGCCTCGAGCCGCGCCTCCAGGATTCGGAGCGCCAGGCTGCCCGGGTTGCCGACCGTGATCACCTTGGTGACCGAGCCGTCGGTCTGCACGTCGACCGCGCCGAAGGTGAGCGCGGTCGGCGAGATCGAGATGTCGACCGCGTCGGTGGCGACGCCGGTCAGGTCGAAGGAGCGCGACGCCGGCGACGACAGCCCGTCCGCGTCGGTGAGGGTGACGCTGGCGGTGCGCCCGCCGAACGCCTGCGGAGTGAAGGTGGCCACGATGTCGCGGGTGCCGCCCGCGTTGACCAGGAAGCTGGTCGCCGACGGCTGGTACGTCCAGTCGCCCGGGTTGGCTCCCCCCTCGCCGAGCGTGGCGTCGAGCACGTCGTCGCCGGTGTTCTGCACCCGGAAGGTGCGCGTGGTGGCCGAAGGCGTCCCCACCGGGGTCGACCCGAAGTCGATCGGCGGCGGCACCGACGGCACCACGGTCACCACCATGATCGGCCCGATGCCGGTGCCGGTCAGGGCGACGGTCTCGCTCAGCGCGACCGAGTCGACCTCGTAGTCGATCCGGAGGGAGGCGCTGCGCGCGCCGCGCACCGACGGGGTGAAGACGAGCATCACCGTCGCGCTGGCGTCCGCGCCGATGGAGTCCGGACACGTGCCGGGTGAGATCGCGAAGTCGGCCGCGCCCGCTCCGTTGATCGCGCAGGTCACGTTCTCCGCCGGGTCGGAGGCGCTGTTGTCCAGCGCGACGCTGCGCGGCGCCGATTCGGTCGCCACCCGCACCGACCCGAAGGCGACCGGATCGGGTGAGCCGGTCACCTGTGCGGATGACAGCGACGGCCAGGCCAGCGCCGTCAGCGCCAGCGCCGCGCCGAGCGCCGCTGGACCCCCTCCCAGACGAATCCGAATCGACGGACCTCCTGCATCATCTTATCCCGGTTTCGCCACGGCGTGAGCGCGGCGCGATGTGCACGGTGGTCGCTCAAGGTGCGATTGACGCGCCGTGTGATCGCGCCGCGTCACCGCGCCGTCGTTGCATCGCGCGCGAGCGCGGTAGGAAGGCGGGAGGTGATCGCGTCGGGCCGGCGCGCGTGGCTTCCGTCATGGACAGCCCGCGCGGGCCGGTGCTAGCTTGCGACGATCCGCCGGTCGGCGGGGGAAACCGCCGGCGGCCTATCTTGCGGAGCAAGCCAGAAGAACCACTCGAGCCGTGGCGCGGCGAGCTCCGCCGGGGCCTCGAGCGACTGCGCGACGGCGACTTCGCCGCCGCGGAGGCCCACTTCACCCGCGCCCATCGCCTCGCCCCCCACCGGGCCGAGGCCTGCTTCGCGCTCGGGCGCGAGCGCCTGCGGCGCGGCGATCTCGATCAGGCCGAGGCGCTCCTGCGCGAGGCCTGGACGCGCGACCCCTCGCTCCTGTCGGCAGGGGCGTTCCTGGCCCGCTGCCTCGGCCTCGAGCGAGGCGACCAGGCCGGCGCGAGGGAGATCCTGAGCGAGGCCTACGCCCGGCACGGCCGGGTCGCGCCGCTCTGCGTCGTCGAGGCCGAGCTGTTCCTGGACGATGGTCAGGCGGAAGAGGCCCGCGCCGCGGCGGAGGAGGCCCTGGCCGACGAGGACGCCGGCGACGGCGCCCGCGAGGCGGCCCGGGCGCTCCTGGCCCGCGTGCACAACCAGGACGGGATCGCGCGCGCGTCGAACGGTGACGCCGAGGCGGCGCTGTTCCGGTTCCGCCGGGCGGCCGAGCTCGACCCGGAGTGGAGCGCGCCGCTCTGCAACCTGGGCGCGGCGTTCGAGATCGTCGGCCGGCTCGAGCGGGCCCAGTCCAGCTACGAGCGCGCGCTCGCGGTCGATCCGGACAACCCGACCACGCGGTTCAACCTGGCCCGGCTCCTGCGCCAGCGCGGCATGGTGTCGGCGGCGCTGGCCCTGCTCGAGCGCGACCCGGCCGAGGACACCGAGCTGGTCGGGCTGCGCGCCGAGATCTACATCGAGGCCGGCGAGATCGAGCACGCCACCGCGCTCCTGGCCGAGGCGGTGGCCAGCGCGCCGGACCAGCCGGGCGGCTGGGTCGACCTGGCGGGAGGCTGGCACGCGGCGGGTGATCGCGAGCGGGCCGAGGACTGCCTGCGCATCGCCCTCGAGCTCGACCCCGGCCACGTCGGCGCCAAGCTGCGCCTGGCCGATCTCCTGGTCCGCGACGGCCGCTACATCGAGGCCGGCCAGCTGGCCTGCTCGGCCCAGGCGGCCGACCCGGCCGTGGTCGAGGCGATCCGCCGCGGGCACCCGCGCCTCCAGCCCGACCGGCGGTAGGCGGCCGGCCGCCGCGGTGGGCCCGGTCCGCGAACGCCGGGAAATCGGCCGACGTGGGTCAGGTGTGATACGTCCGGAGTCATGACGACCCGACGCCGCGCTCGCATTGGCTGGCGCGAATGGGTCGCCCTCCCCGACCTGGGGGTCAGCCGGGTCAAGGCCAAGATCGACACCGGGGCCCGCTCGTCGGCGCTCCACGCCTTTGCGGTCGAGCGGCTGCGCCGGCGCGGCAAGGACCTGGTCCGCTTCGCGATCCACCCGCTCCAGCGCTCGAGCCGGCGCGAGGTGCTGGCCGAGGCCGAGATGGTGGACGAGCGGATCGTGCGCAGCTCCAACGGTGTGCACGCGGTCCGCCCGGTCATCCTCACCCGGCTCGAGCTGCTCGGCGAGGCGTGGCCGATCGAGCTCACCCTGGCCAGCCGGGACGAGATGGGTTTCCGCATGCTGCTCGGCCGCCAGGCGATGCGCGGCCGGTTCCTCATCGACCCGGGCCGCTCCTACATGGCCGGCAGGCCGGGGCGCACGCCGCTGGTGGTCGCCGCCGAGGTGGTGCTGGCGCCGGTCGGCCGGCGCCCCTGAGCCACGGCTCTACTTGGTGCCGAACAGGCGATCGCCGGCGTCGCCCAGGCCGGGCAGGATGTAGCCCTTGTCGTTCAGTCGGTCGTCGAGCGCCGCGGTGTAGATCGCGACGTCCGGGTGGCGCTCGTGGAAGGTGGCCACGCCCTCGGGCGCGGCCAGCAGGCAGACGAACTTCACCGAGCGCGGGTTGACCTGCTTGATCCGCTCGACCGCGGCCACCGCCGAGTTGCCGGTCGCCAGCATCGGGTCGAGCACGATCGCGTCGCGGTCCTCCATCTCGCTGGGGACCTTGAAGTAGTACTCGACCGCAGCCAGCGTCTCGTGGTTCCGGTAGAGGCCGACGTGACCGACCCGGGCCGACGGCAGGATGCGCAGCATCCCGTCGAGCAGGCCATTGCCGGCCCGCAGGATGGAGATGAGGACGATCTTCTTGCCCTCGAGCACCGGCGCGCTCATCGACATGAGCGGCGTCTCGATCTCCTCCATCGTGACCGACATGTCGCGCGTGACCTCGTAGGCCAGCAGCATGCTGACTTCGGACAGGAGCGCGCGGAAGCTGGTCGTGCTGGTGTCCTTCCGGCGCATGAGCGTCAGCTTGTGCTGGACCAGCGGGTGACCGATGACGTGGAGCTGACGGTTCTGGCGGCTGGTCATGACGTCCTCCTGGAGTCCCGGTCGCTCAGCCCATCCAGGTGGCGTCCGGCTGGACCGCCCACTTGGTGGTGATCTTCTTGAGGTGGGTCCACAGCTCGACCCCACCGCGCCCGGTGATGTCGCCGGAGCCGAACCGCGACGCCTTGGTGCCGCCGAACGAGAACGGCTCGCGCGGGACCGGCACGCCGATGTTGACCCCGACCATGCCGCTCTGGGCCCGCTCGGCCACGTAGCGGGCCACTGCCCCGTTGGTGGTGAAGACCGAGGTGGCGTTGCCGTACGGGTTGCGCTCCGACAGCGCCAGCGCCTCGTCCAGCGTCTTGACCCGCACGATGGTCAGGACCGGGCCGAACAGCTCGCGGGTGGCGCAGTCCCAGCTCGGGTCGGCGCGGTCGATGACGGTCGGCGCGATCCAGTGCCCGCCCTCGTAGCCGTCCGGCGGCGGGGTCTTGCGCCCGTCGAGCCGCACCGCCGCCCCGTCGGACGCGGCCTTGCCGACCGCGTCGCGGATGCGGGAGACGGAGCCGGCGTCGATGAGCGCGCCCATGTCATGGCCCAGCCGGATGGCGCGGGCCCGCTCGACGATGCCGTCGACCAGGTCGTCCACGTCGCCGACCGCCACCATGAGGCTCGCCGCCATGCAGCGCTGGCCGGCGCAGCCGGTGAACGAATCGACCACGCCCGGGATGGTCATGGTCGGATCGGCGTCCGGCACCACGATGAGGTGGTTCTTGGCCCCGCCCAGGGCGAGGGCGCGCTTGCCGGCCACGCTGGCCCGGCCGAACACCGCGCGCGCGGCCGGAGTCGAGCCGACGAACCCGAGCGCCGCCACGTCCGGGTGATCGACCACCGCCTCGACCGTCTCGCGCCCGCCGTTGACGATGTTGAAGACGCCGGCCGGGAAGCCGGCCTCGAGCATCAGCTCGCCCAGCAGCTGCGGGGTGAGCGGCACCTTCTCCGACGGCTTGAGGACGAACGTGTTCCCCAGGGTGACCGCGATCGGGTAGAGCCACATCGGGACCATGGCGGGGAAGTTGAACGGCGTGACCCCGGCGACCACCCCGAGCGGCTCGCGCCGCGCCTCGCACTGCACCCCGCGGCTCACCTCGAGGGCGCCGCCGTCGTCGAGGTTCTGCAGGCTGAGTGCGAACTCGATGACCTCGATCCCCTTCATCACGCCGGCGCGCGCCTCGGCCACGGTCTTGCCGGCCTCGGACGCGGCCCGGTGGGCCAGGCGGTCCAGGTTGGCCAGGACCAGGTCGCGATAGCGGAACAGGAGCTGGGTGCGCTCCTTGATCGGCAGGCGCCGCCAGTCGGGGGCGGCGCGCCGGGCCGCCTCGGCGGCGCGCCCGACCTCGGCGCCGTCGGACATCGGCACCTTGCCGATGACCTCCCCGGTATAGGGGCTGCGCACATCGAGGTGCTCGGCCGAGGGTGAGTGCCACTCCCCCCCGATGAGGTTGCGGCAGGTGATGACCGAATCAGGAACGTCGACCAGCTTCATGGCGCTACTCCGTCGAGAAACGGCTCACCCTGGCACGAAGCGACGGGCTTGCCAAGGGGTGGCGGCCGCCGGGCGGAAGCCCTCGACCTCGTACGGCTAGCGACTGCTTCTCGCGCCCTCGGCCGTCATGGCCTGCTCGAGCCGGGCGCGCACAGCGCCGAGCTGGGCTCGCTCCTGGTCCGGATCGGACAGGCCGAAGTAGCGGCGCGGGCCGCCCCACGGGTTGTCGCCCAGCTCGAGGCACAGGTCGAAGGGCGGCAGGTCGTTGCACTCGCGGATGCGGAAGCGGGTCTCGCGCTTCTTGCCGGTCTGCGGGAAGTGGATGCCGATGCGCGCCTCGCGCTGCTTGTACTCGAACATCTCGGTGGTGGCCTGGTAGGCCGACGCCTTCTGGAAGATGCCGATCGGCGCGTGGCTGAGCACCAGCATCGCGTGGGTGTAGTCGGTGTACTTCTCCGGCTTGGAGTCGACCCACACGCGGTCGACCAGCAGGCCCGGGCTGGCGTCGCGCTCGACGCCGGCGGTGTCGTCGCCGTCGCCGGCGCGGCTGCGGACGAACCAGGTGGCGGCGATCCCCAGCGCGGCGGCGATGGCGATGGCCCTGACGGGTGTGCGCTTGTTCATGGCTTCCTCCGCGGTCGAGTCGCAGAGGACAGGCTAGCAGCTGGAAGCCGTGGTTGCCGTCGGATCGCGGGGTACGCTTGCAGACGATCCCGGCGGATTCGAGAGCAAGGGCCGGAGTGTGGCCGGAGGAGAGAGCGACCACTCTCGTGACAGGCACGTGGCGATGCCGACGAGGAGTGAGATCATGGACGCAACCAGCGCAGGGAATGTAGTGAGCAGGATGAGCGATGAGAGCCGGACGGCGCCGGGCCTGAAGGCATCGGGGACGCCGGGCGGCGGGGCCAGCCTGGGCGGCGACGACGAGCGCTGGGCCGCGGTGATCGCCCGCGACCCGCGCGCCGATGGCGTCTTCTATTATTCGGTCCGGACCACCGGCGTGTACTGCCGGCCGTCGTGCGGATCGCGCCGGGCCCACCGCGAGAACGTGGGCTTTCACGCCTCGCGCGCCGAGGCCGAGCGGGCCGGGTTCCGCCCGTGCAAGCGCTGCCGCCCCGACCAGCCGCCGCTGGCCGAGCAGCGCGGCGCCGCGGTGGCGCGCGCCTGCCGCCTCATCGACCGGAGCGAGGAGCTGCCCGCCCTCGACCAGATGGCCGCCGAGGCCGGCATGAGCCGGTTCCACTTCCACCGCGTGTTCAAGGAGGCGACCGGTTTGACGCCGCGCGCCTACGCGGCGGCGCGGCGGGCCGAGCGCGTGCGCGACGCGCTGCCGGGCAGCGAGTCGGTGACCTCGGCCATCTACGAGGCCGGGTTCGGCTCGAGCGGGCGCTTCTACGAGACGTCCGCGGACGTGCTGGGCATGCAGCCGCGCGCGTTCCGCGCCGGCGGCGAGGGCGCGGCGATCCGGTTCGCGGTCGGCGAGTGCTCGCTCGGATCGATCCTGGTGGCGGCGACCGCGCGCGGCGTGTGCGCGATCATGCTGGGCGACGATCCGGACGCGCTGGTGCGCGATCTGGAGGACCGGTTCGACCGCGCCGAGCTGGTCGCCGGCGATCCCGACTTCGATCGGATGATCGGGTCGGCGATCGGGCTGGTCGAGGAGCCGGGCCGCGGGCTGGACCTGCCGCTCGACGTGCGTGGCACCGCCTTCCAGCAGCGCGTGTGGCAGGCGCTGCGCGAGATCCCGGCCGGCGAGACCCGGAGCTACGCCGACGTCGCGCGGCAGATCGGCGCCCCGCGCGCGGTCCGGGCGGTGGCGCAGGCGTGCGGGTCGAACCCGATCGCCGTGGCCATCCCGTGCCACCGGGTGGTGCGCCAGGACGGGGCGCTGTCCGGCTACCGCTGGGGAATCGAGCGCAAGCGCGCGCTGCTCGACCGGGAGGCGGCGGGTTGATCGCCGCGGCTGCCGCGGCCGCCCGACCCCCGGCCGGGCGCGGCGATCCGATCGAGCGAATCGCCGCGATCGACTGGGCGCGGGTCGACGAGGAGCTCGATGCGCGCGGCTGCGCGTCGCTGCCGGGCCTCCTCACGGGCGGCGAGTGCGCGGAGCTGGCCGCGCTCTACGGCGACGACGCGCGCTTCCGCAGCCGGGTGGTGATGGCGCGGCACGGCTTCGGGCGTGGCGAGTACAAGTACTTCACCGCGCCGCTCCCCGACCTGGTCGACCGGCTGCGCGGCGGGCTCTACCCGCGGCTCGCACGGGTGGCCAACCGCTGGAGCGAGGCGCTCGCCAGCGAGGTGCGCTACCCGGACGACCTGGCCAGCTTTCTGGCTCGATGCCACGAGGCCGGTCAGGTCCGCCCCACCCCGCTGCTCCTCCTCTATGGAGAGGGGGACTACAACTGCTTGCACCAGGACCTGTACGGCGAGCACGTCTTCCCGCTGCAGCTGACCGTGCTCCTGTCGGAGCCGGGCCGCGACTTCACCGGCGGCGAGCTGGTCCTGACCGAGCAACGGCCGCGCATGCAGTCGCGCGCCGAGGTCGTGCCGCTCGGGCTGGGCGACGCGGTGGTGTTCGCGGTGGCGCGGCGGCCGGTGGCGGGGGCGCGCGGCGTCTACCGGGTGACCATGCGGCACGGGGTCAGCCGGATCCGCTCCGGTCAGCGGCAGACCCTCGGCGTCATCTTTCACGACGCCGCCTGAGCCGCGAGGCGCGCCGCAGGTCCGTCTCCGCGATGACGTGACGCGTCAGCGGAGCGGATTCCTTTCAACTTTTCTGGGCGTTTACCCGGCCAGGGAAAGCTGCTATGGACTTTTTTGATTCTTCATGAAGTTTTGAAACATCCAATTGCTGACTGATCATGGAGGTCGCGTCCTCATGGCGCTCGTCCAGACGGCTGTCCCCGCAACTGCAAACCCGCGCTCCAACCCGTCGCTGCTCTCCCGCCTGGGCGCGGTGGTCGGTCCCCGGGGCGCCGAGGCGCTGGCCGATCGCCTGCGCGATCTCGAGGCCTGGGTCGCGGCCGACCTGAGGGGCTTCGAGGCGGAGCTGGCCGGCTTCGAGCGCGGCACCAGCCTGGTCCAGCGCAGCGCCCATCACCTGCTCGACCTCGACGGCAAGCACGTGCGGCCGCTGTGCGTGCTGCTGGCGGCGCGCGCCGGGTCCGGGTTCAGCGATGCGGCCCGGCAGCTGGCGCTCGCGGTGGAGCTGGCCCACAGCGCGACCCTGCTCCACGACGACGTGGTCGACCTGGGCGAGACGCGGCGCGGCGCGCCGACCGCCCGGGTGGTCTACGGCAACGCGGCGTCGATCTTCGCCGGCGACTGGCTGCTCATCGAGTCGCTGCGCCGGGTCCGATACGCCGGGGTGGCCGGGCTGCTCGACCGGATGCTCGACGTGATCGAGGAGATGATCCTCGCCGAGTCGATCCAGCTCGAGAACCGCGGTGTGGTCAACGCCGCGCTGGCCGACTACTTCCGCGTGGTCGAGGGCAAGACCGCCTCGCTGTTCCGCTGGGCCATGCGCGCCGGCGCCACCGCGGGCGGGCTGCCCGAGGCGGCCTGCGACGCGCTCGAGCGCTACGGCCATCACCTCGGGATCGCGTTCCAGGCGGTGGACGACCTCCTCGACGTCGACGGCGATCGCGCGGTGACCGGCAAGGCGCTGTTCACCGACCTGCGCGAGGGGAAGATGACGTATCCGCTCATCGTCGCACTCGAGCGCAGCCCGGGCCTGGTGCCGGTGGTGGCCGAGTGCGCCGCGCTGGCGCCCGAGGAGCCGCTGCCACCGGCGGTGGTCGAGCGAGTGCTGCACGCGCTCAAGACGACCGGCGCGGTGGCCGACTGCCGCGCGCTGGCCCGCCGCCACGCCGAGGAGGCGGCGGCGGCGCTGTCGGCGGTGCCGGACGGTCCGGGGGTGGCGGCGCTGGTCACGGTGGCGGAGACGACCGCCATGCGGGACAGGTGACGCGATGAGCAGGGCACGGCCTGCGAGCTCGATGAGCGCGGCGCTGGCCGCGCCGTCGGTGAGCGCGGCCCCGGCCCCGGCGCCGACCGCGACGGCGACGCCCGCGGTGACGATCGCCGCGGCGCCGGCGAGCCTCGGCGCGGCGCCGGAGCAGGTGGCGCCGACCAGCCGGATCGCCGGGTTCTACCGGCTGTCGGTCGACGAGCGCCGCGCCAACCTGGCCTCGCTGCTCTCGGTCGAGGCGCGGGCGGTGCTGGCCCGCGCCGGCCTACCGGTCGAGGTGGCCGATCGCATGAGCGAGAACGTGGTCGGCTGCCACGGCCTGCCGCTGTCGCTCGCGCTCAACTTCCTGGTCAACGGGCGCGAGACGCTGGTGCCGATGGCGATCGAGGAGCCGTCGGTGGTGGCGGCCGCGTCGCGCGCGGCGCTGCTGGCCCGGGCCGGGGGAGGCTTCCGCGGCGAGGCCGACCCGCCGATCATGACCGCGCAGGTGCAGCTCGACGACGTGGCCGATCCGGTCGGGGCCGCGGCGCGAGTCGAGGCAGCCCGGGCCGAGATCCTGGCCCTGGGCGACCGCGCCATCCCGTCGATGGTCGCGCGCGGCGGCGGTTGCCGCGACGTCGAGACCCGCGTCATCGACGCCGACTCGGGCCTGGTGGTGGTTCACATCCACGTCGATGTCCGCGAGGCGATGGGCGCCAACGTGGTCGACGCGGTGGCCGAGGCGACCGCGCCGCTCCTGGCCGGGCTGGCCGACGGTGAGATCGGGCTGCGCATCCTCACCAACCTGCCGCTCCGCCGGCTGGTGCGCGCCTCGGTCGAGATCCCGGTGGCCGCGCTGGGCGGGCCCGCGGTGGCCGCGGGGGTGGTGCGGGCCAGCCGGTTCGCCGAGGCCGACCCGATGCGCGCGGTCAC
The DNA here is from genome assembly GCA_035489015.1 of Kofleriaceae bacterium. Classification (GTDB taxonomy): domain Bacteria; phylum Myxococcota_A; class Polyangia; order Haliangiales; family Haliangiaceae; genus DATFRY01. The sequence continues at coordinate 88,403 of DATHKR010000099.1, read as the reverse complement.
CCACAACAAGGGGATCATGAACGGGGTCGACGCGGCCGCGGTCGCGCTCGGCCAGGACTGGCGCGCGCTCGAGGCCGGCGCCCACGCCTACGCGGCGCGCGACGGGGTCTACCGCCCGCTGGCGACCTGGCGGGTGGCGGAGTCGGCGGGCGGCGCGCTCCTCTGCGGGCGGATCGAGATGCCGCTCGCGGTCGGCACCGTCGGTGGCGCCACCCAGGTGCACCCCGGCGTGCGGCTGGCGTTCGAGATCATGCGGTGGCCGCGCGCCGGCGAGCTGGCGGTGGTGATGGCCGCGGCCGGCCTGGCCAGCAACCTGGCCGCGCTCCAGGCCCTGGCCGGCGAGGGGATCCAGCGCGGGCACATGCGCCTGCACCGCCGCCGCTGCGAGCCGGGCGACGAGACCAGCGGAGGCGGCGATGGCCGGCGCTGATCTGGCGGTCCGCACCGACGGCGGCGCCCCCGCGGTGCGGCCGGGCAGCGGCGCGATGTTCGATCGCATCGCGCGCCGCTACGACCTCCTCAACCGGGTGCTCTCGCTCGGGCTGGACCAGCGCTGGCGGCGGTCGACCGTCGCGGCGCTGCGGCTCGAGCCGGGCCACCGCGCGCTCGACCTGGCCACCGGTACCGGCGATCTGGCGCTGGCGATGCTGCGCCGGTGCCCGGAGGCGACCGTGGTCGGGCTCGATCCGTCGGCCGAGATGCTGGCCCGCGCGCGCGAGAAGCTGGGCGGCGAGCGCGGGCGGAGGCTCGGCGTCGGCGTGGCCGAGGCGCTGCCGTTCGCCGACGGCAGCTTCGACGCGCTGGCGATCGCGTTCGGCCTGCGCAACGTGCCGGACCGCGAGCGCGCGCTCCGCGAGATGGCGCGGGTGACCCGGCCCGGCGGCGTGGTCGCCATCCTCGAGCTGGGCGAGCCGCGCGGGCGCGTGCTGGGCCGGCTGGCCTGGTTCCACGTCCACGTGGTGGTGCCGCGGGTCGGCGCGCTCCTGTCCGGCGCGCGCGAGTATCGCTACCTCGAGAAGTCGATCGCGGCGTTCCCGCCGCCCGACGACGTGCTGGCCATGATGCGGCGGAGCGGGCTCGAGGACGTCGAGGCGCGCCCGCTCAGCTTCGGCGTCTGTCACCTGTTCCTCGGGCGGTCGACCGGCGCCGCGAATCGCCCGGCGGAGGGATCGCCATGATGACCGGTGCGCTGGCGGCTCCGGTGCAGGCGCAGGACGCGCTCACCATGATCACCGTGCCGTTCCCGGAGCCGGTGCCGCCGGCGCTGTCGCTGCCGGACCTCCTGTTCTGGTGGGCGCCGCGCGACGGCGGCGAGATGGCCGGGATCGGCGTCGCTGCCGAGATCGGCGCGCGCGGGCCGGACCGCTTCGCCGAGGTCGAGCGGCGCGCGTCCGAGCTGTTCGCCCGGGTGGCGGTGGACGGCGCCGACGGCGCGCCGCCGTGGTCGCCGCGCCTGTTCGGCGGCTTCGCGTTCGCGCCCGGAGCGGCCGACGCGCCGCCGTGGGCCGATTTCGGCGACGCCTGGTTCGTGCTGCCGCGCCTGCTCTACCGGCGCGAGGGGCAGCGGGCGTGGCTCAGCGTCGTGGTCGGCGAGGCGAGCGGCGCGGACGCGCGCGGGCTGGCGATGCGCGAGGCAGAGCGCCTGGTGGTCGCGCTGCGCGAGGGCCGGCCGGTCGATGCTCGCGCCGCCGCGCCGGAGGTGCGCAGCCTGCGCCAGCTCGACCCGTCGCTGTGGCGCGACCGGGTCTGCCGGATCCGCGCGGCCATCGCCGACGGCGCCTGCGAGAAGATCGTCTACGCCCGCCGCACCGAGGTGGAGCTGGAGCAGGCGGTCGATACCCGCGCGCTCCTGGCCCGGCTCGACGACCGCCATCCGGGCTGCTTCCGGTTCGCGTTCCGGCGCGGCGACGCGCTGTTCGCCGGAGCCAGCCCCGAGCGGCTGATCGCGCGGCAAGGCGACCGGGTCGAGAGCGAGGCGCTGGCCGGATCGATCGGCGGCTCGGGCGGCACCGCGGCGCGCGCGCTGCTCGACAGCCGCAAGGACCGCGGCGAGCAGGAGGTGGTCGAGCGCGCCCTGGTCGAGACGCTCGCCCCGCTTTGCCGCTCGCTCGACGTGGCGCCGACGCCCGAGGTGCGCCAGCTGCGCGATGTCCTCCACCTGTGCACGCCGGTGCGCGGCCAGCTGGCCCGGCCGCTTCACCTGCTCCAGCTGGCCGAGGCGCTGCACCCGACCCCGGCGGTGGGCGGCTGGCCGACCGCGCCGTCGCTGGCGTGGATCGCGAGCCACGAGCAGGCGCCGCGTGGCTGGTACGCCGGCCCGGTCGGCTGGTTCGACGGCAACGGCGACGGCGAGCTGGCCGTGGCCATCCGCTCGGGGCTGGTCGCTGGATCGCGCGTCTACGCCTGGGCCGGGGCCGGGATCGTGGCGGAGTCGGACCCGGACGAGGAGTACGCCGAGACCGGGCTCAAGCAGCGCGCGCTGCTCGACGTGATCGGAGTGGAGGCGGAGGCGCGGGTGTGAACCTGCCGTGGGCCGAGCTGCTCCTGGGCGGCCTGCGCGACGCGGGCGCCGGCGACCTGATCGTGAGCCCCGGGTCGCGGTCGACGCCGCTGGTGCTGGCCGCCGCCCGGCTCGGACTCGCCTGCCACGTGATCATCGACGAGCGAGTGGCGGGATTCTTCGCGCTGGGGCGGGCGCGGGTGACCGGGCGGCCGAGCGTGCTGGTCTGCACCTCGGGCACCGCCGCCGCCCACTACCTCCCGGCAGTGATCGAGGCGGCGATGGCGCGGGTGCCGCTCGTGATCGTGACCGCCGATCGGCCGCCCGAGCTGCGCGATTGCGGCGCGCCGCAGACGATCGATCAGGCGCACCTGTTCGGGCGATTCGCGCGCGGGTTCTGCGACCTCGGCGTCCCCGAGGCGGTGGTCGGCGCGCTGCGCGGGGTCCGGCGACGAGCCGCGCAGATGGCCGCGCTGAGCGGCTGGCCCGATCCAGGCCCGGTCCACATCAACGCGCCGGCCCGCGTGCCGCTCGAGCCAGCCGCGGAGCCGGGCACCGACGAGCGCCGGATGATCGATCTGGCGGCGGCCGTAGCGGCCGAGCCGCTCACGCGCACGCGCACGCCGCCACGCCGCGCCGACGAGGCCGCGATCGCCGAGCTGGTGGAGGCGTGTCGCCAGGCCAGGCGTGGGCTGCTGGTGGCGGGGCCGGCGGGCCTGGTGGCCGATTCCGGCGATTCCAGCGACTCGAGCGATTCCAGCGACTCGATCGCCGCGCTCGCCCGGGCGACCGGCTTCCCGCTCCTGGCCGAGGCGACCAGCCAGCTGCGCTGGACCGGCTCGGCCCCGCCGGCCGGGCTGTGCGACGCGGTCGACCTGGTCGTGCGCGGCGGGCGGCGCGGGGCGGCCGCGCTGGCGCCGGATCTGATCGTGGAGCTGGGCGCGCCGCCCACGTCGGGGGCATGGTCGCGCTACGTGGCCGAGCACCGCGGCTGCCGCCGGATCGTGATCGCGCCGCACGGCTGGCTCGATCCGCACAGCGGCGCGTCGCTTCTGGTGCAGGCCGACGTCGGCGACACGGCGGCGCGCGTGGCGTCCCGGCTGGGCGCGGCCCACGCCAGCGGCGGCCGCGAGGAGTGGCGCGAGGCCTGGCGCGACGCGAACCGACGAGCCCGCGAGTGCCTGGAGCGCGCCATGGGCGAGGCAGCGACCGGCGAGGCGACCCGCGGCCAGGCGGCCGGCGGCGAGACGACCCGCGGCCACGCAGCAAGCGGCGAGGCGACCCGCGGCTACGCAGCGACCGACGCGGCGACCCGCGGCCACGCGGCGACCGACGAGGCGGCCAGCCACGCAGCGACCGACGCGGCGACCGGCGAGCACGCCGCGGTCCGCGCCGCGGTCGACGCGCTCCCCGACGGCGCGCTGCTCGTGCTCGGCAACAGCCTGCCGGTGCGCGTGGCCGACGCGGCCTGCCCGGCCTCGGCGCGGCGCATTGGGGTCCTCCACCAGCGCGGCGCGTGCGGGATCGACGGGCTCATCGCCGGCGCGGCCGGCGCGGCGAGCGCGGCTGGTCGGCCCACCGCGCTGATCCTCGGCGACGTGAGCTTCGCCCACGACCTCGGCGGGCTGGCCGCGGCGCGGGTCGCCGGCGCGCCGCTGGCGGTGGTCGTCATCGACAACGCGGGCGGGCGCATCTTCGAGCACCTGCCGGTCGCGAGCGCGCCGGGCGGGGCCGAGGCGCTGGAGCGCTTCTACCTGACCGCGCCGCAGATCGATCTCGGCGCGGCCGCCGCCGCGTTCGGGGTGGCGTACCGGCGCGCGACCGACCCGACCGGGCTCACCGAGGCGGTTCGCGCGGCGCTCGCCTCCCCCGGCGCCACGCTGATCCACGCGCCGGTCGCCCCGCACAGCGCGCGCGACGTCGAGCGCGCCGCCCTCGCCCTGCTCGCGGAGGCCGCGTGACCGCCGCCGCCGCCAGCCCGCCGCGCTTCGCGCTCCACGGCTTCACCGGCCGCGCCGACGCCTGGGACCACATCACCGACGGCGGCGGAGCGACCACGACCGGGCTCTCGCTCATCGGCCACGCCCCCGGGCTGCCGGTGCCGCCCGGCTGGACGTTCGAGCGCGAGGTCGACCGGATCGCCGCGCTGCTGCCGGCCGACCCGATCCACCTGGCTGGCTACTCGATGGGCGGGCGGGTCGCGCTGGCCGTCGCCGCGCGCTTCCCGGCGCGGGTCTCGCGCCTCACCATCGTCTCGGCCCACCCGGGGCTCGACGAGGCCCGGGCGGCCGCCCGGCGGAGCGCCGACCAGCGCTGGTGCTCGCTGCTCGAGGACGGCGGCATCGCCGCGTTCGCCGCGGCGTGGGAGGATCAGCCGATGTGGCGCAGCCAGCTGGCCCTGCCGGCCGAGGTGCTCGAGCAACAGCGGCGCGCCCGGCTGTCGCACGATCCGATCCAGCTGGCCGCGGCGGTCCGCGCGCTCGGCCTGGGCGCGATGCCGGACCTGCGGCCGCGCCTGGCCGGGCTGCCGATGGCGGTCGACTGGGCGGCCGGTTCCCTCGACGAGACGTATGCCGAGCTGGCCCGGTGGGCGGCGGCCGAGATCCCGCGCGGCCGCGCCATCATCATCCCGGACGCGGGACACAACCTCCTCCTCGAGCGTCCCGACCAGCTCTCGCGCGCGCTCGACGGTGCGCGAGGCGAGCCGGGCTTCGGGTCGCGCGGTGAGAGATAGAAGAGACGTGCTGCCCGCTCCTCGCTCGCCGCGCGCGTGGCTCCTGGCAGCGCGGCCGGCCACGCTGCCGGCGGCGATCGCCCCGGTCGCGGTCGGCGTCGCGTGCGCGCATGCCGCCGGCGGGTTCCGGGCCGGCCCGGCCGCCGCCGCGGCGCTCGGCGCGCTCCTGCTCCAGGTCGCGGCCAACTTCGCCAACGACGTCTTCGACTTCGAGAAGGGCGCGGACCGCGAGGACCGGATCGGGCCGCCGCGCGCGGTGCAGTCCGGGCTGCTCTCGCCGCGCGCGATGCGGTGGGGCCTCGTCGCGGTGCTGGCCGCGGCGCTCGCGATCGGCATCTACCTGACCGCGGTGGCCGGCTGGCCGGTCGTCGCGCTCGGGCTGGCGGCGATCGCGGCCGCGGTTGCCTACACCGGCGGGCCCTACCCGCTCGGCTACCACGGCCTCGGCGACGCGCTGGTGCTCCTCTTCTTCGGCTTCGTCGCGGTGTGCGGGACGGTGTTCGTCCAGGTCGGCGCGGTGCCCTGGCTGGCCGTGGCCGCGTCGGTGCCGGTCGGCGCGCTCGCCACGGCGATCCTGGTGGTCAACAACCTGCGCGACCGCGCCGGCGACGCGGTGGCCGGCAAGCGCACCCTGGCGGTGCGGCTGGGCGCGCGCGGCGCGCGGTACGAGTACGCGCTCCTGGTCGCCGCGGCCTACGCGGTGCCGCTGGCGAGCGCGGTCCTCCACCGCGACATCGCGCTGGCGGCGCCGGTCGTGACGGCGCCGTGGGCCCTGCGCCTGGTGTCCGAGATCGGGCAGCGCGACGGCGCCTCCCTCAACCCGTGCCTCCCCGCCACCGCTCGGCTCCTCCTCGCCCACTCGATCCTGTGGGCGATGGGGATCGCGATCGCCGGGGTCCGGGGATGAGCGCCGGCGCGGTCGAGGTGGCCAGGGCCGAGGTCCTGCGCGCCGGCGACCGCGCGGTCATCCTCCGCCTGCGCGACCGCGGCGGGCGGAGCGGCTGGGGCGAGGGATCGCCGCTGGTCGGTCGCTCGCCCGAGAGCGCCGACGCGTGCGCCGCGGCGCTCGAGCGCGCGCTGGCCGGCCCGCGGCTCGAGCTGGCCCCGACCGCCGCGGCCGCCGCGGCGACCGCGAGCGAGCGCATCGGCGGCGCGACCCCGGCGGCGCGCTTCGCCCTCGAGACCGCGCTCGTGGATCTCGCCGCCCAGGCGATCGGATGCTCGGTCGCCGAGCTCCTCGCGCGCGACCTGACCGGCGAGCCGGCCGGCGAACCCGCCCATCAGCTCGCATGCTCCGCCGTGGTGCCGCCGACCGGCGCCGGTCCCGAGGTGCCGGCCGCCATCACCACCTGGAAGGTGAAGATCGGCGAGCTCGATCGCCTCGAGCAGGACCTGGCCGATCTGCGCCGCATCCCGCGCGGCGTCCACCTCCGCCTCGACGTCAACCGGCGCTGGAGCCGGGCCGAGTGCGAGCAGCACCTGCCGCGGCTGGCCGAGCTGGGGCCGGACTGGGTCGAGGAGCCGACCACCGCCGCCGATCTGGTCGCGCTCGGCGCCGGCTCGCCGGTCGTCCTCGCCCTCGACGAGAGCCTGGTCGACGAGGTGGACGCGTCGCGCCTCGCGCTCGAGCGCGGCCTGGTCCGCGTGCTGGTCCTCAAGCCGGCGCTGCTCGGCGGCCTCGCCGCCGCCCGGGCCTGGGCCGAGCGCGCTCGGGCCGCCGGCGCCGTGCCGGTGGTCAGCCACCTGTTCGACGGGCCCATCGCGCTGGCCGCCTGCGCCGAGCTCGCGCTCGCCCTGGCCCGCCCGGGCGATCCCGCGGCCGGGCTCGGCCCCCATCGCGGCCTCGCCGCCGTGCCCGGCGCGCGCATCGCCCAGCTGGTCGCCGGCGGCGCGAGCCTGGCATCGCACCGGCCGGGTCTCGGCATCGACGAGGCCGCGGTCCTCGCCGCCTGCGCCCCCCACGGCGCGCCCCGGCCGCCGCGATGACCGACGCGATGACCGCCGGGCGCACCGCCCTCGTCGCCGGCGGCGAGGCTCACACGTTCGCCGCGCTCGCCCGCCTGGCCGCGCGCCGCGCCGCCGAGCTCCCTCCGCTCGAGCGCGGGCGCCCGTTCGCGATCCGCCCCGCCCTCACCCTGCGCGACGTCTCCGCGCTGCTGGCCGCGGCGATGCGCGGGGCGCCGGTCGCGCTCCTGCCGGCGCTGCCCGATGCCGAGGCCGCCGCGCTCCGCGCCGCGCTCCCCGCGCGCGTGCCGGACCAGGTCGCCGCGCTGGTCTACACGTCCGGATCGACCGGGCGCCGACGGTGCGCGATGCTCGATCGCGCCGCCTTCGCCGCCAGCGCCGAGGCGGGCGCGTCGGTGCTGGGCTGGCGCGACGACGACCGCTGGCTGGCCTGCTTGCCGCTGTCTCACATCGGCGGCCTGTCGGTCCTGACCCGCTGCCTGTGGGCGCGGCGCGCCGCGGTGCTGGCCGATCCGTCGCCGCGCTTCGAGCCGGCCGCGGTCGCCGGCCAGATCGCGCGCGACCGCGTCACCCTGGCGTCGCTGGTGCCGACCATGCTGATCCGCCTGCTCGACCTCGAGCCGGCCTGGCGCCCGCCCGATCACCTGCGCGCCATTCTGCTCGGCGGGGCGCCCGCGTCGGCCGCGCTCCTGGCCCGCGCCGCCGGCCGCGGCCTCACCGTGCACACCACCTACGGGATGACCGAGACCTGCTCGCACGTCGCGATCGACGGACGCACCCTGCCCGGCATCGAGCTGTCGCTGATCGACGACCGCATCGCCGTGCGCGGCCCGGTGCTCCTGCGCGGCTTCGCCCCGCCCGACGACGACGTCCCCGCGGTCGATCGCGACGGCTGGCTGGTCACCGCCGATCGCGGCGCGTTCGACCAGGCCGGCCACCTGCGCGTGATCGGCCGCGCCGACGACGTCATCGTGTCGGGCGGTGAGAAGATCGATCCATCGGCGGTCGAGGCGGTGCTCGAGTCGGTGCCGGGCATCGCCGCGGCGGTCGTCTTCGCGATGCCCGATCCGGCCTGGGGCCAGCTGGTCGCCGCCGCCCTGGTCGCCGGCCCCGGTCGTCGGCCGGACGCCGAGCTCGCCGCCGCCCTCGCCGCCGCCCTCGCGGATCGACTCGCGCGCCACGAGCGACCGCGCCAGATCGCGTGGCTCGCCGAGCTGCCGCTCGGTCCGACCGGCAAGGTCGACCGCGCGGAGACCGCCCGCCGCGCCACCGCCGAGCTCAATCCATCAGCGCCTCGAGCACCCGCCGCGCCGCCGCCGCCGCGGCCTCGCCGGTCATGAGCGAGCCGGCCGCGCGCATCCCCTCGGCGGCCAGAGCGCGCAGCTGATCGATCTCGTCGGCGCCCGGATCGAGCCGCGGCATGCGGAACGGCACCGAGACGCCGCCCTCCGCCACCCAGCGCGCGCGCAGCGACAGCGCGCCCGGCTGGTAGGTCACACCGACGGCGACGCCGCCCGGCGCCGACACCTCGCCGGCCAGCTGGGTGAGCCCGGTGATCCACGACAGCGCCCCCGATACCTCGACCGGCGCGGTCTCGGCGCGCGCGACCCGCGCCTCCACGCGACCGAGCCCGGGCATGAGCGCGCTCGGCGCCACCGCGACCACCGCGTCCTCCACGATCAGCCGCTCGACCGCGATCGGCCGCCGCTCTCGCCGCTCCCGCCGGGCCAGGTCGACCAGCGCCCGCGCCGACAGCTCGAGCCGCAGGCCTCGCACGGTGACCCGCCGCAGGTCGCGGTCGAACAGCACCGCGCCCCAGCCGGCCAGGTCGGCGTCGATCGACCCCACCTGCAGCGCCAGCCCGCCCTCCGCGCGGCGGGCGACCACGCCCTCGAGCACGAGCTGCCCGCGCCACAGGCCGAGCGACGACGACTCGATCTCGACCTCCGCGCCGAGCGCGCTCGCGAGTCGATCGCGCGCGCGGCCCTCCACCACCCCGCCGAGGACAGCGCCGCCGATCGAGAGCAGGAGCGCGTACGCCACCGCCAGCCCGACACCCAGTCGAACGAGCCGCCTGCCGCGCGCCATGGTCCGTTGTATCCCGCCCCGCCGCACATCACCAGCTGCCGTCGAGAACCCTCACTGCACCCCTCCCGCCCACAGGCCGCTCGGGCCCGACCCGCTCTGCTATCATGGCGGGCATGGACTGGCAGTCGGCGCCGGAGGTGGACCCGGACGCGCCGTTCCTCGGCAAGTACCGGCTGCTGGCCCGGCTGGGCACCGGCGGCATGGCCGAGGTGCTGCTCGCCCGCCTCGACGGACCGGCCGGCTTCAGCAAGTACTTCGCGATCAAGCGGATGCGCCCGGAGCTGACCACCCACCGCGAGTTCGTCGACCTGTTCCTGGAGGAGGCGCGGACCGCGTCGCTGCTCCGGCACCCGAACATCTGCCAGGTGAACGAGCTCTCCACCGCGGGCGGCGACTACTTCATGGTCCTCGAGTTCCTCGAGGGCGTCCCGGTCTCGAGCCTGCTGGTCAAGGCGCTGTCGCACCCGACCGCGCTGCCGATCCCGTTCCTGGTCGGCATCGCGCAGCAGGCGTGCGAGGGGCTGCACTACGCGCACGACGTGGCCGACGAGCGCGGCCAGCCGTACCAGATCATCCACCGCGACATCTCGCCCCCCAACCTGCTGGTGACCATCGACGGCGTGGTCAAGGTGCTCGACTTCGGCATCTCCAAATCGCGCGATTCGCTGGTCAAGACGCTGACCGGACAGATCCGCGGCAAGTTCTCGTACATGTCGCCGGAGCAGCTGCGCGGCGAGAAGCTCGACCGCCGCTCCGACGTCTTCTCGCTCGGCATCGTCCTGTTCGAGCTCCTGACCGGGCGGCGCCTGTTCCGCCGGAAGAGCCGCCTCGAGGTGTTCAAGGCGGTGGTCAAGGAGCCGATCCCGACCGCGTCCGAGTGGCGCTCGGATCTGCCGCCCAACCTGGTCTCGGTGCTCGAGCACGCGCTCGCCCGCGACCGCAACCGCCGCTTCGACAGCGCGCGCGCGTTCGGCGAGGCGCTGGCCGCGTCGATCCGCGGGCTGGGTGGCCCGATGTCGGTGCACGCGATCGGCGCCGGCGTGCAGGCCGAGTTCCAGGGAGAGCTCGAGTCGCGCCGCCAGCTCCTGGCCACGCCGCCCGGCGTGGCGATCGCGATGGGCCCGCTCACGCCGCTGCCGGGTGACGTCGCGCCGACCCAGCCGACCACCCGCCTGCGCGGTCCGTTCACCCGACCGCGCGATCCGGGCGCGAGCGCCAGCATCGGCAGCGGCAGCGGCGCAAACGGCGACGGCGCGAGCGGCGACGGCGCGAGCGAGGACACCGGCGCGGACACCCTGCTCTGGTCTCATCCCGAGGTGACCGCGGTCGACGCCGACGGCGACCTCGGCCCCGAAGTCGACCGCGCGCCGGACCAGAAGCGGCGTCGCTGAGCGACCGGCAATCGGCGTCCGCGGCGCGGCACCGGCCCGCGGTCTGGGATAGGATGGAAGGGTCCGATGTCCTATCTGTCCGTCGTCCGCATCTACGCCACCACCCAGGATCCCGACTTCGACTCGCCCTGGCAGGCTCAGGTGCCGCAGTCGAGCACCGGCTCCGGCGTGGTCATCGCGCCCGGTCGCATCCTGACCGGCGCCCACGTCGTCGCCAACAGCACCTTCGTCCAGGTGCAGAAGATCTCCGATCCCGACAAGGCGGTCGCCCGCGTCATCGGCGTCTGCCACGACTGCGACCTCGCCCTCATCGGCGTCGACGACCGCCACTTCCTCGAGGGCATCGAGCCGGCCAAGGTGGGCGAGCTGCCCGACCTGCGCGACCGGGTCGCGGTGGTCGGCTTCCCGGTCGGCGGTGAGGAAGTTTCCATCACCGAGGGTGTGGTGTCGCGCATCGAGGTCCAGCGCTACAGCCACAGCCAGCGCCACCTGCTCGCGGTGACGGTCGACGCCGCGATCAACAAGGGCAACAGCGGCGGCCCGGTCTTCAAGGCCGGCGCGGTGGTCGGCATCGCCTTCCAGAAGCTGGAGAACGCCGAGAACATCGGCGAGATGGTGCCGGCCCCGATCATCCGCCACTTCCTGGCCTCGATCGAGAAGAACCCGGATCTGCGCATCCCCGCCCTCGGCGTCACCACCCAGGGGATCGAGAACCGCTCGCTGCGCAAGCGAGTCGGGCTGGCCGACGGCGAGGGGGGCGTCCTGGTCCTGTCGGTCGACTACGGCGGGTCGTGCTGGGGCGTGATCGAGCCGGGCGACGCCATCCTCGAGATCTCCGGTCACAAGATCTCGGTGAACTCGACGGTGAAGTTCCGCGGCCGCTACCGCACCCGCTACGACGTCATGCTCGGCTGGAGCGTGGTCGGCGATCCGATCGACGTGGTGGTCCTGCGCAAGGGGGCGCGGCGCAAGCTGACCGTCCTGCTCGCGCCGCCGGCCCAGCTGGTGCCGCGCAGCCAGTACGACCGCTCGCCGACCTACTACATCTGCGGCGGCCTGGTCTTCCAGGTGCTGTCGCGCGACTTCCTCGGCACCTGGGACAACTGGTGGGACAAGGCGCCCAAGGAGTTCCTCCACCTCTACTACTCCGGCAACCGCACGCCGGAGCGGCAGGAGGTGGTCATCCTGACCCAGGTGCTCGCCGACGAGATCAATGTCGGCTACGAGCACCTGTATAGCGAGTCGGTCATGGCGGTGAATGGGCGCATGCCGCGCGACATGATCGACTTCGTCCGCGAGCTGGAGTCGAGCCGCGGCCTCATCGAGATCAAGACGTCGAGCGACGGCGTCATCGTGCTCGACAGCGACGTCGCGCGCGCCGCCACCCAGCGCATCCTCAACCGCTACCGCATCGCGCGCGATCGCTCGCCGGACCTCGACGGCTTCCGGCCGGTGCTGGCCGCCGCCGAGGGCTGAGCGCCGGCGGGTCTCATCGGGGGGCGTGGAGCCCCACCGTGTTCCCCTCGCTGTCGCGGACCAGCGCGATGCAGCCGGCCTCGCCGACCTCGGTCTTGCCCAGGAGCACCTGTCCGCCGGCGCCGGCCGCGCGCTCGAGGCAGCCGTCGATCTTGCCCGCGGCGTTCAGGTAGACCAGGCTGCCGTCGCCGCTCGGCCGGCGGTGCTCCTGCCGGGTGAGCGCGCCGATCGCGTCGGCAGCGCTGGCCCGGGCGAAGATCGCCATCGGCGTCCCGGCGAATGTCTCCCGCTTCAGCTTCTCGCCCAGCAGCGCCTCGTAGAAGCGCGTGGCGCGGTCGAGGTCGTCGACCGGGATCTCGAACCAGTTGATCGCGTTGGCCATGTCCGTCGTCTCCGTTTCGGCGCGGCTGGATCGCAGCGCTGTCCCAGGTATGCCTGGTCGAATTGACAGCCTTGTGTCAGGTTTGTTTGGTGCGACGCCAGGCCCGCCTGTTCGCCATCACCGAGTACCTGCGCGGGCGCCGCTCCGGGGTCACCGCCCAGGCGCTGGCCGACCGGTTCGAGGTGACCCTGCGGACCATCTACCGCGACCTCGATGCGCTGCGCGAGGCGTCGCTGCCGGTCCGCGCCGACCGCGGCCGCGGCGGCGGCTACGCCCTGGAGAAGCACTACACCCTGCCGCCGGTGAACCTGACCGCGCGCGAGGCCGCCCTCCTCCTCTCCGTGGGTGGCTGGGCGATCCAGATGCGGCTGGTCCCGTTCGCCGAGACCCTGGCCGGCGCGCTCGACAAGGTGCGCGGCGCGCTCTCGGGCTCGGCCCAGCGCGAGCTGGCCGACGTCGCCAGGCAGCTCCACTTCGTCGGCGTGCCCGCCCTGCCCTCCCCGCCGGCGATCCGCGCGCCGATCGAGGAGGCCTGGTTCGAGCGACAGCCGGTGTTCATCCGCTACCGCAGCGCCAGCGGCGAGGTCACCGACCGCCAGGTGCGGATCGTGTCGGTGCTGATGGAGCGCACCGTCACCGTCCTCGAGTGCGACGATCTGACCCGGGGCGAGCGGCGCCGCTTCCGCCTCGACCGGATCGAGCGCGCCGCCGCCGCGCCGCGCTGGCCGCCGCTGCGGCAGAGTCGGGCTCAGGCTCATCGCCCGCGCGATCCATGAACCGCGCGCGGTGAACCTCGTCGGGTACGGCTGATGCATCGAGATCCATCGAAACGATCGCACCAGCGATTCGATGAGGAGGAGTCCATGTTGAAGCAACTCACGATCGGAGCCGCGCTCGCGTGCGCGGTCGGCTGCGCGACGGCGCCGGAGACCCGGGTCGAGCAAAAAGGCCTGGAGCAGCGCGCCAGCGCCGCGCTCACCACGATGAAGGCGCGCGACGCGCGCCTGGACGAGATCCTGAGCCGGTCGGCCGGCTACGCGGTCTTCCCGGAGATCGGCAAGGGCGGCGCCATCGTCGGGGGCGCCTACGGGCACGGTGTCGTCTACCAGCACGGTCGCCCGGTCGGCTACGTGGAGCTGAGTCAGGCCTCGATCGGCGCGCAGCTCGGCGGCCAGACCTTCGCCGAGCTCATCGTGCTGCGCGACCACAAGGCGCTCGAGCGGCTGAAGAGCGACAACCTCGACCTCGGCGCCGACATCTCGGCGGTCGCGCTCACCACCGGCGCCGCCGGCTCCGCCCAGTTCGAGAAGGGCGTGGCGGTCTACGTCATGCCGCGCGGCGGCCTGATGGTCGACCTCTCGGTCAACGGCCAGAAGATCGACTACCGGCGCAAGCCAGCCGGCTGAGCCGGCACCGCCCATGCGACAGGCGCTCGCTGTCCCATGGGCGGTCGCGCGGATCGCGTAGAGATCACGTGCGCTTGCGAGTGGAACGGACGTTGCTCATCCCGGGGCCATGCACGAGCCACGACCCCGCGATCGATCGAGAACGACCCGCCCGACCGCCGCCGTCCTGACCGCGGCGCTGGCCCTCATGGCAACCGCCGGCTGCGGCGCGACGCTCCAGGAGCTCCGCGCGACCCCGCCGGCGATCAAGAAGGTGGACCGGGACGCGGCCTGCGTCTTCGCCCGCATCCAGCGCGCCGCGATGGAGGAGCAGACCTGCGACCTCTGCGCCCAGCTGGTCTGGACCGGCAACTGGGACCCGACCCTCGGCGAGGGCATCGTCCAGGCCCACATCACCTACTACGAGTACTGGCCGATCATGTTCACGGTGCGCGCCGACGGCGCCGCCACCGCGATCGAGAAGCGAGTCCCCGACCACTACCTGGACCGCTACGGCGAGATCGCCGAGCGCATCTTCCGGCGCACCGACCTGTCGCGCTGCCCGGCGGCGACCACTGCCGCGGTCGCCGCCGCCTCTCCGTGATGATGGCGCGCGGTGGGGCGCCGGCGCGCTCACCAGAGACGAGCGGGCGGGCGGGCGCGCCGGGCCGCGGCGGGGCGAACTGCCCCATCCGGCACCGTCGGCAGGAACCGCGGCGGCCTGCGGGCGTGGGTGGCCTGCTCGTAGGCGTAGGCGAGCGCGACCAGGTTCGGCTCGTCCCAGCGCCCTCCGAACAGCGAGACGCCGACGGGCAGCTCGCCGACGAAGCCCATGGGGACCGAGATGTTCGGGTAGCCCGCCACCGCGGCCGGGCCCGACGAGCCGAACAGGAAGGCGTCCCCCTCGCCCAGCGTGGTCACCCAGGCCGGGCTGTTGGTCGGCGCGGCGATCGCGTCGAGGTCGAACGCGGCCATCGTCTCGTCGATGCTGCGCTGCGCGGCGTCGGTCGCCGCGGTGCGCTGGGCCTGGTAGTCGGGGTCGTCGAGCGATCCGCTCAGCTCTTCGGCCAGCTCGAAGATCTCCTGCCCGAAGAACTCGAGCTCGGTGTCGGCATGCTCCAGGTCGAACGCGATGAGGCCGGCCAGATCGGCCGGGTGCGGGCCGGGCGTGGCAGCCAGGTACGCGTTGACGTCGTGCTTGAACTCGTTCAGGAGGGCGGGAAACTCGTTGTCGCCGACGATGTCCTGGAACGGCAGGCTGACCTCGACCGGCTCGGCGCCGGCGTCGCGCAGCGCGGCGACGAACTGCTCGAACACCGCGTCGGTCTCGGGGGTGGCGCCGCCGGTGACCTCTCGCCAGACGCCGATCCGCGCGCCGGCCAGCGCGTCCGGGTCGAGGAAGGCGGTGTAGTCCGGCGCGATGTGCCCGGCGCTCTCGCCGGTGGCCGGATCGTCCGGATCGACCCCCGCCACCACCGACAGGAGGACGGCCGCGTCGGTCACGCTGCGCGCCATCGGCCCGGCGGTGTCCTGCTCGGCCGAGATCGGCACCACGCCGGTGCGGCTGACCAGGCCGAGGGTCGGCTTGATCCCGACGATCCCGTTGGCGCCGGACGGACAGACGATCGAGCCGTCGGTCTCGGTGCCGATCGCGACGGTGGCCAGGTTGGCCGAGATCGCCGCGCCGGAGCCGCTGCTCGATCCACACGGGTTGCGGTCGAGGACGTACGGGTTGCTGGTCTGCCCGCCGACCGCGCTCCACCCGCTCGACGACAGGAACGAGCGGAAGTTGGCCCACTCGGACAGGTTGGTCTTGCCGAGCACCACCGCCCCGGCCGCGCGCAGCCTTCGCACCAGGAACGCGTCGCGCGCGCGCCGGGCCGCGAGCAGCGCCTCGGAGCCGGCGGTGGTCGCGACCACCCGGGTATCGACGTTGTCCTTGAGCAGGACCGGGATCCCGTCCATCGGCCCGCGCGCGCCGTGGAAGTGGCGCCGCAGGTCGCTCAGCAGCGCCTCGAGCAGCGCGGTCGGGCTGGTCGCGATCACCGCGTTCACCGCCGGATCCACGACGGCGATCCGGCCCAGGTAGAAGAGGGTCAGCTGGAGCGAGCTGATCCGGCCCTGGTCCATCGCCTCCTGCAGGTCCGGGATCGTCGAGTGCTCGAGATCGACGCCGCGCAGCGACACATCGCGCGAGCCGACCCGCTCGGCGGCGCCGATCGCGGGGGAACCGGCGCCGAGCATGGCAGCGGCTGCGACGAGGAGGGCCTCGTGGCCTGGAATCCGCATGAATGACCTCCGACGGTTGGTGGGTCCACCGGAGACGTAGGCCGGCCAGGTCGGCTCTTCAAGCGATGTTCTCGCTCCCGCCGGGGATCGACGAGAAAACCCGATCGGGCGCCGGAGAATTGTATTGCGCCCGACCGGCATCCAACCGATCAAAGGAAATGACCGACGTCACCAGGACGGTTTTTGGCATCTATTACCCGGAGACGCGGCAGATCGTCGAGGCGCTGTGGGACGAGCGCCCGCACGGCTGGTACGAGCGCAACTACACCGGGCGGCAGGACGCGATGCACCGCGGCTGCCTGGAGCGCTGGCGGGCGTGGGTCGGCGAGGCCGGCGTGCGGCTCGGGGACGGCTACCCGTTCGAGTGCCCGACCGCGGGCGCCAGCGAGGGCATCCACGCGCTCCTCGCGCTCCACCTGGCCCGCGGAGGACGGCGCATCCACGTGTTCGCGGGCGAGTACGAGGGCTACGCGGTCATCGCCGCGGCGCTCGGGATCGAGGTCGTCGTCCACGCCCGCGACGGCTGGGCCGGGTCGCTCGATCGCGCGGCGCACCCGGGCGACCAGCTGTGGATCTCGCAGCCGTCGGCGATCGACGGAAATCCATGGAGCGACTTCGGGCCGCTGGTCGAGCACCTGACCGGACGCGCGCCGGGCGTGCAGATCGTCGTCGACCTGACCTACGTCGGCGCCATGGCCGAGGACGCGCGCATCGACCTCACGTCGCCCAGCGTCGCCGCGGTGCTGTGGAGCCTGAGCAAGCCGTTCGGGGTCTACTACCACCGCGTCGGCGGCCTGGTCGCGCGCGCCGAGGTGCCGACCCTGCGCGGCCATCACTGGTTCAAGAACCTGTTCTCGGTCCAGCTCGGCGAGCGTCTGATGGCCGCCCACCCGGCCCGCGAGCTGCCGTCGCGCTACCGCGATCAGCAGCGCGAGGCGCTCGCCCGGACCCGCGCGGCCGGGCTGGTCCCCGACGCCGCGCGGCCGAGCGACGTCATCATGCTCGCCCACGTGCCGGACGCCGCCGCCTCGCCCGAGCACGCCACCTACGCCCGCGGCGCCGGCCTGCGGTTCTGCCTCAGCCCGCTCATGGACAGGATGATCAACCGATGAAGGACCTCATCCCCCTGCGCACCTCCGACGACGTGATCGACTTCGTGCGCGGCCTTTGGCGGACCGAGATCTTCCAGAAGAGCCCCTACATCGACGAGTGGGTGCAGCGGATGGCGCGCCACCCGGCCGTGTTCGCCGACATGAGCGACGTCGACCTCGAGCATCCCCACTTCGCGACCTGGTTCGGCATGACCTACCGGCGCCGCTACGCCGATCCGACCATCTCCGACCTCTACTACCTGCACGAGCTCGTCCACTCGTGCCTGCTCACCTACGAGCCGTCGCTGCGCTTCACCGCCTGGTACCGCAAGATGACCAGCATCGAGCTGGCCGCCTCGCTCGAGACCGAGTGCTACGTCTACCTGGGCGCGCCCGGGCTGCGCGAGATCTCGTTCAAGGACGAGATCTGGGCCGACCGCTACCTCGGCGGCCAGAGCCGGCTCGGCGACAGCCTGCGCGACGTGGTCCGCCAGGATCGCTTCCAGGCCATGCAGCATCCAGATCCGATGGACTACTGCGAGCAGCAGATCGCCGCCTACGCCCGACAGAACTTCGAGTGGGCCAACGGCTGGAAGGTGGAGGCCGAGCCGGGCCGCCCTGCCTACCGGGAGGTCGAGGAGCACATGGCCGGCTTCCGCGCCGGAGTCATCTCGCTCGACGGCCACATCGAGTGGCTGTGGAGATCCGGCGAGATCCCGTTCCCGACCCAGGCCGAGCTGTTCGCCCCGGTCTACTGGAAGAACAAGATCTCCGTCCGCCTCCGAGCCCACGCCCCCGCCGCGCCAGCCCCGTCCCCCTGACGATCAGGGCTGGCCTGGTCGATCCATCGACGCCTGGCCTCAAGCGCGGCGGTCGAGTGCTGTCAGGATCGCCGGCGTGAGACGACGCGACGCGATCAAGTCTCTGGCCCTGGCATCCCTGGCACCGGTCGCCTGCCGGCGAGCCAGCCACGCAGGAGATCCGATGAGCAAGAGCGCCCCGCAGCCCCATCAGCCCCACGCCGCAGCCGGCTCGGTCCCGCGAATCGAGCCGCGCTACGTGCCACGCCCCGCCCGGTTCATCAGGATGGAGGAGGTGGGCGACTGGCGGCTCAAGGTCTACGGCCTCGCCATGCCCGGCCTCGCGGCGCGGCCGGAGCTGGTCGATGCGACCATGAAGCTGGCCGCCGATCATCTCCCGCGCCCGGCGGTCACCGACGACCGCTACGGGGTCGGCTTCGTCATCGCCCACGACGCGATGGTCAGCTCGATCGCGATCGTCTACTGGTGGCAGGGCGGCAACGAGCTCCACCAGCGCTCGTTCGTCGGTCCCAAGGACGACCCGCACGCGATGACCAAGATCAAGGAGCAGGCGGCCGGCTGCGTGTTCGAGCTCGGCATCATCGACTTCGAGCGCCGCGCCTGGATCGATGACGTCCTCACCGACGCCAGGGGCCAGGACGTCGACCGCTACCTGTCCCGCCGCTTCAACGCCGACGTTTGAGCGCGAACAGGTACAATCCAGGTCATGGGGTGGACGAAGGGGTCGAGGGTCGCGTCGCTTTCGCTGTTGCTGTTGCTGTCCCTGTCCGCCTGCAGGGGCAGGAAGAAGAGCGAGGCCGAGCCGAAACCGCCGGCCCCGGCCGCCTGCGCGGCAAACGCGGATTGCCCCGAGCACTGGGTCTGCCTCGCGAGCCGCTGCACCGACCCCGGCTCCACTGCCATCTACAGCGACCCGTCCAACGCGGTCACGCCGGAGAAGGTCGAGCGCGAGGTCGAGCAGGTCGGCGAGAAGCACGAGCGAGACATCGACCAGGCGGTCGAGGGAGCCCAGTAGCCCGGCCCGATCAGTCCTCCACCAGCAGCTTGAGTCGAGCCAGCGCCCGGTCCCACCGGGCCGAGACCAGATCCAGGTAGCGCCGCGCGTCGTCGAGCGGCGCGGGCTTGAGCTCCCACAACCGCTCGCGACCGCGGCGGACCCCGTGGACGAGCCCGGCCGACGACAGCACGTTGAGGTGCTTCGTGATCGCCTGCCGGGTCACCGCCTCGCCATCCGTGATCCGCGCGATCGACAGCGGCCCGTCGCTGGACAGCCTGGCGACGATCCGCAGCCGGGTCTCGTCGCCGAGCGCGGCGAACACCGGAGCACCCTTGCGAAGGCTCGCCGCGACGCTACGCCCCTGCAACATGACGCTCGATGTTGCGAAGCTGCTCGGCCCAGCCCTTCGCGTTCATCTCGAACGCCTTGGCCCGCCGCGAGGCCGGGATGCGGTCGAACCCCGACTCACTCACGATCAGCTCCGTGCCGCCCTGAGCGGGCTCGAGCCGGATCTCCACCAGGGTGGTCGACTCCGCCGAGTAGTCCACATCCGGTTCGATCGCAAAGGGATGCCACCGGAACGAGAACAGCCGCTCCGGCTCCATCCGCTCGATCTGCAGCTCCATGGTCAGGTGCTCGAAGCCCTTGTGAGTGATCCGCCCGTGAACCGTCGCCCCGGGAGCGAACTCCTCGCGGAACTCCGCCTCGAACCAGGTCCCGAACTCGCGAGAGCTCGAGATCGCCTGCCACACCCGCGAGGGCGCGGCCCGCAGGGTGATTCGCTTCTCGATCCGATCCGTTTCACTGGCTGGATTCGTCGTCGTGGTCATGCAACCTCCTGGCTGCACATTAACCCGGACCGGCCAGCACGCAACCAAAAGGTTGCCTTTTCGGCGGTGGTCGATTCAGCCGCTCTCTTCAGCCGGTCACTTCAGGGTGAGGAGCGGCTCCTGGGCGTCGACGGACTGGCCGGGGCGGGCGTGAACGGTCTCGACCAGGCCGCCTCGGTCGGCCCGGATCTCGTTCTCCATCTTCATGGCCTCGAGGACGGCGACGCCCTGGCCGGCGGCGACTTCGTCTCCGGCGGTGACGAGCAGCTTGACGACCTTGCCGGCGATCGGGGCCAGGATGATCTCGCCGCTGGCGACCTGGCGGGAGGCGTGGCCCGAGGCCTGGAAGAGGCGGCGGCGGCGGGCGTCCACCAGCTCCACCTTCGACTCGATGCCGGCGTAGAGGATCGCGTCTCCCTGGGGGCGGCGATCGAGGTCCACCACGAGGGAGTGGCCGTCGCAGAGGAGTGACCAGGTGCCGGGGCGGATCTCGACAGCGTCGATGTCCCGGGCTGGCTGGCCGTCGAGGGAGACCTGCCAGCCTCCCTCGGCGGATGGCTCGACGACGACCGTCACTTCTCGGCCTTCGATCGTCGCGCTGATCTCGCGGCGCATGGCGGGGCAGTATATCGGCCCGGGCCTGGTTGCGCCGGGGTGGGGGGCGGAAAGCGCCGGCTGGTGAGGGCGGCTAGACTGACTCGATGGCTGGCGTCAGGGGGCGTTTGCTCGTCGCCGCGGTCGGGCTCGCGGTGGCCGCCGGGGTGGTGGTGAGCGTGGTCTCGCCGGCGGGGCGCGCGGCGCTGGTGTCGGGGGTCTCGTGGCTGAAGGGGGCTGGCGCGGTCGGGCTCGCGATCGCGGTGGGGGCGGCCGTGGTCGGGATTCCGCTCGGGGTCCCCACGCTGTGGTTTGCCGCGCTGATCGGGTACCTGTACGGGCCGATCGCGGGGCCTCCGATCGCGCTCGCCGCGGCGCTTGGCGGCGCCACCGGTGCGTTCGGAGTGGGTCGGCGGCTGCTTCGCTCGCGGGTCGCGCGGCTGGTCGCCCGGCGGCGGCGGTGGCGGGCGGTGGTCGATGCTCTCGGTGATGGCGGCGCCGGTCTGGTCGCGCTGCTCCGGCTGTGCGGGCCTCACAACCTGCTCAACTATGTGCTCTCGGCGTCGTCGCTGACTCTCGGCCAGTTCGTGGTGGGCACGGTGGTCGGCTCGCTGCCGTCGGTGGCGCTGGCCTCGGTCGGCGGCGCGATGGTGCATGACGCGGCCGCGCTGTGGCTTGCTCTCGACCAGCTCGGTCCGGCCTCGGCGATCATCCTCATCGCCGGGGCGATCGCGCTGGTGCTCGCGATCGTGGTCATGGTGCGCGCCACCCGGCGGGCGCTGGCTGGTCGCGGCGTCGCCGATGCCGTGTCTCGTGATGTCGTGTCCTATAATGATGAGGTGGCACCCGCGCGCGACACCTCTCCCATGATCCGCCACACCGATGAGATGGAGTGGCAGCCTTCGCCGAGCCCCACCGTGTGGCGCAAGCGACTGGAGCTCGACGGCCCGGCCGAGGCGGGTCGGGTCACATCGGTGGTGCGCTACCTGCCCGACGCCTCGTTTCCGCCGCATCCGCACCCGGACGGCGAGGAGATCCTGGTGCTCGACGGGGTGTTCACGGATCAGACCGGCGACCACGGCGCTGGCTCTTATCTGCTCAACCCGGAGGGGTTCGAGCATGGGCCTTCGTCGGGGCCGGGCTGCATCCTCCTGGTCAAGCTGCGCCAGTACCCGGGGGCGGGGCGCGAGGTGGTGCGCGTCGACAGCGCGCGGGCGGTGTGGTCGCCGCACGCGGTCGCCGGGGTCGAGGTGCTCGAGCTCTATCGCAGCGACGATCACCCGGAGGAGATGCGGCTGGTCCGCATCGCGGCCGGCGCCGATGTCCCGGCCCAGGGGTTCCCGCGCGGCGAGGAGATCTTCGTGGTCGACGGATCGTTTCGCGACGAGCACGGCGCGTACCGGGCCGGCAGCTGGGTGAAGTATCCGCCCGGTGGCGAGCACACGCCGCGCAGCGACGGCGGCTGCACGCTCTACGTGAAGAAGGGACACCTGGGCGGGTGAGCTCGCGCGGCGCCGCGCCTCGGGTCAGCTCGACGCGGCAGCGCCCCACGTGATAAACAGGAATCCGTTGCCGACCGGCCTGTCCCACATCTTCGACCAGAAGCGCATCATCGTCTGTGTCGGCTCGGGCGGCGTGGGCAAGACCACCACCGCTGCCACCATCGCGCTGGAGGGGGCGCGGCGGGGCAAGCAGGCGCTGGTCCTGACCATCGATCCGGCCCGGCGGCTGGCCAGCTCGCTCGGGCTCAAGGAGCTGGGCCACGACGTGCAGCCGATCCCGGACGCGGTGCTGCGCAGCGCGGGTGAGGTCGCGCCGGGCGGGCGGCTGTCGGCGATGATGCTCGACCAGCGGCGCGCCTTTGACGAGGTGGTCGCGCGCTACGCGTCGGACCCGGAGGCGGTGCGCCGCATCCTTGCCAACCCGATCTACGGGCAGATCGCCGGCTCGCTGGCCGGCGCACAGGAGTACGCCGCGCTGGCCAAGCTGGAGGAGCTCGAGCACGACCAGGCCCACCAGCTCATCGTGGTCGACACTCCGCCCACGTCGCACGCGCTCGACTTCCTCGACGCGCCGCAGAAGCTGAGCGCCGCGATCGACTCGCCGGCCATCGAGTGGTTCCGCCGCCTGCGCGGGCAGGAGGGGAGCGGCTGGTCGGTGGTGGGCCGGAGCGGCGCCTACATGCTGAAGCGGCTGAGCAAGTTCGTCGGCACTCGCTTCCTCGACGACCTGGCCCTGTTCTTCACCGAGTTCAACGACATCCTGGGCGGATTCCGCCAGCGCGCGGAGGCCACCTTCTCGCTGCTGCGCCGGAAGGACGTCGGCTTCGTGCTGGTGGCCAGCCCCGAGCCGATGGCCATGCGCGAGGCGCTGTCGTTCCACCAGCGCCTGGTCGCGTCCGGAATGCCGATGACCGGCTTCGTGGTCAACCGCGTCCACCAGAGCCACCCGCTGTCCGGCGCGATCGATGCGCCGGCCGAGCTGGTCGCGTATCCGCCGGTGGCCCAGCTCGGCCTCCAGGCCGGCACGATCCGCATCGCGGGCGAGGCGCTGCTCGGGGCCCACACCGACTTCGAGATCCTTGCCGGCGCCGATCGCCGCGCGGTCGACTCGATGCGGGCCGCGGCCGGCCCGGACGGCACGCTGGTCGAGGTGCCGATGTTCGACGAGGACGTGCACGACCTCTCGCGCCTGGCCGAGGTCGCCAGCTACCTGTTCCGCTGAGGCGGCGGTCGGCTCGGCCCGCTCAGGGGCGACGCACCGACCAGCTCTTCCACACCTGCGCGCGCACCTCGGCGGCGGACGCGGCCGGCGCGCCGATCACCAGCACCACCGCGTCGCCGCGCCGCTCGGCGCTCGCGATCGCGCCGCTCGGGGCGCGGAACTCGATGAGGAGCGGCTTGCTCGACGCCTGGGCCCCGCCCGACAGCGACGGCAGCGCGTCCTCCAGCGCGCCGAAGAACTCGACCGCGTCGACCTCGCTGTCCCACACCGAGTAGAGCACGCCGACCGCCGACGCCGCGGTCGGGTCCAGCTTGCCACCGGGCACGTAGAGCGCGATTCGATCCCCGCCCCAGCCGGCCGCCGCGATGCGCGCGGTCCACTCCGCCACCTTGTGCTGGCGCAGGAGCACCGACGCGCCCAGCTCGCCCATCACGTTGTCGTAGCGCTGCTTCATCCCCTTCAGCGCCGGCAGCGCGGCAGCGCGCACCTCGATCGGCCGCTCGTACGACGCGTAGGTGCTGGGGTGGAGGATGTGCTCGCTCGACAGGGGCGGCCGCTTGTAGACCTCGTCGACCGCCTTCCACGGGTGGGTCTTGCGGATCTCGGCGATGAACTTCACGCCGGACAGATAGGGGAAGACCAGGCTCTCCTTGAGCGCGAGCGGCGTGTCGCCGAGCGTGGCCATGCCCATCGACATCATCGCGACCACGCTGTCCACGAACCCGTCCTGGCCCCACGGCACCGGCGTCGGGCTGGAGAACTCGAGCATGAGGGCCAGCCCGTCCCCCTCGATGAGCGACTGCCGGCCCAGCGTCGAGTCGGCGTTCTTCTTGTCGGCCATCATCCAGCGGCCGATCTGGAAGTGCTGGTCCTGCAGCGCGTGGTCGATCTCGTGCGCCATGATCGCGTCGTTGCCGAGCGTGATCCAGTCGGCGATGTAGAGCTGCTTCTCCCACGGGTCGTAGAACCCGGCGATCTGCTCGGTCAGCAGATCGACCACCAGCTTCAGGTAGTCGGAGTCGGGCGGCAGCAGCCCGAACCGCTTCATCGCCATGCCCTCGTTGACGATCTCGTCGGGCTTGTACTCGGAGCGCACTCGCTTGAGCAGCCGCTCGGTGATCTGGGGCTTGCTCATGACGCCGCGCTTGATCGGCTTCAGGATCGCCAGCCCGCGCAGCTTCGACACCTTCTCCGCGATCCGGTCGGCCTCCTCGACCAGCTTCTTCTTGTCGTCGGGGACCTGGGCGCGCGCGGTGGCGCCCGCCGCGATCGAGAACGCAAGCGCCAGTGGGATCGACACGCGAGCCGACATCGAGTCATTGTACGGGGGTAGCGCCGCCGGGCAAGGCTTGCCTTTCGAGGCGAGAGGGTTACAAGGGTGGCCTCCGTGTCGAGCAGCGAGGACAGTCCGCCCGGGGCCACGCTGGCCGATCTCCTCGCCGCCGCGGCGGCGGGGCCGGTCGTCGCCTACGGCCTGGCGGCCCCGGCCGCGGCGTACGCCGCCGCTCGCCTGCTCGACCGCGATCCGGCCGCGAGGCTGGTCGTCATCGTCCCCGACGACGCGCGCGCCCAGGACCTGACCCGCGACCTCCGCCTGTTCGTGCCGCTCCCCGCCGGTGTGACCGCTGGCGATCCGGGCGCCCCGCACCGCGCCGACGAGATCTCGCCGCCAGGCACGTCGCCGTACGCCGAGGTGTCGCCGGACCGCGGCGCGCTGTTCCGCCGGATGACCGCGCTCTACCGGCTGGCCCGGGGCGGGGCGATCGCGCCCCGCGCGGTGGTGGCGTCGGCCGGGTCGCTGGTCCGCCGCGTGATCCCGCCGGCCGAGCTGCTCGCGCTCTCGTTCGAGCTCGCTCGCGGCCAGTCGATCGATCGCGACGCCACCGTCGCCGCGCTGCTCGCCGCCGGCTACCGGCGCGCGCCGGTGGTCGAGGATCCGGGCTCGTTCGCGGTGCGCGGCGGCGTCATCGATCTGTTCCCGCCGCTGTACGGCCTGCCGGTCCGGCTCGAGCTGTTCGGCGACGAGCTCGAGTCGCTGCGCGCGTTCGATCCGACCAGCCAGCGCACCCTGCGCCCGCTCGACACGATCGCGATCCACCCGGTCCGCGAGACCATCGCGACCCGCGGCGCCGACGTGCGCGGGCGCGTGCTGGCC
Source organism: Kofleriaceae bacterium (assembly GCA_035489015.1). Taxonomy (GTDB): domain Bacteria; phylum Myxococcota_A; class Polyangia; order Haliangiales; family Haliangiaceae; genus DATFRY01. The sequence continues at coordinate 62,981 of DATHKR010000099.1, read as the reverse complement.
GCCGCCGACGCCGCCGCGCACCCGTCGGCTGCCACCCGCCACCTGCTCGAGCAGATCGAGTCGGGCGAGGAGGTGGTCGGGCTCGAGACGCTGATGCCGGCCTTCCACGCCGCGCTGGTCCCGCTGACCGACTACCTCTCGCACGGGGTCGAGACCGAGTGGCTGATCGTCGATCCGGACGCGGTCGTGCGCGAGGCCGCCGCGGAGGTGGAGGAGGCGGAGCGGCGCCACGAGGAGCGGGTCGCCGACCACCGCATCTCGTTCGCGCCGGCCGAGCTGTACGTGGCGCCCGACGAGCTGGCCGCCCAGCTGGCGTCGCCGCCGCGCCGGGTCGAGGTGCGCGGCCTCGAGATCTTTCACGCCGCCCCCGAGCCGGGCGCCGCCGAGGATGCACCCGAGGACGCGCTGGCCGGGCAGCCCCCGCCCCTCCCCGTCACCCAGCTTCACTTCGCCCAGGAGGCGGGCAGCGCGCTCCGCTACGAGCTGGAGCGCGCGCGCCGGCAAAAAGCGCCGGAGCTGATCCGCCCGCTGGTCGCCGCGCTGGCCGACTGGCGCGACGCCGGCTGGCGGACCGCCATCGCGGTCAACAGCGCCAGCCGCGCCGAGCGGCTGACCGCTCTCCTGGCCGAGTACGGCCTGCCCGCGGCGCCCAGCGAGGTCGATCCGTTCCGCTTCGACGCGCTCGCGCCGGGCGGGCCGCCCGCGCTGGTCCGCGGCCGCCTGTCGACCGGCTTCACCCTGCCGGCCGATCGCGTGGCGATCCTGTCCGACGAAGACATCTTCGGCTCGCGCCGGGCGTCGTCCACTCGCCAGCGCCAGGCCGCCCGCCGCGCCCGCGACGCCCTGATGGGCGGGGTGGCCGACTTCTCCCAGCTCCAGACCGGCGACCACGTCGTCCACCGCCTGCACGGCATCGGCGAGTACAAGGGCCTGGTCAAGCTGCCGCTGGGCGGCACGCCGATCGACTTCCTCCACCTGGCCTACGACGGCGGCATGCTCTACCTGCCGGTCTATCGCCTCGACGAGGTCCAGCGCTACGTCGGCGCCGACGGGCAGAAGCCGCGCCTCGACAAGCTGGGCGGCATCACCTGGGAGAAGTCGAAGCGCAAGGCCGGCCGCGAGGTGCGCGCCCTGGCCGAGGAGCTCCTGCAGCTCTATGCCCAGCGCGCCGCGCTGATCGGCCGCGCCTTCCCGCCGGCCGACGCGATGTTCCGCGAGTTCGAGGCCACCTTCGCGTTCGACGAGACGCCCGACCAGCAGACCGCGATCGACGACGTGCTGGCCGACATGGAGCGATCGCAGCCGATGGACCGCCTGGTCTGCGGCGACGTCGGCTACGGCAAGACCGAGGTCGCCCTCCGCGCGATCCTGAAGGCCGCCCTGGGCGGGGCGCAGGCGGCGCTCCTGGCCCCGACCACCGTGCTGGTCGAGCAGCACCATCAGACCATGACCCAGCGCTTCGCCGGCTGGCCGGTGCGGCTCGGCAAGCTGTCCCGCTTCCAGACCCCGGCCGAGCGCACCGCGATCCTGCGCGGGCTGGCCGGGGGGACCATCGACGCGGTGGTCGGCACCCACCGGCTCCTGTCCAACGACGTCCGCTTCAAGGACCTCGGCCTCATCGTCATCGACGAGGAGCAGCGCTTCGGGGTCGCCCACAAGGAGCGGCTCAAGCGCATGCGCACGCAGATCGACGTGCTCACCCTGACCGCCACGCCGATCCCGCGCACGCTCCACATGTCGCTGACCGGCATGCGCGACCTGTCGATCATCGCCACGCCGCCGGTCGACCGCCGCTCGATCCGGACGCTGGTCGCGCGGCCCGAGGACGGCGTCCTGCGCGAGGGGATCCGGCGCGAGCTCGGCCGCGGCGGCCAGGTCTTCTTCGTGGTGCCGCGCATCCTCGGCCTGCCCGGCGACAAGGAGGATCGCTCGCTCGAGAAGTGGGCCGAGCACCTGCGCAAGCTGGTCCCCGAGGCGCGCGTCAACACCGCGCACGGCCAGATGCCGGCCGAGGCGCTCGAGCGGGCGATGGTCGACTTCGTCGCCGGCCGCCAGGACATCCTGGTCTGCACCACCATCGTGGAGAGCGGCCTCGACATCCCGCGCGCCAACACGATGTTCGTCACCCGCGCCGACCGGCTCGGCCTGGCCCAGCTCTACCAGCTGCGCGGTCGGATCGGCCGGTCGACCGAGCGCGGCTTCTGCTACCTGCTCCTGCCGCTGTCGGAGAAGCACGCGCTCACCGACGACGCGCGCCGCCGGCTCGAGGCGCTGCAGCGCTACTCCGACCTCGGCTCCGGCTTCCTCATCGCGTCGCACGACCTCGAGATCCGCGGCGCCGGCGAGCTGTTCGGGCGCAAGCAGTCGGGCTCGATCGCGTCGGTCGGCTTCGAGACCTACACCGCCATGCTCGAGGAGGCGGTGGCCGAGCTGAAGGGCGAGCAGATCCAGCGCCCGCGCGACCCCGAGCTCAACGTCGATGTGCCCGGCTTCATCCCGGACGACTACGTGCCCGACACCGGCCAGCGCCTCGATCTCTACAAGCGCCTGGCCAGCGCCACCGACGACGACGAGATCGGCTTCATCCTCGAGGAGATGGTCGACCGCTACGGGGCGCTGCCGGCCGAGGCGTCGCTCCTGGCCGAGCTCATGGGGCTGAAGTCGCTGGCCCGCCGGCTGCGCGCGCAGAGCGTGGAGCTGGCGCGGGGGCGGCTCACCCTGGCCCTGGCCGAGGACACCCCGCTCCAGCCGGCCCGGGTGATGGCCCTGGTCCGCGCGCCCGGCAGCACCTACAAGCTGACCCCGGACATGCGCCTGACTCGCGCGTTTACGGCCCAGGAGCAGAAGGCGCCGGCGGAGGCGGCCCGGCGCTGCTTGCTGGAGCTGGTCGCCTGTGCTACCTGATCGTCCAATTCCTCAGTGAGGAGCACGGGTTATGACGTCTCGGCGCAGGTTATGACATCGCTGCATGCGGTCGCCGTCGCGGTGATCCTGGCCGGCGCGATGACGGCCGGCTGCTCGAGATCCGCTGGGGACGAGGGGAAGGGCGGCGGCAAGGACACCGCGAGCGCCGAGGGCGGTGGCCTGGTGCCGCAGTCGACCGACGATCTGTCCACGCCCCTGGCCACGGTCGACGACGTGGTCATCACGGTCAAGCAGCTCCAGGACAGCATCAACCGGCAGTCGCCGTACATCCGGGCCCGCTACGCCTCGCGCGAGCAGAAGCGCATCTTCCTCGACAACATGATCCGGTTCGAGGTGCTGGCCAGCGAGGCGGTCCGGCGCGGGCTCGACCGCGACCCCGAGGTCGTCCAGACCATGAAGTCGGCGATGATCACCAAGCTGCTCAAGGCCGAGCTGGCCGCCGGGATCAAGCCGGAGGACATCCCCGAGGCCGACCTCAGGGCGTTCTTCGCCGCCAACCCGGCCCGCTTCAACAAGGCCGAGGAGGTGCGGGTGTCGGCCATCGTGCTCGCCAAGCAGAAGCAGGCCGACGACGTGGCGGTCCTGGCCCGGGGCGAGCAGGGCCAGTCGAACAAGGGCTTCCGCGACCTGGTCAGCCGCTTCTCCACCGACGCGGAGTCGCGCCTGCGCGGCGGCGACCTGCGCTACTTCGAGCGCGACTCGACCGAGGTGCCGAAGCCGGTGATCGAGGCGGCCTTTGCGCTGGGCAAGACCGGCGACGTGGCCGGGCCGATCGCCGCCGGCAAGAGCTTCTACATCATCAAGCAGACCGGCCGGCGCGGCGCGGTCTCCAAGGCGTTCGACCGGGTCAAGCGCGAGATCCAGAACGAGCTCTACAAGCAGCGCCGCGAGGGCGCCCAGAGGAAGTTCGTGGACCAGCTGAAGACCCGGTCGAAGGTCGAAGTGCTCGACGAAAATCTCAAGAAGGTGCGCGTGGATACGTCCAACCGGACCGGCGACGAGCCGTCGGCGCCGGGCGGCCCCAGCGCGGCAGGAGGTGCCCAGTGACGGGAATCGAGGCGGACAACGCAAGCCGGAGCGGGGCGGTCCAATCCCGGATGACCTCGGCCCCGATCGCACGAGCGGCAAGAATGCTGGTGATGGCCATGGCGGCGATCGCCGTGGCGATGGCGGGCGCGAGGAGCGCGGCCGCTCAGCCCCCGCCGGCGGCGGCGCCCAAGGCGCAACCGGCTCCGGCGCCGAAGAGCCCGGCTCCGACCCCGGCCCCGGCCGCTCCGGGACCGGCTCCGGCGACCGCGGCTCCGGCTCCGGCTCCCGTGGGTCCCGGGCCGGCCGCGCCGTCGGTCCGCGCGCGCAAGATGCTCAAGCCGGGCATGGCGCTGTCGGTCGATCGAGTCGTCGCGGTGGTGAACGACTCGGTCATCCTCTACAGCGAGATGATGCGCCGGGTCGCGCCGCTGACCCACGACATCGACGCGGTGGCCGACCCGGCCGAGCGCAAGCGCCGCAAGGACAAGCTGAAGAGCCAGGTCCTCGACGAGATGGTCAACGAGGAGCTCATCATCCAGGCGGCCGGCAACTCCAAGCTCGAGGTCGCCGCCAAGGAGGTCCAGAGCGCGCTCGAGGAGATCAAGAAGCAGAACAACCTCGACGACAACCAGCTGTCCGAGGCGCTCCGCCTGCAGGGCTACAGCATGGCCGGCTACCGTCAGGACATCCGCCGACAGATCCTGCGCATGCGCGCGGTCAACACGATGGTGCGCCCGCGGGTGACGATCACCGACGACGACGTGCGCGGGCGGTACGACGCGACCAGCCGGCGCTCGGCCGCGGTCAAGCGGATCAAGCTGCGCCACATCCTCATCGGGCTGCCGGAGCGGGCCTCCGAGGCGCAGCTGGCCGAGGCCAAGCGCAAGGCGGCCGAGATCATCGCCAAGGTGCGCGGCGGCGTCGACTTCGCACGGCTGGCCGCCGAGGTGTCGGCCGACGAATCGACCCGCTACTCGGGCGGCGAGCTGGGCTGGATCGAGCGCGGCAGCATCGACACCGAGTGGGAGGTCATCGTGTTCGCGATGACCAAGGGCGAGGTGCGCGGGCCGATCACCGGGCCGAAGGGGCTGCACGTGTTCCAGGTGACCGAGCTGGAGCGCAACCAGCAGAAGCCGTTCGCCGAGGTCAAGGAGCAGCTCCGCAACGACATCTATCGCAAGGAAATGGACCGGCAGACCCGGCTCTGGCTGGACGAGCTGCACGAGAAGGCCCATATCCAGGTAAAGTTGTAGGAGACAGGGCAGGCCGCGCCGACCGGGACGGCTGCCCCGGGCAGCCTCTCGCGATGCCTCATCCATCGGCGCTGGTTCCATGAGTACAATCGGGCGAGACAACAGCCGGGGGGGCTGCCGTGTCAGTGAATCGCCGCTCTGCGACCCGTCACGACATCGCCATCGACGTGACCGTGCTGGTGCCGGGGGAGGCGCCGGCGGGCCCGGCGACCTCGATCGAGACCACGATCGGCAACCTGTCGCTGAGCGGGGCCTACGTGGTGCTCGGGCGCCGGCTGACCATCGGCTCGACGGTGACGCTCAAGTTCCGCATCCCGACCCACGATCGGCCGATCGAGACGGCCGGAGTGGTGCGCTGGAGCAACGACCAGGGCGTGGGGGTCCAGTTCGACGGGCTCCGCGCCGGCGAGGTCTGGGCGCTCGGCAAGTTCTTCGAGAGCGCGGCGTAACGGACGGAGCCCGCTTCGCGCGCTTCCGGCACCTGGCGCTGGTCGTCGTCGCCGGGCTGGTGGCCGCGCCGTCGGTGGCCGCGGCCCAGCCGATCGGGCCGCGCCAGCCGATCGGGCCGGCCCGGCCGGCCGCGCCGCCGTCTCCTGCGCGCGCCGCGGCGCCGGGTCAGCCGATCGGGATCATCGACCTGGGCCGCGGCACCGACGAGGAGCGCGCCGCGCGCCGCGCCGAGCTGGAGCGCGGCATCGCCGGCGCCGACGGCTTCCGGCCGGTCGGCGATGAATCGCTCGGCCGCGCGCTGGCCGGCGAGGGCTCCGCGATCGACCCGGCCGATGGCCGCGCGGCGCTGGCCGCCGCCCAGGCCGCGTTCGGCGAGCTCGACTGTCGGCGCGCGCGCGGCGAGGCGGACCGCGCGGTGCTGGGGCTGGCCGGCGCGCAGGCGAGCGGCGCGGCGGTCGCCGGCGAGCTCCGCCGCGCCCACACCATCCGCCTGGTCTGCGCTGACCAGGGCGCCGATCGCGGCGCGGCCCAGAGCGCGGCGGCGGCGCTGCGCCGGCTCGCGGCCGGCGACCCACCGCCGGGGGTGAGCGACGCGGTCTGGGCCCGCTACCCGGCCATCGACGCGGCGACCGGCGTGCAGATCGGGCGCGTGGCGATCACCACGCGACCGGCCGGCGCCGCGATCTGGATCGACCACGCCGCGCGCGGCCGGGCGCCGCTCACCGTCTCCCTGCCCGAGGGAGAGCACCTGATCGCGGCCGCCCTCCCCTCGGGCGGATCGGTGGCCAGGCGAGTGACGGTCGCGCCCAGCTGGACCCCGACCGCACTCGCGCTCGAGCTCCGCGCGGGTGGCGGCTCGCGCTGGCGAGCGATCGCGGGGCAGGTGCAGGCGTGGCGGCGCGGCGTCCCGCGCCCGACCGCCGCCACCGTCGGAGAGCTCATGGCCCGGGCCGGTCTCGAGCGCGCCGTGCTGATCGACCCGCGCGACAAGCTCGAGGTGTGGATCCGCGCGCCGGGCGAGAGGACCGCCCGTCACCTGGGCAACGCGACCAGCGCGGCCGAGGCCGCCGCGCTCCACGCGTCCGTGGCTCGCGGTCCGGGCATCGACCCGAACGTGCCGCTCCTGCGCGAGACCCGGCGCGAGCGCGGCGCCGAGCGCTCGCACCAGGAGTGGTGGGTCTACGCCGCGATCGTCGGCGCGGTCGCGGTCGGCGCCGGGATCGTGCTCGCCCAGGACCTGGGCAGCGATCGCCAGCGGATCGAGATCGCGTTCCCATGATCCGCGCGGTCCAGCGCTGGCTGGTCGCCGGGCTGATCGCGGCGGCGATCGCGACGGCGGCCCTGCCCCGCCCGGCCGCCGCGCAGTCGATGTCGCTGCCGGTCGCGATCCAGGCCGACGGGGTCTACGTGCGCGCCGAGGACGGAATGGAGCGGATCGCCGCGCGAGTCGCGCGACGCGCGCGCGCCGCCCTCGCCGCCATCGCCGAGGACCTGCCCGACCTGCCCACGCCGGGCCGGGTCGAGATCCGCCTGGTCAAGCGCGCCGAGGACCTCCGCCGCGCGGCGCCGCCCGGGCGAGGCGCGCCGCCCTGGGCCATCGGGGTGGCGTATCCGGAAGACGGCGTGGTGGTCGCCGCCTACCGCCGCGGCCCCCTGCCCTCCGACATCGACTCGGTGGTGACCCACGAGCTGGCCCACCTGGCGCTCGGCGCCGCGCTCGGCCCGCGCGCGCCGCGCTGGCTGCACGAGGGCTTCGCCTACCTCCACTCGTCGGACTTCTCTCTCGACCGGACCCGGACCCTGACCGGCATGGCGTGGACCGGCGACGTCATCCCGCTGGCCGACCTCGACCGCAGCTTCCCGGCCGCCGAGAACGCCGCCGAGCGCGCCTACGCCGAGAGCTACGACTTCGTCGTCTTCCTGGCCCGCCGCGGCCGCTACGTCGGCCCCGAGGACGACGGCAACCCGTGGCCGTTCCGCCAGCTGCTCGCCTCGCTGGCCCGCGGCGAGCCGATCGACGCCGCCGCGCGCGACGCGTTCGCCTCCGATCTCGGCCAGCTGTTCGACGAGTGGCGAGAGAGTCTGCGCCAGCGCTACCTCACCGTCCCGGCCAGCGTGCTGGGCGCCGCCCTCTGGGTCCTGTGCGCCTTCCTGCTCGTCCTCGCCTACCTGCGCAAGCGCCGCCAGGGCCGGGCGACCCTGGCCCGCTGGGCCGTGGAGGAGGCCGCCCGCTCCGCCGAGGACGTCGCCGCCGACGGCGACGGCGACCTCGACGTCGACGTCAACCTCGCGCCGTCGGTCGAGGTCAGCGTCGACCCCGGGCCGTCGGTCGAGGTCAGCGTCGACCTCGCGGACGAGAGCGACCAGCCAGCCGACGGCGATCCCGCTCGCGAGCGCGGCCCCGGCGACGATCGCCGCGACTGACCGCGACGCAGCGACGCGGCGACCCGGCCGCGAGGCGTCTCGCCGGACGCCCCCGCTACTGCCGCGCCGCGGTCGCCGTCGTCGCGGCGGTCGCCACCTCGCTGGCGGTGGTGGCGGCGATCTCGGTCAGGGCCTTGCTGAGAGCTGCCGCCAGGGCCTCCGGCTTGCGGCTGGCCAGGGCGATCTCCTGCTCGGTGCGGCGAGTCCAGAGGATACGGCCGGACTCGGCGTCTCTCAGCTCGAGGTCGAGGACGATGCGGGCCTTCCAGGTCGTCGCCGCGTCGGTGTCGGTCTTGCTGGCTCCCTTCTCGGTCGGCTTGCTGCGGCCGGTCTCCTCGAAGGCGAGGACCTGGCCGCCCAGGATCGCCGCGGTGTCGGTGCCCGGTCGGGGGAGGACCAGGCCGAAGCGGCCGCTGGCCTGGTAGGCGCGGCGGAGGTAGTCGGCGACCAGGACGCCGGGCGCCGCCGCCCACTGGTCGTACTCGTAGTAGGACAGCTGGTACGGGCTGGTTCGGTAGACGATGCGGCGCTCGTCGTAGGGCGCCTGGGCGCGCAGCTCCTCGACGGCGATGGCCGGCGCCACGCCGCTCTTCGCCACCGTGTCGGGTGGGGAGAGCGCGTAGTAGTTGATCTGGGGGGTGCTGCCTCCTCCGAAGCAGGCGGCGGTCAGCGCGGCGACGAGGCCGGCGACGGCGACGGTCTCTCCCCGGATGGGTCGACTCATGGGTTCTCTCGCTCCCCCGCCCGGCGGCGGAATAGCAGGCGTGACGGGTCCTGCTCGAGGTTCTGCGCCATCCGGCGGAAGCTCCTGGCTGCCTCGCGCAGGTCGGCCATGGTGGCGTCGATCTGGGTGCGGTTGCCCTGCATCATCCGCCGGGTGTCGCCGATGAGGCCGTCGGCGCTGGCCAGCACCTTGCGTCCCTCGCCGCCGAGCAGCTCCTCCATGCGCGCGCCGGTCTTCGCCATCTGGCCGGCGGCCAGCTCGAGGTTGGCCATGGCTCGCTCGCCGCGGGCCAGGATCTGATCCATCCTGGCCTCGTTCTCTTCGTCGAGGAACGCGCCCAGCCGCTCGGTCACCTGCCGGCCTCGCTCGATGAGGCGGCGCGACTCTTCCACCAGCGCGGTGCCGCTGCCGGTGATCGTGCTCAGCGCCGAGGGGGCGCTCGGGATCACGTCACCCGGCTCGTGCATCTTGCCGCGGAAGTCGCCTCCGTCGATGTCGACGTAGAGGAGCCCGGTCACTCCCTTCATCCGCAAGATTGCCCTCGCGTCGGCCGGGATCGGGGTGCCAGCCTCGACCTCGAGGCTCAGCGTGACCGGCTGGGCGCCGCGGTCGAGGCGCACCTTGTCGACCTGGCCGACCACCACGCCGTGCACCTCGACCGGCGCGCCGGCCCGCAGGCCGCTCACGCTCTCGACGGTGACCACGGTGTACTCGTCGGTCTCCTTCACGATGCTGAGCCCGGCGAACAGGATCACCACGACGGCGAGCAGGGCGCCGCCGACGAGGAGGAACAGGCCGAGCTTGGCCTTCTGGGATGGGGTCGCGGTGAACATGGGTCTCCTTAGCTGGCCTCCAGCTCGTCGAGGACCGCGCCGGCGTCGGCGTCGGGCGGCGGGTCGCGGTGCCAGAACGCGTGCACCTCGGGGTCGTCGCTCTCGGCCAGCTCGGCCGGCGTGCCGGCGGCGTAGATCCGGCCGCCCCCGAGCAGGAGCACGCGGTCGGCGATCTTCTCCACCGTCGCCATGTCGTGCGTGACCGCGACCACCGTGCTGCCGAGCGCGTCGCAGAAGCGGCGCAGCGCGGAGTCGATCACCGCGGACACCAGCGGGTCGAGCCCGGCGGTCGGCTCGTCGCAGAAGGTGATCTCCGGGTCGAGCAGCGACGCGCGGGCCAGGGCCACCCGCTTCTGCTGTCCGCCCGAGATCTCCGACGGCCAGCGGTGGGCCAGCTCGGCCAGGCCGAACAGGCGCAGGCGGTGCCACGCCATCTCGCGCACCACCGGATCGGGCAGCGAGGTCAGCTCGCGCGCCGGCAGGCAGACGTTCTCGAAGACCGTCATCGAGCCGAACAGCGCGTTCTTCTGGAAGACCAGCCCGGTGCGGCCGAGCATCGCGGCGCGCTCGTCGGGCGTCACCGCGTAGAGGTCCTGTCCGAACAGCAGGACCTGGCCGGCCAGCGGCGGCTTGAGGCCGAGGATGGTGCGCAGCAACGTGGTCTTGCCGCAGCCGGACGGGCCGATGAGGGCGAGCAACTCGCCCCTGGCCACCTCGATGTCGATCCCGGTCAGGACCGGCGCGCGCCCGTAGCCGACCGAGACCTGACGGAGCTCGAGGATCGGCCGGTCGAGCGCGGGGGCGATCGCGCCCATCACATCACGGCCAGGGTGGTGGCGATGATGCTGTCGGCCACGATGATGAGGAAGAGGCTGGTCACCACCGTCCGCGTCGTGGCCGAGCCGATGTTCTGGGCGGCGCCGCGGGTGCCGAGGCCGATGTAGCAGGAGGTGACGCCGATGATCCATGCGAACAGCACGCTCTTCAGCAGCCCGTGCGCGAAGTCGCCCAGCGAGAGCGCCTCGAGCGCGCGCTCGACGAAGATCTGCGGGCTGAGCTGGAGCTGGGTGATCGAGATGACCAGCCCGCCCAGGATGCCGAGCAGCGCGGCCAGGAGGGTCAAGGCGGGCAGGACCACGCTGAGCGCGGCCAGCCGGGGCAGGACCAGGTGGGTGAACGGGTTGATGCCCATCGTGCGCATGGCGTCGATCTCCTCGCGCACGTTCATCGCGCTCAGCTCGGAGGTGATCGCCGAGCCGCTCCGCGCCGAGATGAGGATGGCGGTCATCATCGGGCCCAGCTCGCGCACCATCGACAGGCAGACGATGTCGGCCAGATAGAGCCCGGCGCCGAACTGATCCAGCTGCAGCGCGGACTGGAAGGCGATGGTCAGGCCGAGCAGCAGGCTGAGCAGCCCGACGATCGGCACCGCGTCGGCGCCGATGATCGAGCCCTGCTGGATGAGCGCGCCGAGCGGCAGGCGGCCGTGCCGGCGGGCCAGCAGCGCGGCGCCGCTCGCCCGCGCGATCGCGGCGCCGAAGTGGAGCAGCCCCTCGGCGCCGGTCACCACCCCGACCACGCCGGCGCCTATCCGCTCGACCAGGCGCGGGCGCCGCGCGCGCTTCAGCTCCGGCGAGCCGGCCGCGGCCAGCCCGAAGGCGGCGCGGTGATGATCGGCCAACCCGCGCACGACCAGGCTCTTGCCCTTGCCGCGCAGGCGGCGCGACGCCAGGGTCACCGCCGCCACCACCGCCGAGTGCATGCCCTCGGCCGCGCTCAGGTCGACCACCACCGCGCGGACTCGCCGGTCCCGGACCACCGCGATGAGCCGGCGATGGATGTGGCTGGCGGTCTCGATGCCGAGCTCCCCGGCGGGGCGCAGGGTCAACGTCTCGCCGTGCACCTCCTCCGGGGAAGGAGACGCGGCGGTCACGGGCGGGCCGATCGGGTCCATGCGGGTGTGCGCCGATTCGGCGTCACACCCGATCATTCAATCCGCGGGCCGAATCGGTTTCGTGCGCTTTCGCCCCACCACCGGGGTGGGATTGCGGGATCTTGCGTGGCGCTCGCGCACGCCGTGGAGTTCTGCCTCACCCTGGCCCGACGAGCGAGAGGGCCGCGGCGGCGCCCCCACGGTGTGCTCGACGATGAACTCCCACACCGCGGCGACCCGCGGGATGGCGCGCATGGCGCGATGAGCGGCCAGCCACAGCTGGCCCTCCGGGTAGGGCGGGAGAACGACCGCGACCCGGCGGGCGAAGGCGAGCGGCCCCAGGTGCGGGCGGGTGAGCGCGAGGCTCTCCGGGATGAGCGTGGCGCCCAGGCCGGCCTCGACCGCCGCCACCTGCGCGGTGAAGCTGCTGGTCCGCAGCACGATGGACTGCTCCGGCGCGGCGGCGCCGATCCACGCCGCGTCCGGGATGTGGGCCAGGTCGGCGCCGTAGGTGATCCACGGGACCGCGGCCAGGTCGGCGACGCGGCCGAGCCGGGCCGCCACATCGCCGCGCGCGAAGGGCAGCGAGCGGGTCGCGGCGACCCGCACCGCGACCAGGTCGCCGCGCTCGGGCCGCATCCCGCGCAGGACCAGGTCAGCCTCGCGCCGGGCGAGGTCGACGTAGCCGACCCGCGCGTCGAGCTCGAGCCGGAGCCGCGGGTGGCGGGCGATCAGCGCCGGCAGGAACGGCGCGACGAACAGGTCGGCCACGCCGGGCGGCATGCTGAGGCGCACGACCCCCTCCACCTCGCGCTCGAACGATGCCGCCCCGCCGGCCAGCTCGGTGGCGGCGCGCTCCATCGCCTCGGCGTGGGCGAGCAGCTGATCGGCGACCGCGGTCGGGACGGCGCCGTCCGGGGTCCGGTCGAACAGCCGCGCGCCCAGCGCGTGCTCGAGCGCGTCGATCCGCCGGCTGACGGTCGACGCGTCGACGTCCAGGACCGCGGCCGCCGCCGACAGCGTGCCGCCGCGGCGGAGGGCGAGGAGGAAACGCGCGTCGCCCCAGCGAAAGCGGGCTTGCATTTCTGCAACCATGACCCGTCATCTTGCGGCTTTCCTTGCAAGCTCGCAATGGGCACTCTCGGCCAGGTACCCAGGAGAAAGAGAGCCCCGATGACCCGCCAGCCCGAGACCACGCCCGAGACGACGCCAGAGACGACCACAGACACCACGCCCACCGTCGAAAACGACCCCACGCGCGAGACCGCATCCCGGGGCGAGCCTGGCCCCTCGCTCCACGTCGTCCTCGGCGCCGGCCAGGTCGGCGTCCAGGTGGCCGACCTCCTGCTCGCCCAGGGCCACCGCGTGCGGGTGGTCCGGCGCGGCCAGCCGGGCGCGGCCCGCCCCGGCCTCGAGTGGGCCCGCGCCGACCTGACCGACGCGAGCGCGGCGACCGACGCCTGCCGCGGCGCCGCCGCGATCTACGACTGCACCAACCCGCCCGGGTACGGCTCGTGGCAGCGGACCTTGCCGCCGCTGCGGCGCGGCGTGCTGGCCGCGGCCTCGCGGACCGGCGCGCTCCTGGTCTCGCTCGACAACCTCTACGTCTACGGCGAGCCGGCCGGGGCCCCGCTGACCGAGGACCGCCCGCTGCGCCCGTGCAGCGAGAAGGGGGAGCTGCGCGCCCGCCTGGTCGGCGAGCTGCTCGACGCCACCGCGCGCGGCGAGCTCCGCGCCACGGTCGGTCGCGCCAGCGACTTCTTCGGCCCCGGCGCCGCCGACATGTCCCTGTACGGCGACCGCTTCGTGCGCGGACTCGCGCGCGGGCGCGGCGCGATCGCGCTGGGGGATCCTGATCTCCCGCGCAGCTACTCGTACGTGCCGGACGTGGCCGCCGGGCTGGCCGCTCTCGGCGCGAACCCACAGCGCGCCAGCGGGCGGGTCTTCAACCTGCCGGTCGCCTGGAAGGACGGGTCCACCCGCGAGCTGATCGGTCGCTTCGCCGCCGAGCTGGGCACGCGGCCCCGCCTGTGGCGGATCCCGCGCTGGGTGTTCCGCGCGGTCGGTCTGTTCTCGAGCGACCTCGGGGCGATGGCCGAGATGATCTACCAGTGGCAGTCGCCCTACGTCGTGGACGACACCCTGTTCCACAGCACATTCGGCATCTCCGCGACGCCGATCGATGTCGCCGTGCGGGAGACCGTGCGGGCCGCCGGGCTGAGCCCGACGGCCGCGACACGGACCGCACCAGCACGCTGAAGCGGTCGAAGCCGGATCAGCTCGAGTGGATCAGTTCTTCGGGGTGGACGGCGGGGTGGTCGGGGTCGGGGTCGTCGACGGGCTCGGCGAGGTCGTCGGGCTTGGGTTGGTGGGGGTGGTCGGCGCGTTCGGATCGGCGGGCTGGCCCTCCGGCGTGCCGGGCTGCTGAGCCGGGTCGGACGGCGTCGTGGCCTGGTCCGGCGCGGTGGTGGTATCGGTTGGCGTGGTCGCCTCCGGGGTCGGCGCCGGCGTCGTCTCGGTCGTGGCCGGAGTCGTATCGGCCTCATCCTGCGAGCCGCCGCAGCCAAGAACCGGCGCGGCCATCAGAGCGAGAGTCAGAGCAATTGCGTTCCTCATGCCCGCTCCCTAACCCGCGACCGAGGTGGCAGCAATCGGAAATCGCCTCCGGCGCGCGATCGACACGTTCACCGGCGCACGTTCGGCGACGAGCCGCACGGTGTCCGCGGTTCACTGCAGGCCGAGGCACTCACCCTTTGCTTGTGGATGACCCGAAGTCGCCGAATGGCTCGTCCCGGTCGCGCACGGCCTGCTTGAAGCCGGCGGCGCGGGCCCGCGCCGCGAAGTCGTATCCCTCGCGCGTGTGGCGCGCGATCCCGTCGAACACCACGCCCAGGATCTGCGCGGCGTGCAGCCCCTGGGCCGCGGCGACCTGGTTGAGCAGCAGCTTCGACATCATCAGCTGATTGACCGGCACCCTCGCGATGCGCTCGAGGAGGACCTCGAACCGGTGGTCGAGCTGGTCCGCCGGCGCGCACTCGACTGCCAGTCCCCACTCCACGGCCTCGCGCCCGGACAGGCAGTCTCCGGTGAAGAGGAGCCGCTTGGCCTTCTCGAGCCCGATCCGCTGCACCCACAGCGCGGTGGTCGGCACGCCCCACACGCGGGCCGGCGGATAGCCGATCTTGGCCTCGTCCTCGATGACGAGCAGATCCGAGCACAGCGCCATGTCGGTCCCGCCGGCGACGCAGAACCCGTGCACCTTGCACACGACCGGCTTGTCGCTGTGGAACAGGCTCATGAAGCCGCGCACGTTGCGCGCCATCATCGCGTAGTCGACCATCGGGTCCCAGACCGCGTCCGGCTGGTGGTTGGCGGCGACCACCGCCGGATCGAGCGGCGAGCCGGCCGGCGCCGCGCCGCCGTCGGCGGGATCGCTCTTGCCCTCGGCGCTGACCACGAGGTCGTAGCCGCCGCAGAAGCCCTTGCCGCGCCCCGACAGGGCGATGACGTGGACCGCGGGATCGAGGTTGGCGCGCTCGACGCAGCGGGCCAGCTCGACCGGGAGATCGAACGTGATGCCGTTGCCCCGCTCCGGGCGATCGAGGGTGATGCGGGCGATCCGGCCGGTCACCGCGTAGGTCATCGTCCTCGGCTCGCCGCGATCGCCGGCGCCGCTCGCGTCACTCTCGCTCATCGCGTGCTCCTCGTCTGCGGGCGCGCCCGCGCCGGCCCCGGCCGCCACCCGCGCAGCGCCTCCGCCTTGTCGCGCGCCGGCCGTCGCTTGAGCGCCCACTCGAGCCGGTATGCGGCCCGCTTGTCGAGCGCGACGCTGGACGCGACCATCCGCACCGGCGCGCGGCCGCGAGTGTAGCGGGCCCCGCGCCCGGCGTTGTGCTCGGCCAGCCGGCGAACCAGGTCCAGCGCGACGCCGGTGTAGAGCGTGCCGTCCCGGCACTCGACCAGGTACACGAACCACGACTGCCGGCCGCCGCGCCGCGCGCCCATCGCCGCCATCTTAACCGCATCGCGCAGCCGCCGCGAAATCGCGCCCTCCGCGAGTGTCGGGTGGGCTGGCCGCGAGGCCCGCGCGTGGCCAAGGGCCCGCGGATGGGCAAGTCGATCGATTCTCGCGGTCGAGCCGCCCGGATGGCAAGGAGCGGCGAGAACCGGCGCGGAACGTACTCGACGTACTTGAGCACCGGTCCGCAGCAAGAATCGATCGATGTTGCCCCGGCGAAGACCGGGGGAAGCGCAGCCGCGACGCCGCCAGCCGGGATGGATCGGCCGCGAGAACGATCGACTTGCCCATTCGCGGGCCCTAAAGTGGCGCCGTGCTGACCCTCCACCAGACTCCGCCGGCATGGGACCTGCCCAACGTGAGTCCCTTCTGCCTCAAGCTCGAGACCTACCTGCGCATGACCGGGCGCCCGTACCAGACGGCGAGCCCGAGCCTGCGCCGGGCGCCCAAGGGCAAGGTCCCGTACATCGCCGACGGCGACGTGCTGCTCGGCGACTCCGGCTTCATCATCGACCACCTGGTCCGGACCTACGGCGACCCGCTCGACGGCGATCTCACCGCGGAGGCGCGGGCGCGCGGCCACGTGCTTCGCCGGATGATCGAGGAGCACTGCTACTTCACGATCGTGTACCTGCGCTGGAGCTTCGCGCCGGCCTGGCCCCACCTGGTGGAGGCATTCGCGCCGCTCATGCCGCCCCTGCTCAAGACCCAGGGGCCCAAGCTCATCCGGCGCGCCATCCTCAAGAAGTGCCAGGCGCAGGGGGTCGGCAAGCACACGCGCGAGGAGGTGCTGGTCATGATGAAGGACGACCTCGCCGCGCTCGACGCCATGCTGGGCGACCAGCCGTTCTATCTGGGCGACGCGCCGCGCAGCGTCGACGCCACCGCGTACGGCTTTCTGTCCCAGGTGCTGTGGGCGCCATGGCAGTCGGCGGAGAAGGAGCTGCTCCTGGCCCGGCCGCGCCTGGTCGCCCACCTCGAGCGGATGAAGGAGCGCTTCTGGGCCGGCTGGAGCGCGATCGCCGCCGCCCGATCCGCCGCCTGAGACGGGCCGGTCAGGCGGCCGCGATCGCCTCGATCTCGAGCAGCCAGGCCGCGTCGAAGATGCCGGCGATGACGATGGTGAGCGCCGGCGATCGATCGCCGAGCACCTCGGTGCGGAGGCCGCGGCTCTCCTGCACGTAGCGGCGGTCGGACAGGAAGATGGTCACCTTGACCAGGTTGTCGAAGGTCATGTCGGCCGCCTTCAGGCGCGCCTCGATGTTGGCCCAGGCCTGGCGGTACTGGGCCCGGTAGTCAGGCGAGACCGCGCCGCTCGCGTCCTCCGGGGTCTGCCCGCTGATGAAGAGGAGGCGCTCGACGGCGGAGATCTCGACCGCCTGGGCGTAGGACAGGCCGGTCGGCTGGATGGCTCGAGTCTTCACGATGGGTGGTCTCCTGGCTCGGTGCTATCGTGCCCGGCGGGTGGGCGGCCGGCACCCGTCATTCCGGCGGAGCCGCCCGCTGTTTTCATGGATGACATCGACCGCCGCCTGCTCCAGCTGCTTCGCGAGGACGCCAGCCGCCCGCTGAAGGTGCTCGCCGCCGAGGTCGACCTCGCCCCCAGCTCGGTGCGCGAGCGCATCGCCCGGCTCGAGGGCCGGGGCATCATCCGGCGCTACACCGTCGAGGTCGCCGCGGCGCCCGGCACCCTGACCGCCATCCTGCTGGTCCGGCTGGTCCGCACGCCCGCGCCGGACGTGGTGGCCACCGTGGTCGCGCTGCCGGAGGTGGTCCGCTGCAGCTCGCTCAGCGGCGCGATCGATCTGCTGATCGAGGTGGCCGGCGACGACATCGCCGCGATCAACCGGGTCCGCGATCTCGTCGCGAGCCAGCCGGGCGTGGCCGACGTCGAGACGTCGTTCGTGCTCAATCAGGACAAGGCGCCGGCACCCGCCGTCGACGGATGACCGACCGGCCGGTGCGGCGAGCGGTCGGCTACTCGCCCAGCGCGCGGCGACAGGCGTCGGCGAAGCGGCGGTCGAGATCCTCGCCGGCCTCGCCCGGCAAGGGGCCGAGCCGCTGCCACGACTCGCGCGCCTCGGCGACGATCTGCGCGACCGGCTTGGAGTCCCGGGTCAGGACGCCGCCCAGCGCGCGCTCGGCCAGCGCGGCGCGCAGCTTGGCCGCCATCTGCTCGGCGGTCAGCGCGCCGGTCGCCGCCGGCTCGGCGGGCTCCGCGGTCCGCGATCTGGCCAGCTCGGCCACGCGGGCGAACAGGCGCTCCTTGCGCTTGCGGGTCTGATCCGGGTCGAGATCGGTGCCCTTGAACGCCGCCGGATGCTGCTCGATCGCCCGCCGGCTGAGCGCGTCGGCCCGCTGGCGAAGCTCGCCCACGCCGCCCCCCTCGCCCTCGAGCTCGCGCACCGCCGCGCGCGCGCGCTGGATCACCTCGGCCAGCCCCTCGGCGCCGCTGTCGATCGCCGCCTCGGCCTCGGCGCAGATCGTCTCGACCGCGCCGCGCCGCGCGACCTTGCGCTGGGCGCGGGCCTGATCGCGGTGGTGGGCGACCGCGTCGCACGCGGTCATGAAGCGCTGGTTGAGCGGCTCGTACTCGCGCTGCGGGACCGGGCCGATCCGGCGCCATTCGCGGCGCAGGTCGCCGACCTCGCGCACCGCCGCGTCCCAGTCCACCTCGGTGTCGCCGCCCACGTCGGCCGCGACCGCCGCCAGCGCCTCGGCCTGCTTGACCAGGGCCTGCTTGCCGTCGAGGTTGGCCTGGCGCTCGTTGAGCACCTTCTCCACGTGCGGACGGCGGCGCTCGAAGAAGCGATCGCACGCGGCGCGGAACCGCTTCCACACCTCGTCTGCCTGCTTGCGCGGCACCGGGCCGATCGTCTTCCACTCGGCCTGCAGGCGCTTGAGCGCCTCGGCCGCCGGGCCCCAGTCCTGCGAGTCGGCCAGCTCCTCGGCCTTGACGCACAGCTCGATCTTGAGCCGCAGGTGCTCCTTCTGCTCGGTGGTCTGCGAGACCCGCTGCACCTTGACCCGGTCGTAGACCGCGTCGCAGGCGGTCTTGAACCGCTGCCACAGCTCCTGGCCCTTCTCGCGGGGGGCCGGACCGACGTCCTTCCACGCCGCCTGGGCGTCCTTGAGCTGCTGGGCCAGGGCGCCGACGTCGGGCGATTCGACCAGCCCCTCGACCCGGCGGATCAGCTCCTCCTGCTTGGGCACGTTGGCCCAGCGCTTCCAGTCCTCCACCTCGCGCAGCTCGCCCACCTTGATGAAGAGGTGGCGGCGCGCGTCCTGGAAGCGCTCCATCGCCTTGCGCTTCAGGCCATGGGGGAGGACCAGGAGGCTCGGATACTTGGTGTCGGCCGCCTTGAGCTTCTTCTCGGCGGTGCTGAGCTTGAGGTTGTCGCTCGCGACCGCGCGCTCGAGGTCGGCGGACAGCGCGTCGAGCGCGGCGAGGTTGCGGTCGGCCTCGGTGACCGGGCCCGCGGCGCGAGCGGCGTGGCCATGGGCGGCGGCAAGGTCGGGCGCGCCAGGCTCGTGCGCATGATCGTGATCGGGCTCGTGCGCCCGATCGTGACCGGGCTCGTGCGCCGCCTGATCGTGGTCGGGCTCGTGCGGGGCGACCTCGAAGTGGTCCTCGGCGGCAGGATCGCGGTCGGCGGCCTCGTGCAAGGCATGCTCATCGGCGCTGGCATGGTGCGCGGCGTCCTCGTCGGCGCCGCGCTCGACCGGAGCGCGCGCCACGAACCGCTCGGTGACCGCATCGAGCTCCGCCGCGCTGGCGACGACCGCCTCCGCCGGGCGCGCCGCGATCGCGGCCCGGACCGGCACGGTCGGCTCTTCCGGCGCCGCGGTGGGCACGCGAGACACGTCCTGTTTCGACTCCGGTTCGTGGGCCTTCACCGCCGCCTCCCCCGATCCCGCGCGCGCGCCAGCGCCATTGGACGGGCCCGCCCCCGCTGCTTGCCGCGGGGCATGACGCTCCACCTGCTCGCGGTAGCGCCGGCTGGCCGCGCTGAACCGGGCCGCCAGGTCGGCGTCCTCGCCCGGCCCGAGCCGCTGCCAGATCTCCTCGGCCGCCGCCACCTCGCGCTGCGACTCGACCCACTCGTCCCCGCGCGAGCGCTCCTCGACCAGCCGGGCGAGCTGGACCCGCTGCTGCTGCTGCCAGCTCTGCGGCTCGATCACCACCGCGGCCTCGGACCGCGCCGCGCTGGCGTCGGCCGCCGCGCTGCGCCGGGCCAGCAGCCGCTTGTTGGCGCGCGCGCGCACGCCCTTGTTCTTGGCCCGCGCGGCGAGCGCGCTCAGCGCCGCGTCGTCCTCGATCCGGTCCACCACCGCGGCCCCGCGGTCGCGCGAGTCGAGATCCATCGCCAGGCTGCGCAGGACGTCGACGTCCTCGAGCCGGGCCAGCGCGCCGAGCGCCACGTCCTGCTCGCGAGCCTCGCGCACCACCTCGGCCAGGGCGCGCGGATCGCTCATCTTCTCCAGCGCGCGGCGTCGATGCTGGGCCGAGGGCGCCCGGCAGGCCAGCTGGGCCAGCGGCTTCTGCTCGCCGAGCCCGGCCAGCCACAGGATCGCGCCGTCCACGTCCCCCTGCCCCGACATCACCGCCGACAGGAACCGATCGACCGCGCGGCCGCGCGCGTGGGCGCGCACGCCGGGGTCCGGCTCGGTGTCGGCCAGCTCGGCCAGGAGGTCGGGGTCGGTCAGCTTGTCCAGCGCGATGCGACGGACCTGCGGATCGTCGTCGCTGCGCGCGATGTCGGCCAGTAGCTTGGCGTCATCGCCGCTCATGGCGCGGACCGCTTCGGCCCGGACTGCGGCGTCACTGTGCTTGTGCTTAGGCCGGAAAAGATCACCCAGTGCCATGGAGACCTCGACGTCCGGCCGCCACTCTATGCCCCGACCGGGTAGCCGTCAATCGCACAGCCCGCGCCGATAGCTCGTCGGAAACACGTTTCGCGCGGTGTCACATCCACCCGCCGCGCGGGCGCCGCGGGCCGCGCGGGTCGACCACGGCCTGCTACCTCGCGCCCCCGCCCGCTCGACGCCGGCGCGGTCCACGTCGGGGTCGAACCCGGACCCTGACCCTAGAGCAGGATGCCCTGGGTCGGCAGAGACTCGATGCACTCCGGTCCGTCGTGGTCGGGTCGGTTCACCCACTCGCCGACCGCCTCGGTGGTCCACCCGGTCGGGTCGGCTGGCGCGATGATGTCGGCCAGCGCCTCCGGCTCGACCGGCTCGCGGGTCAGCCACCGATCGAAGTCCTCCGGCGCGACCACCACCGGCATGCGATCGTGGAGCTCGGCCACGAGCGGGTTGGGCGCGCAGGTCACGATGGTGAAGCTGATGATCCAGTCCCCCTCCGGAGATCGCCAGCGGTCCCACAGGCCGGCCAGCGCGAACGGGCGTCGCGATGCCTTGTGGATGAAGTACGGCTGCTTGCGCTTGCCGGCCCGCTGCCACTCGTAGAACCCGTCGGCCGGGACCAGGCAGCGCCGCCGCGCGAAGGCGTCGCGGAAGGCCGGCTTGGCGGCCAGGGTCTCGCCGCGCGCGTTGATGAGCCGGTTGCCGATCGCCGGGTCATCCACCCAGGACGGGATGAGCCCCCATCGCGCGAGCTCGATCGCGCGGCGCGGGCGATTGGCGACGATCGGGACGGTCTGGGTCGGCGCGATGTTGAAGCGCGCGGTCGCGCCCTCGGGCAGCGCGGCGTCGTCGAGCACCGGCGCGAGCACGTCCGGCACCTCTTCCGGGCGGGTCAGCGAATACCGGCCGCACACCCCGAAACCGTACTACGGCCCACGCCCACACGCCGGTCCGGTCTGGCCGGGCGGTCGGCCGGGCCGGCACCCGGGCCCGGCGCCGGTCATGCCGGGGTGGCGGCGCTGGCGGCGGCGCGCCGCCCGACCCGCCACTTCCAGACCAGGCCGAGCGCGACACCGGCCAGGGTGATCGCCGCGCCGGCGTAGCTGCGCGCGACCAGCCGGACCTCGTCCTCCCACAGCGCATCGACCAGGAGCGCGATGACCGGCTGGACCAGGACCAGCGAAGACGCGGTCATCAGGCTGACCCGCCGGAGCAGGTAGAAGTAGCAGACGAAGGTCACCACCGAGCCGAGGATGGCCAGGTAGAAGAGCGCGACAGTCGGGGCCATCGGCAGCGGCACCGGGATCCGGTCGACCCCGGTGGGCAGCGCGAGCCCCCACAGCGCGACGGCCCCCACCGACAGGAACACCGCGGTGGCCGACAGCGGATGGACCCCGCCCGCCTCGCGCTTGAAGATGACGTTGTACGCGACCGACCCGAACACGCCGGCCATGGCAAAGGCGACGCCGATCGCCTGCTCCGACGAGATCGACAGGCGGTCCCAGAACAGCACCGCCATCCCGACCAGCGAGAGCAGCGCGGCGCCGAGGTCGACCCGGCGGATCCGCTCGGTGCCGGTCGCCGCCGCCGCCAGCGCGGTGAAGAGCGGGTAGGTCCCGAACAGCACCGCGACCAGCCCGCCCGGCAGGCTCTCCTCCGCCCGGTAGATGGCGGCGTAGCCGACCGCGTTGCACAGCCCGGCCACGACCAGCGCCACCCACTGCCGGCGACTGCGTGGGCCGGGCCGACCGAGCCCGGATTTCACCAGCGCGACCAGGATCAGCGCGGCGATCGTGAACCGCATCGCCGCCGCCGGGAAGGTCGGGTAGCCGCCCGGCCCGATGCACACGCGGATCGCGAACCAGGTCGTGCTCCAGACCAGCGCGCAGATCAGATAGCAGGCGACGACGGCCACTGGTACCTCGAGCCCAAGGCGGTAGGATAGGGTCCACGCCATGGAGCTGGCAAAGAGACAGTGCGTACCCTGCCGGGCCGACACACCCGGCCTGTCCGGCGAGCCTCTCGCCACCTTGCTCGGTCAGCTCGCCCCCGACTGGGAGCTGGCCGGCGATCGGCTGCGCAAGACCTTCCGCTTCCCCGACTTCGCCGCCGCCCTGGCCTTCGTGAACCGGGTCGCCGAGGTGGCCGAGCGCGAGCAGCACCACCCGGACATCTTCCTGGCCTGGGGCCGCGCCACGCTGGAGATGTGGACCCACGCGATCGCCGGGCTCAGCGAGAACGACTTCATCCTGGCCGCGAAGATCGACCAGCTACCGCTCGAAGCGAAACCGCAGCGAGCCCAGTAGCGCGAAGCCGACCGCAAAGGCGCCGACCGCGAGGATCTCGGGCGCCACGTCGGCCAGCGTCGTGCCCCGGCGGATCAGGATGTCGTAGTAGCCCTCCAGCGCCCACGCGTGCGGGGTGAACAGGCCGATGGTCTGCATCGTGTGCGGCATGAGCGGGCGCGGGACCATGCCACCGCCGAGCAAGCCCATCACCAGGAGGCAGACCGAGCCGATCGCGCCGACCTGGCGCTCGGTCCCGCTGAACGAGGCGATGAGCAGCCCGAGCGAGACGGCGGCCAGCTCCATGACCGCGGTGAGGCAGACCAGGGCCAGGATGCTGCCCCCGATCTTCATCCCGAACGCGACGGTGCCGACCGAGAACAGGAAGGCCATCTGGATGAGGCCGATCAGGTAGAACGGGCCCAGCTTGGCCAGGAGCAGGGTCGATCGGCGCACCGGCGCGGCCAGGAGGCGCCGGAAGGTGCCGGACTTGCGCTCCTCGATGAAGGATATGCCGACGGTCAGCGCGAGGAAGAAGCCGAACAGGACCGCGTTGCCCGGCACGAAGTACTGGAACGAGGTCGCCTCCTCGGGTCGGTCGACGCCGGGCGAGTGGTGGGGGACCAGCACCTCCGGCGTGGCGCCGCCGAACACCGAGCGTCCGATGAGGCCGGCGAGCGCGCCCTGGAGCGGGCCGCGCACCTGCGGCGAGGCGCCCGGGTCGATGACCAGCTCGGCCGGCACCCCGCCGATCGGGTTGAAGTCGGGCGGGAACACCACGCCGGCGACCACCTCCTCGTCGGCGATCAGCTGCTCGACCCGCGCCGCGCTCGCCTCCTCGCGCACCCGGAACAGGCCCGAGCGCGTGATCGCGTCGAGGGCGGCCGCGGCGCGCGGGTTGCCCGGCTCGCGGCGGACCGCGATGAGCTGCGCGCCGTCCGCGCCGCCGCCACCGGCGAACATCGAGCCGAACACGCCCATGAACACGATCGGCAGGACGAACAGGCTGGTCAACGCGCTCCGGTCGCGCAGGAGGATCTGCACGTCCTTGCGCAGGGCCGCGCCGATCACGCGTCGTCCCGCAGGCTGTGTCCGGTGAGGGCCAGGAACACGGTCTCGAGACTGGCCTTGCTGACCCGCAGCGCCTCGACCTCTCCGCCGGCGGTCTCCACCGCGCGGACCACCTCGCCCGGCTTGACCTGGACCTTCTCGACCAGGCGCAGGTGGCCGCCGACCGGGGTCTCCCGCTCGATCGAGACCTCGCCGAGCGCGCCGAGCTCCCGGGCGATGCGGCCGGTGTCGCCGCGCACCTCGATCTCGAGCGAGCTGCCGCCGTGGCGCGCGACCAGCCCGTCCACGGTGTCGCTGGCCACCTCGCGGCCGCGGTCCATGATCGCCACCCGCTGGCAGAGCAGCTCGACCTCCTCCATGTAGTGGCTGGTGTAGAGCACGGTCATGCCGTGCTCCGAGCAGAGCGCGCGGATGGCGCTGAAGATGTGGTTGCGGCTCTGGAGATCCACGCCGACGGTCGGCTCGTCGAGGATGACCAGGCGGGGGCGGTGGAGCAGCCCGGCGGCCAGGTTGAGCCGGCGCTTCATCCCGCCCGAGAAGCGGCGGATCGGCTCGCGCGATCGATCCATGAGGCCGGCCAGGGTCAGCGCCCAGTCGATCCGCGCGAGCAGGTCGGCGCCGCGCAGGTCGTACAGGCTGCCGAAGAAGCGCAGGTTCTGGCGCGCGGTCAGCTCCTCGTAGAGGGCGAGATCCTGGGGAACCAGGCCGATCGAGCGGCGCGCGGCGAACGGCGCGCGAGCCAGGTCGTGGCCGGCCACCCGCACCGCGCCGCGGCTGGGCGTGACCACGCCGCACATCATCGAGATGGCGGTGGTCTTGCCCGCCCCATTGGGCCCGAGCAGGCCGAAGATCTCGCCCTCCTCGATGTCGAGATCGAGCGCCTCGACCGCGCGCAGCGGGCCGAAGTCCTTGCCGACTCCTCGGCACTCGAGCAGCGCCATCGCCGCGACAGTACCATCGCCAGGCGGCCGGAGCCGTCCGCCCGGCGCCCGCTCGCGGCTACTTCATGACGACGAAGATCTGCTGATTGAGGGCGATCAGCCGGCCGTCCTCTCCCCACAGCTCGCGCGCCTCGATCGCGTAGCCGTCGCGCCCGCCGAGCACGCGCGCGCGATAGAACAGCGGCGCATCGGGATCGAGGCCGACCAGATCCGACATCGTCTCCAGCGAGAAGGTGAGCGTCGCGGCCGGGCGAGGCCCGCTGGCGGCGGCCAGGAAGCCGGGCCAGTACGAGTCGATCATCGCGACCGTGAAGGCCGCGTCGCGCGCGCGCCCCGGCCGGCGCAGTCGCCCCCACCCGGCGGTCTCCTGCACCGAGCCGGCCCCGGAGAACGGCAGCGGTCCGGTCGGCCATATCTCCATGTGGCGGATGAAGGTGGGAGCGAACGGCATCGACGCCGGCGCCGGCGAGCGCTCGCGCCAGGCCGGCATCTCCGGGGCTGCGAGGACGGGGGCGGCCTCGTAGGTCGCGCGCGGCTTGCCCAGGGTCGCGACCGCGTGGGCCTGGACCGCGCCGGCCTGGACCAGGCGCGCCGCGACCGCGGTCACGCCGGAGCCGGCGCGCAGCACCTCGGTCGCGATCTCGGTCGGTCCGGGCTGCACCGGTCCGACGATCTGCGCGGTCAGCGAGCGCAGCGCGCGCGACGGATCGGCCGCGGTCGCCTCGGCGGCGCGGGTGAGCATGGCCAGGACCAGCCCGCCGTACGCGCCGCGCCCCTGCTGCCAGCCGTCCGGCACGTCGATCGAGTACGCACCGCCGCCGCGCGCGGTCGGCGTCACCAGGGTGTCGAAGTCGATCGTCTCGTCCGCGGCGCTGGTCATGCGCGGAGCGTACCTGGTGGCGGCCGATCAGAGGGCCGGCGGCGGCATCGCGCTGCCGCCGTCCACCACGTACAGCCAGCGGCCGTCCGGGTGCTTCTCCCAGACGGTCAGGTACTTGCTCCAGAAGACGAGCGGGCCGCCCGGATCGTCGATCGTGTCGCTGGCCACGCCGATGGTGAAGGCCAGGTCGCTCGAGCGCGCCGCCCCGCCGTCGGTGGGCGTCCAGTCGAGCACCTCGATCGGATCCGGCGCGCCGAACAGCGCGGCGATCTCCTCGGGGCCGATCGCCCAGCCGTTGCCCGGGCGGAGGGCCGCGTCCGGCGCGGCGAACGCGGCAAACGCGGGGCCGGGGCCGTGCGCGACCGAGAACGCGGCGAAGTCGGCGTCGGCGGCGATCGCCTCGTCGGTGGCCAGGTCGCGGCCGATCCGCTCGGCGCAGCGCCGGTGGCCGGCCGGGAACAGCCCGAAGCCGGCCGGCGCGTCCAGCCCGGGGGCCGCGATCGGCGCCCCGTAGTAGGCCACCACCCGCCAGCGGGCGTGATCGCGCCGCCACACCGCGATGTTGCGGCCGGGCGTGACGGTCTCGCTGCCGTCCGCCTGGGCCTGGCGGGTCTCGGTCCAGCCGAAGCTGTAGCCGTAGTCGCCGTCGATCGAGCTGTCGATGCGGCTCGGCTCCCACGACAGGCGCATGGTCCGGCCCGGATCGATCCCGTCGAAGTAGTCGAGGACGGCGTCGCGCCCGACGATGGGGGGCTGGCCGGGCGCGCTGTAGCTGACGTCGTCGGCCAGGAGCGCGGCGAAGCCATTGCGCAGGCCGAGCTGGGCGGAGAGGAACGAGTGCAGGCGGTCGAAGGCGCGGACGGCGATCCGGCCGGGGCGCAGGTCGCCGCACGGCGAGGCGCCGGCCCCGCCGCCGTGCAGGTCGAGCAGGTCTTCGTCGATCTCGGGGTCGTCGGCGACACATCCGGTCATGACCACGGCCAGGGCCGCAGCCAGGAGCGAGGCGGAAGAGGGGCGCATGAGGTCTCCTTTGGACACCGCGTGATGAAGTCGCACCCTAGCCCCGTGCGCGCGCGCACCACCGCCCGGGCAGCCAGCGGCGCCGCCGGTGCAGCGAACCGCGCGCGGCGTGCAGCCGGCGGTCAGCGCGCGCGGTCGCCGGCGCCGAGCCGGGCGAACAGCGACTGGCGGCGACTGCGGCTGACCGGCAGCTCGGTCCCGTTCGCGAGCACGCAGACCTGATCGCGGCCGTCGGATCGGATCTCGCGCACCCGGTCGAGGTTCACGATCGCCGACCGATGGACGCGGGCGAAGCGGCTCGCGGCCAGCTGGCGCTCGAGCGCCTGCAGCGACTCGCGGGCCAGGTAGGTCTGGGCCCCGGCGTGGATCTCCACGTAGTAGTCGTCGGCCGAGATCCAGTCGATGTCGGCCACCGCGACCAGGCGGAGGCGCGAGCCGTCGCGGACCGCGATGCGAGCCAGCGGCTCGCCGCCGGGGGCACCGGCCGGCTCGGTCGGCGGGCGGGCCGGCAGTGGGTCCTCGGCCGGCGGCGCCTGGGCTCCTGTCGGCGTTCCGGCCGGCGGCCGCGACTCCGGCACCAGCGCCGACAGCCGCCGGACCAGATCCTCCACCTCACGGGCGCGCGCCTGCGCCTTGGCCCGGGCCAGGGCGCGCGCGAACCGCTCGTCGTCGAACGGCTTCAGGAGGTAGTCGATCGCGTTCACCTCGAACGCGCGCAGGGCGTACTCGTCGTACGCGGTGGTGAACACCACGACCGGCGGGTTCGGCCCGATCCGGCGCAGGACCTCGAAGCCGTCCATGCCCGGCATCTGCACGTCGAGGAAGAGGAGCGCCGGCGCGGCGCTGGCGATCCGCTCGACCGCCTCGGTGCCGCTGCCGCACTCGCCGACCACGCACACCTCCGGGTCGGCGGCGCACAGCACGCGCAGCGCGGCGCGCGCGAGCGGCTCGTCGTCGACGATGAGCGCGCCGAGCGGGCGGTCAGCCATGGCTCACCGACGGCAGCACGCGCGGGGTCAGGTGGTACGGCACCGCCAGCTCCACCGTGGTGCCGGCCGCGCTGGCGGTGCGCTCCAGCCGGAAGGCGGCTCCGTGCAGGCTCTGCAGGCGCTCGCGGCAGTTGGCCAGCGCGATCCCGATCCCGTTCGAGGGCGCGCGGTCGCCGTCCGCCGCCGAGTCGATGACCCGCACGATCAGCATGTCGCCGGACACCCGCGCGGTCACCTGGACCTCGCCGACGCCGACCTGCTCGACGCCGTGGCGGACCGCGTTCTCGACCAGCGGCTGGAGGACCAGGCGCGGCACCATCCCGTCGAGCGCGTCCGGCTCGACCTCGACCCGCGTGCGCAGGCGGTCGTGGAAGCGCAGCTCCTCGATGCGGAGGTAGCGCCGGGTCAGCTCGAGCTCCTCGCGCAGGGTCAC
This sequence comes from Kofleriaceae bacterium, assembly GCA_035489015.1. Lineage (GTDB taxonomy): Bacteria > Myxococcota_A > Polyangia > Haliangiales > Haliangiaceae > DATFRY01. The sequence continues at coordinate 34,907 of DATHKR010000099.1, read as the reverse complement.
CTCGTGGTGGACGCCGCCGCGCAGGAGGGTGCGCAGGATGTCGCCGATCTCGGCCACGGTGCGCACGGCGAGATCGCGCTCGCCGGTGCGGATGAGCGCGGCGATGGTGTGGAGCGAGTTGAACAGGAAGTGCGGGCGGAGCTGGAGCTCGAGCGCGGCCAGGCGCGCGGCGGCCAGCTCGGCCTCCAGCCGGGCGGCGCGGACCCGGCGATCGTGGAACAGCCCGTAGTAGGCGAGCGCCTGCCCGACCGCCACGGTGGCGGCGTAGCTGAACACGTTGATGAACAGCTCCGAGACCAGGCGGGTGCGGAAGTCGTCGGCCAGCCACGGGATCGGGATGGTGAGGACCGCGTCGATCCCGACGTCGGCCAGGTGAAAGCCGACCGCCAGCGCCACGTGCACGAGCAGGCGACGGCGCCACACCCCCGGCTCGACCGGGAAGCGGGCCGCCAGGTGCAGGATGAAGGGCGTGAAGGCAGCCCACATCCACACCGACCACATGGTCCGGACGACGTAGATCCACTCGAGCGGCGGCGCGTACGCCGACAGCGAGTGCTGCCCGATCGAGAGCAGCCCGACCAGGGTCCAGGACGCCGCGATGAGCGCTGCGCGACCGAGCACCCCGGCGCGGGGAAGCTCGAACAGGGCCCGGTCGGCGGGCGGCGTCACCGGCGCATCATACGCCGCGGCCGCGGCGCCTACCGATTTCTTGCCCGCGGCTGCGGCCGCGGCGAACGTTGGAGCATGGACAAGCAATTCCTGGTGGATCAGCTCATCGCCGAGCTGCGCGCGTCCGCCCGGGCCGCCATGAGCGCCAGCGAGGTGGCCGAGTCGGAGGTGCGCGACGGAGCAACGCCGGCCGAGAAGCGCGAGGACGCGCGCGCCGCGCTCGAGTTCGGGACCCTGGCCGGGGCCCACACTCGCCGGGCCAAACGCGCCATCGGCGAGGTCGATGCGCTGGTCACGTTTCGCCCCGGCCCGCACCGGCCGGGCACGCCGATCGCGACCGGCGCGGTGGTCGAGGTCGAGGACGCCGACACCCAGGAGGGCCGCACGTTCTTCCTCGCCCCGGTCGGCGCCGGCATCACCCTGGTCGGCCCGGACGGCGACGGCTTCCTCTCGGTCGTGACCGCGGCGTCCCCGATCGGCCGCGCGGTGCTCGGCCGGCGCGAGGGCGAGATCGTCGACGTCACCGTCAACGGCGAGCCGCGCGAGTGGACGATCACCTGGGTCGGGTAGCCGCCGAGGGGCTCAGCCGCCCCAGGGCCCGCGCGCTTCCTTGTCAGGATGCGACGGCAGGTTGAGGAAGTCGGCCGGGAACTTCGACGCGATGCAGTCGAGCAGCTCGCGGACCGAGACCACGGCCACCGGCTCGCGGCCACGCACCACCGGCAGATGGCGATAGCGGCCCGCGTCCATCCGGCGGAGCGCCTCGGCGATGGTGTCCTCGGAGCGGATCACCCGCGGGCGCTCGGTCATGACCGAGCGGACCGGCAGATCGCGCCAGGCCCGGTTCCGGTGATCGATCCGGCGAAGCAGATCGTGCTCGGTGAAGACGCCGATCAGCTCGCCGTTGTCGACCACCAGCGCGGCGCCGGTGCGACCGGCCTTGAGCGCGGCGACCACCTCGCCGAGCGGCGTATCGGGGCCGACCCGGACCGGCTCGCGCGAGCGGACCTGGGAGATCGGGACGTTGACGATCTGCTCGAGCATGTCAGCCCCCTCCCAGGTCGACCCACATATCGTCGTGCGGGCTGAGCGGCGGCAGCGCCGCGATCTCCTCGAACAGCTCCGACAGGTGGGCGACCACATCCCAGATGCGGAGCAGCCCGACCGCGCGGCCCTCGTCGTCCACGACCGGGACGTTGCGGATGTTGCGGGTCGCCATGCAGTTGATCGCGTAGGTGATGCAGTGATCCCGGCGAAGGATGACCGGGTCGCGGGTCATGACCTGGCCCAGGTTCACCTCGGCTGGCAGGCGATTGTCGCCGACCACCCGGTTGAGAAAGTCGCGCGCGGTGAACACCCCCACGACCTTGCCGTCCTCGATCACCAGGACGCAGTCCGTGCCCTCGCGGGCCATCGCGTCGACGGCAGCTTGCACGCTGGCGGTCGGCGACAGCTCGGGCCAGGTGTGGTCGCCGAGGACCTCTCCAATTGTGCGCTGGATCCGCTCCATGGTTCAAACCCCCGTCCAACCAGGCTAACTCCCGGGCGCCGCCCTGGCGCCCTCCAATTGCCCGGCTCTCGAAAAAAGGTGCCCCATATCGGCCGCGGAGTGGCTCGACACGCGCCGTGGACGATGCTCGGGACCGTCGCTGGAGGTCAGTCCTCCTCGAGCGCAGGCAGCGGTGAGCGGCGCAGGATCCGCTGCAAGCTGGTTCGCTTGATCCCGAGTGCCCGGGCGGTATGCGAGACGTTCCGCCGGTGGACCAGGAAGGCGCCGTGGATGACCTGATACCTGAGAGCGTTCAGGTCGACCGTGGCTCGCAGCGGCGGCGCGGGGGAGGCCGGCGTCCCTCCGGCCCACCCCACCCAGTCGACCTGGGCCTTGGACACGACCAGATCGGCGCCGGCCGCGTGGGCATGGCCGATCAGCTCGGCGAGCGCGCCCAGCCCGCTCATGACCACGACCCGGATCGCGGGGTGGCGAGCGCGCAGCGGCGCGATGAGATCGCACCCGCACTCGTCCACGCCGAGGAAGTAGTCGAGGAGGGCCGCGTCGAGCGCCCCCGCCTCGAGCTGAGCGATGGCGCCGGCCAGAGAGCTGGCCACCACCACCTCGAAGCCGGCCCGTTCCAGGGTGAGCCGGCTCACCCGCTGGATCAGCGGATCGTCATCCACGACCAGGACGCGCCGGCAGCTTCCGTTCCCGATTGCGAAGTTCATCGCCGGGGATGTCGGACGGATGATCGCCGCGTCTCGCGCGCCGCTGCGTTTCAGGGCTCGAGGACGATCTTCCCGAACGCCGCCCGCGCCTCGAGCACCCGGTGGGCCTCGGCCGCCTCGGCCAGCGGAAGCACCCGGTCGACCACCGGGCGCAGCCGGCCGGCCGCCAGGTGGACCAGCACCTCGAGCAGGTCGCCCTTGGAGCCCATGGTCGAGCCGAGGATCGCGATCTGACGGAAGAAGACGTGGCGCAGGTCGATCTCCGGTTTCGGCCCCGCGGTGGCGCCGCAGGTGACCAGGCGCCCGCCGGTGGCGGTGGCCCTGATGCTGGCGGTGAAGGTGTCGCCGCCCACGTGCTCGATGACCACGTCGGCGCCGCGCCGGTCGGTCAAGCCCTTCACCTCGGCCACGAAGTCGGCCTTTTGATAGTTGATGACCTCGTCGGCGCCGAGCTCGCGCAGGCGCTCCAGCTTGGCGTCGGTGCCGGCGGTGGCGATGACCCGGGCGCCGTGGAGCCGCGCGATCTGCACCGCCGCGACGCCCACGCCGCTGCCGGCGCCCTGGACCAGCACGGTCTCGCCCGGGCGGACCCGCGCCTTGCCGACCAGCATCTGCCAGGCGGTCAGGAAGGTGAGGAGCGAGGAGGCCGCGTCCGGAAACGACAGGTCGCCCGGGAACGGCGCGATGTTCTGGCGCGGCACCACGATGAACTGGCCGTAGCCGCCCGACCGGGTCTCGCCGAGGATGCCGTACCGCGGGCACAGGTTGTCGCGGCCGAGCAGGCACTCGCGGCACACACCGCACGACAGCCCCGGGTTGACCACCGCGCGCGAGCCGACCTCGAGATCGTCCACGCCGGCGCCGAGCGCGTGCACCACGCCCGCGATGTCGGAGCCGAGCCGGTGCGGGTACTCCAGGTGGAACGCCGGGCCGCCCCGCCGCACCCATAGATCGAGGTGATTGACCGCCACCGCGCGCACCGCCACGCGCACCTGGCCCGGCCCCGGCTCGGGCACGGGCAGCTCGGCCGACTCGAGCACGTCCGGATCGCCGTGGCGGCGGAGGACGACCGCTTTCATCACTCGCATGGGCTGCTCCGCGGAGCTGACGTGGAACGGCTGGACGCGATCAGGGTCGATGCCGGGCCGACGGGTTGGCCGGATGCTCGCTGGTCAGCGGCGGGAACGACGGATCATGCTCGAGCGGGCGATCGATCCGCTCCAGCGGGCTCTGGTGCTGGACGCGCCGCCAGCCGCCGGTCGGCTCGCCCTCGGTCGGGTCGGTCAGGTGCGGGCCGAGCAGCTGGGCCAGGCCGAGCGAGCCGGCCACGTAGACGGTGCCCAGCCCGACCTGCCAGGCCCGGCTTCGCCGGACCCCGCGCCGGTGCGCGCGCGCGGCCACCATGGAGCCGACCAGGTCGCAGGCGACGATGGCGCCGAGAGCGGTGAGCCCGAAGGTCCACTCGTACCAGCCGGTGCCGAGGAAGAGGAGCCCCATGGCGACCAGCTGGCCGACCAGGAGGGCGATCGCGGTGGCCGGACGCCGCGCATAGAGATGACCGACCCCGAAGGTGAGAAAGGCGCTGCCGGCGGCGAGCAGCGGGCGAATCGCGGCCCGCTTTCCGGCGCCGTCGGCGCGGTCGTCGTCGGCGGGATCGGCGTCGTCGGCGTGGTCGGCGCCATTGTCGGCGTCGGCGCCATCGTCGGCGTCATCGTCGCCGTCGGCGTCAGCGCCGTCGGTGGCCTCGAGCTTCGCCCTGCCGATCGCGTCGGCGACCGCCTCGTCCGAAAAATAGGCCTCGAGGAAATCGGTCGCCTGGCCTGCTTGCGACGCCGGCACCGCGATGTGAACCTCGAGGATGTTCTGCGCGACGCCGATCATCGCGCCCGAGCGCGTGCCGGTCACTCGCGCGCCGACGCCCGCGTCGCGCAGGAGCTCGCCAATGAGCTCGGCCTGGATCGGGTCGTAGGACCGGTGGACGATGACGTAGCTTTCGGACATCGAGTCGAGCTCCGCCGCCAGCGCGCGATCCGTCCGGCGCTGGCATTTTCATTTGGCGCCGCCTGCGCCCTGGCGTTTATGTTCTAACCCGAAACCCCACACGGGACCAGCGAGCCGGAGTTGCCATGAAAATCGTCGCCATCCCCTGCCTCAGCGACAACTACGCGTATCTCGTCATCTGCGAGGCGAGCCGGCGCGCCGCCGTGGTGGATCCATCCGAGGCTGCACCGGTCATCGCGGCGGCCCGCCAGGAAGGCGTCGAGCTGGTCGCGATCTGGAACACCCACCATCACATCGACCACACCGGCGGCAACCAGGAGCTCGCCTCCGTGGTGCGCGGGCTCGAGGTCCTCGCGCACGAGTCGGATCGCGGCCGCGTGCCGGCGCAGACTCACTTCCTCGCCGAGGGAGACTCGGTCTCGGTCGGCCTGGCCAGCGCGCAGATCATCCACAACCCGGGTCACACCAGCGGCGCCATCAGCTTTCACATGGCCGATCCGGGCGCCGTCTTCACCGGCGACACCCTCTTCGGCGGCGGCTGCGGGCGCCTGTTCGAGGGGACCCCGGCCGACATGCACGCCTCGCTCGCCAAGCTGGCCGCGCTGCCCGACGAGACCCGGGTCTACTGCGGGCACGAGTACACCGAGAAGAACCTGGCCTTTGCCGCCGAGGCGGAGAAGGACAACCCGGCGATCGGCGAGCGCCGCGCGCGCGTGGCCGAGCTGCGCAAGCGCGGCCAGCCGAGCGTGCCGTTCACGATGGCGGAGGAGCGGGCGACCAACCCGTTCATGCGGGCCGGATCCGCCGAGCGGCTGGGCGAGCTGCGCGCGTGGAAGGACAAGTTCTGACCGCGTCGCAAGTTCTGACCGCGTCGATCGATCGCGCGCCGGCTCGCGCGTAGGCAGACAGCGGCGTGCGGATCAACCTGCAAGACGCGGCCGCGGCCCGCCTCGAGATCGATCTGTCGAGCGATGGCGAGGCCCGGCTGGTGAGCCTGACCGGCCTGCGCGGGGTGACCGGCGAGCTCGAGCGCGGATCCAGCGCGGCGGTGCGGCCGCTGCGGGTCGACGCCGCGACCCTGGCCGAGCTCGAGTGGCCGCTGCCCGCGCGCGGCCGGCTGTCGATCACCAGCCCGGCGATGCTGTCGCAGGTGGCGATCGAGCTCGACGCGGAGGTGCGGATCGAGCGCGCCGGGCCGGACGGTCGCGGCGGCGCGCGCGCCTCGGAGGCGAGCGAGGTCACCGGCTGGGGGTCGGCGGCGCGCGCCGAGGCGGACGCGATCGCGATCGACCTCCCGGGTGGGCTCAAGCTCGCGCTCGACGCCGACCTCACCCGACTGCGCGTCGAGCACACCCCGGAGCGAGTCGGCCACGCGGCGGCCGACCACGTCGCGCTGGCCAACCTGCAGGCGGTGCTGGGCGGCGTGCTGTGCCGGCTGTCCGGCGCGGCGCTCGAGCATTCGCGGGTCGACTGGGGGCGCGGCGAGCTCCTGGTCGGCGCCGCGGCCGCGAGCCTGAGCGGCATGAGCGTGGCGGTGCCCGGCTCGGGCCTCACCGTCGAGATCGATCGAGTCGAGCTGCCGGGCGGGCTGCGCACCAGCGGCGGCGCGATCGTGATCCCGGAGCTGGTGGTGCCGGAGCTGCGGGTCGCGGTCGACGACGTGGTCGCGCTGTTCTCAGGTGGTGCCGACAAGGGCCGAGGCGCGGGCGCCGCGCTGCCGCCGGCGCCGGCCAGGCCGCCGCGCGCCCCGTTCGACTTCGGCTTCCTCGACCGGATCACCGGTCGACTCGGCGTCGACATGACGCTCGACATCTCCGTGCCGCTGCTCGGCCGGCGAGAGGGCACCCACCGCTTTCGCGTGCCGATCTCGGGCGGCCTCATCAACTATCGCGAGCTCGAGCGCGACCTCAGCAACTTCGAGGACGCCTTCATCGACGTCGAGGTGCGCGGCAAGACGCTGGTCATCGAGCGCGCCATCCCGCTCATCCCCGGGCTGGAGAAGCCGCTGGTGGTCTGGGATCTGGACCCGGAAGAGCTCGAGCTGGCCCGCCGCCGGCTGGTCCGCCTGCGCACCATCCCGCGCCTGCGCCTGGCCGTCCGCGGCGGCGGCGACCGCGGCGACCGGTCCAGCCTGGCCGTGCGCAGCCTGCGCTTCGACGCGGTCGACATCGACATCGCGGTCGACCCGCCCGCCCCCGGCAAGCCGGACTCGATCGCCCGGGCCAGCGCCGGGCAGCTGCGCGTGAGCGGCCGGCTGGTCCACGAGCCGAACCGGACCGCCGCGGCGACCGAGCTCACCACCGCGACGGTCCGCGGATCGCGCCTGGCCGCGGGGCCGCTCGAGCTCCTCGGCGTCGAGATCGAGTCGATCGAGCTCGGCGCGCTCGACGACGGCCAGGTGACCTTCGCCGGCCTGCGCCCGCGCGGCGCCAGCTTCGTCGGTCGCGACCTGCGCGCGCGAAACGTGAAGATCGCGCTGACCTGAGCCTCAGCCGCCCGCGCTCTTCTTGACCGGCGTCGGCGGCGGCAGCGGCGCCCGGTCGCGCACCGGCGCCGGCGGCAGCGGGACCTCGTGCGACGGCGTTCCCCGGACCAGGGAGCCGACCTCGCCGGTGATGAGCCGGGCCCCGCGCTGAAACGTGAGGTAGGACCAGATCCAGCCGAACATGACCAGCACGCGGCTGCGGAAGCCGATGAGGAAGAAGATGTGGATGGCCCACCACGCCAGCCAGGCCAGAAATCCAGACAGCTTCACCCGGCCGAAGTCGGCCACCGCGGCGGCGCGACCGATGGTGGCGAGCGAGCCCTTGTCGCGATAGTGGAACGGCTCGCGCGACTGCCCGGCGACCGCGCGGCTGATCTGGCGGGCGGCGTGGTTCCCCTCCTGGATGGCGGCGGGCGCGACCCCGGGCACCATCGCGTCGCCCTGCCCGACCGAGGCGAGGTCGCCGACCACGAACACCTCCGGGTGGTCCGGCAAGCTGAGGTCCGGCGCGACCAGGACCCGGCCGGCCCGGTCGAGCGGCGCCCCGAGGGTGCGCGCGAGCGGCGAGGCGGCCACGCCGGCAGCCCAAAGGACGGTGCGAGCCGGGATCCGCTCGGTCGCCGCGCTCGCCGCGCTCGCCGGGCTCGCCGCTGCTCGCAGATCGACGCCGTGCTCGTCGATGCCGGTCACCATCACGCCGGTCCGCACCTCGACGCCGAGCTTGACCAGCTGCGCGCGCGCCTTCTCCGACAGCGCGGCCGGGTACGGCGGTAGCACCCGGTCCTGCCCCTCGATCAGGATCACGCGCGACATGGTCGGATCGATCGAGCGGAAGTCGCGGCGCAGCGTGTGCAGCGCGATCTCCGACAGCGCGCCGGCCAGCTCGACGCCGGTCGGCCCGCCTCCGACCACGACGAAGGTCAGCCACTCGGTGCGCAGCGCCGGATCCGGCTCGCGCTCGGCGACCTCGTAGGCGAAGAAGACCCGCCGGCGGATGTCGAGCGCGTCGTCGATCGTCTTGAGGCCGGGCGCCAGCCGCTCCCAGTCGGCGTGGCCGAAGTAGGAGTGCGTCGCACCGCTGGCGACGATCAAGTAGTCGTAGTCGATCGCGCCGCCGTCGATCTCCACCCGCCGCGCCGCGCTGTCGACCCGGATGGCCTCGGCCAGGAGCACGCGCGCGTTCTTCTGCCGGCGCAGCACGCTCCGGATCGGGTTGGCGATGTCCGCCGCGTTGAGCGCGCCGGTCGCCACCTGATAGAGGAGCGGCTGGAAGAGGTGGTGATTGCGGCGATCGAGGATCGTGACGCGCACCGGTGCGCGCCGGAGCGCGCGGGCCGCGTACAGACCGGCGAAGCCCGCGCCGATGATGACCACGTGGGGCAGGTCCGCCGCGCCGTTGCGCCGTGGAACACTCGTCGGCTCTGGTGCTCGCGTCTCCATCCTCCAAGTGTGAGATGCCGCAAAGTCGGCCGCCGCCTCGTTCTTCCTGCGTCGACACCGCTCGCGTATGATGCCGCCCACGGAGGGCGTCGACATGAATCCAGTGGCGACGGGTGGAACCTGCTCTGTTTGTTCGGCATCGCTCGAGGTTGGAGCGTCCTTCTGCCCCCCAGCGTAGAGGTCGCGGTGCCGACGACGACCCTGCCCCCTCGCGCCGCGTTCCCGGTTCTGCGCCCGATGCAGACCCGCTGGCACGACAACGACCACTACGGCCACGTCAACAACGTCGTCTACTACGCCTACTTCGACACCGCGGTGAACGGGTGGCTCATCGAGGCGGCCGGTCGCGACATCCGCGAGCTGCCGGCGATCGGCGTGGTGGCGGAGACGGCGTGCCGGTTCCTCGGCCCGGTCGGGTTCCCCGATGCGCTCCACATCGGCCTGGCGGTGGCGCGGCTGGGCCGGACCAGCGTCACCTACCGCCTCGCGGTGTTCCGGGGCGACGAGCAGAGCCCGTCGGCGATCGGGCGGTTCGTGCACGTCTACGTCGACGCGGCCGGACGCCGGCCGATCGACGTCCCGCCCGCCCTGCGCGCGGTGCTCGAGCCGGTGCGCGACGAGACCGCGCGGCGCTTCGCCGCGGCCGGCGTGGACGACGCGGGGCTGCCGTGACCGCGCCCGGCGAGACCGTCTTCACCTGGAGCGCGGCGCCGCTCAAGTTCGGCCCCGGCGCGGTCGACGAGATCGGCCACGACGCCGCGCGACTCGGCCTCCGCCGGGTCCTGGTCCTGACCGACCCGCGCGTCGCCGCCACCGGCCTGCCCGATCGAGTGTGCGCCGCGCTGGCCGCCGCCGGCGTCGGCCACGCGATGTACGACCGCGTCCAGTGCGAGCCGACCGACGCCAGCGTGCGCGCGGCGGCCCGGGCGGCGGCCGAGCTGGCCGCCGAGGGCGCCTGGGACGGCTTCGTGGCGGTCGGGGGCGGCTCGGTCATCGACACCGCCAAGGCGGTGAACCTCCTGGTCACCTCGGGCGGCGATCTCATGGACTACGTCAACGCGCCGGTCGGGGCCGGCCGTCCGCCGGTCCACCCGCCCCGCCCGCTCATCGCGGTGCCGACCACCGCCGGGACCGGCTCCGAGAGCACGCCGGTGTGCGTGCTCGACATCCTGGGCCTGCGGGTGAAGACCGGCATCAGCCACCCGTCCCTGCGCCCGGCCCTCGCCGTGGTCGATCCGACGGTCACCCTGTCGTTGCCGCCCGAGGTCACCGCCAGCGCCGGAATGGACATCGTCTGCCACGCGCTCGAGTCCTACACCGCGCGCCCGTACACCGCCTTCGCCCGCCACACCGCGACCACGCGAGTGGCCTACAACGGCTCCAACCCGGTCTCCGACACCTGGGCCGAGCGGGCCCTCGCCCTGGTCGCGCGAAGCTTCCGCCGCGCCGTCCACGCCGGCGACGACATCACCGCCCGCTCCGACATGATGCTCGCCGCGACCTTCGCCGGCATGGGCTTCGGAAACGCCGGCGTCCACATCCCCCACGCCTGCGGCTATCCGATCGCCGGCCTGGTCCGCGACTATCGACCAGCCGGCTATCCCACCGACGAGCCCATGGTTCCCCACGGCCAGTCCGTGTCGCTGACCGCGCCGGCCGCGTTCCGCTTCACCTTCCCCACCGACCCCGCCCGCCACCTCCGTGCCGCCGCCCTCCTCGGCGAGGGCCACGCGGTCACCGCGGCGAGCCCGATCGATCAGCTGCCCGCCGCGCTCATCGCCCTCATGCGAGACATCGCCATCCCGGCCGGCCTCGGCCCGGTCGGGTATGGCGAGTCCGACATCGCCGATCTCGTCAGCGGCGCCCTGGTCCAGCAGCGCCTCCTCGCCATCGCCCCGGCGGCGGTCACCGGCGACGATCTGGCCGGGATCTTCCGCGCGTCGATCGAGAACTGGTAGTCAATCGACGTCGTTGCAGCCGGGGTCCGGCGGATCGAAGGCGAGGATGAACGGCAGGGTGATCGGCCCGAAGTCGTCCTGGCCCGAGTCGACCGCGCCATCGCCGAAGTCCACCAGGCCGGCGAAGGATCCGCCCAGCGCGAGCCGGCCCTCCGGCGTGGCGTCGGCGGCAATCGGGCCGAAGCCGAACAGCTGTTCGGACACGACGACCGGGAAGGTCATCTCGGCGACGAGGTCACCGTCGAGGCGGTTGCTGGAGATGTAGTAGCCGCTCAGCTGAGGGCTGTCGGACGAGAAGGTGTAGTACATGCCGGCCAGGACCAGGTCCGATCCGATCATGGTCATGGTGTTGGCGAGGACGCCGATCTCGTCGCTGTCGATCGATCCGGGCACCGCGACGTTGTTCAGCCCCACCGCCTGGCCCGCGGGATCGAGCTCGGCGACGAAGTGATGGTGGCCGGAGGAGTCGTCCTCCAGGTCGAGGTCCCCGATCGTCACCGAGTCCTCGAAGTTCCCTGCCACGACCAGGTTGCCCGACGGCGCCACGGCGATCCCGTTGCCGTTGCCACTGCCGAGGAAGACGCTTCGCCACGTCTCGCTGCCGTCGAGGGCGAACCGGACGACGAACGACGACCAGGACGGGAAGTCGTCCGAGGGCGGCAGGTAGCTCACCAGCAACACGATGTCGCCATCCGCGGTCAGCGCCGCGGCGGCGGGCTGGCCCTCCACGTCACCGTCGACCGGCATCGGCACCGTGACCAGCCACTCGAGCTGCCCCTCGGCGTCGAGCAGGCCGGCCACCGACGTCCGCACCGTGAGGTCGTCGTTGAGGGTCTGGCCGGCCCAGAAGACGCGACCATCCGGGAACGCCTGCACGGCGTCGATCTCGCGCAGCATGTCGTCGGTGTCCTGGTCCGCGGGGCGCCAGCTCCGGGTCAGATTTCCGTCGATGTCGTACCAGTCCAGCCCGGCCGGCCGGGTCGGCCCCTCGACCCAGTCCTCGGGCGAGATCGCGACCACCGCGCCGCCTCCCGGCGTCGCCGAGAGCACACCGAGGTAGTCGTTGCTGTTGCCGTGAACGTCCCAGTCGAGCGTCCCGTCGGGCGCGTGGCGGGTGAGCAGCCTCACTTGCTCCTCCTCGCCGTCCACCACGCGGATCATCGGAACGGTGGCCAGCAGCCCGCCGTCGGTCGCCCACGCGATGTCGTGGACGTACCCCGGGGCTTCGAAGTCGGTCCGCGACCAGGCCAGCTGGCCGACGGCGGGCGGCGCAGGTGGGGCGTCGGGTGGGGGCGGATCGTCGGGGGGTGAATCCGCCGTCTCCTCGGGGGATGGCTGCGTGTCTCGATCGAGATCGAGCGGCAGGTCGACCTCGGTGGAGCAACCGAGGGCCGTGGCCACCAGGATGGGAACGATCCGTTTCATCATGCCCGTTAGTCGACGACCCCGAGCCACCTCGTCATGGAATCTGAGGACTCCGGACCTTCCCAGCGGACACGGAGCCCGTCGCGGACGCTTTCCCGCAGGAGGGTCGTGACGATCGCCAGAGGCGCGCTCTCTTCGAAGTACTCGAGGTCGGCGACGATGATCAGCTTGCCGCGTGCGCGGGAGACGCTCACGTTGAGGAGGTTGCGGGCCTCCGAGGTCACCCTGTCCCCGGCGAGGAGGAGCCCGGGCCGCATCGGGGCCGAATCGACCAGGTCGATGATCACCACGTCGCACTCTCGTCCCTGGAACCGGTGGATCGTGCTGCACTCGACCGAGCCTGCGATCCTCCGGGCGGCCAGGCGCCGGCGAATGTCGTGGGCCTGAGCCGCGTACGGGGTGATCACGGCGATGGACCCGGCGCTCTCGGCCACCGCCTCGAACGCGAGCTCGACCGTGACCTCGGCCGAGGCCCGGTTCACCCGAGACGCGCCCTTCGCCGAGCGCTCGCACATCGTACGCGCGGCGGTGTCGACCACGATGAGCGGCCTGCCCCGATGAGGCGCACGAGACGCGATCGCTTCACTCCTCGCGGCATCAGCGCCGTGGCGCAGTCGCCCGCCGTAGAAGAGCCGCCCCACGAGCGCGCCGATCACCGGGTGCATTCGATACTGGACCTCGAGCATCGCCACGACCTCCGAGCGAGCAGGGTCCGGAATCGTCACGTCGAAGATGCTGCGCCCGATGGCTCGCTGGACCAGCACCTCCCTGGAGTGGACGATCGTCGGCAACTGACGCGGATCGCCGACCATGATCGCCTTCTCCCGGCAGAGACACGCCGCGTGGAAGAGCGCGGGCAGTGGCGCCATCGCGGCCTCCTCGGCGATGAGGACATCGAATCTCAGGTTCTTCATCCCGGGCGACAGGTAGGAGCTCGCCAGCGTGCCGATCACCAGGCGGGCGCCGGCCAGGACGCGCCCCTCGCTGTCGCGAAGCGCCTCCATGTGGCGGGCGATGCGCTGCTTGACCAGCGCCCGGAGCCTCGTCAATCGAGCGATTCGCAGCTCGACGGCCGCTCGCTGCTCCTGCGGCGGCATCCGCGCCACGGCGTTCGCGACGGCCGGCGGAAACAGGCTCGAGAGCGCGGCCGAGCTCAGCCGGGCCGGCGGCTCCGCGAAGAGCGACTGCTGGGCCACGCACGCGCTCGCGATCGCGGCCAGCAACGAGTCACCGTCGCGCAGCTGCCGCTCGGCGTCCTGGCTCCGGGCGCGAAGCCATTCGATCGATCGCCGTCGGGTCGCCTCCAGACGGCCCGTGACGTCGGTGAGCTCGGCCCCGAAGGTCTCTTCCTCGCTGCGACCCAGGCGGACCACCTCGCCCGCCTCGATCGCGCCCGCGAACCAGGGCCGCGACGCCAGCTTTGCGAGCACCTGATCGATGGCGGCGTTGGTGGTGGAGGCCAGCAGGATGCGCTTCTCTCGCGCGCGCAGCTCCTCGATCACGTGCGTCAGCGTCTCGGTCTTTCCGGTCCCGGGTGGTCCCCAGATGAAGGCCAGGTTGCTGTCGCTGCACAGCTGCACCGCCGCGCGCTGACCCGGGTTGAGAGCGCCGTGGTCTCCGCGCAGCACCGACGCGGCGCGGGCCTCCGGCCGCTTCCCGAACAGCGTCAGCGCGAGCCGCACCTCGTGACCGTCGACGTCGATGCGATCGAGGGCCTCCATGAGCCGCTCGTAGAGGAACCGGGGTGAAACGACGAGGTGGATGGGCGTCGCGCCGAGGTCGATGGCCTGATGGGACGTGAGCGTGATGCGACGACCCTCCAGTCGCTCGATCGTGACCACCTGCTCCCCGCGCGCGGTCCGCAGCATGCAGTCGCCGCCCGCGGAGACCTTGTCGCTGGTCTCGGGGAGGTCGAAGCCGTAGCGCGACGAACCCAGGTCTTCGCCGGTCGACAGCGCCAGCTCGAACGCGGTCGACAGAGTGGAGAGCGCGGCGATCTCGGAGCTGATCCCGCGCTTGAACGCGGACACGAACCGATCGAGCAGCTCCGCGTCTGGCGACCTCATGCGCGGCCGCGTGATCGTGCGGCGCGCCGCGCGGGGGGTCAAGCGCGCCCGTCCGCGCGCTCGACTCCATTCGGCGCGGATGGGGATCTACCCGCAGCTGGGCGGGTCGCGCAGAGACTCCACCCGGACCAGCCAGAGGATTTTCGAGTCCCTGGGTTGCACCGCGTCAGATCGATCGAAGAGTAGAGGATGAGCGACAGCTCGCCGCCCGACCCTGGCCATCCGGCCCCCGCGCCTCCCGGCGGCGGCAGAAACGGTCCGCCGCTCCTCGACATCCTCGACGTGCCGGTCCCGTCTGGACCGGTCGAGTCGCCGCTGCAGGATCGTCACGCTCTCGACTTTCACCTCGGCGATCCGGTCCACGTCTCCTGCCGCCTGGACAGCCGCGAGCGGCGCGGGCTTCAGACTCACGGCTTGTTCTGCGTCATCCCCGCCAGCCGCTCGGCCTCCTCGGCGATGATCTCCGGGTGCTCCTCCTGGAAGAACAGCTTCGCCCGGGGCACGCGGCGGACGCCGAGGGAGCTCGGGAACGTCCGGTCGAGGTAGTCGGCGTCCGCCGTCGATCTCCTGAGCGCCGCCTCGATGCCCGCGAGCGGGTTGGGCTGCAGCGCGACGTGGTAGGCGTGAAACCGTGCCCGGCGCAGCGGCGAGCTCACCAGCGGCGCGAAGTAGTACTCGATCGTCTCGTCGGCAGGGTGGCCAGGATCGACGTAGACGCTCGCGCCGAACTGCGAGCGGGCCAGCGGCCTGTCGGCGAGCCACCCGGCGATCGTGTCCGCGAGGGTTCCGGCGCGGGCCAGCTCGATGATCGGCAAGACCTTGGCCGGCGGGCTGTCCGGTTGGTGCGCGGGGATCTCCGAGTACCCCATGCCCATGAGATCGGGTGCGACGCATCGCCGGTGCGCGGACAGCCGGTCGATCGCGCCGCGCCACTGGAAGGCGTTGAGCGGAAGGCCATGCAGAAACAGCGCCGCATCGCCCGACCCACGCTCGACATACGCGATCTTGCCAGACGAGGTCCCGGCAAGACGCCTCGCCGCGCGAAACGCCGCGGCGTCCATCGGCCGCGCCGGGGCCGCGCTGGTGGCACGGCGGCGGGGGCCCGCGCCCGATGCACACGCGCCCGCGACACCGGTGGCGGCCGTGGCGGCCGCGAGCTGGACGAAATCTCTACGCCTCATATCGAATCTCCATGCGACGGGTGGTCTCTCGCTCACGCGATCAACCTGCCGCGACCGCCGCCCACCCGCGCGCACAGACGGCCGGAGCGACGACACAGGCGGCTGATCTTCGCCTCTTCATCCTCAAGAAAAATAGTAAGCAGCCGATCCATTGGTTGGGTCCCCCCGTCAGGTTCATCTGCCGGCGTGTGTGCTCGACGGCGTCGCCGAACCACAGGGGAGCGCGCAACCAAGAAGGGCTGTGTTCAAAGTGAAACTCCGGTCCCTGCTCGTCCTGCTGCTCACCGTCGCACCCGCGTGTCTGGTGGATACGAGCGACGACTTCCTCGACGAGGACGATGAGATGGTCGGGGAGACGTCGCAGGCGTCGCTCAGCACCAACGGCATGAGCCTCAACGGCATGAGCCTCAACGGCATGAGCCTCAACGGCATGAGCCTCAATGGCATGAGCCTCAATGGCATGAGCCTCAACGGCATGAGCCTCAATGGCATGAGCCTCAACGGCATGAGCCTCAATGGCACTCTGCTGGGCGGCACGAGGTCGGGTCTGCCGATCTCCGGCGCCGGCCTGGTCGGCACCCAGCTGAACGGCACGCTCTCGAACGGCAGCACGCTGCTCCTTCGGGTCGACTCGGCCGTGACTCTGCCGGCGCCCAACACCGACGTCTGGGCTTACGGCGTGAGCTACGCGCTGGCTGGCGGCAGCTGGTCGACGCTGTGCGGGCTCAGCGGCGGCGTACCGATCCTCGCCCTCCCGCTCGCCGGCACCTGGAGCAACGCGTCGGGCGTGGCCGGCGGCGGCGCGTGGACCACGAGCGCCACCGCCTTCACGTTCGGCTGCCGCGGCACCGCGCTGGCCAAGTGCGTGGAGCTCGGCTACAAGCCCTGGAAGACCGTGGGCAGCACGCTGCTCCGCAATCATCACCAGGCTTGCACGCGCATGCTCCGGGCCGACTACTGCGGCAACGGCAAGTCGTGGACCGTGAACGGAACCCTGATCAACGTCTACGACAGCAAGGGCATCCAGGCCGACGCGACCAGCTGGCACACCGATGCCGAGTGGGTGTCGTCCGGCGCCAAGTGCGTCGACTCGGCGCGCGTCCTCCAGCCCGGTGAGCCGAGCTGCTTCGTCCAGCTGAGAAACAACCACTCCTGCGGTTCGTTCGACCACGGCGCGCTGCTGATTGACGAGTACAACGGCTAGCCCGCCGAGGGCCCGACCGCGCTGCTGAATGGCCAGCGAGACCCAATGGGGTCCCGCTGGCCGTTCCCCCTCGAGAGATCCGGCCCGCGCCGGAGGCTCCCGCTGGCTCCGGCTACTCCGGCGTTCGGTGAAGGGCGCAGCTCAAGTTCTGCGCGGGCGGGTCGACTTCAGAGGGGCTGACACCCAGTGGAGGAAGTCCCGATGAAACTCTATCGACTAAGATTGGTTCTCTGCGCGGCCGTGGTGTTTGGATGCGGCGGCGTCAATGACTCCGGCGACGACGACGGTGCTCCCGACGCGGGAGACGATGGACCTGGCGACCCGGACGCTGGCGGGGCGGACGCCGCGGCCGCCGATGCCTCGGCTCCCACGTACGCGGTGAGCGGCACGGTGGCCGGGTTCGCAGGCGCGGGGATGGTGCTCCGGCTCAACGGCAGCACCGACGTCGAGATCACCGCCGACGGCGCGTTCAGCTTCCCGAGCAACCTGGCCGACGGGGCGACCTACGAGGTCACCATGGCGGCAGAGCCGACCTGCCCGCACCGGGTGTGCGCGGTGGCCGACGCCACCGGGACGATCTCGGGGGCGGACGCCAGCGGCGTCACCGTGACCTGCGTGGTGCCGATCTTCCGGCTCGCCTCGCACAACTGGGGAAGTCCCGCGGGCGTCCGCATCACCGATGATGTCCTCGCCCTGGCCAGCGGGGCCACCGCCGTGCCCCGCATCGTCACCGGCGCGAGCACCGGCCTCGGCGGCTCGGACGTCGACAGCCTCGCGTCCGACCGCACCAGGGACCTGATCTACGTGCCCGCCCTGGTGGTGACGCCGTCCCCGTCGATCCTCGTCTTCGAGAACGCCTCCACGATCGCCGGCGATGTGGCGCCGGCGCGGCAGATCGCGATCGAGGGCGAGACCGATCTCATCGGGGTCGAGGTCGATGAGGAAGCCGATCGCCTGTACGTGTCCGGCAGCTCGGGCCAGCTGTACATCTTCGACAGCGCCAGCACGCTCACCGGCACGGTCACCCCGACCGCCGCGATCGCGCTCGACTCACCGGGGGCGATCAGCCTCGATCGCGAGGCCGACCGGCTCTACGTCTCGGCGGGGACCAGCGCGCTCTACGAGCTCGACGGCGCGCGACAGCTGACCTCGGCGTCGACCGTGTCGCGCACGATGACGTGGACCAGCCCGGCCGAGGTCGCCTACGGCATCGCGATCGATGGATGCCGCGATCGGCTCTACCTCGGCATGCGCAACGCGAGCAGCAACGTGAACGTGTTCGTGCTCGACAGTGCTTCGACGCTCACCGGCGCGCTCGATCTCCAGGTCGCGAGCCAGGCCACGCTCACCGTTCCCGACGACCAGGTGATGTCGATCGCGCTCGATTCGCTCGGCCACCTCTACTTCTGGAAGGATTCGGCGACCGCGGTCCGCATCATCGACGCCCCGGAGCTCCTGTCCGGCATCGTGGTGGTGATACCGGACAAGTCGATCAACGCGGTCGTCGCCAGCGGATACGGCCTCGAGCTCATACCCTACGCCCCGTGAGGCGCGGGCCAGGCTCGGACTCACCGATGCGATCGATCGCCGGCCGGCAGCAGGAACGGCAGGGCATCGACCACGGCGCGGCGCCAGGTCCCGAAGCTGTGACCCTCATGGGTGTAGAGCGTGCGGATCGCGATCCCGGACCTGCGATAGGTTCGCTCGATCGTCCGCGCGTCCTCGCAGATCGATCCCTCGTGGGTGCCGGCGCTGAGCCAGATGCGCAGGGTGCGCGGCGGGCTCTTCTCGCCGGCGAGGTAGGGCGCGTGGTAGTAGACCGCGTTGCCGAGTGAGGGGGAGAGGAGCGCGACCCGGCCGAACAGGGCCGGGCGCTCGAGGGCGGCGAACAGCGCGGCGCGGCCGCCGGCGGACGTGCCGATGTGGACGCGGGCGGATGGGTCCCGCCGGGCCGCGTGGTGGCGATCGACGTGGTCGACGACGCGCTCGAGATAGTCGAGGTAGGCGGGGTTGTAGGAGTACCAGGCGCTGCGGTCCTCGGCGGCGTCGATCATGACCGCGATGGCGGGTGCGATGCGTCGCGTCGCGATCAGATGGTCGAGGAGCGCCGGTAGTCCGATGGTGTCGAGCCACGCGCTTCCGTCGGCGGTGTAGATGGTCGGATAGCTGCCGGCCGGATCGTAGCCGGGTGGCAGATAGACAGTGACCCGTGGCTTCGCCCACGGTTCGTCGATCACGCGCAGGCTGCCCCGGGGGTCGTTCGACGCCGGGTCCGGCACCGGATAGCCGGGCATCACGGCCTGGGATGCGTCGAGAGACAGCGCCGCGCCGCTCGGGATCGACCGCGGGTTGAGCGGGTCGGGCCGAGGCTGGCCGTCGACGACGAACTGGTAGTCGAAGCGGGCGTCCGCCTCGAAGCGGAGCCGCGCGAAGAAGAACCCGCCCTCGCGCTCCATCGGCTCACCGGCCGGGTCCCAGGCAATGTCGTGGAAGCCGCGCGTCCTGAAGTCGCCGACCAGCCGGACCTCGCGCTCGGCGCCGGTGCCGCGAAAGAAGAAGACCGCGGTCCCGTCGGCCGCGACGATCGGGAAGCCTCGCCCGGCGCCCTGCTCCGCAATGAACCGGCTGGCGATGTCCGGGCGCTTCTCGGCCGAGGCCGCCCGGTAGTCGCGCAGGAAGCGCTCGAACCCGGCCAGCTCGGCCGCGGCCGACGGCGACGACACGCGCGCGAAGGCGGCGTTCCGGCACGGACTCGGCCCCGCAGGCGTGCCCGGCGGCGCGGCGCACGACATGAGCGCCGACGCGAGCCAGAGCGCCTTCCGCGGCGCACCTCGATGGTGAACGGCTCGACCCGCGCTCGGACCACGCATGCCGCAACCATATGCTCTAACCCCAGGGCTCGCTTCGGTTGACCTCATCGAGCCCTGGGGTCAGGGCTTCGCGCATCCGCGCTCAGCCGGTCGATTTCGACGGGGAACCCCGCCGACTTCGTCGGCACCCCGTCTGACTGCGGGTTCGGTTGGTCGGGTCGACACAACCGAACCCTGGTCCAAGTCCATGCGTCGGTCGTGGGTGCGCAAGAACGGCTGAACGGCTGACTACGGCGAGCCGGTCAGGGTCGCGCGGATCGTGCACGGCCCGGGGCAGCGCTCGGTCCCGTCGGTGCGGCAGTCGCTGTAGCGGTAGGTGCCCCGGAAGCGGCCGACGGCGTCCAGCTTGCCGGTGATCGTCTCGGTGAAGCTGTACGGGTGTCCGTCGAGGGAGGCGCGCTCGACGCTGCGCACGGTGACCTTGCCGTTCCGGACCGTGCCGCTGAAGTCGACCATGCTGCCCAGCTCGAACTGGGCCCGCCTGCCCAGGAAGGTCCAGGTGCCGCTGCCCCTCCCGTACGACCGGCGAGTGGCGCGCGGCACCGGGCCGGCGAAGAAGACGCAGGCGCTCGGGCCGCCGGTGCGCACGCTGGACCAGCGGTAGGTCGCGGTGCCGGACGGGGCCGGCGTCGAGCGCTGGGCCTCGGCGCGCCGGGCCGCGCGTCGGGCGGCCTCGGCGCTGGCGGCGGCGTCGGCCGACTGCTGGGCGGTGCGGGCCAGGACCTCGTCCATCGCGCCCACGGTCTCGGCCGGCGAGAAGGACTCGACGAAGAGGTGCAGGCTCGCCTCGTCGGTGGCCGGCGGCGCAATCGCCTGCACGGCGTAGAAGGTGAGGGGCGAGCGGCGGACGAAGATCCGCATGTCGCCGCGCAGCTCGATGCTGCCGGAGGCGCCCTGGAAGATGACCGACAGCCCGGGCAGGCCGCTCGCTTCGAAGGTGTGCTCCTCCTTGCGGGAGATCTTGAACGGCGACAGGTACTCGTCGCGGATCTGGCCGGCCAGGGCCTCGACGTCGAGGTGCTTCGGGTCCCGGGGGGCGATCGCGCCCATGGTCACCACCAGGCGCGCGTCGCCCTGGGCGGCGGTGAACACCTTGATCTTGATGGTGCCGATCGCGCTCGTCGTGGTGCGCTCCTCGACCGTCGGCGGGGACGGGAACGACACCGTGAAGTGACCGCCCGGCTCGGCGAAGTCGCCGTGCCCCTCGGCCTCCTCGTCGCCGGTGGCCGCGGCGCCGGCGTCGGCCACCGCCGGGGTCGGGGTTCCAGCCGCGGTCGCCGGCGCGCCCGCGGCCGGGGTCGCCGGCACAGTCGGGGTCGCCGGCGCGGTCGCCGCGGTCTCCGGCTTCTGGCCGGCGCCGAGGATGCCGCCGCTCGGGGCGGTCCCGCTCTCGTCACACGCGCCGAGCAGGCCGAGCCCGACCGCGGCGACCACGATCCATCTGCTGTCCATCACGGTGTCCTCCTGCCGGGCCGGCCCATCGGGCGGTGATCAGTCCTCGTCGTCCTCGCGCTCGTCGTCGTCGTCGTGGCGCTTGCTCTTGCCCTTGCCCTTGCCGGCGGTCTTCTCGCCGTCGTCGGACTGCCGGCGGGCGCAGTACTTCTCGGTCAGGTGCTCGTCGGCCTGGCCGGCCCTCTCCTCGAAGCTGGCGACGAAGTCCTTCTCCTTCAGCTTCTCGCCCTTCTTGGTGCGGTAGGTCGCGCCGCTGATCCACTCCTTGCCCTTCTTCATCTCCTCCATCATCGAGCTGAAGCCCTCCCAGTTCTTGACCGCGTCCTTCAGGTGCTGCTTGCAGCGGTCGGGGGCCTTGCCGGCGTGGAAGCGCGCGCGGTCCAGGTGGTGCTCCATCTCGTTGTAGGCGCGGGCGCCCTTCGATCCGCCCGCCTCGCAGAAGAGCTTCTCCTCGGTCCCGCCGCACGGGTTGCCCGGGAAGGTGAACTCCTTCGAGTACGCCATCAGCACCTGGTAGCGCCACAGACGGAGGTCGTCGTCGTTCTCCTCGACATACGGCGCTCCGTCGGTCTCGAAGACGACGTTCTTGATCTCGTAGTACTCCTTCCACTCCGCCGCCGCGGCCTTGAGGCCGCCGGGGATCTTGTTCTTCTTCTTGACCTGCTTGCAGGGGATCTTCTCGGCGTACTCGGCGCCGCCCGGGATGCGCTCGTAGGTCGCAAAGGAGCCGCCCCCGGTCTGGATGCCGCCGGCCAGCCAGCGCATCGAGCCGCACGCCACGATGGTCTCCGACTTGGGCGCCACCTCCGGCTCGTACTCGTCGCCGAACTGCTCGCCGACCGCGGTCAGGCGCGCCTCGCACTCGAGGATCTCGGTCGCGACGTCCACGTGATCGTCGCCCGACTCGACGAAGAAGCGGAACGCCTCCTTGTCCATCTTGAGGGCGCGCGACACCGCCTTGTCGTAGGCCTTCATCGCCTTCGCCAGGTCGTTCTTGGCCTCGCCCTGGCCGGTCGTCGAGATCGAGGTGGCCGCGTCGCACGCCGCCACCGCCGCCACCGCCGCCTCGACCGCGTCCGGATCGGCGTCCTTGATGATCCGCTTGCCGCTGCCGACCAGCTTGCTCACCCGCCCGCCGAACGTCTTGAAGGCGGCCGCGTCGAGCGCGGCGAGACGCTTCTTGATCTTGCCGCGCTTCTTCTCGCCCTCCCAGCCGTCCTTGAACAGGAGGATGTTGTTGAAGTCCCGACTCTCGCGCGCGTAGCGCTCCCAGTCGTGGTCCTTGATGTTCTTCTCCATCGCGTCGAGCCGGTTGAGCGCGCCGACCACGTGGGGCGGGTCGTCGTCGTCCGGCTTGAGCTGGGGCACGTCGGCCACCGGCGAGTCCTCGACGGCCTCGCCGGCCGCGTCGGAGGCGGCGTCGCCCACCTTGTCGGACGCGCCGCTGCCGACCGAGTCCTTGCCCTTCGAGATGACGCTGCACGCGGCGAGCCCGGCCAGGCCCACCGACAAGACGATCGGGAGGGTCTTCATCGGCGGTCTCACTTCGCCGCGCCGAGGTCGCGCACGGCCTGCTCGCGGTAACCGGCCAGTGCCTCCTTCTCGCCGAGCAGCATCTTGCACGCCGCCTCGCGCTGCTCGCCGTCGAGCGGCTTGTCGTCCGGCCCGGTCATCTGCTTCTCGAGCCAGGTCCTGGTCTGGTCGCACGACAGCTTGCCTTCCTCGCAGACGGTCTTGACGACCTGCGCGCAGCTGTCGTCCTTCTTGCAAGCGCCGAGCAGGGCCGACGCGACGAACACGAGCGAGAGCATCTTCTTCATGGGGGCTCCTTGGGTGAGGGGGCGCCCCTCGGTCGTGGGCGCACCCCTGGTTCCAGGACGCCGGTCGCGGTCGCACATTTTTTTCGAGCCGCGCGCGAAACCCTGCAGGCGGGATCCCGCGATCGCGAGCGGAACGCTCGACGCTGGCTGCGGCCTTCATAGCCCCCGAGGGGCGTGAGAGAGGAGGCAGCAGATTCTGCGACGCCAGCGACGCACAAACGTGATCGCCTGTCAGCGCGGAACGGCAAAGGTTGCGCAGACGACTCCGGTAGAAGGGGACGCGCGCTTACAGGCGAGCAGGAGGTTGTTGGTGAGCAAGCTGTATCAGGTCGATGTCGATCGCGTTCCCACCGACGCAGTGGAGCTCGCGAAGGCGCTGCGCGTCGTCGCAAAGATGTCGCTGGCCGACGCGGACGCGGTCCAGGCCCACCTCGCCGGGTCGGGCGGCGGCACCGTCGTCGCCGGGATCGCGCTCGAGGTCGCCGAGCACATCGCCAAGGAGCTCGGTGCGGCCGGTGCGATGGTGACCGTCGCCGAGAGCTCCGTGCGGTCGCCGTGCCGCGCCGACCCCGCCGCCGATTCCAAGTTCGCCTGGGGGCGGCTCCGTCAGCTCGGGCCGGCCTGACGCCACCCACGCGCGCGCTTCACGAATCCGCTGGCGATGACGCCGGCGGAAGGGGGCCACGTATGTCCGTGGCTCCAACCAACAGGAGGACGAAGGAATCCATGTACGCACTCACGAACGAACAGATCGATGAGGTTTCCGGCGCGGTGAACTGGACCGAGGTGGGCATCGGCTGCGCGATCATCTCGCTCGGCATCGCCTTCACCGTGGCGAGCGGCGGGCTGGGCGCGATCCCGGTGATGGTCATCGCCGGCGCCGGCACGGCCGGTGAGATCGCCGTGGCCTCCACCGCGGTCGGTCTGTCCGCGCTGGGCGGCTACGTCGCGGGCGGCGCTTTCACCAACTAGCTCGGTCGACTTCGGCCCGGGCGCGCTCAGGCGCGTCCGGGCCTCTTCCCCCGTCAGTTCCCCCAAGCGTCAACCTGATCACTCTGCCCACGGGGTCCCCAAGGGGGGCCCCGTCAGTTCCCCCAAGCGTCAACCTGATCACTCTGCCCACGGGGCCCCCAAAGGGGCTTCGCCAAGCGGGGTCACCTTTCCGGGCCATGGACGTCATCCTCCAATCCGAATCTTCCGAGTGCGGCCTCGCCTGCCTGGCGATGGTCGCGTCCCACCACGGGCACGGGACCGGCCTGCGCGAGCTGCGCCGCCGCTTCCCCGCCTCGCTCAAGGGGACGACGCTGTCGCGGCTCATCGCGATCGCCGGACAGCTCGGGCTCCAGTCGCGCGCGCTCCGGCTCGAGCTCGACGAGATGCCCGAGCTGCGGACCCCCGCGATCCTGCACTGGGACGCGAACCACTTCGTCGTCCTGCTCAAGGCGGGGCGGAGCCGGGTCACGATCCTCGATCCCGCCGGGGGCAGGCGCTCGCTGCCGTACGCCGAGGTCTCGGCCCACTTCACCGGCATCGCCCTCGAGCTCGTGCCCGGGGCGACCTTCGAGCACCGGCGCCGGCCGCCGCAGGTCTCGCTCCGGCAGCTGACCGGGCGCACCCGCGGCGTGTGGCGGGCCCTCGGCCTCATCGCCGGCCTGTCGGTGGCGCTCCAGGTCTTCCTGATCCTGACGCCGATGCTGATGCAGTGGATCGTCGACCAGGCGCTGGTCAGCGCGGACCGCGACCTCCTGACCGTGCTGGGGCTCGGCTTCCTCCTGTCCCTCTTGCTGCAGGTCGGCATCGGCCTGGTGCGCGGGTGGGCGGTCGTCACCCTGTCGACCCAGCTCGGCCTGCAGTGGCTGGGAAACGTTTTCACCCACCTCCTGCGGTTGCCTCTCGACTTCTTCCAGAAGCGCCACCTGGGCGACGTCACCTCGCGGATGGCGTCGGTGCAGAGCATCCAGCGCACGCTCACGACCAGCTTCGTCGAGGCGATGATGGACGGCCTCATGGCCATCATCACCCTGGTGATGATGCTGGCCTACAGCCCGAAGCTGGCCGCGATCACCTCGGGCGCCGTCCTGCTCTACCTGGGCCTCCGCGCCCTCGCCTTCGCGCCGCTCCGCGAGGGGACCGAGCGCCAGCTGGTCACCTCCGCGCTGCAGCAGACCCACCTCCTCGAGTCGATCCGGGGGATCCAGTCGATCAAGGTGGCCGGCCGCGAGCCGATGCGCCGGGCCACCTACTCGAGCCTCATGCACGAGACCGCCAACCGCGACGTGTGGCTGGCGAAGATGAACCTCGGCTTCGGCTCGGCCAGCCAGATCGTCTTCGGGGTCGAGCGCGTCGCGGTCATCTGGATCGGCGCGGTGATGGCGATGAAGGGCGTCTTCTCGGTCGGGATGCTGATCGCCTACCTGGCCTACAAGGACCAGTTCGCCGGCCGGGTGAGCGGGCTCATCGACCGCTGGATCGAGTTCCGCATGCTGCGGCTCCACGGCGAGCGGCTGTCCGACATCGTCCTGTCCGAGCCGGAGGACACGCCTGGCGACGCGGTCGAGCAGGAGCCGCCGACCGCCGCCCGCATCGCGGTGGACGAGCTCACCTTCCGCTACGCCGATGGCGAGCCGGCCGTCCTGGCCGGCTGCTCCCTGGTGGTCGAGGAGGGCGAGTCGGTGGCCATCGTCGGGGCGTCCGGCTGCGGGAAGACCACGCTCATGAAGATCCTCCTCGGCCTGCTCCGGCCCGAGGCCGGGACCGTCTCGGTCGGCGGGCGGGACATCGCGCGGCTGGGGCCGCAGACCTACCGCTCGATCGTCGGCGCGGTGATGCAGGACGACCAGCTGTTCGCCGGCTCGGTGGCCGACAACATCGCCTTCGGGGAGGAGGTGGCGTCGACCGAACGGATCGAGGCGGCCGCCCGGCTGGCGGCGATCCACGACGAGATCGCCGCGATGCCGATGGGCTACCACAGCCTCATCGGGGACATGGGCACCACCCTGTCGGGCGGCCAGAAGCAGCGGGTCATCCTGGCGCGCGCGCTCTACCGCGAGCCGCGCATCCTCTTCCTCGACGAGGCGACCAGCCACCTCGACGTCGAGCGCGAGCGGGTGGTGAGCGACGCGATCCACCGGCTGGCGCTGACCAAGATCATCGTCGCCCACCGGCCCGAGACGATCGCCAGCGCCGACCGCGTCCTGGTCATGGCGGGCGGGCGGATCATCGCCGACCGCGATCCGCGCGACTATCTGCGCGAGGTGCGGGCGGCCACCGACGCCGCCGGCCATCGCGCGAGCCGCGGCCTGGCCGAGGCCGTGTCATGAGCGGGCGGCTGTTCCGCGACGAGGTGCTCGCCGGCCGACGGGCGAGCTGGCTGGGCGGGATCTCGCTGGCCCAGCCGATCCGGATCTGGGCGCTCGCCGCCGGCGCGGTGGCGGCCACCACCCTGGTGGCCGGGTACTTCTTCGTCGGCGAGTACACCCAGCGGTCGCGCGTGGTCGGCCAGCTGGTGCCGGACCGCGGTGTCTCGACGGTGGTGGCGCCCACCAGCGGGGTGGTCGGCCGCCTGTTCGCCGAGGAGGGGCAGGAGGTCGCCGCCGGGACCGCGCTGGTCTCGGTCGACGTCCCGCGCACGACCGCCTCGGGCACCGACTCGACCGCGGCGGTCCGGCACGGCTTCGACGCCCGCCGGACCAGCCTGGCCGACCAGCGCGCCTCCCAGGGGGCGCGGCTCACCGCCCAGGTCGAGGGCCACCAGGGTCAGCTCGCCACCGCCCGCCGCGAGCTCCAGCAGATCGAGGCCGAGACCCGCACCCGTCGCAAGCAGGTGGAGCTGGGCCGCTCGATCCTCGCCCGCTACCAGCGGGTCGCCGACCGCAAGTACGTGACCGAGATCCAGGTCGACCAGCAGCGCCAGTCGGTGCTCGAGCTGGTCAACCAGCAGCAGGCGCTCGAGCGCCAGGCCACCCTGGCCCGCCGCAACATCGTCCAGCTCACCCAGACCCTGAACGAGCTGGCCGCGGAGCGGAACACCCAGGAGGCGAGCGCGGCGTGGGACCTCGCGGTACTGGACCAGGAGCGAGTCCATGAGGAGGCGACCAGCGGCCTCGTCGTCACGGCCCCGCTCCGGGGCATGGTCGCCAACCGCCTGGTCGAGCCGGGCCAGGCGGTGCAGGCCGGACAGCCGCTGGTCAGCCTGGTGCCCGACGGCTCCGTGCTGCAGGCCCAGCTCCTGGTGCCGAGCCGCGCGATCGGGTTCATCGAGGAGGGCGACCGCGTGCTCCTCCGCTATCAAGCGTACCCGTACCAGAAGTTCGGCCACCACGCCGGCCGGGTCATCCGCATCTCGCGCAGCGCGCTCAGCCCCGACGCGCGCGCGACCGGACCGAGCGGCGAGCCGTTCTACCGGGTGCTGGTCGCGCTGGAGCGCCAGACCGTCACCGCGTACGGCGAGGAGGAGCGCCTGCGGCCCGGCATGGTGCTCGAGGCGGACATCCTGGGCGAGCACCGGCGGCTGGTCGAGTGGGTGCTCGAGCCGCTCTACACCCTCGGGCGGAAGGGCGACTGATGGAGGCGAGGAGCGCGATCGCGAGGGCGCTCGGCCCGACCGCGGTGGTGCCGTTCGAGGTCCACCGCGTGGCCCGCGCGAGGATCGTCCTGCACGATCCGACGCTCTTGCCGGGCGGCGACGCCGAGCTGCTGGATCGGTTCGGCTGGGCCGTCCCCGCGCCGGGCGACCCGCCCGGGATGTTCGACGAGCGGGCGCGGACGCTCGACGCCGAGCGCTACGGAGGCGAGGGGCTCGGCTTCCACGGCGGCGGCGTGCGGGTCGGCACCGACGGCGATCACCAGATCAAGGGCATCGGGCGCAACCCGCTGGCCGGCGAGGACAGCCTGCCCGACTACTCGCACGGCGGCATGTCGCTGTTCGAGGCGATCCAGGAGGCCATCTGGGGCGAGGTCTTTCACCACGCCCTGCCGTTCGGCGCGGTCCGATCGCCGGCGGTGCTGGCGACCAGCTCGCCGTGCTGGTGGGTGATCGATCGCTGGGGCGTCGAGCTCCTGCGCGGCCGCTACGGCGACGACGCCTACCTGCCCCGCGGGCTGCTGGTCCGCGAGGCCTCGGTGCGACCGGCCCACTTCGAGCGCGCGATGATGCACCGGCCGCCCGCCGCGCTCGCCGCCAGCTTGCCGCACGACGCCGAGCGGGTGCGCGCGGCGATCCGCGCGCTGCCGGCTCTCCTGCCGCTGCCCGACGGCGCCGCCGGCCTCGATCCGGTCGAGCGGGTCCAGCTCGGCGCCCTCGAGATGGCGCGCCGCTTCGCCGAGCAGGGCGCGGCCGCCAAGAGCAAGCGCCTCCTCCACGGCAACGTCAGCCCGTCCAACCTGTGCCTCGACGGCCGCTGGATCGATTTCGGCTCGGTCACCGCCCTGCCCGGCTGGGGCGACGTGGGCGGTTACGGCCCGTTCTGGGACGACCGCGAGCCGTACGTGAACATCTTCACCACGCTCGCGGTCAACCTCCGCAAGTACTTCCCGGCCGGCGGCGCGGCGCTGCCGGAGCGCGACGCGCTCATCGACGAGTACGTCCGGGTCCACGCCAGGAGCCTCGAGCGCCGGTTCGTGGCCCTGACCGGCATCCCGTTCGAGCTGCTCGACGGCGAGGAGGGGCGCGCCGAGCGGACCGAGCTGTGGCGGACCCTGCAGCTCATCGCGTCGAGCGGCCACCGCGATCCGTTCGAGGGCCACCCCGACGACGAGTCCGCTTTCGGCCGCTACCGGCTGGGAGCGATCCTGCTCGCGGCGGCGCGCTGGGCCGGCACGCCCGCGCTCGACGGACAGCTCGCGCCCCACCTGGCCAGCCAGAGCCTGCGCGAGCGGTTCGTCGCGGCGTACGCGCCGGTCATGGCGCGGGCCGAGCGAGACGCCGGCGCCCGCGGCGTCTCGCCGGCGGCGCTGCGACGGCTCTGCGTCATGAACGCCGCCAAGGGCGCGCGGACCGTGCGCCTCCTCTACCGCGCCCACATGGTCAAGCACACCGAGGCGATGGTGCTGGCGCACCGCGACCTCGACGATCTCCGCGCCGCGGCCCAGGCCTGGCTCGAGGACCTGTCCGATCAGGCGAGCTTCGTCTACCAGGACCCCGCCGACCTGACCACGGCGATCTGGCGCCGCGGCGCCGACGCGGTGGTCTACGACGCGCGGACCGACGCGCTGCGCGTGCAGTCGGCCGGCGGCGAGGAGATCCACCCGGCGGCCCGCGCGGGCCGCGGGCCATCGACGGCGCGGCCGCTCGTGGACGCGCTCACCTACTGGGGACCCGACATCACGGAAGCAGTGACATGAACCAAGTGCTCTTCGATCAGGACGCGGAGTCGGCCGAGTTCGCCCGCCAGCTCGGGACGGCCGCCCACCTCATGCTGCAGTGCCGGCCCTACGCCAGCTTCCCGATGGCCTGCCTCACCGCCTGGATCCAGCCGGCGATCCTGCTCCGCCAGATCAAGTTCTTCTTCGACTACAAGGGCCGGGCGCTCGGCTACATGACGTGGGCCTTTCTCGCGCCCGACGTCGAGGAGCGGTGGATCGCCGAGCCGCGGGTCCTGCTCCACTTCAGCGAGTGGAACGAGGGCGACCGCCTCTGGATCATGGACTTCGTCGCCCCGAGCGGCTTCGCCAGGACGATCGCCCGACACGCGGTGGCGAGCATGTTCCCGCAGCACGCCGAGGCCCGGTCGCTCCGTCGGCGGCCCGACGGCAGCGTGCGCAAGGTCAGCGTGTGGCGGCGCCGCTCGCCGGTGGCCGCCGGGGGCGAGGTCCATGCTGACCGGTGACGAGATCGCGCGGCTCGAGGAGGGCCTGCCGCGCCTGTCGGCGTGGGGCGACGACCTTCTGGTCCCGTTCCAGGCCCGCCGGCTGGCCGGCGCGACCGTCGCGTGGCTGAACGAGCGCTGGTTCCTCG
This sequence comes from Kofleriaceae bacterium, assembly GCA_035489015.1. GTDB lineage: Bacteria > Myxococcota_A > Polyangia > Haliangiales > Haliangiaceae > DATFRY01. The sequence continues at coordinate 5,161 of DATHKR010000099.1, read as the reverse complement.
AGCGCGGCGTCGACGTGACCTCCGCCCGGACCCGCGCACGGGCCAGCGCGTGGCTGGTCGACGAGCTCGGCTACCAGGTACCCGATCCGGGCGATCCGCCCGAGGCCTACGGCGACGGCGAGCGGACGTTCCACGCCGACCGCTACGGCGGCTCCGGCCAGGTCCCGCACGGGGGGAGCGGCCGCGCCGGGCTGTCTGGATGCTTCCAGGGCAAGGGGATCGGGCCGACGCCGCTGGTCGGCGAGGTCCGGGCCTGGTCCTACTCGCACGGCCGCGCGTGGCTGGAGGAAGGGCTGCGCGAGGCGATCTACGGCGAGATCGCCGCGGCCGAGTTCCCGCACGGCGCGCTGCCGGTGATCGCGGTCCTCGACGCCGGGCTCCGCCACCGGCTCCCGTCGGGCGAGCTGGGCGAGCGCCGGGCGATCGTGGTCCGGCCGGCCGCGCTCCGCCTGGCCCACTTCGAGCGCGCGCCCATGTTCAGCGCGCCGACGCCCGGCCGGCCCGAGCGCGAGGTCAACGACACCCGCGACGTGGACCGGGTGCGCGACGCGATCCGCGTGTTCGTGGCCGGCCTCGATGACGGTCCCCGGACCGGGGTCGGCGTGCGCGGGCTCGCCGAGGCGCTCGAGCGCGTCGCCGAGCAGGCGGCGTTCGGCCAGGTGCACCGGCTCTGTCACGGCGGCTACCTGACCTCGAACGTGACCCTGAACGGCGAGCTCCTCGACTACGGCTCCTTCCGCGCGGTGGGCGACTGGAGCAAGGTGTTCCCGCTCGACAACATGCCGGGCTTCGGCGACGAGCTCCTGCTGCTGGTCCCGGCCATCCAGTCGCTCTGCTTCTTCTTCCGCAAGTACGGCGGCCCCGCGGCGGCGCCGCCGCCGGAGACCGAGCTCCTGGCCCGGGTGCGGCGGGCGCTCGACGCCCGCTTCGACCGCGAGTGCCTGCGCCTCTGGGATCTCGAGGACGGCGACGGTCCGGCCGCGCGCGAGGTGATCGCCGCGATGCGCGAGTACGTCGCCGTTCAACAGCGGCGGATCGGCAGCTACCAGCTCGGCTGGGTGCCGGTCCAGGGCTGGCTCGGCGACGGGCTCGGCGGTGGGCTCGGCGACGGCGCGCCCGGCCCGACCAGCGGCGAGCCCTCGATCGAGCGCCGGATCCTGGCCCGGATCGACGACGCGCTCGCCGCCCACCACGGATCGCGCGACGCGCCCGGCTTCCGCCTGGCCCGGATGACGGCGGCCCGCCTGCTCCGGCCGAGACCCGGGCTGTACCGGGAGAGGCTGCAGGGCTGGCTGTGGGACCGGATCGGCGAGCAGCGCTCGCCCCGGCCGCCCGATCCGGACGCGGTGGCCGCCGCGGTTCGCTGGACCCTGTCGAGCGGCCGGCGCCACTGGCCACTCCTCGGGCCCGGGCTCGCGGTGCGGGCCCAGGTGTCGACCGGCTCGTCGAGCGCGCTCCTCTGCCGCGACGTGGCGGCGGGGTCCTCGTGCCTGTGGGTCGAGGGGACCCGCGCCGCGGACCAGGTCCACCTGTTCGACCGGTGGCTGTCCGTCGACGCGCTGCGCGCGCACCAGGCGGCGTCGGTCGGCCCGCGCTGGGCCGGCCGCTTCCCGGTGCGCGAGGTGGCCGGCGCCGCCGACCTGGCCGCGTCCGCTCTCCTGTTCGCGCTGCCGCGCCCGGACGACTGGTTCTGGCTGACCGAGCCGGAGGCGTGTCGATGAGGATCGCGCGGGCGGCGCTGGTCGCCTGGGCCGTGCTCGGCGTCGGTGGGCGGGCGCACGCCGGCGACCTGCTCGAGACCTACGAGATCGCGCTCCGGTCGGATCCGCAGATGGCCGGCGCCGAGGCCAACCACCTGGCCCGGCGCGAGAGCGTGCCCCAGGCGCGCGCCGCCCTGCTCCCGCGCGTGAACGGCTCGGCGTCGATCTCGCGCACCGACAATCGAAGCACGTCGTTCACGACCAGCCCGGACCCGGAAGATCCGGGCGGGACGGTGTTCGGCGAGAGCGAGTCGCGGTCGGAGAACACCAACCGCAGCGTCGGCGTGAGCCTGTCGCAGTCGATCTACGATCACGCGAACTGGACCCGCCTGCGCGCCGCGCGGGTGCGGGAGAGCCAGGCCGACCTCGAGCTCGAGGCGCTGGCCGACGAGCTGATCGTGCGCACTGCGGACACCTACTTCGCCGCGCTGACCGCGGGCGAGGAGCTCGCCGCGGCCCGGTCCCAGGAGGTCGCGATCGCGCGCCAGCTCGACCAGGCGGAGGTGCGAATGCGCGCGGGCCTGGCGACCATCACCGACGTGCACGAGGCGCGCGCGGCGCTCGAAGGCGCCCGGGCGTCGGCGATCGTGGCCGAGAGCGCCGCGTCCGACGCGGAGGAGGCGCTCGCCGAGATCATCGGCCGGCCAGCGGGGCGGCTCGAGGTGCTGCGCGACGACTACCTGCCCACCGCGCCGGTCCCGGCCGACGAGCAGGCGTGGGTCGCTCAGGCGAGGCGCTCCAACCCCGAGCTGCTCGCGGCCGCCCGCGGACTGGAAGCCTCCGACGTCGAGGTCGCCACCGCGCGCGCCGGCCACTACCCGCGCCTGTCCGCCACCGCCAGCTACAACCGCGGGGTCTCGACCGGCTCGTCGAGCTCGAACGGGGTCGACTTCCCGGCCAACGGCGAGAACGACGGCGCGACGGTCACCCTGCAGCTCGAGGTGCCGATCTTCTCCGGCGGGTCGGTCCGCTCGGGGGTGCGCCAGGCGATGTACGTGCGCGACGCGACCCGACAGCAGCTCGAGCGGCAGCGCCGCGCGGTCGCGCGCCAGGTCCGTCGCGCCTACCGGGCGGTGGTGTCCGGGATCGGCGAGATCGCCGCGCGGCGCGCCGCGCTCGCCTCGGCCCGGAGCGCCTACGCCGCCTCCGAGGCTGGCCTCGGCGCCGGCACCCGCACGGTGGTCGAGGTCCTCATCACCCAGCAGAACCTGTTCGAGGCCCGGCGCGCGTACGCCGGCGCTCGTCACGCCCATCTGGTCAACACGCTCCGGCTCAAGCAGGCGGCCGGATCGATCTCGATCGAGGACCTCCGCGCCGTGAACGCGCTCCTGGTCGCCGCCCCGGCCCCGGGCGCGGCGGCCGCGGGCACCGGGACCGGAGGAGCGCGCGATGCCGTTCGATGACCTCGCCCTGCTCTCGCCGGCCGAGACCATCCGGCCGGACGCGGGCGATCCGGTCGACTCGGCCCTGCGCGGCGACCCGGCCGGCCTTCACGACGCCTGTGACCACGCGACCCGGGCGCGCTACCGCGCGGCGGTGGAAGAGCTCGCCCGCTGGTCGTCGCGGACCGCGGCCGAGGTGGCGGCGGCCGCCGCCGGGCTGTCCCGCGCCGCCCTCGATCCGGCGTCGGCCCGGGGCCACGTCGGCTACCACCTCATCGACGACGGGCGGGCCGAGCTCGAGGCAGCCATCGGCGCCGCGGTGCCCCGCCGGATCCGGCTCTCGCGCCGGCTCCACCGCCACGCGGTCGGCATCTACCTCGGCGCGGTCTCGAGTCTCGCGCTCGCCATGGCGACCGCGCTGGTCCTGTTCCAGCCGGGCGACGCGGGCTCGCTCGCGCTCCTCGCCGCCCTCGCTATCTTGCCGGCCGCCGCGGCCTTCCTGTCGCTCGCCGAGATCGCCGTCGAGACGATCCACTCGCTCACGTCGCCGACGCCGCCCCTGCCCCGGCTGGATCTCGGCCGCGGGATCCCGGCGCGGCTCGACACCCTGGTGGTGGTCCCCTGCCTGGTCCGCTCGCACGACGAGGTCGACCGACTGATCCACACCCTCGAGGATCACGCGGCGAGCGCCCCGGGCCTGCGGGTCTGTCTGCTGGGCGACTTCGGCGACGCGCCGGCCGAGCACATGCCGGGCGATGACGAGCTCCTCGCCCACGCGCGGGCGGCGATCCACCGGCTGAACGGCGAGGCCGCCGGGCCGGCGCGGCGGTTCCTCTTCCTGCACCGGCCGCGCCGATGGAGCCCGTCCGAAGCGGTGTGGATGGGTCGCGAGCGCAAGCGCGGCAAGCTGGCCGACCTCGGCGCCGCCATCATCGGCGGCGACTCCGGCGCGTTCCTGCCGTCGCCCGACGCCGCGCTGCTCGAGCGCGTGGCCTTCGTGATCACCCTGGACGTCGACGGCCGCATGACCCGCGGCGCCGCCCTCCGCCTGATCGAGACGATGGCCCACCCGCTCAACCGGGCCGAGCTCGACCCCGGCGGCCGGATCCGGCGGGGCTACGGCGTGCTCCAGCCGCGCATCGCGGCCAACCCGCTCGACCCGCGCGCGTCTCGCCACGAGCGCTGGGGAGCCGCCGACCTCGGCCCGGCCGCCCCTCCCGACAAGCGGAACCACCTGCACCAGGATCGATTCGGCGAGGCGACCTACTTCGGCAAGGGCCTCCACGACGTCCGCGCCTTTGCCGCCGCCACCGACGGGCGGCTCGACGACGTCGCGATCCTCAGCCACGATCTCCTCGAGGGCTGCTCCGCGCGCACGGCCGCCGTCGCCGACGCCTGCTTCCTCGAGGACGCCCCGCCGGACCACCGCAGCGAGGCCGCGCGGCGCCACCGCTGGATGCGCGGCGACTGGCAGAACCTGGTCTGGATGCTGCGCGACGGCGGTGGCCTGTCCCTGCTCTCGCGCTGGAAGGTGGCCGGCAACGTGCGGCGCAACCTCGTCCCGCTCTCCCTGATGGCGCTCCTCGTCGTCGGGCTGCTCGCCGCGCCGGCGCCGGCCCCGTGGGTCCTCGCCGTGCTCTCGGTTCCGGTCCTCCCGCGCGCGCTCGCGCTCTTCTGGGAGACCCGCAAGCTGGTGCAGCGCGCCGTGGCCGGCCAGCTCGGGGCGATCGATCTCGCGGTCGGCGCCGCGCGGCTGGCCGGCACCGCGGCGCTCCGGGCCGGCTTCGCCGTCGCGGTCCTGCCGTTCGACGCCCTCCTGGCCGCCGACGCGATCGCGCGCAGCACCTGGCGCCTGCTCGTGTCTGGCCGCCGGGTCCTCGAGTGGTCTCCGTCCGGCGGCCCGGTGGGGCCCGCCTCGCCGCTCGCGCACGTCGTCCACCTCCGCGGCCAGCTCCTCGCCGCGATCGCCCTGGGAGGGCTGGTCCACGTCCTCCGTCCCGAGGCCGTCGCGGTCGCGGC
>DATHKR010000098.1:0-16707 GCA_035489015.1 Kofleriaceae bacterium | reverse complement strand
CGCTGACCTGCGCTGGCTCGACCAGAAAGTCCAAGCTGACCGTGCCGACACCGGGCGTCGTCTCGGTCCCGACGTGCCAGGTACCGTACACCGGACGACCGCCGTCCCCGTCGGCGACGCGCTGCCAGACCTCGCTCTGTCCATCCGCGCTCACGTCGAGCCTGTCTCCAGTGATCACATAGGCGATCTCGGAGGCCACGACCGAAGCAAAACACGTATAGACCTGCGGCGCATCGCCGCCACCATCGCCCTCATCTTCGCCATCATCATCATCGCCGCCACAGGCGATGATGAGCATCGTGGAGCTCAAGAGAACGTCCACCATCACGCGGTTCCAGAAGCTCATGACTTATTGCCTCCCCCTTGGATGCCAGTCCTTCCCACGGCGCCGCGCTCGTGTCTAGTGCCGCCAAATGCGGCAGTAGCCGCGACTCACACCTTCCTCCGGCGGCACGGCACCCACGCCACGAGAAGAGGCAGAAGGAGATCGTCGATCGCATGACGCGGAGGCTCGATGAGACACTTTGCTCTTGCGCGCCGGTGGCGGTGCTCTTCACCATGAGTGCCATGCTCCCCCCTCCGCCGAAGCCATTCGAAGCGCACGACCCATTTCGCTCGCCGCGGCTCCTCGCCAAGGTCGTCAGCGGTCTGTTCGTGCTCTACCTCGCAGCGACCCTCGTCTCCGCGTTCATCCTGCTGGAGGCGCTCCGCGCTGGACGTGCCGCCATGGCAGGAGAATCGATCTCCCCTGTCGTGTTCGAGCAGCTGAGCCAGCGCGCCCAGCACGTCGAGTGGATCTCGCGCGGCCTCGTCTGTCTGTGCGCCGTCGCGTTCCTGGTCTGGACCCATCGCGTGGCCAGCAACGTCCGCAGTCGCATCGACATCACGCCCGCATCGGCGGTCGGCTGCTACTTCATCCCGCTCATCAACCTCGTGCAGCCTTACCGGGCGCTGGCCGACATCTGGGACGCCAGCGATCCGGACCCGACCGTCCATCGGCATGCACTGCGCAGCCACGCGCTCCTGCTCAGCTGGTGGCTGGTCTGGCAGGCATCCAGCGTCGCTGCCGTGTCCAGGCTGTGGACTGGCCAGCCCGACACCTACCAGCAGTGGGTGGTCCGGCTCTCCATCCAGCTCATCCCCCTCGCCGCCAGCGCGGTCGCCCTCGCGCTGGCGCTCGCCGTGGTGCGAAAGCTGACCGCTCGCCAGGAGGCGATGGCGGTGGCGCTCATGCCGCCCGCTCGCGTCACGGAATCCTAGCCCGGGACGCGGCGGCGGCCGGCCGTCACGGCTGTGTGCACTGGCCCTCCGAATAGTCCTGCCACGTGTCCACGTAGTCCTCGATCGCGAAGTCGAGGTTGTCCTTGCCGAGCGGGGGAGAGCGGAGCAGCCCCAGCGTGCCGAGGTCGAACGCGGTCTCGATCCGCCAGCTCGAGTAGGCGGCATCCACGTTGCCGTGCTCCTCGTCGAGGTAGTCCGGGAAGGTCGCCAGCGCGGCGCCCGCGTCGAGGAGCGGGCCGAGGTCCGGGATCTTGCGCGCGACGAGCACCCAGCGGGCCAGGAAGCGGTCGCCCTTGTTCAGCGCGGTCAACATGTTCCTGGCCTGGTTGGGCCGGAGCGGTCCGATCTTGGTGGCGATGAAGTCGAGGTACTTCGAGATGGCCGGCTTGTCGCTCATCATGACGTGGGCGACGAAGTCCTCCGCGTCCCGGGCCGTCCACGCCATCGTGTCCGTCTTGCCGATGATCTTCCCGAACTCCTCCACCTCGTCGACCACCGCCTGGTTGTAGGCGGCGTGCGGGCCGTCGAAGTTGTGGATTTCGAGCGGGCCGCTGGTCCACTGGTCGAAGATGCCCATGACCTCGGCGGTGAACTTCCCCGAGTACTTCGAGGAGCCGCGGTAGATCTCCTGCACCACGATGTGGTGGCCCCAGCCCGCGTACGTCGCATCGCCGGTTGGGTCCCGGTTGTTGATCGGGTCGCCCTGCACGAAGGCGTAGCGGTTCGGGCCGTCGTCGTAGGTCTGGTCCGCCGCCAGCCAGGTGCCGACGTCGGCGAAGTACATGCGCGGGCCGAAGTCGTAGATGTCGTCCTCCGCGCCGAATGCGCTGTCCCGCTCCTTGCCGCCGAAGAGGACGTCGGTCTGGTACGGCACCAGTCCGTCCGCCGGGTCCGGATCGAACGCGGCGCTCTCGCGCTGGCCGCCGTACGGCTCGTAGGCGAGGTACTGGACCACCGCGCCGCTCGCGTCGAGGAGGAGCGACGTCGAGCCGGCCGGATCGCTCAGCGTGTAGTACTGCGCGGTGTCCACCTTGACGCCGATGCCCGGGTAGAACGTGCGCCGGGTCGCGCCGTCGTCCTGGTAGGGGCCGGCGTAGAAGCGGGCCGCGCCGCCCTGGGTGCGGAGCACGCGCCGGCCGGCCTCGTCGTAGTAGTAGACGACCGGGTTGGTGAGCCCGTCGCGGGTGACGAGCAGCGGCTGACCGTCGAACGCGCGCCCGAAGCCGATCGTCGAGCCGCCGCTGGTCATCGACAGGACGTTGCCGGCCTTGTCGTACGAGAAGGTCCGCCCGCCCGCGCCGCTCAGGATCGCGTTCGGCCCGGCGCCGCGGGTCGCGCGGCCGCTGGCGCCGAACGTCTGCGCCGCACCGCCGATCTCGGTGAGGTCGTCGAGCGTGTCGTGCTCGAACGAGGTCGTCGCGCCGTCGTACGTCTCCGAGGCCAGGCGGAGGACCTCGTCGTAGCCGTAGTCGGCGTGGTGCTCCTCGAGGCCCGTGCCGGGGCGCTCGAACGCCTCGTCGCGCGTCTCGAGCCGCCCGGCCGCCGTTCGCGTGTAGCGCACGTCGTACACCGCGCCGGCCACCGGGGCCTGGTCGGACGTGCAGCCGAAGCTCATGCTCGCTCCGCCGGCCACCATGCGCGCCAGTACCGCGCCGCTCGCACCGTCCTCGTAGCAGAAGCGCTGCTTGACGTTGCCCGCGCCCATCACGCGCCGGATCGGCTGCCCGTCGGCCTGAGCCTTCGACTCGGCCAGGAGCGGCCCGGCCACGTTGCTCGTCGTCGATAGCCGGCCAGAGCGGTCGTACGTGCCGGTGACCACGTCGCCGTCCGGGTACTTCTGGGTGAGGAGCTGGTCGGCGCTACCGTAGGTGTACTCGAAGGTGTAGGTCTGCCCTCCGATCGTCTGGGCCAGCTTCGCCACCCGGCCGCGGTCGTCGTAGCAGTACTCCTTGCGGCTGACCTCGGTCAGGGTGCCGGTGTCGAGGTACTGCGCCACCCGGGTCAACTTCCCGAGGTGGTTGTCGGGACAGGCCAGCTTCGCGTCCGGGAAGACGGCGGGGTCCACGTCGTAGAGGTACACGGTGCTCTCGTTGATCTTGCCGCCCTGCAGGGTCCTCCCGTTCACGGTGGTGCCGAGGCGCACCTCGCGCAGCACCGGACGGTCGAGCGCGTCGTAGCCGGTCGCCATCGCCAGCCCGAGCGAGGCGTAGCGATCGTCGGTCACGACCACGGTGTTGCCGTTCTCGTCGTAGACGAGAGACTTCGTCCCGGTGTTCGCATCGGTGGACGAGGTCTGCCGGCCGAGCAGGTCGAACGCGAAGCTCCAGCGGTTGCCGGCCGCGTCGACCGTGCCGGTCAGCACGCCGTCCGGCCGGTAGGTGTTCTCGATGCCGCTGTACAGCGCGGCGCCCCCACCGCTGTAGCGGTAGACGCCGGTCTGGTGGCCGCGCGCGTCGGTCCGGGTCACGGTGACCAGCCCGTCCGGATCGGCGACCGAGGTGAGGTCGCGGTCGTAGCCGGTCACGGTGCGCGACCCGTTCGGGCCGGTCACGCTGGTGACCTGGCCGAGGAGGTCGTAGCTGGTCCGGGTCAGGTGCGGCGCGTCGGCGCTGTTCGTGAAGTACGGGTGGTGGCTCTCGACGATGCGGCCGTCGGCGTCGTAGGACATCTCCTGCGTCACGTCGGTGCAGCTGCCGGTGCAGCCGGCCAGGTTGTCCGGCGGCGGCTGCGCCACCCGCTCGAGCTGGCCGAAGCCGTCGTAGATGGTGGTGGTCGCGACCTCGAGCGCCGCGTCGAAGCGGCGCGCATGCGAGACGGTTCGCCGGTCGGCCGGGTCGCCGTTCCAGTCGTGATAGGTCCAGCGCTCGGTCGGCGCGCTGGCGTTGTCGCCCGGACGCACCAGGGTGAGCGGACGCAGGAAGTCGTCATAGGTGTGGCCAGTCACGTCGCCGTTCGGGTCCACCTCCTCGCCGACCAGACCGAAGTGGGTGAACGACAGCTTGTTGACCCCGAGCCAGCGAGTCTGCGTGGTCAGCGTGATCGGACCGCTCGCGCTCGCGACCGTGCGCGACTGGCTGACCGCGTACCAGGGGAAGCTCGGATCGTAGGCGGTCGTGGTGGCCGCCCCGCGCGGCGGCGTGTGCGAGGTGACCAGCCCCTCCGGCGAGTAGGCGAACGACTCGGTGACCGTGGTCGCCGCGTCGATGGCCCGCTCCGTCCTGGTGACGTCGCCGACCGGGACCGAGACGGTGCAGGCGAACCCGGTCGCGCCGTCGTAGGCGAAGCGGGTGCGCGACAGCGTGCTGCCGGCGCCGTCCTTCACCGTCACCTGGCACGGCTTGCCGAGCACGTGCTGGGCGGCCGCGGTCGCCTTGTAGGTGGTGGCGGTGACCAGGTCGTCGGCCGGCGTGGCCAGGTCGCCCAGGTCGGTGGAGAGGACCACGTCGCCGAGCTCGTCGTACTCGAGGTCGGAGCCGGTGACGATCGGGTGACCGCCCGACGGGTCGTAGACCCGCTTCGACGCGACTCGCGGGCGCACCGTGTGGACGTCGGGGATCGTCGAGAAGTCTCCGCGCACGGAGAAGTCCTCGACCACCAGGGTGCCCGGGTCGTCGGCATCGCCGCAGGCGAGCGAGGCGAGGTCGACGTCGCGCGACCTGCACACGAAGCTGGCGCCGCCGCCGCTGCCCGGGTTGCAGTCGCCGGTGTAGACCGGCAAGTTCCACCACGGGATCGTCCCGGAGTCCTCCGGGTGCCACGGGACCGTCACGGCCGGAGAGCTCACGTCCAGCGGCAGAGAGGACGACGACCACGCGGTGACGTCGGAGCTCTCGAGCGGCGGCCACTCCGGCGTGTCGACCGGAGGGGTGGTGGATTCGTCGTTGTCGGAGCGGCCGTCCTCGTCCGCCTCCTCGGCCGGATCGTCGCCGGTGGCGCCGGACGGAGGCGCGCCGTATGCGTCGTCGCTCTTCTCCGGCGCGTCCGGGCCGGCGGCCGCATCGGCGGCGTCGTCGGGGAGCGCGAGCGGCCCGGCCAGCGCGTCTGCATGGGCGGCGTCGCCGATCGCGACGGGCGCGACCCAGCCGGCCCGCTTCTGGCCGAGCGGGGCGTCGGCCCAGGCCTGCGCGCGCGCCGCGGTGAGCGACGCGATCTGCCCGGCCGCGCCCCCGAGGCGCCTGACCGCGCGGCAGTAGGGCTGATTCTCCAGGCCGGGCGACTGGTAGTAACGCGACAGCGTGTAGCCGGCCGAGCCCTGGGTGACCTGGTAGACCCGCTCGAAGCCCTGGAAGGTGCGGTGGGCGCGGTCGTAGCTGCCGCCCTCGTAGTAGTAGAGGCGGCTCGTGTCGAGGCGGCCCGGCTCCGGGTCGACCATGCGCACCGACGACGTCACCCACTGGCCGCCGGCCAGGTGCGCGTCCGGCCGCTGGTAGCGGTACGCGATCTCGAGGCGGCCGCCGTCCGGGCTGGTCGCGCTCTCGAGGACGTCGACGTTCGCCTCGCCGAGCTTGTAGAGGCGGTTGATCTCGGCGTCGCCAGGCAGGTTGTACCAGTCGCCGTCGGCCCGCACGCCGAGGTCGGGGGCGCCGTCGGCGTCGAAGTCGCCGACGCCGAGCGCCGCGTAGCTGGTCTGGTCGGTCGGGCGATCGCCGCTGCCGACCACGGTCACGCCGGAGAGGGAGAAGCCGTGGGTGTCGACCCAGGCGACCGGCGCCCCGAAGCCAGATCCATTGTTGAGGCGGACCAGGAGCTTCCGGTGCAGCCGGTACGGGCTGACGCGATCCGAGATCTCCATCGCGTCGTGGAAGTTGCTCGACGGGTTGATGTAGTCGCAGTAGCCGTCGGTGTCGTTGACCGGCGCCGGCTGCTCGTAGACGTAGTCCTGCTTGCCGTCGCCGTTGACGTCCGCCATCCACTGGACCTGCCGGCCCTGCACGATGCGCGGCAGGTCGCCCTGCTCCTCGGCGGTCTGGCCGTAGACCGAGCGTGAGAGGCGCGGGAACGCGTACACGCGGGTGCAGTTCGGGCCGGCCTGCTGCTGCCAGTCGCCGGCGAAGTGCCACTGGACCGGGCCGGTGAACTCGTGGCCGAGCGAGAAGTAGACCGTCCAGCACTGCTCCATGACGCCGTTCGAGGCGGTGCAGCCCTGCGGGGTCGTGTCGATGAGGTCGGCCAGCCCGTCGCTGTTGAGGTCCGCCAGCCCCCACTCCTGCTCGAGGACGCCGATCGGGAACACGTCCCACCCGCCCGGTACCCACGACAGCGTGTCGGCGTAGTTCGACGTCAGGCTCCGGCTCATCGAGGTGATCGCCTCGGACGGCGGCCCGAGGTTGGAGCCGGCGGCGGTGCGCGGCGCCAGCGCGAAGCGGATGACCTCGGGCGGCTCGAAGCCGCGCCCGTTGTTGCGGTAGACGAGCCAGCTCGCGGTCGAGTTGATCCCGCCCGACGGCGTCCCGAACTTCGCGCTCACCAGGTCGGGGCGCCCGTCGCCGGTGAGGTCGACCATGCCCTGGTAGCCGTACGAGCGGGCCACGGTCGGGTCGAGCCCGAACTTGACGGCGACGTCGCCGAACACCCAGAGGTGGAACACGAAGTAGGGGCCCTTGTTGGTCCAGTTCATCCCGACGCCGAGCGAGGGGAACGCCGAGAGCGGGTTCTGCGCCGCCTGGACCGCGTCCAGGCTGCGCGCGGCGGCGTTGAGCGAGCGCTGGCTCGCGCCGGCGAGCGCCGCCGCGGTGAAGCCGCCGTTCACCGCCGCGCTCTGCGCCACGCTCGACCAGCTGGCCGAGCTGCCCCAGCCGCCGCCCACCGACGGTAGACCGACCGCGCCAGCCGGCGTGACGATGGTCGGTCCGACCGACCAGCCGGTGAAGCCGACGCCGAGGTTGAGTCCGCCGCCCCACACCCGGTTGGCCTTGAGCTCGCTGTCGGAGACCGACACGCCGAGCAGGCCGGTCCCGTGCACGGTGCCGACGTCGGGCAGGCCGGGCGACTTGCGCGGCACGGTCCAGGGCTGGAGCGGCCCCCAGCCGCTGCCGGTGCCGGGCGCCCAGTAGAGGTCGTTGTCGCCGCCGGGCAGGTCGCGGACCCGCCCGTCCGCGTCGCGCACGATGACCGGCGCGGCGAAGACGAGGTCGACCAGCCCGTCGCCGTCGAGATCGTCCTCGGTCCAGAGCTCGGAGGCGTAGCCGCGCTCTTTGCCGTCGGTGACGCCTGAGGCGGCGAAGAAGCGGCTGCCCGGCTCGTCGAAGCAGTCGAGGTCGGCGCCGAGCGCGCCGGTGGTCGGGCCGCTGCCGACGCTCCAGCACTGGTCGATGTCGAACCTGTCGCCGCCGTCCTGGCCGTCGGAGGTGCGGAAGTCGAACGCCGCCTCGTTCTTGATGCGGTCCTTGAACGCGCCGTAGGTCTCGAGCTGATCGATCGTGTCGGCCCGGTCGACCCAGTTGCGCATGCCGACGCTGGGGCGCGGGCCGCCGAAGGAGCTGTGCAGGAAGCGGAGCGCGCCGAGCGGCAGCGAGGAGGCCTCGTCCTCGTTCCAGTTCCCGTCCGACCCGGAGTGGTTCCAGACGTTGTCGACTGCCTGCGGCGCGGCTGTCAGGGGGCGGGCGTAGCCGAGCCCGGCCCCGGCCCCCCACGACAGGGTGGCGACGAAGTGGTACCAGACGTCGGAGTCGGTCGAGTCGTCGTCGACGTCGACCGGCGTGACCGAGAGGTCGACCGGACTGGCGCCGGTCGCGAGCGGGTGTGGCCAGGTGGTCCGGTCGTAGTGGAGGCCGCCGGACGCGTCCGGCGTGGCCAGCGAGACGTCGACCGTGCCGTCGGTGCGGCCCTCGATGATGTCGGCCAGCGAGTCGCCGTTGACGTCGGCCATCTCGCTCTCGATGTCGAGCGTGGAGCGCTCCAGGCTCGTGCGGTCCGGCATCGCCCAGGGCGTGCCGCCGGCGTCGACCGACGACTGGTAGACGTCGTTCCACCGGGTCGACTGCTGGGTGTACGTGAAGGTCCAGGGCGGCTGCGAGGTGCCGTCGCGGGTCTGGCGCTCGACCTTGACCAGGAGCGGCCGCTCGGTGTACCCGGCCGGGTAGGTGGCCGCGTCCTCGAACTGGTAGGTCAGCTGGGTGCAGCCGGTCTTGGTCAGGTTGTCGGTCGGCGACGTCCCGTCGCTCCCCGGCACGCTCCAGCTGGTGTGGCCTCCCGGCGTGGTGCCCTCGACGACGGTGCCCCTGGCGATGGTGCAGATCCGGTCCACCAGGTAGGCGAAGTCGGTGCGGGTGCCGAGCGAGTACGAGGTCCGCTTCCACGGCGACTGCACGTAGTCGAAGAGCACGACCATGCGCGCCGGCGTGTTCTGCCGGCTGGCCGGGATGCCGTACTCGACGGCGCGGAGGACCGGGTGGCGGTAGGTGTCCTGCCCGCCCGGGTACTCCTCGTAGTCGTAGCGCATCCGGTTGCCGTGGCGGTCCTCGACCCGGTCGAGCATCCAGCCGACCTTGGTCTTGCTGCCGACCCCCTCGTCGCGCCACAGGCTCGACTGCTCCTCGTAGCCGTAGCGGTAGGTGGTCCCGTCCTTCATCGTGACCAGCCAGGCCGCCTTCTCGCCGGTGTACTCGCGCGCGCCGGTGTGATCGGGGATCGGCTCGACGCGCGCGTCGTTGTGGGCGGTGAAGAGGTACGACTTGGCGGAGGTGACGTAGCTGCCCGGCTCGCGCAGCTCGGCGATGACGCCGAAGTTGGACGCGTAGCGCTCGACCGGCGTCCGCTCCGGGTAGCGCATGATGTCGGCCTCGACGGTGAGCGGGCGGGTGCCGTCGGCGTGGTTCAGCGTGATCATCGCCATCGGCAGGTCCCATCCGACTCCGGCCGCGCCGACCCCGCCCTGGCTCGAGTAGGCCAGCGCGACGTCCGGCACCAGGGCGCCGATGCCGGGCGGCACCTCGATCGGGATGCGGTGCACGAACGCGCCGGTGCTGGTGGGCGGGTCGACGAAGCCGCCCTGGGACTCCTCGGCCGGCGGCGCCGGCGGCGCGCTGCCGGGAGCGCCGGAGAGCGCCGCGCGCGCAGCGCCCCCGGCGACACCGTCGCGGCCGCCAGCGCCGCAGCCGGCCGCGGCGGCCGCCGTGAAGACGGAGAGGAGGAGACAGAGAGGCTTCGACCAGGAGGATCGTTTCCACGCGCGCATCGTGGGCAGCCCCCGCTGCAACGCGCGTTCCGCGCGCGGCGCGGCTCGCGCGGCCACGCGGCGGCGGCGCGCCCGCACGAAACCCCGCGAATCGACGGACACGAGCCGCCCCGGCGCCCCGGCACCGTGCAGCGGCGGCGCGCCGGATCGGCATGCTCGATCGGCAGGAGTCAGCGCTCTTGCTCGCGGTCAAGGAGTCGTGCGCGTTCACCCAGCGCGCGCTCCATCCCGACTCGCCGCAACTCGCTGAAGTCGCACGGCGAAAAAATCTTTCGCGAGCGTGTCGATCCGCGGGCGGTTCGTTCGTCGCCTCGATGTACACCCCAACCAAGGAGACCGCGATGCGTTTCATGATGATCGTCAAGCCCCCCGCGCACACCGGCACGCCAGACCCCGCGCAGTTCGAGGCGATGGGGCGCTACAACGACGAGCTGCTGCGCGCCGGCGTGCTGCTCGACCTCAACGGCCTCGCGCCGACCGCCCAGGGCGTGCGGGTGCAGTTCGATGGCAGCAAGCGCACCGCGGTCGACGGGCCGTTCGCCGAGGCCAAGGAGCTGATCGGCGGCTACTGGATCATCCAGGTTCGATCGAAGGAAGAGGCCGTCGAGTGGGCCAAGCGGATCCCGTTCTCGACCGAGGTGCACCCGGGCGAGCACATCGAGGTCGAGATCCGCCAGATCGTGGAGCTCGAGGATTTGCCGGTGAGCCCCGAGCGAGTGGCCGCGAAGAAGGCCCTCGAGCAGCGCAGGCACTGAGCGACGCCGCGCCCCAGGAGAGCAGGATGCCCGCGCCGCGGTCGACCGAGCTGGCTCGATCGTCGCCCGGCGATGGCACGGCTCCGTCGCAGCTCCAGGTGCGCGGCGATCCGCCGCAGGTAGTGAAGGCCCGAATAGCCGTACATCTCGGCGTCCCAGGTCTCGCCCTCGGTGGGCTCGATGTGGCCGGGCGACCCGGCGGCGCGCTTGTCGCGTCGTCGAACTACCCGGTCTTCAAGGGCCCGGCAACCTTGTACGTACTGAGGATGATGCCGGACGGCATTGCGTTCGTGCTGACCAGCTCGAATGCGCGTGCCGGGGTTCCCTCCGCAAAGAAGCGCTTCCCCGTGCCCAAGAGGACCGGATAGACGGCCAGCGCGACTTCATCCGCAAGCCCATGTTCGAGCGGCGTCGATGCCAGCGAGCAGCTACCCGAGAGGATGAGGTCCGGGCCGTCCTGCGACTTGATGCGGCGAATGCCCTCGACGATGTCCGGTCCAAGGCCCTCGAACGGGCCCCATTCAAGACTCTCCGGACGGTGGGTAACGACATATTTCGTCGCCGCATTGAGGCGGTCCGCCATCGGACTGCTCGGCGCCTTTGGCCAGTAGCCCGACCAGCCATCGTAGGTGCGACGGCCAAGCAGCAGATCGAAGCGCTCGCCATGCGCGGCGAGTATTGCCTCCCGGCCAGCGGGGGTCCGATAGGGCGCCGTCCAGTCGCGGTAGGGGAAGTCGCCGTCGTCGCCGGAGACCTGGATCACGCCGTCCAGCGAGATGTGTTCGATGATCTTTAGCTTTCTCATTTGAGTCTCTGTGTTCTGGGGTTGGAGTTTCTACCTGGTCGAGAGCACGGGATGACAGGCGATGAGCACGAGCCGCAACAGATCGTCGCCGACGTCCTCGGTCTTCAATGACGCGACGAACGGAGCGGGCGCGGATCGACAAGGCGCTCGAATGTTTCTTGTCGTCGCCCGGTCGCCGCACGCAAGTGCATGAGATTGAGACGTTCATGCGCGACGTTCGCGAGTCGCGGCGCGGGCGAACGCGAGCGCCAAGTGGATAGCCGAGTACACGGGTGGCGCATGTCGATGCGGACCCGGACAAGTCGGGGTCGATGGCGCCCTGGTGGGTGGGCAGGCTGTCGATCTCCGCGAGCGCGAGACCGAAGTCGTCGCGGCGAAGGCTGAACAGGCCCGCCGGGCCCCGTACCACCACAGGGCGGTACCGTCAGCGCGTGTTCATCGAGGTGCGCGCAAGCTCGACGATCTTGCGGCAGGTTCGCGAGGTCGGCTTGCGCTGGAGTGCGCGCAGCCCGAGGTTCAGGGCCTGCCTGACGTCGCGCGCCACCAGATCGGCGGCGGCGACCGAGCACAGCTGGTCGGCGGTCCTCGCCAGCGGCCGCAGCCGGGCCGCGACGCGGGACGGATCGGCGTCGCGCGCGATGAGGAGATCGATCTCGGCATGGAGCAGGGCCGGATCGTCCGGGGCGGCGCGCAGGCCGACCTGGACCTCGCGTTCGGCTCCGGCCAGGTCGCGGGCGAGCGCGCGCGTGATCGCGGCCAGGAGGTGCGCTCGACCGGTCGTGTTCGGATCCCGCTCCGCCGCGTCCAGATGCTCGCGCAGGTGCCGGCCGCCCTTGTCGCCGGATACGCCGGCCCAGAGCCAGGCCCACTGCAGGTGTCCCTCGCCCGGCGACATCGGCCTGACGAGCGGCGCGGCGCGCCGCGGGACCGCCGTGCGCAGCACGACGTACGGATAGCGCCCGCGCAGGATGTACGCCCTCAATCGCGCTTGGAGGTCGACGTCCCCAAAGTGTGCCGCGAACAGCTTCTCCGGATCGGCGTCGACCCGGCGGAGACCGGTCAGGAACGCGACGAAGCGCGAGTGCAGATCGTCCGCACCCAGCTCGAGCATGTGGACGAGTAGCCACGACGTGGCGTAGTTCCGGTGGCCGCCGCCGCCCCAGATGGAACCGGCATGGAATTGCTCCGATGGTAGGTGGACGACGGTGTCGACCGGCGTGAGCCAGCCCGCCCTGATCTCGATCACGTCGACGCCGTCGGCGTGACCCCGCTCGGGGAAGGTCAGGTTGCGCCGGAAGACATAGGCGGGCAGACCGACGACCAACCTCCCGTCCCGTATCGTGGCGGTCTGCAGCAGCGTGGCCAGTCCCTCGTCGACCCAGAGCGGCGCGCGCGGCATGCACTCCTTGACCAGCTGGTGGGTGAGCTCGTGCTGGTAGACCTCTCGGCTGTCGCTGTAGAACCTGTTCGGCAGGACGATCTGGCCCTCGTAGTCGGGCAGCCACGAGAGGGCCCACCCGCGATAGGTGCCCTCCGCTTGCGGATAGACATCCTCGAACTCCGAGGTCGGCAACACCGTGACCTGGATGCGCTCGGCCTCCTCGCGGAAAGCGCAGCGAAGTACAGCGCCGGCCAGGAGGTCGCGGAGCTCCTGCAGCTTGCGCGCGATCTCCTGCGCCCGCTCCGGCGAGAGGCTCGTGCGAAGGCGGATGCTCTCGGTCTCGACCACGATCCAGTCGGTGGCCCGCTTCTGCGCGTTGTAGGCGCATCCCGTCGCAGCAAGCAGAGTGATCAGCAGCGCGTGACTCGTCCGCTCCCCCATGCATGCAACGTACTCCTGCGGCCAGGCCTGCCGCCACCGCTGGCCGGACTCCGACTCGTACCTCGAGATGCGCGTTGCTCCGCACCCATTTCTACGAGCGCGATGCCTGGACCATTCGGTGCGCCCTGTAGTCGTTCGCAATGGGTTGTGGATAGGAAGAATTGAGGGCAATGGTGCCCCCGGTCGACGGGCGACCCGCTCGATCTCGCGTCAGCCCACGACCAGCAGGCGGTCGAAGCTGATGTCGATCTGGCTGCGGACCAGCCGGATGAGGCTGTCGAGCTCGCTGTCGGCGACGTGCAGGCGCCTGCCGAACTGGGCGAGGATGGCGTCGGTCAGGTCGCTGCGGATCTTTGCCACGCGCCGGGCGGCGGTCGCGCGGTGGATCTTGTGCAGGGCGGCCAGCTCGTCGACGGTGAGGCGGTCCAGGTGATACTGGCGCAGGAGGAGCCGGTCGGCGCGGGGCAGGGCGGCGAGGGCGGACTCGAACGCGCTCTTGAGCTCCACCCGACACGAGTGCTTCAGGTGGGCGAGGCCGGGATCCCGGTCGATGACCGCGACCGCGGCCAGGGCCGCGTCGTCCAGGGCGAGCTCGCGCCTGGCCTTGCGGGCGATCCGGTAGGCGTCGCGCAGGGCGACCGCCCGCAGCCACAGCCGGAGCTCCGCCTGGCCGCGATACTGGGCGATCTTGGCCGGGCCGTTTCCCTGGCTCACGAACAGGAGGACGCGCAGGTCCTGCATCAGGTCCTGCCGCCGATCGGGCGTCAGACGGGCACGGGCCAGCGCGGCGTCGATCGCCGGCCAGACCTCGTGGTCGAACGCGGCCAGCGCGGCGGGGTCTCCCTCGGCGCAGGCGCAGGCGAGGTAGAGGTCGCCGGCGTGGAGGCGTTCCCATCCGCCTTCGGGCGGATCCGCGTGGAGCCCGGTGAGGTGGGCCGCGAACGCCTCGTCGCCGACCGTCAGGGCGGGCCAGGCGGCGCGGCCCCGGGCCACGGTTGCGCGGAGGTCCACCGATCGCGCCCCCGGCTCGTCCGACACGTTGCGAGCGTATCTCATCCCTCGTGAATCGGCAGGGCCGCGCGATACCATCGCTCGCCCAGCATGGCGCTCATCGACGCGTCCGACGTCTGCCTTAGCGAGGAGGAGGCGGTCGCCTACGTCCAGTCGCGGCTGGCCGACGACGCGCGCGCGCGGGTGGAGGGGCACATCGATGGATGCGCGGGCTGCCGGTGGCTGGTCTCGGAGCTGGCGCGCGGGTCGGGCGACTCGACCGGCGCGGGCGACCCGGCGGGCGCGGCCGGCGATGCCCGATCGGCGGGCTGGACGCCGAGCGCGGCCGATCCCGACGACGACGTCCTGCGGCGGGGGCAGCGGGCCGGCCGCTTCGTCATCGGCCGCCGCCTGGGCAGCGGCGGGATGGGCGTGGTCCACGCGGCGTACGACCCGGAGCTGGACCGCGAGGTGGCGCTCAAGGTGCTGCGCCCCGGCGCGGCCGACGATCCGGACGCGCGCGCGCGGCTGCTCGCCGAGGCGCGCGCGATGGCCCGACTCTCTCACCGCGGCGTCGTCCCGATCTACGAGGTCGGCACCGTGGACCAGTCGGTCGTGCTGGCCATGGAGATGGTCGACGGCCAGGACGCCCTGAAGTGGCTGGAAGAGACGCGGCCGCCCTGGCAGCGGGCGGTCGCGGTGCTGTCGCAGGCGGGGCGCGGCCTCGCGGCCGCCCACGCCGCCGGCATCGTGCACCGCGACGTGAAGCCTTCGAACATCCTGGTCGACCGCGACGGCGGCGCGCGCATCACCGACTTCGGCCTGGCCCGCGCCGCGCCGCGAGACGGTGGCGGCCCCGACGACGAGACGCCCGCGCGCGAACCCGCGGCGCCGCTCGGGCTCACCCGCACCGGCGCCATCGTCGGGACGCCGGCCTACATGGCGCCCGAGCGGCACCTCGGCCTGCCGGGCGACGTTCGCTCGGATCAGTTCAGCTTCTGTGTCCTCCTCTACGAGGCGGTCTATCGCGAGCGCCCGTTCTTCCCGCCGGACCCCGGCCCGACCTTCGCTCTCGAGGACCTGGCCGCCGAGGTCACCGCGGGGCGGGTGCGTCCGCCGCCGAAGCGATCGCGGGTGCCGGGCTGGCTGCGCCGCATGCTCCTCCGCGGCCTGTCGGTCGATCCGGCCGCGCGCTGGCCGTCGGTGGCGGCGCTGCTCGACGCGCTGGCCGCGGCGCCGAGGCGGCGGCGGCGGCGGTGGCTGGTCGCGGGCGCCATCGCGTCGGTCCTCGCGCTGGGCGCCGCCGCCCTCTCGGTGTCGCGGCGCGCCGAGGTGTGCACCGGCGCGGCGGCTCTGCTCGAGGAGACCTGGACGCCCGCGGCCCGCGCCGCCGCGCTGGCGCGAATCGCCGGGCTGGGCGCCTACGGCCGCGCGCTGGCGCCCCGCCTCGAGCACGAGCTCGACGGCCACGCGGCGCGCTGGGTGGCCGGCCATCGCGACGCCTGCCGGGCACACGAGCGCGGCGAGCAGTCGGACGACCTCCTCGACCGGCGCATGGCCTGCCTCGAGCGCAGCCGCGCCGCCCTGGTCGGGGTGGCCGGCGTGCTCGGCGCCGTCGACCCGCGCACGGTGCCCGGCACGATCCTGGCCGCGCGCTCGCTGCCGGATCCGTCGGCGTGCAGCGACGCCGGCGCGCTGCTCGCCTCGGTCCGGCCGCCGGCGGCAGAGATCGCCGGGAGAGCCGCCGGCATCGACGCCACTCTCGAGCGAGCCCTGGTCGAGCTCGGCGCCGGTCGCGCCGCGCAGGCGCGGACGATCGGCGTGGCCGCGGTCACCGCCGCGCGCGCGCTCGGCTACCGGCCGTTGGTCGCGCGGGCGCTCCTGGTGGAGGGCCGCGCCGCGATGGACCTCGACGATCGCGCGCGCGCGGGGCCGGCCCTGGCCGAGGCGACCGCGGTCGGGATCGAGGTGGGCGACGACGCGCTCGCCGTCGAGGCGTGGGCGCGCCGGGCCTGGGCGGAGGGGACCGGCGGCCAGGATCCCGATCGGGCGCTGGCGGGCCTCGACCTCATCGAGGCGATGGCGGCCAGGAGCCGGTCGTCGTTCGCGCGCGCGCTCCTGCACAACAACCTCGGCGCGGTCGCCTTCTCGCGCGGCCGCCGCGACGAGGCGCGGGCCTGGCACGAGCGAGCGCTGTCCGAGGCGCGCGGCGTCACCGGGCCGAACGCGGTCGAGATGGTCAATGTCCGGGCCAACGCGGCCAGCGCGATCGACGATCCGGCGCGGCGCGACGCGCTGCTCGCCGAGGTCGAGTCGGAGCTGGACCGCCTGCTCGGCGCGGATCACCCGCAGACGCTGTCCCTGCGCCTCCGCCGCGCCATGTGGATCCCCGAGCTGGCCGCGGCGCGCGAGCTCCTCGGCTCGACCTGCGCCGCCTACGAGCGCTTCCATCACGCGCTGGCGGCCGCCGCCGTGATCGAGTGCTGGGGCGAGCTCGGTTACGTGGACGAGGAGCTCGGCGATCACGAGGGGGCCGTGGCGGCGATGACCCGCGCCGCCGATCTGCCGGTGGAGGCCAGCGCGGTCTCGGCCGAGGTGAACGGCTATGCCAGGCTCTGGCGGGGAGACGCGCGGGCCGCCGTCGACGAGCTCGCCCGCGTGGTGGCGGCGCTGCCCCGACAGGACAGCGAGCCGCTGTGGACCACCTTCGAGCGGGGCAAGCTCGCGGTCGCGCTCGGCCGCGCGCGGCTGAGCGCCGGGGATCCGCGCGGCGCCCGGGTCGCCCTCGAGCAGGCGGTCGCCGACCTGGACCGGGTACGGCGAGCCCAGCCCGCCGCCATCGTCGAGCGCCGGCTGGCCCGCGCGCACGCCGAGCTGG
>DATHKR010000097.1:0-34048 GCA_035489015.1 Kofleriaceae bacterium | reverse complement strand
CCGCCCGAGCTCGACGACCTCCGCCAGCGGCTCGAGGAGGCCGAGGCCAAGGCGAAGTCGCCGGCGCCGTTCGTGTCGCGCAACGGGCGCCTGCAGCTCCTCATCGTCCAGGCCGGCTTTCCGGCGTCACAGATGGGCAAGACCCGCGTCCTCAACGACTTCCTGAAGACCATCGCGTCCGACGCCCAGCGCCGCCACCCCGGGATCCGCATCGGCCTGACCGGGGACATCGCGACCACGCTGTCCGAGCAGCGCTCGATCCTGGTCGGCATGCTGCAGGCGGCCGCGGTCTCGGTCCTGCTCGTCACCCTGCTGCTCGTCGTCGCCTACCGCTCGGTGCCGGGCATCGCGGCGGTGCTGTGGGCGCTGGCGGTCGGTACGCTCGGCACGCTCGGGCTCACCCGCCTCTTCATCGGCCACTTCAACATCGCGACCGCGTTCCTGTCCGCGATCGTGGTCGGCAACGGCATCAACCCCGGCCTCATCTTCCTGTCGCGCTTCCGCGACGAGCTCGAGCGCGGCGATCGCGACCGCGCGGTGGCGCGCGCCATGGTCGGTGCGTTCCGCGGCACGCTCACCGCGTCGCTGACCGCGGCGATCGCGTACGCCTCGCTGGCGGTCACCGACTTCCGCGGCTTCCGCCACTTCGGGATCATCGGCGGGATCGGCATGGCGCTGTGCTGGGTGACCGCGTTCACCGTGCTGCCGGCCGCGCTGGCCACCTTCCACGCCCGCCGCCCGATCCACTTCCGGCCGTCCTCGGCGCGCGTGCAGCGCCTCGCCCGGCTCCTGCCCCGCAACGCGACCGTGGCCGCGGTGATCGGCCTGGTGGTCACCGCGGCGGCCGGGCTGGGCGCGTATCACTATCTGACCGGCGAGCCGCTCGAGACGGACTGGCGCAAGCTGCGCTCCGACTCGACGGAGATCCTCGCCCAGCGGGCCTGGAACGACCGCATCTCGAACGAGTTCTCACAGGGTTTCAACCGCAACCTGTCCGGGCGCTTCGCCATCGTGCTGCCGCGCCGCGATCAGGTCGCACCGCTGGCCGAGGAGCTGCGCGCGCGCGACCGCAACCTGCCGCCCGAGCGCAAGATGCTGAGCGAGGTGCGCACCCTCGACGATCTCCTGCCGGACCACCAGCCGGAGAAGCTGGCCACCCTGACCGAGATCCGCCGGCTCATCGACAAGGACCTCATGGGCGAGGTCGAGGGCGACGACAAGGCCGAGCTCGAGCGCGTGCGACCGCCCGACGACCTGCGCCCGATCGGCGAGCGCGACGTGCCCGAGGAGCTGGCCTGGCCGTTCATCGAGCGGGACGGCACGATCGGTCGGATCCTCATCGCCTCCAAGAGCGATCGCTTCGACAGCTGGAACGTGAACGACCTGGTCGAGTTCAGTCGCGAGGTGCGCGCGGTGCCGATGCCGGAGGGCACCCTCATCGGCGGACAGGCGTTCGTGTTCGCCGACATGCTGCGCTCGATGCAGCACGACGGCCCGCGCGCGACGCTGCTGTCGCTGGTCGGCTCGATGCTGATGGTGCTGCTCCTGCTCGGGTTCGGCCGCCACGGCTGGGTGACCATCCTGTCGACGGTGGCGGGCGCGGCCGGGATGATCGCGCTGGCCGGCATCGCCGGGATCAAGGTCAACTTCCTCGACTTCATCGCGCTGCCGATCACGATCGGCATCGGCGCCGACTACGCGGCCAACATCGCGGCGCGCGAGCGCGGCGAGCCGGGCGCCGATCTGACGGCGGTCCTCCTGGCCAGCGGCGGCGCGGTGCTGCTCTGCTCGATGACCACGATCATCGGGTACGGCTCGCTGCTGGTGTCGGACAACGCCGGCATCCGGTCGTTCGGCGAGGCCGCGATTCTGGGCGAGGTCACCTGCCTGGCCGCGGCGCTGCTCCTGTGCCCGGCGCTGCTCGCGCTGGGCCGCCGGCGGGCCGAGCGCGCCCACTCGGCCGGTCCCTGATCCCCACCCAGGGCGTCGCTAGGGCAATTCGATGCGCGGCTCTTCCGGGTCCGGCCGGTAGAGCAGGACCACGTTGCCGAGCACCTGCGCCACCGCGCTCTCGGTGCGCGCGGCCAGCTGCTCGGCGGCCTCGTGGCGGTCGAGCCCGGCCGACTCGCCGATCTTCACCTTGATGAGCTCGTGATCGGCCAGCGCCTTGCCGATCGCGGCCAGCGTCCCCTCGGACAGGCCGTCCTTGCCGACCTGCGCCACCGGGCGCAGGGCGTGGCCGATCGCGCGCAGGTGGCGGCGCTGCTTGCCGGTGAGCTCGAGGGCGGCCATGGCGCGGTGTTGTAGCGGCAACCGGCCCGAAAGCCAAGTCTGGTGCCTCGCCAGCCGGTCAGCCCGGATCGTCGGCTACTTGAGCCGCCAGATGCCGCTTCCGCGCGGCGGAAGCGTGGCCCGCCAGCCCGGCCCGTCCTTGACCAGCCTGGCCGCGCGGTCGGCGAACACCGGCTCGGCGCCGGCCGCGCTCGCCGCGCTCGCCACGGTCATGGGGCCGGTGTCGGCCGGCGCGTCCGACAGGTTGTGCGCCACCAGCACCGTCTCCCCCTCGGCCTCGCGCACGAACGCCAGCACCGCGCCCTGCCCGTCCGGCGCGGACACGATCTGGAAGCGCCCGCGGCGGAGCGCCGGCGACGCGGCGCGCGCGGCGATCAAGCTCCGGTAGCGCGACAGCAGCGACCCGCGGTCCGCGGCCTCGGCGGCGACGCTGGTGCGCGCCACGCCCGGCGCGAACTTCCACCACGGCTTGCCCTTGGTGAAGCCGTGCCGGGCCGAGCGGTCCCACGGCATCGGGGTCCGCTTCCACTCGTCCTCCTTGCCGGGCCCGTTCTCCAGCCCGAGCTCCTCGCCGTAGTAGACGAACGGCGTGCCCGGCATGGTGAGGAGCAGCGCCGCCGCCAGCTTCAGGCGAGCCGGATCGCGCTCGAGCTGGGTCGCGGTGCGGATCTGGTCGTGGTTGGCCAGGAACGGCGCGTCCACCGCCGCCGGCGGATAGGCGCTCTGGGCCAGGTTGAGCGCCGACTCGAGGTCGCCGGCCTTGCCGCCCTTCACCGCCCCGATCATCGCCTCGGCCAGCGGGAAGTCGAACAGGAGCTGGAGCTCGTCGCGCCCGGTCGCGCCGTAGTACGCGGCCATGTCGTAGACCGTCGACCAGACCTCGCCGACCAGGACCGCGTCCGGTCTGGCTCGCTTCACCTCGGCCGCAAATTCCTTGAGAAAGACATGCGTCTCGGGCGAGCCGGACTGGCCCGGACCCGGGCCATCCTCGATGAGGTGGCGGATGGCGTCGAGCCGGAACCCGTCCACGCCGCGGCCGAGCCACAGCCCGGCGATCCGCTTCGCCTCGGCCCGCACCTCGGCGTTGCGGTAGTTGAGGTCGGGCATCCCGCTCCAGAAGATGCCGTAGTAGTAGGCGCCGTTCTTCTCGTGCCAGACCGGACCGGAGGCGTTCCACGGCTGGCCCCAGTCCAGCTTCTTGTCGCTCCACACGTACCAGCTCCGCTTCGCCGAGCCGGGCGAGGAGGCCGAGTCGAGGAACCACGGATGCGCCTCGGAGGTGTGGTTGAGGACCAGGTCGACGATGACGCGGATCCCGCGCCGGTGCGCCTCGTCGAGGAAGCGCTGGAAGTCCTCGGCGGTGCCGTAGTCCTTCTCGATCGCGTCGTAGTCGACGACGTCGTAGCCGTGATAGCTGGGCGACTCGAACACCGGCATCAGCCAGATCGCGTCGATGCCGAGATCGGTCGTGGTCTTCGGGTCGCCGTCGTTGAGGTAGTCGAGGCGCTGGACGAGGCCGCGGAGGTCGCCGATGCCGTCGGCGCCCGAGTCCTGGAAGCTGCGCACGAACACCTGGTAGAAGACCGCGCCCTTCCACCACGGCGCGTCGTCGACCGGGGGCGCGGCCGGCGCCGGAGTCGCGGCCGGCCCGGCGGGAGTCGCCGCCGGAGTAGCCGGCGCGGCGGCTGGCCTGTCCGGAGCCGGCCTGGACTCCGGCTTCACCGACGAGGAGGAGGAATCGCAGCCGGCCAGGCCGACGCAGGCGAGGAGGAGGACGCGGCGCATGGGTGCCGTGACTCTATCCCGCCTGCCCGCAAGCTGCGCGCGATGTGGCGGACCGCGCGGCGCGGCTCACGGCGGCGACAGCGGCTTGACCGTGAACTTCGGCCACGCCGGCGAGCCGACCGCGTTGTAGTAGGCGTCGATGCGGAGCGCGAACAGCGCGCCTGACCCGCCGCGGATCGCGTACACGCGCGGCTTGGGGCTGAGCACGTGGCTCACGTCGTCGTAGTCGTACCAGCCGCCATCCGCGTTCTCGAACGCGTACTCCGGGAGGGGATCCTCGTCCTCGGGGCCGTCCGGCTCGTCGGTGACCCAGCCGTCCGCGGGCGCCTCGGTCACCTCGGCGAGCTCCACGCCGTCGACGACGACCAGCTCGCCCAGGCCGGCGCCGCTCACCCCACCGTCGAGCGCGTAGTGGAAGCGCTGCAGGCCGAGGTCCCAGTCGGCCGAGGCGGCCGGGTCGTCCGGCTCGACCAGCGTCAGCTCGCCGAGGTCGAGGTACACCCACGCCTCCATGTCGGTGGCGTTGACGGTCACCGTCGAGGTCCCGTCGCCGTTGTCGAGCACCTCTACTTTGCGCGGGGGACCTGCATCGCCGACTACATCCGGACCCGTGCCACCGTCGGGGCGTTGCGGGCGGATGTCTCCCGCGCAGGCGTTCGCCATCAGCGCGATCCACGCGCCGAGCGCGCAGCGCCCCCACCTTCTCACTGGCTGCCTCCTGCGCCATGATGCGTGGCGCGGCGGCGACGCCGGAAAGAGAGCACCAGGGCGGCCAGGAGCAGCGCGACGGTTCCGGGGACGCGACCGCTGCCGCTCCTGGCCGCCTGGCACCCTGAGTCTTCACTTTCATCGCCGCTGCCGTCGCCGGCACCGGGGTCGCGCGGCGCGACCCCGATCTCGACGTCGCGCGGCAGGCCGCCGCGCTGCACCCCGGTCACGACCAGGATGCCGCGCCCCGCGGCCGGCAGAGGCGCGGCGACCACGTCGCCGTCGCGCTCGAGATCGATCCCCGGGCCCAGGCTGCCGTCGCCCTGGTCGGGGAAGAACGCGGCGACCACGCCGTCATCGGCGGTCCCCGACAGCCACAGGTCGTCGCCGGGCGACGCGATCGGCAGGTAGCGGGCCGACATGCCCTCGATGGAGGTGGTGGTCTCGCCGACCCCGACCAGCTCGGCCTCGAGGGTCACCTGGCCCAGCTCGGCGGCGTCGGCGTAAGCGCTGTCCGGGTCGGCGCGCTCGCCGGTGAAGAGGTTCCAGCGCGAGAACTCGGTCCACGCCGCCGCCAGCGACTCGCCGTCCTCGCCCAGGACCTCATCGACCGCGGCCAGAAAATCGGCCCCGGGCCCGGCCACCTCGCTGGCCTCCCAGGTGCGGCGGACGACGCCGTCGCCGTAGCGCTCGTCGAGGAAGGTCGGCCACAGCGCCGCCCCGTACACGTAGGCGTCCCCGAACCCGCCGCCGGCCCGGTCGAACGGGCGATACGTGCGAGACAGGAACGCCGGGACCAGGCGCTCGTAGTCGTCCTGATCCGGAAAGGTCTGCTCCTCGTTCCACACCGCGGTCCCCTCCGACCAGGCGGTCGCGGTGTCCGGCGTGTAGGCCGACTGCACCGCGTGGAACATCTCGTGGCTGGTCAGGACCGAGATTCCCTCGGTGCGCGACCCGTAGCCGAACCCGGCCAGGTCGTTCTCCATCGCGAAGTAGCCGGTGCAGTGGACCGGCTCGGGCGCCTCGGTGCACGCCTCGGCCACGAAGTTGCCGTCCGCGGAGGTGAGGTCGACCAGGTAGATGTCGAACCGCCCGTCGCCGCCGTCGTCGGCGACCAGGTCGGCGTCGGCCACCGGCGGCCTGAACCCGCGCGCGATCACGTCCTCCCAGGTCAGCTCGGCCAGCTCGGCGACCTCCTCGACGTAGTCGGGCGTCCCGTCCTGGTCGGCGTCGTCGTCGGGCACCGCGTCGCTCGAGGTGGTCACGTAGTGCACGCGCACGTGGCCCAGCTCGCCGTCGTGGGTGAGCGGCTCGGCGCCGGACGCGAACTGCGGCCGCTCCGCGCGCGCCGCGGCCCCGGCCAGCGCGATCGCCAGCCCGGCTCCGACGGCGGCGAGGCTCGCCCCGCGGTGCGCCCGGAGATCCATCAGAGCGGCGCCCAGGCGGCCTGGTAGTAGGCCCCGCGGGTCGGATCGCTGTCGTCGCCGTAGTAGGTGTCGATGACGAACTTGACCAGCTGACCCGAGCGCGTGCGCACCACGTAGACCTCGGCCTTGGGGGTGAGGATGTGGGTCGCGTCGTCGTAGTCGTACCACTCGCCGAACGCGCTCGACGGCGTCCCGTCGGCCAGCGGCTGGAGCAGGCAGTTGTCGCTGGCCCAGTCGTCGGTCGCGAACTCGCCGTCGGCGGGGGCCTCGGTCACGTCGGCCAGCTCTCCGTCGACCTTGGCCACCGCGACGTCCCCGGGACCGGAGTCGCCACCGTTGAGGCGGATGTTGGCGCGCTTGAACGCGATGTCCCACGCGTCGGAGGTGAGCGCGTCGACGTCGTCGATCTCGACCTTCACCCCGGCCTCGAGGTCGATGTAGAGGTACGGGTTGTCGGGATAGTCGATGAACCCGCCGGCGGTCCCGTCGATGACCGCGCTGGTCACGTCCCCGTCGGCGGTGGTGACCAGCTCGGAGGTCGATATCGACCCGATCGGGCGATACTCCAGCGGCAAGAGCGCGGTCTCGTCGCAGTCGTCGACCGCGGCATCGACCCCGCCGCCGTCGCCGGCGTCCACGCCGCCGCCGCCGCCGTCGTCGTCGTCGTCACCGCCGCAGGCGAGGGCGAACGGCAGCGCGAGGGCCGAGATCAGGACCAGGAGGCGGGGGGCGAGGGTCGGCATCGAGGACTCCTTGGTGAGGCTAGTGGGTCGGGGTGGATCCGGGGACCGCAGCCGCGGCGGCCCCGGTGAGAGTCGGCCGGGCCGGCGGCGGCGCGTCGTAGTGGCCGCGCAGGCCGGCGTAGAAGGTGCGCGGCGAGATCGGCAGGAAGTCGCTGTTGCCGGCGTCGGCGAGGTTGTCGGCCCCGGCGAACAGCGACAGGTGGTCGCCGAGCTCCATCTCGGCGCGGGCGCCGAGCCAGGCGTAGCGGCCGGCGACCAGGGTGTCCTCGTCGCCGTCGCCGTCCTCGTCGGCGAAGAACTTGCGCCGGCCGACCACCTCGCCGTGCGCGGCGACGGTCAGTCGCTCGATCGGGCGGTACTGCAGCTCGAACGAGCCGCGGTGGCGGGCGCGGTCGGGGAGCGGACGGTCGGCCTCGCGGTCGAGGGTGTCGGTCAGGGTGTAGCCGACCGTCGCGGCCAGGAGCCGGTGGAGGCGCCAGCGCGCCTGCAGCTCCGCCCCGCGGGTGCGCGCGGACGCGATGTTCACGTAGGTGTAGACCGCCGCCTGGTCGCCCATGCCCGGCTGGGCCAGCTCGATCGCGATGAGGTCGTCGACCTCGTTCCAGTAGGCCTGGGCCGCCAGCCCCACCCGCGCGACCGGCTCGACCTCGACCGACAGCGTCCCACCGATCGAGGTCTCCGGGTCGAGCTCCTGGTTGCCCTCGACCCGGTAGCCGACCCCCGGGTTCTCGAAGCGGAGGAGCAGCTGGCGGAAGTCGGGGGCGCGGTAGCCGAAGCCGGCGCTGGCCCGGGCGATGACCTGCTCGCTCGCGTCCCAGCGCGCGGCCAGCTTCGGCGTGGCGTGCACGCCGAACTGGGTGTCGAGATCGAGCCGCGCGCCCGGCACCAGGATGAGCTGGCGGCCGCGCGCGACCAGCCACTCGTCCTGGGCGTAGACGCCGAGCCGCTGGCGCGAGCCGTC
Source organism: Kofleriaceae bacterium (assembly GCA_035489015.1). Classification (GTDB taxonomy): domain Bacteria; phylum Myxococcota_A; class Polyangia; order Haliangiales; family Haliangiaceae; genus DATFRY01. Next base: position 26,132 of record DATHKR010000097.1, on the reverse strand, counting down.
CTCGGACAGGCGCGCCGACGACAGCTGCTCGGCCGAGCCGTCGACCCCGCCGGTGACGAGGTGCTCGGGGCCGACCAGGCCGCTCGCGACCAGCGCCGCGCTGGTCAGCTGCTCGTCGGTCTGCTCGTACTGGTCGAGCTCGTCGCTGCCCTGCTGGTCGAGCAAGAACTGGTCGCGGAAGACCGCGTGGCGCAGGGTGGCGGACAGGCTGGCGTCGGCCCGCGGCCGGTAGCTGACCGAGGCGGTGCCGGCGCCGTTCTCGCCCAGGGTGCGGCGGTCGAACACCGCGCCGGTGGCGCTGCCGTCGAGGCTGCGCAGGTCCTGGCGCAGGTAGTCGCCGCCGGCGAGCACCCGCCAGCGCCCGCGCTCGGCCGCCACCCGCAGCGCCGTGTCGCCGGAGCGCTCCTCGGGCCCCTCGGTGCCGGCGGTGGAGGAGTCGAGGTCGTAGCCGTCGGCCCGGCGCATGCCGAGCGCGGCCCGCCCGGCCACGCGCCACGGGCCCAGCTCGCGCCGCCCCGCCGCGCTGGCGCTGGCGTCCAGGCGATCGCGCGAGCCGTAGGTGGCGGTGCCCTCGGCGGACAGCGGTCGGTCCGGGTCCCGGGTGACGATGTTGATCACCCCGCCGAGCGCGTCGGAGCCGTACAGGGCGGAGCTCGGCCCCTTCACCACCTCGATGCGCTCGACGTCGTCGACCGGCAGGCGGTCCACGTCGAGCGCGCCGTCGATCCGCCCGATCGCGGGCAGCCCGTCGATGAGGATGAGCACGTAGGTCGGGTCCATGCCCTGGGCCCGCACCGAGGTGCCGCGCAGGCCGGGCACGACCTCGAGCCCGATCCGGCCGCGAAGCGCGTCGGCCACGGTGCGGGCGCCGCGCGCCCGGATCGCGCCGCGGTCGACCACATCGACCGCGCCGACCGCGTCACCCAGCTGCTTCTCGCTGCGCGAGTCGATGATGATGACCTCGCCCTCGGTCGAGTCGAACGAGTCGTCGGCCGGATCAGCACGGTCGGGTGTCGGCTCGGGCGTCGGCTCGGCCGCCGCGTCAGGCTCCGGTGCGTCGGGCGCCGGCGCCGCGTCTCGCTCCGGCGGCGGCGGGCCGACTCCCTGCCCCCGCGCGGCCACCGGCGCGAGCACGACGGCGAATCCCGCCGCCAGCGCCAGCCCGGCCGCGAGCGCCGCGCCCCACCCCGTGGACCGGCGCGTCACGCCCGCGCCTCGACGGCGCGCAGGAGTCGACCGATCCATCTCCACTGAAATTGAATATCGAAATCAAAAATTTCTGTCAAGCCGCGAGTTCGGCTGGATCCGCGAGCGGGCCCCGGCACCGTCCCTCCGGTGGCCTCCGGACCGCCCCACGAGGCCCGTTGCTCCTGGATCTCGGCCATCCGGTCGATCCTCGCCCGGACTGACCTCAGGCGGGGCCCGGATCGCCCGTTCCGTCGAGAAAGCGCCCGATCAGCCCCATGACCAGCCGATCGTCGAGCTCGCGCTCCATGGAGCAGAGCGCGGCCGCCTCGCCGTCGGCGTCCAGCCTGCCGCTCTCGCGCAGCCCGGGCAGGATCTTCTCGACCATCGCCTGACGAGGAAGCTCCGGGTGGCCCTGCAGCGCCAGCGCGCGCCCGCCGAGCGCGAAGATCTCGTTCGCCGCGCTGCCCGACTGGCCGAGCAGGTCGGCTCCGGGTGGAAGCTCGAGCACACACTCGGCATGGCTCTCGAGCAGCGAGATGCTCGCGCCTGGCGCGCCGTCGTCGGCGGCGAAGCGGGCCGCGAAGCCGGGCCGGAGCGCGATCTGCTCGGCGCCGAACACGAAGCGGCCCTGCGGGTTGGCGCCGACCCGGCCGCCGAACGCGAGCGCCAGCGCCTGGGCGCCGAAGCACGCGCCGACCACGCGGGGCCCGCTCGGCCCGCCCGCCGCGGCGCGCAGGAACGAGAGCAGCGGCTCGAGCCACGGCAGCGAGTCGTCCAGCACCGAGTGATGGCTGCCGGTGACGACCGCGCCGTCGAGCGAGTCGAGGTCCGCGGGCATCTCGCCGGCCCACACCCGGTAGCTGCGCCAGTCCTGCCCGTCGCGGCGCAGCGGCTCGATCCAGTAGCGCTCGTGGCCGGTCCACTTCTCCCGGTCCTCGCAGTCGAGGACCGCGAAGCGCCGCTTCCGCGGCGGTCGGCTCAGATCCGCCCCCCGGCCCCCGGGCTCCACCGCCGCGCCGCGCCGACCAGCCGGTCCAGCCCGGTCTCGAGGCTGGCGCGGCTCGGCGCGAGCGAGATGCGCACCATGCCCGCCCCGCCCGGGCCGAACGCCTCGCCCGGCGCCACCGCGACGCCGTGGTCGAGCAAGAGGCGCCTGGCAAAGTCGGTTCCGCTCATCCCGGTCGCCGACACGTCGGCCATCGCGTAGAAGGCGCCGGTCGGGCGCGCGACCAGCATGCCGGCCCGCCCGAGGACGTCGACCGCGATGTCGCGCCGCTCGGCGTAGGCTCGCCGCATCTCCTCGACGCAGGCCTGGTCGCCGTCGATGGCCGCCTGGGCCGCCTTCTGCGACACGCTCGAGGCGCAGCTGATCACCGCCTCCTGCATCTTCTCGATCAGGTCGGCCAGGTCCTGGCGGGCGACCACGTAGCCGACCCGCCAGCCGGTCATCGCGTACGACTTCGACAGGCTGAACGCGCTCACCACCCGCTCGTCGCGATCCATCGACGCCGCGATCGGGCCGGGCGGACCGTCGAACACCATGTCCTCGTAGACGTCGTCGGCGATGACGTAGAGGTCGTGGGCTCGCGCGATCTCGACGATGCGCTCGAGCGCCGCGGTCGACACGATGGTGCCGGTCGGGTTGCTCGGGCTGTTGACCAGGATCGCCTTCAGCGACGGGGTGGTCGCGGCCAGCCGCTCGATCTGGTCGAGGTCGGGCTGAAAGCCCGTCTCCGGGACGAGCGAGTAGCGCACCGGGACCGCGTGGCGGGCCAGGATCATCATCTCGTAGTTGGGCCAGGCCGGGTCCGGGATGAGCGCCGCGTCGCCCGGATCGAGCAGCGCCGAGTACGCGGCCATGATCCCGTTGACCGCGCCGCAGGTCACCACGATCTGCTCGGGCGAGACCTCGAGCTGGTTGCGCCGGGCCAGCTTGCGCGCGATCGACGCGCGCACCTCGGGCAGCCCCTTGTTCGCGGTGTAGCGGGTGAAGCCGTCCCGCGCCGCCGCCTCCGCCGCCGCGCGCACGTGCGCCGGCGTGTCGAACGCCGGCTCGCCGACCTCCAGGTGGATCGCGTCCGGCTGCTGCGCCGCGAGATTCATGATCTCGCGGATGCCGGAGCGCTTGATCCCCGCGGCCACCGACGAGGGGCTGCGCGACACCCCGGTCCTACCTCGCCTTGGCCGACGCGCCCGCGAAGTAGTTGCGGACGACGCGCGTATCGGAGGTGAGGAAGGACAGCCGATCCTGGTCGTCCTGCGCCTTGATGACCGCGTCGAGCCGCTGCGTGCACTTCTCGCACGGCACCGGCGCCACCTGCACCATGGCGAGCAGCACGCCCTCGCGGATGAGCCGCTCGGTCGAGTCGGCCAGCTCCAGGAGCGCGTCGAGCGACCCGGACGCCTTGGGGCCGAGCTTGGCCAGCTCGAGCAGCGCGCGCTCCTGCGCGGCGATGCGGTACGCGTCCTTGACGTCCTTCTTCAGCTGGGCGGCGTCGGGCAGGGCCAGCTCCGCGGCGACCTGCTCGGGCGTCAGCTTCAGGAACTTCGTGTAGCAGGTCGGATCGTCCTGACAGGTCACGCCGACCAGCGCGCGCACCTTGTGTTGCCAGAACAGGGTCGACAGGTCGCGGTAGCCGGTCGCCTGGGACTCGGCCTGCTCCTTGTCCTCGCGCTTCTTGGCCGACCTGGCCTTGTCGTCGTTCTTGTCCGCCTCCTTGGCGTAGCGCGAGATCATGAAGTCGAGCGGCTCGAGCTGGTCCTTGCTGCGGACCAGCCGGGCGTAGGCCAGCCCGGCCGAGCGGCGGATCTCCTCCACCTCCTGGGCGTCGTTCTTCATCTCCGCGGCCAGGTGGGGCAGCGCCGCGGTGTCGCGCGTGATCATCGAGTACGCGTCGATCGCGATCGGGCGGGTCATGTCGTCGGTCTTCGGGTCCTTCAGGTACTCGAGCACCGCGTCGGCCGCCGCCGGATCGCCGATCTTGCGCAGCGCGTCCAGGATGCCGTTGTGATCCGGCGGCCCCGGGACGCCGCTGGGCGCGAAGAACGACGTCCGCGCCGGCTTCTTCAGCTGCGCGGTCAGGACCGGCACCGCCTCGCGGGCGTGCAGGTCGCCGAGCACGATGGCCGACTTGTACGGCAGCGCGCCCGGCGCCACGCAGCGCGTGCCCGGCCCCTCGCCGTGCGTGCAGTCGGTCGCGAAGTTGTTGTCGGCCGCGAACTTGTTGACCTCGGGATGCTCGCCCTTGAACACCCTGATCAGCTCCGGGATGGCCGGCGCGCCCATGCGGGTCAGCGCGCCCCGGACTTGCGGGAAGATGAGGTCGACCTCGAACAGCGAGATGAGCAGCGGCTGCAGCGCCTTGGGGTTCTTGGTCGCCCCGAGCGCGTTGGCCGCCGCGCCGCGCACACGCGCCGCCGACGCCTGGGCCTCGAGGTTGTCGCGGTTCTCCTCGCCCAGCGGGTCGGTGCGCATCACCTTGATGAGCGTCTCGACCGCGCGGTCGTCGCTGCCGAAGTTGCCGAGCGCCCGCATCGCCGCGATGCGCACGTTCTGGCTGAGGTCGGTGATCGGCAGCGGCTTGCCGTTGTGGACCTTGTTGACCGCGGCGACCAGCACCTGCGCGGTCGACGGGTCCTTGGCCCGGCCGAGCGCGTCGGCCGCCGCGATCGCGTCCTCGACCGAACGGCTGTCGCCCAGCTTGAACTCGGACACCGCCCTGGACAGGACCGGCAGCGCGTCGGTCCAGAACGGGCCGCCCGGGTAGCGCGGGTTGGCCGGCTGGTCGGCCAGCCCGATGATGACGCGGAGGACCCGCGACGACCGGTTGTGCTTCTCCCACACCTTGCCGAGCGGGGCGATCGCCTTCGGGTCGCCCAGGTCGGCCAGCTTGTCGACCGCCTTCTGGACCTCACCCTCGTCGTCGAGCTTGTCGATCCAGGTGTCCGCCTCGTACGGATCCTTCGGACAGGCGCTGAGTGTCAGCAGGAAGAGACCGGCTACCAGGCCGGCCCCTATACGCGCTCTTGTCATTGAGAGGACCCCCTATTTTCTACTCGGAGGACGAGCGACGGTTCACCGCGAACATCACGTTCGGGTACTCCGCGGCGTACGCGGTCTTGAGCACGCGGTTCAGCACCCTGGCCGGGGTATCGCGATCGGCCTGCAAGATGAGCAGGCCGTCGGCGCAGATCTCCTCCGGCTTCGGGTTCGGCCGCGGGCTGGTGCAGTACTCCTTCTCCGTCGCCGGCAGGCTGTCGAAGCCCGTCATCTTGAACGACGTCTTCTCCTGGCGCAGCCTGTCGTACAGCTCGACGATCTTCCACTCCATCCCCTCGTCGGCCATCAGGCGGTCGACTTGAGTGCCGACGCCCTGGCCGTTCAGCGAGATCGAGTCGCGCGTGACGATGATGATCGGCGCGCGCTTCAGCTTGTCCTGGTTGGTCGCGTTGGGAAGGACCAGGCCGCGCTGGGCGGAGATGAGCTCCCCCGAGGTCGTGAAGACCATGAGGAGGAAGCAGGTCAAGATCGTCATCATGTCCACGAACGGGATGACGTTGAGATAGACGTCGACCGGTCGGCGCGACCCGTGCTTGGCCCCCTGGGCCAGGTACTTGAAGGGAAGCGCCGAGTACAGCCTGGGTCCGGGTGATTGAACTGGCATACCGGGCTTACTCCTTGAACCGCACTGACAGCGACTGAGGATCGATGAAACCGATGTCGCGGAACTGGGCCGCGATCGCCGTGTCCATCGCAGTGATGACGTCCTGATAGATGACCCGATCGTCGGCCGCGACCTCGATGTCCGCGCGACCCTCGAACACCGGGTCCTGCCGGTAGCCGTCGAGCACCTTGCGCAGCCCGCTCCAGTCCTGCTTCTCGCCGAGCTTGCCGATGCGGATCGGAACGTCCGCGGTGGTGCCGACCCAGATCTCGCTCTCGCTGACCAGGATGGAGGCGAAGACCTTGTTCTCCTCCTGCAGCTTGGTCGCCTCGCGCCCCAGGCCCTTGGGCTTGATGTTGATCTGCGCGAACTGGGTCCACACTGCCGTCACCAGCAAGAACGCGGTGAGGCAGCTCATGAGGTCGATGAACGGAACGACGTTGATGTTGACGTCGACCGCCTTCTTGTCGCCGCTACCTACTTGCACTCCCATGTGCGCCTCCTACCGTGACTCCTGGGGAGAGGAAACACGCCAGGGATCACAGGCCGCCGGGCTGCTGCATCTGGGCGCGGTGCGTGGTCACGAGATTGACGACCTGGACCGTCACCTCGTTGATGTCGTCGTTGATGCGCGTGGTCTTGCCCATGAGGAGCGAGAACGCGAGCAGACCGAGCAGCGACACGCCGATGCCGAAGCGGGTGCAGTGCAGTGCCTCGCCGATGCCGCGCGCCAGCTCGGTGGCCTTCTCCTGGGCGCCCTTGCCGGCGACCGAGGTGAACGATGTGATCATTCCGGAGATGGTGCCGAGCAGACCGGCGAGGACGGCGAAGTTCGACAGCATGCCGAGATAAGGAGTGCGCGCGTTGATGCGCGGCAGCTCGCGGAGCGCGGCCTCGTCCATCGCGGCCTGCACCTCGGTGTCGCTCTTGTTGAACTTCATGAGGCCCGCCTGCACGATGCGCGTCATCGGAGTCGGGTTGCCCGAGCAGACCTTGATGGCGCCCTGGACGTTGCCGCTCATGATCTGGCTCTTGAGCAGCGCGAGGAGCTTGTCCTTGTCGACCGACGCCTTGAACAGATAGACGGTCCGTTCGACCGTGATCGCGACGATGGCGATCGAGGCGACCAAGATGACCCACATCATCTTGCCGCCCTCGTTGAATGACTCGGCAATCGCCTTGAGGAATCCCATATGCCGTCCTGCCTCCTCTGGAGCCCGGGCCTCGGGCTGGTTTCTACGCCGCTCGGGGTCGGCACGTAGCAAGGGCCGATCCACCCCCCCAAGCAGTCGTGATCCAACTCGCACTCTACCGCGGAGCCACGCGCGGCGCCTGATGTCCGGGGCATCACGGGACGGCGTCGGGGCGAAATGCTACGGCGATGAAGAGCGACGAAGTGCGGTCCGAGCCCACCACCAACCCCGCTGGTGCGCTCCCTTGGCGTTCCGGCGCGCGCCGCGCTATTCATGGAGAGCGATGCGACGCCTGCGAGTTGGACTCTTCGACATCGGCGCCGCCGTGCTGGTCGTCATCGTGCTGGTGATGCCGGGCCGCGCGCTCCACGTCGGCAGCGGCTACCGCTACGTCGAGGCGGCCGAGCTGCCCGCGCTGCTCGACGACGTGGCCAGAAATCAAGCCGCGCTGCTCGCCGCGCCCGGCGACGGCGCCGCGGCCGAGCGGCTGGCTCAGATCCTGGCCTCGCGCCCGGCCAACCAGCACGACCAGGCCTTCCGCCTGGCCGGCCAGGCGGCCGCGCGGGCCGACTCGCCGACCCGCTGGCGCGCGCTCCTCGCGCTGTCGTCGGCCCACGCCGATCGGATCGACATCCCCGAGGCGGATCGGTTCGCGCGCGAGGCGCAGGCGGCGTGCGACGCGGCCCCGCCGGCGGCCTGTCCGGAGCACGAGAAGGTGCGGCTGCGCCTGTACGGCGAGGAGCTGGCCGCCGGGATGCAGGCGATCGCGCGCGGCATCGACCCGCGGGTCGAGCCGGAGCAGTTCCGGCGCGAGATGAGCCAGATCCATCCGACCACGACCTACCGGCCGCGCTCCGGCGCCACGCCCTGACCGCGCGGCCGGCGGTGTAGACTGCGGCGCATGGCCGAGCTGCAGCCGGTTGCCACCATGAGCTCCTCCGCCGCCAGCGCGGCGCCGTCAGCGCCGGGCGCGCTCGATCGAGCCGTGGAGGAGCTGCGCGCGCGCGCCACCCAGCTGGCCCGGCTGGCCCCGGCCGACAAGGCCGCGCTGCTCCGCCAGTGCATCCCGCGCCTGGTCGAGGCCGCGCCGGCGTGGGCCGCGGCCGGCGCCGCCGCCCGCTCGCTGCCGCCCGACTCGGCCGAGGAGTGGCTGTCTGGGCCGCTGCCGGTGGTGCGGATGGCGCGCCTCCTGGCCGACAGCCTCGATCAGATCGCCGCGCGCGGGCGGCCGTCGCTCGGCACCCGGGTGCGCACCCGCGCCGACGGCAGGCTGGAGATCGACCTCTTCCCGGCCAGCGGGCTGGACAAGGTGCTGTTCGCCGGTTTCCGCGGGTCGGTGCTGATGCAGGAGGGGATCGACCGTGCCGCGGCGGTCCGCCAGCAGGCCACCTTCTACCAGGAGCGCGATCCGAAGGGCGGCGTGTCGCTCATCCTCGGCGCCGGAAACGTGTCGAGCATTCCGCCGATGGACGTCTTCAGCAAGATGTTCGTCGAGGGGTTCGTCTGCCTGCTCAAGATGAACCCGGTCAACGAGTGGTCCGGGCCGTTCGTCGAGCGCGCGCTCGAGCCTCTCATCTCGCGCGGCTACCTGCGCGTGGTGTACGGCGGCGCCGACGTCGGCCAGCACCTCACCTACCACGCCGGCATCGACGACGTGCACATCACCGGATCGGACAAGACCCACGACCTCATCGTGTGGGGCCCGCCCGGGCCGGAGCGCGACCGGCGCATGGCCGCCAACGACCCGCTCCTCCACGTGCCGATCTCGTCGGAGCTGGGCAACGTGAGCCCGGTGGCGATCGTGCCGTACACCTACAGCGACGACGAGCTCTCCTTCCAGGCCCGCAACGTCGCCACCATGGTCGCCAACAACGCGTCGTTCAACTGCAACGCGGCCAAGATGGTGATCACCGGGAAGGGCTGGCCGCAGCGCGACGCGTTCTTCGAGCAGGTGGCTGGATATCTGGACCGGTTCCCGACTCGCCGGGCGTACTACCCGGGCGCGTTCGAGCGCTACGAGTCGCTGGTCGGCGGACGGGCGCGGGTCGAGCGGCACGGCAAGCCGGGCGCGACCGGGGCCGGCCAGCGCGACCTGCCGTGGACGATCATCCGCGACGTCGACTCGAGCGCCAAGACCGACCCGCTGTTCCACACCGAGCCGTTCTGCTCGATCCTGTCGGAGACGACCATCGGCGGCGCCGATCCGGTCGAGTTCCTGGACACCGCGACGCGCTTCATGAACGACACCCTGTGGGGCACGCTGAACGCGTGCATCGTCATCCACCCGGACCTCGAGAAGGACGCCACCGTCGGCCAGGCGCTGGATCGGGCGATCACCGCGCTGCGCTACGGCACCGTCGCGATCAACCACTGGCCCGCGCTGGGTTACGCGCTCGGCTCGCTGCCCTGGGGCGGGCACCCGAGCGCCACCTTGAAGAACATCCAGAGCGGCCTCGGCTGGGTGCACAACACGTCGATGCTGGGTGGGGTCGACAAGGCGATCGTGCGCGGCAACCTGCGCGTCCGTCCCGCTCCCGTCTGGTTCTACGACAACCGCAAGGCCGCGGGGATGGGCCCGAAGCTGCTCGAGATGGAGGCCAGGCCGAGCTGGCTCAAGCTCCCCGGTCTGCTCGCGCGCGCCTTCTGATCGGCCGGCGACCGGTCGCGAGCGTCAGGGCACCATCGCCCGGCGACACCCGGGCTACACCTCCGGGCTACACCTCCGGGCTACAATAGAGAGGTGACGACGCGACCATCCACCCGTGCCGCGCTCGCCGCGGTGTTGCTCGTGGGAGCTGCCAGCTGCTCGGCCAGCACCCGCAACACGCCGCGCTCGGTGCTGTCGACCAAGCAGATCGTCGAGCGCAACAAGCCGGCCATCGTCCGGATCGAGAGCCGGATCGAGACGCCGGAGGGGGAGCGACGCCAGTTCGGGACCGGCTTCGTGGTCACCGCCAACGGCCACATCGCCACCAACCTGCACGTCATCTTCGGCAGCGGCGACGTGAAGGTGCGGCTGGCCAGCGGCGCGGTGTTCGCCGCCCGCAGCGTGGTGGCGACCGATCCGCAGCGCGATCTGGCCATCATCGCGATCGACGCGACCGACCTTCCGACCGTGCTGCTCGGCGACAGCGACGCGGTCTCGGCCGGCGACCGGGTGGTCGCGATCGGCAACCCGCTCGGCGTCCTCGACTACACCGTGTCCGACGGGCTCATCAGCTCGGTGCGCCAGCCCGAGGGGATCAAGCTCCTCCAGATCTCCGCGCCGATCTCGCAGGGCTCGAGCGGCGGGCCGCTGTTCAACCCGTACGGCGAGGTCATCGGCGTGGCCACGCTCATCTCGTCGGAGGGGCAGAACCTCAACTTCGGCATGCCGAGCAACTACCTGCGCCCGCTCCTGGCCAGCAAGGTGCCGGGCGAGTCGATGGCCGCCTTCGCCGCGCGGTTCCGGCCGGCCATCGAGGATTCCAGCAAGGGCACCGACGGTCAGCGGATGGCCCGCACGCCGGAGCGGCGGGTGCCCAACCACCCGCTGTCGGTGCTCGACGGGTGCACGCCGGACCAGGTCGCCGCGGTGTACCGCTCGATCTCCGAGGCGATCAGCATCGGCGCGCCGGTCTACAACCGCCACGAGTACGAGGCCTGCTTCGTCATCTACCGCAAGGTGGCGGAGAAGTACGAGGGCGATCGCAAGTTCTGCAAAGGGGTGCGCGACGCGTTCGGTCAGGGCCTGCTGCGGGTCGAGACGCTCGAGTCGTTCAGCGACAAGGCCTGGGCGATGCGCGACACGTTCGACGGGCTCCTGGGCGTCATCGAGCGCAAGGTCAACGCCGCCCGGCCCTGACCGGGCCGCGCCATCCTGCGACCGACCCACGACCGGCGGCCCGGCGATGGCCGATTGACCCGGCCGGGAGGGTGGGCCAGCATCCGCCCGATGCGCCCGTTCGTCCCCCGCCCCGCCCTCCTCCTCGCCCTCGTGGCCGCCTGCGGGACCGCCGCGCCCGACCCGGTCGAGCCGGCCAGCACCCAGCCACCGCCGGCGGCCCCGGTCGCGGCTGGCCGGCCGGAATCGACCGAGCCGGCCCCGGCCACGCCGCTGGCCGATCCGTACCGCGAGGTGGCGGCGAAGATCATCGCCGCCGCCGAGGCCGACCGCGGGGCCTGGGAGAAGCTCTCCTACCTGACCGACCGGATCGGCAACCGGCTGAGCGGCTCGCGCGCCCTCGAGCAGGCCGTGACCTGGGCGGTGGCCACGATGAAGGCCGACGGCCACGAGGGAGTGAGGGCGGAGAAGGTGATGGTGCCGCACTGGGTGCGCGGGGCGGAGAGCGGCGCGCTGATCGCGCCGGTCGCGCGGCCGATCGCGCTCATCGGCCTGGGCGGGACGGTCGCCACGCCGCGCAAGGGGCTGGTCGGCGACGTGATCGTGGTGCACGACTTCGCCGAGCTCGAGCGCAGGGCGGCCGAGGTGAAGGGAAATCGTCCTCTACGACGTGCCGCTGCCGGCCTACAGCGAGGAGAAGGGGCCCGGCTACGGCGAGACGGTCCCGTACCGCGGAGCTGGCCCGGCCCGGGCGGCGGCGCTGGGGGCCAGGGCGGCGCTGGTCCGCTCGATCACCGCGCGCAGCCTGCGCACGCCACACACCGGGTCGACCCGGTTCGAGGAGGGGCAGAAGCCGATCCCGGCCGCGGCGGTGTCGGTCGAGGACGCCGAGCTCATCACGCGGCTGGCCGCGTCGGGCGAGCGGGTGCGGCTGCGCCTGGTGTTGAGCGGGCGCAAGCTGCCGGACGCGCCGTCGGCCAACGTGGTCGGCGAGCTGCGCGGGCGCGAGAAGCCGGACGAGATCGTGGTGGTGAGCGGGCACCTGGACTCGTGGGACGTGGGCCAGGGCGCCCACGACGACGGCGCCGGCGTGGTGGGCGCGATGCAGGCGCTGACCCTGCTGCGCAAGCTCGGCCTCACCCCGCGCCGCACGATCCGCGTGGTGCTGTGGACCAACGAGGAGAACGGGCTGGCCGGATCGCACCAGTACGTGATCGACCACGCCGGCGAGCTCGGCCGCCACGTGATGGCGATCGAGTCCGACAGCGGCGGGTTCACGCCGCGCGGGTTCGAGGTGCAGGCGGCCGACGCGGCGCTGCGCCAGATCACCGACCTGGTCACCCTGCTGCAGCCGATCGACGCCAACCGGGCCATGGCCCGCGATGACGCCGGCGCCGACATCGGCGCGCTGGCGCCCGCCGGGGTGCCCTTGCTCGGCCTGTGGGTCGACCGGGCCGCCTACTTCGACTACCACCACTCCGAGGCCGACACCCTCGACAAGGTCGACCCGCGCGCCCTGGCCCGCGGCGTCGCCGCGATGGCGGTGATGGCCTACGTGGTCGCCGACATGCCGGACCGACTGACGGCCGGCCAGGCGCCCGAGCCGGCCGCGAAGTGATCGAGGGCTTGCCTCGCTCCGATCAGGGGAGGCGCTCGCAGTCGCCGCCGAAGTCGCCGATCGCTCCGGCGTCCACCACCTCGAAGGCAGTGACCGGGATCGGGGCCAGATCGTGGGGCTCGAGCACGTCGCTCCACTTGGCGTCGGTGAAGCGGTCGCTCTGCGCCGTGAGCGCGATCGTGCCGCCGTCGGCCAGGATCAGCCCGTAGCGCTGCATCGCGCGGGCCACCACCTGGGCGCCCTCGGACAGGTCGCCGAGCGGGTAGTCGGCGCGCAGGCGAAGGCGGGCGCCGAACGGCGGCGCCGCGGCGCCGCCCGACGCGGCCCCGGTCGAGTGGGTGGCCGGCGCGGCGTACTCGCCGCCGCGGATGCGGTCGTTGGGCAGGATGAAGCGGATCGCGTGGTTGATCTCGCCGCTGGCGACCTCGTCGGCGGAGAACAGGAGCGGCGCGATCGGCAGGCCGGCCGCGTCGGCGCTGGTGCAGTTGAGCCCGCGCCCGTCCGGCCCGTACACGCGCGCCATGTCCCACACCGCCAGGCAGCCGCCGTAGAAGCCGTCCGGCTCGACGTCGGCGCGCCACATCTCGTAGAGCTTCATCGACGGCATGTGGGCCACGATCAGGTGGCAGTCGCCGTCGCTCTCGCACGCGTAGCCGTCCTCGCCCTCGAGCGCGCCGCCCGGCGGGATCGGCACGGCCACCTCGTCGCAGTCGGGAGAGTAGTGATCGTCGGTCGGCTCGAAGTCGCGCATCGGCGCGTCGCCGCCGGCCGCGAGCACCTCGATGCCGAAATCGATGCGCAGCTCGCCGCTGCCCCAGCCGCCCGCGTCGTCGAGGTACGCGATGGTCTCGGCCGAACCGGCGCGCAGCCCCATGCCGCTCACGTCCTGGTAGAAGACCGACCCGTTGGGGAAGTACTGGCCGCCCGGCGCGGTCGCGCCGTCGCCACCGCCATCGTCGCCACCGTCGTCGCCGCCATCGCCGACGCCGTCATCACCCCCGCTCCCATCGCCGCCGCCGCCTCCCCCGCCACCACCTCCTCCACCACCACCTCCACCGCCGCCGGCGCCGTCGTCGTCACCGGGTTCTACCCCCCCGCCGGTCACGATTCCCGTACAGCCCGAGAGAACCAGACCAAGTGAGAAGAACCAGCGAGCAACGTGCATCGCTTCGTCGACTATCATGATCACGGTCTCCCATGGAACCTGCGACTTTTCGACTGATGTACCGGGCTGTGCGACTGCTGGCTCGCCCGCTGACCGTAAGGGACCGAGAGCAGACGGCCGACGCGATCGTGGTGCTCGGCACGCCGCCTGGACCTCATCACGGACTGACCGATGTCGGCGAGGAGCGAGTGCGTGCAGGTGTGGAGCTGTGGCAGCGCGGTCTCGCGCCGATCCTCTGCCTGTCCGGCGGTGGCGCCGGGCGCATCGCGCCGGATCGCCCGCGCGAGGCCGATGTGATGGCGGCGCACGCGCGCGCGCTCGGCGTGCCCGACTCGGCGCTGCGACTCGAGCGCGAGTCGCTGTCGACCGCCGACAACGCGCGCATGAGCGCCGCCCTGCTCGCGGCGGAGGGCTGTCGGCGCGTGTGGCTGGTCAGCCAGCCGTTCCACACCCGCCGCAGCCGGTTCTGGTTCCGTCGGGTCGGGCTCGAGGCGCTGGCCTGGTACGACGACGACAGCGTCGAGTTCCGCGAACCGCGCCGCGCGCTTTACTGGGTCGCGCGCGAGTATGTCGCATGGGTCCGCATGGTCGCGATCGACATCGCCCTCCGGCGACGATCGTGACCAGTCAGTCGCGGATCGCTCGCAATGGCGCCAATCGCCCGAGATGGCACGACTTCTGGCCGGCGCCGTCCTGGGACCGGCCTTGCCTCGACCGAGCACACGAGGCAATGTAGTCGCGTGTCCAGCGCGATCACCCAGGGGATTCGCGTCGCGGTTCAGTCGGAGTATCTGCCGCATCGATCGTCGCCGGAGGAGCGGCGGTTCGTGTTCGCCTACACGGTGATCATCAGCAACGAGGGCGGCGGCCGGGTCCAGCTGCGCAGCCGCCACTGGATCATCACCGACGGTCGCGGCCGCATCGAGGAGGTGCGCGGACGCGGCGTGGTCGGCGAGCAGCCCCAGCTCGACCCGGGCGAGAGCTTCCAGTACACGTCCGGATGCGTGCTCGAGACCCCGCAGGGGACCATGCACGGCAGCTACCGCATGCAGCGCGACGACGGCAGCTGCTTCGACGCGGAGATCTCGCCCTTCGTCCTGGCCACCCCGGGGGCGACTGCTCGTCGGGTGCTCAACTGAACCGCCGAATGCGCCGACACGAGATCCGACCATGTTGAGATTCAGCCGCGACCCGAACGCCGCCGAGCAGCAGATGCGGGCGATCATTTTTTATCTGACCGCGTTCGGCTACATCGACGGCCACTTCGACCTCAGCGAGAAGACCTTCATCCGGCGCTACATCCGCGAGCTGGTCGAGGCGCGCGCGGCCGAGGCGATGCCGGGCGCCGACGACGCGGTGCGCGCCGACGTGGTCAAGCGCTTCGTCAACCACTTCTACGAGGTGTTCGAGGAGATCGATCGCGACATCCGCTCCCTGTTCACCGAGGCGGTCGCGCCAGGCGAGAAGCTCGAGGAGTTCGTCCTCGCCAAGCTCAAGCTGCGCGGCTACGAGATCTTCCGCAGCTTCGACCTCGACAACCAGAAGGCGCTGCTCGAGACGATCGAGGTGCTCATCAGCGCCGACGGCAAGATCCACCCCGAGGAGGCCGCGTTCCGCGACGAGGTCCGGGTGCTGCTCGAGCAGGCGACCGAGCCGTCGCCGGTCGCGCCCGCGGCCAGCGCCACCGACGATCCGCGCTCGTATCTGCCGCCGCCGATGCCGCTCCTGTCGCTCGAGATCGACGAGCCGCAGCAGGTCCAGCCCCGCCAGGACGACCACCCGTTCTTCTCCGGCTCCGAGCAGCACTACTCGGCCGATCCGGTGCGCATCCGAAAGCAGGCGGAGGCGGACTACCAGCTCATCGTCGCCACCATGCGCAAGTTCGACGAGCAGCGCGCAGCTGGCCAGGGCAAGCTGGCCGGGGTCCGCTCGCTCGACGGGTTCGCCGGCCAGGCGCCGTTCCTCGACCAGCACGTCTACGTCCACCCGCTCCAGCCGGACACCGACTACGAGATCACCGTGCTGGGCGATCTGCACGGCTGCTACAGCTGCCTGAAGGCGGCGCTGATGCAGTCCGATTTCTTCGCCAAGGTCGAGGCCTGGCGGCTCGACCCGGCCGGCAACCCGCACCCGAAGCTGGTCTTCCTGGGCGACTACATCGATCGCGGGCGGTTCAGCTACAACGGCGTGCTGCGCACCGTGATGCAGATGTTCCTGTCGGTCCCGGAGCACGTCTACGTGCTGCGCGGCAACCACGAGTACTACATCGAGTACAACGGTCGCATCTACGGGGGCGTGCGCCCGGCCGAGGCGATCAACAGCATGGCCGGCTACATGCCGAACGAGATGTTCGAGGCGTACATGCGGCTGTTCGAGAGCATGCCGAACATGCTGCTCTTCCACCGGGTGCTGTTCGTGCACGCCGGCATCCCGCGCGACGCCAGCCTGCGCGAGAAGTGGACCGACCTGTCCAGCCTCAACGACCCGGAGCTGCGCTTCCAGATGCTGTGGAGCGACCCGAGCGAGGCGGACTACATCCCGGAGGACCTGCAGGCGCAGAACGCGCGGTTCCCGTTCGGCCGGATCCAGTTCGAGCGCTTCATGGCCGAGCTCGGCTGCACCATGATGGTGCGCGGCCACGAGAAGATCCTGGCCGGCTTCAGCACCAGCTTCGAGGGCGGCCCCTCGCGCCTGCTCAACCTGTTCTCCGCCGGTGGCGCCAGCAACGCCGACCTGCCGATCGACTCGAGCTACCGCGAGGTGACGCCGATGGCGCTCACCATGCGGGTCTCGGCCGACGGCACCGTCAAGGTCAGCCCGTGGCCCATCGAGTACGAGCGCTACAACGATCCTCGGCGCAACGCCTTTTTCGCGCGCCCGCCGGAGATCGAGCACCGCGCCGAGTGACCTCGGCAGAGCCTGGCGGTCAGCGCCAGGTAGTCAGCGGAAGATGACGGGCCAGACCAGCGCGGTCTGGACCCGCGCGGTGGCGAAGCCCGCGAGCTGGCGGTAGGCGGCCAGGACCGCGGCGGCCTCGCGCGGGGCGAGCGCGGCGGCCGCGTCGGCGGCGGCTCGATCGAGGCCGAAGGGCAGCGACCCGCCGCCCAGGCCGCCGATCAGGTCGGCCAGGGTCGGCGGCGGCGGATAGACCTCGAGCGGCGCGCTCTCGTCGAGCTTGGCCAGCCCGCGCGCCGCGGCCAGGGCATCGTCCAGGCCGCCGAGCTTGTCGACCAGGCCGCGCTCGACCGCGGCGGCGCCGGTCCACACCCGGCCCTGGGCGATCGGCTGGAGATCGGCGGCGGTCTTGTGCCGCCCCTCCGCGACCCGGGCCACGAACGCGCTGTACACGCCCTCCATGAGCTTCTGCACCGCGGCGCGCTCGTCCGCGGTCCAGCGCGACAGCGCCGACCACATGAGCGCGCGCTTGCCGCGCCCCATCGGAAAGCCGGCGATGCCGAGCTTGCCGAGCGCCTGGCCGATGGCGAGCTTGCCGCCGACCACGCCGATCGATCCGGTCAGGGTGGTGGCCGAGGCGAAGATCTGGTTGGCCGCGCACGCCAGGTAGTAGCCGCCCGAGGCGGCCACCCCGCCCATCGAGACCACGACCGGCTTCTTCTTGCGCAGCGCGGACACGTCCTGCCACAGGCTCTCGGATGCGAGCGCGCTGCCGCCGCCCGAGTCGATGCGCAGGACCACCGCCTTGACCGAGTCGTCGGCGGTGAGCGCGCGCAGGGCCGGGCCGAGCACGCGCGGGGCGATCTCGCGGCGCGCGGCGGCGGCGCCGCCTGCCTCGCCGTCGACCACGTTGCCGACCGCGTAGACCAGCGCGACGTGCGGGGCGGTCGGCCGCGCGACCGGCGCGGCGCCGAGCAGCTGCATGAGCTGGCCGATGCCCGGGGCGCCGTCCGGATCGAGGTCGACGCGGGTCCACTCGGCGCCGTCCAGCATCTTGTCGCGATAGGCGTCGAAGCCGCCGACCTGATCGATCAGGCCTGCCGGGCCGGCCTCCGCGTCGGTGAACACCGCCGTGTCGATGAGGTTGTGGACGTGAGCTGGCTGGAGGTGGCGGCCCTCGGCGATGCCGTCGGCCAGCGCGGCGTAGCGCTGGTCGAGGATGGCGCCCAGCGTCTGGATCATCTCGGGCGACGGGCGGTCGCGGGTCAGCGGCTCGGCCGCCCCCTTGAAGGCGCCGACGTGGAGAAAGTCGGCCTGGATGCCGAGGCGATCGAGGGCGCCCTTCAGGTGGATCGGGACCGCGGCGGCGCCGGCGATGACGATGTTGCCGCCGGTGGCCAGCCCGATCGTGTCGCACGCGGTCATCGCGAAGTAGTTCGAGCCGTCCGCGCCGTCGGCGTGGCAGTGGACCTCGCGCCCGGCCGGCTCGGCCCGGCGGAAGCCGGCCACGGCCGCGCGCAGCTCCTCGGCCGCCGACAGGTCGATCGAGTCGGAGCCGAAGCGGATCACCAGCGCGGTGACGTTGCGGTCGCGGGCGAGCCGGTGGAGCGCGTCGGTGACGGTGCGGAGCTCGAGCCCGCCGGCGCCGCCGAGCAGGCTGAAGGAGCGCAGCTCGACCAGCGGCTGGTCGAGCTCGATGACGGCGGCGTGCGGCTTGCCGTCCGCGAAGCCGGGCGAGTGGCGCGGCTCGTCGTACGGGCCGGGCTCGTCGCTGCGCGTGGCCAGCATGGCGCCGAGCATCCCGAACGGATTCGGCTGGGGCTGGGGCTGCGGCTGGGGCTGGGGCTGTGACGGTTGCAGCGGGGCCGGTGGCCCGCCACCGGGCTCGTCCTTCCTGGGGCCGGACGAGCAGGCCGCGGCGGCCAGCGCGAGGCCGAGCGCCATCGCCCGCGACGGAGAAGTGGAGGCCGTGCCGAGCGCGCGAGGGGCGAGCATGGGCCCGGCTATGCGCCCGTCGGCGCGCCGGCGCCGGTGCCGGTGCTGCCGCTCGCGCCGCCAGCGCCCGACGAGCCGCTGTCCGTCGAGCCGCTGCCAGATGACCCGCTGCCGGACGAGCCGCTGCCCGACGACCCGCTGCCCGACGACCCGCTGCCGGATGACCCGCTGCCCGACGACCCGCTGCCGGGACTGGACGAGTCCCCGCTGCTCGGCGCATCGCCGGTGCCCGACGAGCCGGACGAGCCCGCCCCGCCGGCGGGCGACTCGCCGCCGCTCTTGGGCTGCTCGCCTTCGGCCGGGCCGATCTCTCGCTTGAGGTTCGCGATCCGCTCACGCGCCGCGTCGGCGCGCGGGCCGTGCGGGTGCTCGGTCACGAACGCCTGGAACCGCTCGAGCGCCTCCTCCTTCATGCCCTGCTGCTGGTAGGCCTCGGCGATCCCCCACATGGCCGGCTGATAGCGCGACGAGATCCCCAGCGCGGCGCGAAAGCGAGTGTGCGCGCTGGCGTACTCGCGGCGATCCAGGTGGCAGTAGCCGAGCCCGGTCAGCGCCTCGACCGCGGCAGGATGGAGGTCGAGCACCTTGCGGTAGAGCGGCATCGCCGCGGTGCAGTTGCCGTTGTCGGCCAGCTTCTGGGCCCGATCGAGGATCTGATCGAACGAGTCACCGCCGCCCGCGCCCGCCGCCCCGCCCGCGCCCTTGTCGTCGGCGACCCGGTCGCCATCCTTGCCCGCCGCCCCCTTTTCACCTTCACTGCCCGCGCCCGCCGTCGGCTTGTCGCCACCCTTGCCGGCGACCGCGTCGTTGCCCTTCTGCTCCGGCGGCATCGGGTCACTGGTCTCGACCGGCGCCTTGCCGGCCGCGCCGAGCTTGTCGAGCAGCGCGCGCGCCCCGCCGTGGTCGGCCTGCGTCTTCAGCACCGCCTCGGCCCCGGTCCGCGCGGCGTCCGCGTTGCCGTCGAGATGATCGATCCAGGCCAGCCGGAAGCGCGCCCGCACGTCGTCGGCCGGCGCCGCTTTGGCCAGCTTGTCGAGCACCACCCGGGCGTCGCGCAGGCGATTGTCGCGCACCCGCAGGAGCGCGGTGACGAGCTCGACCTCCGGGGTCAGCGCCGCGCCGGCCGGGCTCTGCTGCGCCCGTCGCAGCCAGCGCTCCACCTCGATGCTGCGCTCGCCCTCGAGGCGACGAGCGTCGGCCACCGCCAGGAGCGCGGCCGGATCGTCGGCCCGCGCCGCCAGCGCCTGCT
This sequence comes from Kofleriaceae bacterium, assembly GCA_035489015.1. Classification (GTDB taxonomy): domain Bacteria; phylum Myxococcota_A; class Polyangia; order Haliangiales; family Haliangiaceae; genus DATFRY01. Next base: position 6,342 of record DATHKR010000097.1, on the reverse strand, counting down.
CGGCCAGCTGGCGCCCGGCGCGCGCGCGCGCCTTCGCCTCGCCGGTCAGCTTCTTGGTCTCGACCGGGGTCGCCGCCAGCTTGGCCCGGTCGGCCAGCTGCTGGGCCAGCGCGGTCTCGACCCGCGCGCGCGCGACCAGCACCGCCGGTGCGGGCGTCGAGCCCGACCCCAGCCCGGCCAGCGCCTGTCCGGCCGACGCGAGCGCGGTCGGAGACTCGCCCCGCACCGCCGCCTGCGCGAGCGCGACCGCCTCGTCGGCGATCTTCGCGTCGGCCGGCGCGGCCGGCGGGGTGACATCCGGCGGCACCGGCGTCGCCGTGCCCGGCCCTGTCGCCCCGGCCGCCGGCGGAGCAGCGACCACCGCGCCGGCGTCGCTCGCGCCAGCCGCGGCGACCTGCTCGGTCTGCTCGTCTCCGCCCTTGTAGAGGATCACGTAGACCGCGCCGCCCGCGCCGGCCATGACGACCAGCGAGAACAGGAACACCCACAGCCCGCCGTGACTCCGCGACGGGATGAGCGGCTCGTCGTCCGTGAACGGCGACGGGACGAACTTGCCGTTCTCGAACTCGCCGCGGATGTTGGGCATCTTCGATCCGCCGACGAACGCCGCCTCGGACAGATCGCCGCGCGCCTTGCCGCCAGTCGGCCCACTCGGCCCGTGGTCGCGCATGCCGGCGCCCGGCCCGCGCGGCGCCCAGCCCGTCGTCGGCCCGGCCGGCCCCCCGGTCGCCATCGGCTTTCGCGACGGCGGCGGCGCCAGCGGCAGCCCCGAGGGAAGCGACGCCGATCGCGACGGGCTACCGGTGCCGAGCATGCCCGCGCCATACGGCGGCAAGGTCGCCGCCGAGCCGACCGGACCGGACGCGACCAGCTCGTCGTCGATCGGCAGGTCCGATGGCGGCGGCTGCGCCTTCATCTGCACGGCGTCGTGGACGGCGGAGCGCTGGGTCGGCGGGCCGAGCGCAGCCCCTCCGAGCGGGAGGGTGCGCGCGAACGAGGCCGGCGGGCCGTCCACGGCCTGTCCCGCGTTCGCCCGTTCCATCTCGGCGGCCAGCGCGTCGGCGTACGACGCTGGCGCCGTCTCGTCGTCTTCTTCGGAGCCGTCGATCTCCCCGTCCCCACCCCCTCCGTATCCGCTGCCGCGGACACCTTGCCCCTCGCGCCTGCCGCCGCCAGCGGCCGTATCGTCCAGGTGGAGCGGCGCGACCGGATCGCCGGTCGATCGGCGCGGCACCGTCCTCGGATGCGTCGGTGCCGGCGCCGGCGTCGGTGTGCCGAAGCTGCCGTCGGGCGCGGGCGGCGACGGATACTCGCGCGTCGACGACGACCATTGCCCGGCGTGGCGCGCGTCGCGCGCCTCGTCGGCGATCCCGAAGAACGAGGCCAGCTCGCCGATCTCGCCGAGCAGCTTCCACTTCTTGCCGGTCCGCGAGATGGAGCAGCTGCGGCTCACCCGGCCGGAGACGATCCACTTCTGCAAGGTGGACAGCTCGCGACAGGTCTTGATCTCGCCGTCCTCGAGTCGGATGAGCCAGGTCCGCTCACCCTCCTCCGTGTTCATGAGGATGCTCGACGCGCGCCCGCTCTGCACCGGCGCCGGCGTCGCGTAGTCCGGCATCGGCGTGGAGATCGCCGCCGACTCCGACGGATGCGGGACCGCACCGGGCCGCACGCGGAACATGTGGCCGCAGGTGGTGCACTTGACCGTGACGCCGCCGGGCTTGAGCTTGCCCTCATCCAGCTCGTATTCGGTCTGGCACTTCTCGCAGCGAACGTCCATTCAGCCTGAGCCTCGGCGCGGAAGCGCCATCGCCCGACGTTGAGCGGAAAAGAAACTGTAGGCGGTAACGCCGCCGGAAGCCACCGATTCTCGGTTCATCCCCACAGGGCCGCCTGCCGCCCGAACGTTGCTAAGATTGTGAAGTGAAGGCGGCAGGTGAAAGCGATGGGCACGGCGATGATCCGGGGCAGAGGCAGGCGCGGCGCGTCGCGGTGGACGCATTCGTCAAGGTGCGGGGTGAGGGCGCGCGCGAGTTCGTGTTCCGCACGCGCGACCTCTCCGAGAGTGGACTCTTTCTCTACACGCGAGTCGGGCACTCCTATCCCTTCAAGATCGGCTCGACGCTCGACATCGAGCTCTACGACTACGACGAGTACGTGACGTGCGAGGTGGTCGTGGTCCGCGTCGTCGAGCCCGGCAGCGCGGAGTCGGACCACTATCCGACCGGGTTCGGCGTGCGCATCTCGAACATCGGGCCGGATCAGCGCGGACGGCTGGCAGAGATGCTGAGTCGCCTGCACAAGGGCGAAGGTCTCTACTAGGTCCTCACCACAGGGGTGGTGCTCCTGGCGCGCCGATGTGGGTCCAGGTGACCCGCAATCCGCCCTTTTCGGCCCGAACAATCGCTTCCACAGCCTGTTGATAATCTGTGCACACCGACCGGATGGAAGGACGGTGTCTGTGGAGATCAACTCTGCTGCGAGATGAGTAATATTCCTGACAAAGGGGTCACCTGTCGCACACGCGCGGACTGCCCCCTTCATGGGGGGCCGAAAATCCAGCCTCGGTGGCGTCGCGCCGGTGCCCGCCGGTCAGGCCCGGTAAAGCCCGAGCAGCCACAGGACCAGCCCGGAGGCGACCATCAGCCCCGCCGTGGTCGCGGCGCGTGGGACCAGGCGATCCTCCGCGCTGATGCCGCGCCACGCGAACAGCGCGCCGCCGCCGATCCAGGCCAGAAATCCGACCAGCGCCAGAACCGTCCAGCCGACGTCCGGCGCCTCGTCGCGCGCGAGCAGATCGTAGTGCCACGCGGTGCGGGCCGCCTCGCTCTGGCCGGGGTCGGGCGCGCCTCCCTCGACGCGGGCGAGCAGCGCGGCGATGCGGCGGTTGGCCGGCTCGAGCCGCTCCTCGAACGGCACGTAGAAGCTGCGGGTGGCCAGGATCGACCCGCGCACGCCCTGCCATGCGGCCAGCGCCGTGGCGACGTCCCCCTTGGCCTCGGCCGCGCGCGCGATCGATTCCAGGCGATCGTAGGCGTCGGCCACGTGCGGCGCGAGCGGCACGTACCAGCGCGCCGCGCGGCGCCACCAGCGGATCGCCTCCTCGTGGTCGCCGGCGGCAAACGCGCGGTCGCCGTCGTCGAGCGCGCCGCGCCCCTGCCACACCGCGCGCGTCACCACCACGCCGGCGCAGAAGCCGATCACCAGCGCGACCGCCGCCAGCCGCCGCCGCATCACAGGAAGTCCCGCCGGGCGAAGATGACCACCGCCAGCGCGAGCAGCACGCCGACGTAGAGCGCGCCGTGCCCGGCCGCCGCCGCCACGTACGACCAGCTGACGAAGTCGCCGTGCACCGACACCTCGACGCCATCGAGGGTGCTGCCGGAGACCTGGAGCAGGTGCAGGTCCGGAACCGCGTAGAGCGCGGCGCGGCAGGCGGCGCGGATCACCGGCGAGGCGGCCGACTCGACCGCCGCGCGCAGCTCGTCGGTGGCCCGCCCGACCAGCCAGATCCCGGCGGTGAACACGCCGGACAGGACCGGGCTGGAGAACGACGAGAAGAACGCCGCCACCGCCGCGACCACCAGCACCTCGACCCAGGTCAGGATCAGCGACTTGGCCGTGGCCGCGGTGAACGGCACGTCCTGCAGCCAGAACAGCCCCGCCATCATCACCGCCGAGACCGCGACCAGGAGGGTCAGGCTGGCCGCCATGCCGGCGTAGCGTCCGAGCAAGAGCTCGTGCCGTTCGATCGGCTTGGCCAGCATGGTGTGGATGGTGCGGCGCTGGACCTCGGTGTAGAGCAGCAGCGAGCCGAGCACCATCGCGGTGATGCACCCGAAGAAGGAGGTGCCACCCAGGGCGACGTCGATCGCCACTCGCTGCTCCTGGTGGAGCGACATCTGGCCGAGGACGAGGGCGAACAGCATCACGCCGGCCGAGACGATCAGCACCGCGATGAGGAAGCGGTGGCGGATTGCCCAGCGGAACGTGTTGAGGGCAACCGCGTAGATGCGGCCGAGCATGCTGCCGGTCGAACGGCCGACCGCGCCGGCCCGGCTCATGGCGCGGCCTCCTCGGTCACGTCGTCCTGGGGGCGGGCGCGGCCCAGCCCCTCGCTGCCGGCGATGCGGGCGCGCCTGACGAACAGGTCCTCGAGGGTCTCGTGGCGGGGTGAAACCGACACCACCCGGGCGCCGAGCGCGCGCGCCTCGGCCAGGATCTCGTCGACGTCGCCGTCGGCGCCGATCTCCAGCTCGAGCTCGTCGCCGCGGCGCTCGATCTGCTGGCAGCGCGGCTGGAGCGCGGCGGCGGCGGCGGCGACCCCGTCGGCGGCGGGGACGTGCAGGATCAGCGCGGTCGAGATCACCTTGCGGTCGACCAGCTCCGACACCCGGCCGACCTCGTACAGCTTGCCGCCGACCAGGATCGCGACCCGGTCGGCGATCGCCTCGACGTCGGCAAGGATGTGCGAGGAGAAGAAGACCGTCTTCTTCGCGTCGCGCAGGGCGAGCACGATCTGGCGCACCTCGCGCCGGCCGAGCGGGTCGAGCCCGGAGGTCGGCTCGTCGAGCACGACCAGCTCCGGGTCGCCGACCAGCGCCTGGGCGATGCCGGCGCGCTGCAGCATCCCCTTGGAGTAGTTCTTGAGCGGCTGCTTGCGGGCGCGGGTGAGCCCGACCACGTCGATGAGCTCGTCGGCGCGGCGCCGGCGGGCGCGCCGGTCGAGCCCGAACAGCCGGCCGACCAGATCGAGCAGCTCGCCGACGGTGAGGTACTCGTAGAAATAGGGCGCCTCGGGCAGAAAGCCGATCCGGGCCCGCGCCGCCCGGCTCGGCACCGGGAGGCCGAACAGGGACGCGCTGCCCTGGCTGGGCCGGATGAGCCCCATGAGGATGCGGATGGTGGTGGTCTTGCCGGCCCCGTTGGGCCCGACGAAGCCGAAGATCTCGCCCGGCTCGACCGAGAACGAGACGCCGTCGAGCGCGACCACGCGGCGGCGCGAGAACGGCGTGTGATAGACCTTGGCCAGGTCGCGCACCTCGATGACGTGATCGGCGGCCGGCGCGCTCACCCGAGGGCGCCCTCCAGCGCGTCGGACACGGCGTCGAGCTCGGCCGAGCGCATGCCGATGTAGAGCGGCAGGGCCAGCGAGCGCTCGTGGAGCGCGTCGGCCTCGGGCAGGGTGACCTCGGCGGCGCGCGGGTCGGCGGCGTTCGGCCCGACCCGGTGAAACGCGAACGTGGCCGGTCCGCTCTCGATCGCGGCCGCGGCCAGCTGGCGCCGCACCTGGTCGCGGTCGATGCCGGGTGCGAGCCGGATGGCGAACGTCTGGTAGGCGTGCATGGCTCCCGGGGCCGGCTCTTGCCACGATAATCGACCCGCGCGCGCGAGCGGCGCAAGTCGGCGGCGATAGCCGTCGGCCAGGAGCCGCCGCTCGGCCAGCATCTCGTCCAGCCGGACCAGCTGGGCGGCGCCGATCGCCGCCGACACCTCGGACAGCCGCGCGTTGGTGCCGGCCCGCCGGAAGCTGCCCGGCGCGTCCTGGCCGTGGTTGCGGAGCTGGCGCAGCGCCGCGGCCAGCTCGTCGTCGTCGCAAACGAGGGCGCCGCCCTCGCCGGTGGTGACCAGCTTGCGCGGGTGGAACGAGAGCACCGCGACCCGCCCGTAGCCGCCGCCGGGCACGCCGGCGGAATCGACCGCGCCCAGGCCGCAGGCGGCGTCGCCGATCACCGGCACGCCGGTCGCCGCCTCGAGCGCCCGGAGCGGCGCCGCCTCGGCGGCCAGGCCCAGCTGATCGATCGAGAGGATCGCGCGCGGGCGGGCACAGCGGGCCAGCGCCGCCTGCGCCGCGGCGACGTCCAGGGTCCAGGTCGCTCGGTCGACGTCGACCGGCACCGGGACCGCGCCGGCCCGGCGCACCGCGTTGGCCGCGGCCGGGAAGCCGAACGCGGTCACCAGCACCTGGTCGCCGGCCGCGATCCCGAGCGCCCAGATCGCCAGCTCGAGCGCCGCGGTGCCGGACGCGGTCGCGATGGCGTGGCGGCGGCCGCAGCGCGCGGCCAGCGCCTCCTCGAAGCGCAGGTTCTCCGGGCCGAGCACCAGCCGGCCGGACCGCAGCGCGCGCTCGGCCGCGGCCATCTCGGGCTCGCCGATCGACGGGCGCGCCAGCGGGATCACCAGCGCACCGCCGCCGATATGGCGTCAACGAGGCGGTGTGGATCGCCGTCGAGCGCAAGGCGCGACGACGACGGGCTACTCGCTGTAGCTCGAGGAGTTGCAACGCAGCGATCGGCGGCGAGGCGCACCGGATCGTTGATGCCATCTCGGCGGCGGTGCACT
>DATHKR010000096.1:0-61692 GCA_035489015.1 Kofleriaceae bacterium | reverse complement strand
GATCCGCGAGCCGACCGTCGCGCTCGCCTCCAGATCCAGCTCCGGATGCTTGCCGCCCGGGTCCACGAGGTCGGCGCTGACATCGAGCAGCTCGAGCGGGGCGCCGCCGGCGTCGAGGTCGTAGACGCGCAGGTGGTTGTCCTCGTCGTCGGCCACCGCGATCCGACCGCCACTCAGGCCGGCGGCGCCGGACGCGTCGCAGGCGCCGGTGAACACGATCGGCTGGCTCAGGGACCAGCGCAGGTCGGCGCTGTCGGCGCTGTCGTCACCGTCGGCGCCGCGACCGGACGAGCCGGCGCAGGCGGCGGTCCCGACCGAGAGGAGCGCGACGGCGAGCGCCAGCCCGGTACTAATCGGCGCGGCCGCCGAGCGCGCGCCGCGCCTTGATCGGGTAGAGAGGGAGGATCTCATGGCCGACACGGAGGTCATGCACCGTGCGGTAGGCCATGGCCAGGTCGATGTTGAGGTAGACCTTGTTGCTGTCGAACACGCCGAAGCTGGTCGACACCACGATCTGCTCGTCGCCGACTCGCTCGAAGCCCTCGGGGATGACGTCGTGTCCATAGATCGAGATGGTGCCGTTCATCGCGCGGAGGAAGCGCCGGGCCACCTCGGGCGCGGCGGAGCGGGCCCAGAGCAGCGGGCCGACCACCGGCACCTCGAAGATGTCGATCGGGCTGTCGAACGCCAGGTCGTCGAGGTTGGCGTCCTCGACCTCGGTGTGCGACTCGATGTCGGCGGCCGGCGCGCCGTGGGTGAAGATCGCCCCGCACGGGGCAACCGCCACCAGGGGCAGCTCGCGCAGGAGGTTGCGAAGCCAGGCGGAGGCGTCGGGGCCCATGCGCGACTCGAGCAGCTCGACCTCGTCGATGGCGAACTTGGCGGTGTGCGGGCCGCCGATGTGGCCGTGCTCGTGGTTGCCGATGATGGCGTGGACCCGCCCGGCGAACGCGGCGCGCAGGCGCGCGAACTGGCGCATGAGGTCGCCCGACTGATCGCGGTAGTACTCGCCCAGGAAGTCGGGCCAGTCCTTTCGGTCGATGTGCGGTCCGTGGACCAGGTCGCCGGTGAACAGGAGGTGAGCGTCGCCGCCGCTGTCGTCGCGGGCGCGCAGGAACACGTTCACGATCTGCTCGAAGTCGCGCAGACAGCCCTGCAGATCGGTGCAGACGATCAGCCGCCCGTGATCGGGCAGGTGCAGGATGCCCGCCATCGCGACGCAGCGTACCATGCTCGGCGCGACGGCACGGCCGCGGGTCGGCGCCGCGACCCGGCCGCGTCGTCGCGCGGGCGAGCGCTGGCGTAGAATATCGACCGTGTCAGCTTCGCCACCGTCGCCGCGCGGGACGCGGCCCACCGGCGACGGGCCGGTGCGCGCGCGTGCTCGCGTCAGCGGGCTGGTGCAGGGCGTCTGCTACCGCGCGTCGACCTGCGACCGCGCCGCGGAGCTCGGCGTGGCCGGGTGGGTGCGGAACTGCCCGGACGGGTCGGTCGAGCTGGAGGCGGAGGGACCGGCCGGGCGGGTGGAGAGCCTGCTGGCGTGGTGCGGACGTGGCCCTCCCGGGGCGCGCGTGACCGGCGTGGAAGTGGAGTGGCTGGCGGAGACTCGCGGTGAGCACGGGTTCCGCGTCCGCCGGTGAGTTATAAAGCTGCCGATGACATCGTCGGCGGAAGGCTCGCTGGGCGCCTGGTTGCGGCGTCTGCCCACCTACCTCTATCTGGTCGATCTCCTGCACGAGAGGCGTGTTCTCGAGATCGGGTGCGGCGTCGGCTACGGCGCGCAGTTCCTCGCCAATCACGGCGCCGCCCGCGTGGTCGGCGTCGACCGCTCGCTGCGCAGCATCACCGACGCGCGCGCCCGCTACAGCCAGACCAACCTGGAGTTCCGCTGCGAGGAGCCCGGCTCGATCGAGCTCGACGACGGCAGCTTCGACTGCATCTTCGTGCCCGACGGGATCGAAGTGCTGCGCCGGGGCAGCGTGCTCGGCGAGCTCCGCCGGCTGCTGGTGCCGGGCGGGCACCTGATCCTGTGCGGACCGAGCGCAGACCGGCGCGGCTCGCCCGGCGGCGCGTCGTTCTACGAGTTCCGCGACCGGCTCGAGCGGCAGTTCTCGCCGGTGCGGATGGTGGCGCAGTCGCCCTTCGTCGGCTTCAGCCTGGTCGAGTACGCCAGCGGGACCGCCAGCGGAGCCGACGAGCAGTCGATCGATACCCACCTGGACACGTCGCTGCTCGAGCTCACCGGCGGCGAGCCGGAGGCCAGCGACTACGTGGCGGTGTGCGGCGGCGCGGCGGTGCGGGCGCGCGGCTACGCCGTGGTCCAGGTGCCGGAGCAGGGCGGGATCGAGGCGGCGGCGGCCGCGGCCGGTGTGCGGCTGGACGCGGGCGCCGGCGCGGCGGGCTACGAAGAGGATGAGGGCGCGGGCACCTCGCCGGGCGAGGCGGCGCGCGACGCGATCCTGGTCCACGAGCTGCGCCTGCGGCTGGAGACGGCGATCTCGGATCGCACGCTGGCCCGCGCCCAGCTGGACGAGGTCCGCGGCCAGGCCCAGGACCTGCGCGGTCGATTCGACGGGCTGGCCGCCGAGGCGGAGGACCTGCGCGCGGAGGCGGCCCAGCTGCGCGGCGAGGCGGAAGAGCTCCGCCACGAGCTGACCCGGACACCGGAGGCGCCCGCGTCGAGCGGGCCGAGCGCGAGCGAGCAGATCGCCGAGGCGCTGGCGGCGCACCGGGACGCGGTGCGCTCGCTCGAGATCGCGGTCGAGGAGGGCGAGGCGTACGCCGAGGAGCTACGCGCCGACCTGGAGCAGATGGCGGGACAGGCGGCGGCGGAGCGCGCGGCGCGGCAGCGGGCGGAGGAGCGGGCGCTTCGGTTCGAGGGCGAGCTGCGCGAGTGGCGGACGCGGGCGTCGATGGGCGAGGGCAAGCTCCTCCGCATGGCGCGGGCCGGGGTCGAGATCGAGATCGACGCGCGGTCGGGGACCCGGGCGGCGGCCGGGGTCGGTGTCGCGGCGGCGCCGGTGAACGGGCCGGCGGCGGCGATCGCGAGCGACGCGGCCGGCGACCGCGATCTGCGCGACCGCGTGGCCGAGCTCGAGGCGGCGCTGGCCCGGGTGCGGCGCGACGGCGACCAGCTGGCCGGGCAGTCCGCGTCGGCGCGGTCGGAGGCGGCGGCGCAGGTGGCCGCGGCGCGCTCGGAGGCCAGGGCGCAGGTGGCATCGGTGCAGTCGGAGGCGGCGGCTCAGGTGGCGTCGGCGCAGTCGGAGGCAGCGGCGCAGGTCGCGGCCGCCCGGGCCGAGGCGTCGGAGCGGCGCGAGCGGAACAGCGGCAACGGCGGGACGGCGTCGGTCGCGGCCGGCTCGATCGCGGCCGGCCCGGTCGCGGCGGCCCAGGCGGGCGCGGTGGCGACGGTCGGACGCGACGTGGCCCGCCGGCTGGCTCACTTCGAGCTGGAGCTGGAGTCGGGGCGCAACCTGCTCCAGCAGGTCGAGAACGGGCTCGGCGAGCTCGACAGCCAGCTCGCGCGCGAGTCGACCGAGCGGGCACCGTCGGCCTGGGCCGCGCACCGGGACCAGCAGCTGCGCGAGCTGTCCGCCGAGCTCGGCATCAAGGACGCCGAGATCATGATCCTCCACGTCGGGGTGTCGGCGCTGCGCGCGCGCGTGCGCGAGCTGGTCGGCGAGGTGCGGCGCACCGCCGGGATGGCGCGCGATCGCTCCATGTCCGAGGTGGTCCAGCTCATGGAGCAGCTGGGCGAGCGAGTGGCCGCCTTCGACGAGCAGAGCGACCCGGCGGGCGGGTGAGCAGGCCGGCCCCCGCCCGGCGCGGTCGATCAGGATCCGACGAGGGCGAGGAGGCCGGCGTAGGTCGCGAGCGCGCCCAGGGCGGCGGCGATCCGGAGGGCGTCCTTCAGCCCCGTCCACGGGCCGGCGTACAGGTCGTCGAGCCGGGTCGGGCTGGTGCGGTGAATGAGCGAGCTGGCGAAGATCATGTTGTTCATGGTGTGACCTCCCGGGCCACGGGTTGGGGAACCGGATCGGATGCGATTTTGAATCGGTTCAATCATGTATTTGGGCCCTTTTCTCGCAGTTGTCAAGGCTCAGATTGAATCGATTCAATAAGCGTCGTATCCTCTGGATCGTGAGCTCGTGAAGCGCGTCGTCAGGCTGACCGACGTCGCCCAGGCGGCAGGTGTCTCCAAGGGCACGGCCTCCAACGTCTTCAACCGGCCCGAGGTGGTCCGGCCCGAGGTGCGGACCCGGGTGCAGGAGGCGGCCCGCCGGCTCGGCTACGGCGGACCGGACCCGCGCGGCCGCCTGCTGCGGGCCGGCAAGGTCAACGCGATCGGGATCGTGATCGCCGACCAGCTCTCCTACTTCTTCTGCGATCCGTTCGCGCGCCTGCTCATGTCCGGGATCGCCGAGGTGTGCGACCAGCACGGCGCCGGCATCTCGCTCGTGTCCGGCGCCAGCGGCGAGCAGGCCGCCTGGAGCATCGAGACGGCGCTGGTCGACGGCTTCATCGTTCACTGCCTCGAGCAGGGCGACCGGCTGATCGAGCACACCCGCCGGCGCAACCTGCCGTTCGTGTCGATCGATCTCGACGCCGGGGCGGGGACCAGCTCGGTCCTCATCGACGACCGGCAGGGCGCCTACCTGGCCGCGCGCCACCTGCTCGAGCTCGGCCACCGCTCGCTCGCGATCATGTCGCTCGAGCTGCGATCGGATGGGCGATTCGGCTGGGCCGACCCGGAGCGGCTGGGCTCGTCGACCTGCCGGGTGGAGCGCGATCGCATGGCCGGCTACGCCGCCGCGCTGGCCGAGCACGGGCTCGACATCGAGCGGATTCCGGTCATGGAGGCGCCCAACGATCTGATCCGGGCCGCGCCCCACGCCGACCAGCTCCTGGCCGGCCCGGACGAGATCACCGGCGTGCTGTGCATGTCGGACGTGCTGGCGCTGGCGGTGATCGAGGCCGCGCGCCGGCGCGAGCGGCGCGTGCCGGACGATCTGTCGGTGGTCGGGTTCGACGACATCCCGGAGGCGGCGGCCGCGACCCCGCCGCTGACGACGATCGCGCAGCCGATCGCGGACAAGGGCCGCCGCGCCGCGGCGCTCATCTTCGAGGAGGCGGAGCCGCGCAGCGAGGTGCTGCCGGTCCGCTTCGTCGAGCGTGGGTCGACCGCCCGGCCGCCGGCTGGCGCGGCGCGGACGTGAACGCGGGCGTGGTCGGCCCGGCTCAGCTCGGCGGCAGGCCGAGGACGTCGCGCATGGCGTAGTGGCCGGGCGGGCGGCCGGCCAGCCAGGTCGCGGCGCGCAGCGCGCCGGCGGCGAACAGGTCGCGCGATCCGGCCCGGTGGGTGAGCTCGATCCGCTCGCTGTCGCCGATGAGGAGCGCGGTGTGCTCGCCGGCGATCTCGCCGCCGCGCAGGGCGACCACGCCGATCTCGCCGTCCGGGCGCGGGCCGACCTCGCCCGAGCGCGCGGTGCGCAGCACGTCGGCCAGCGCTTGTCCCCGTCCTGCCGCGAGCGCAGCGGCCAGGGCCAGCGCGGTGCCGGATGGCGCGTCGCGCTTGTGACGGTGGTGCAGCTCCATCACCTCGAAGTCGAACTCCGGGCCGAGCGCGCGCGCCGCGGTCTCGGCCAGCGCGATGACCAGGTTCACCCCGAGCGAGAAGTTCGCCGCGACCAGGACCGGCGCACGCGCGGCCAGACGGTCGAGCTCCGACACCGTGGCCGGATCGAGCCCGGTGGTGCCGACCACCGCGGCCACGCCCCCCGCATGCATCGCCGCGCGCGCCGCCTGAGCGCACGCCTCCGGGGTGGTGAAGTCGATGTAGGCGTCGCAGCCGGCCAGGCCGGTCTCGAGGTTCGAGGTGACCACCACCCCGTCGTCGAGCACCTGGCCGATGAGCGGGCTGTCCGCGCGATCGATCGCGGCGTGGACCTGGACGTCGTCGCGACCGGCGGCCAGCTGGATGACCCGGCGGCCCATGCGACCGCTCGGGCCCAGGACCGCCAGCCGGATCAAAGCAGACCCTTCGCCCGCAGCAGATCGGCCAGGCGCGCGCGCAGCGCCGGCGAGCAGGGCGCGAGCGGTTCGCGCACCTCGGCGCTCATCGCGCCCATGAGCTCGAGCGCGAGCTTGACCGGGATCGGGTTGGGCTCGGCGAACAGGAGCTCGCACAGCGGCCCGATGTCGAAGTGGATCTCGCGGGCGCGGACGAAGTCGCCGGCGCTGGCCGCCTCGCACATCCGCGCGACGTGACCCGGCACCACGTTCGACACCACCGAGATGACCCCGCGGCCGCCCAGCGCCATGATCGGCACCGCGATCACGTCGTCGCCGGCCAGGATCGAGATGCGGTCGCCGACCGCGGCGAGGAGCGCGCTGGCCCGGCGCACGTCGCTCGCCTCCTTGATCGCGACGATGTTCTCGATCTCGGCCAGGCGCTCGACCGTCGCGGGCAGCAGATCGCATCCGGTCCGGCTCGGCACGTTGTAGAGCACGATCGGCAGCCTGGTCGCGCGCGCGATGGCCGCGTAGTGGCGGTACAGCCCCTCCTGGGGCGGGCGGTTGTAGTAGGGCGTGACGTGGAGCAGCGCGTCGGCGCCCGCCTCCTCGCTGGCCTTGCTGAGCTCGATCGCCTCCGCGGTGGAGTTGGCGCCGGCGCCGGCGATGACCGGCACGCGCTTCTCGGCCACCTCGACGACGCGGCGGATGACCGCGACGTGCTCGGGCACGGTCAGCGTGGCCGACTCGCCGGTGGTGCCGACCGCGACCAGGCCGTGGATGCCGGCCGCGATCTGATCTTCGACCAGGCGGGTCAGGGCGGCGAGGTCGACCTCGCCGTGGCGCATGGGGGTGACCAGCGCCGTGATGGCGCCGTGCAGGTTGGTGTCGGGTTGCGTCATGGTCGCCTCGCTGATGGCTACGGTATAACGCGCACGCCTGTCCGGATCATCTCGCCGGGGCGTCCGACCCGCGGGCCGCCAGCACGCGGCGTGTGTCGGCGATATCGCGGCCGATCTGATCGAGCAGCTCGGCCGCGCCCGGGAAGCGGCGCTCGCCGCGGAGGCGCTCGACGAACGACACGCGCACCCGTCGGTCGTAGAGATCGCCATCGAAATCCAGGATGTGAACCTCGAGCGTCAGCTCGCCGGCGCTGTCGAAGGTCGGATTGGTGCCGAGGCTGGCGGCGCCGGCCAGGCGCGGGCCGGCGACGTCGCCGACCTCGCCGGTGGCCGGCTCCAGCTCCTGGAGCCACACCGCGTAGATGCCCGACGCCGGCAAGAGCGGGGTCTCGGCCGCGACGTTGGCGGTCGGGATGCCGAGCCCGCGCCCGCGGCCAGCCCCGCGCACCACCTGGCCGCACACCTCGAAGTCGCGGCCGAGCAGGAGGCGGGCGCCGGCCATGTTCCCCTCGCTGACGAAGCTGCGCGCCCGGGTGCTCGACGCGACCAGGCCGTCGACGGTGAAGGCGTCGACCACGTCGACCTCGAAGCCGAGATCGCGGCCGAGCTCGCGCAGGGTCGCGGTGGTGCCGCCGCGCTTGTGGCCGAACGTGAAGTCGAAGCCGACCACGACGCGGCGGGCGCCGATCGCGTCGGCCAGGACCACTCGCGCGAACTGATCGGGCGGCAGGCCGGCCAGGTCGCGGTCGAACGGCTCGACCACGCACGCGTCGATGCCGGCCTCGGCGAGGAGCTCGAGCTTGCGCCGGGTGGTGGTGAGCAGCCGCGGCGCCAGGTGCGGGGCCAGGACCATCGCCGGGTGGGGCTCGAAGGTGAGGGCCACCGCCTCCCCGTTCATGGCCGAGGCCCGGGCCCGGGCGCGCTCGAGCAGGGCGAGGTGGCCGCGGTGGACGCCGTCGAAGTTTCCGATCGCCACCGCCGGCGCGCGCAGGGCGCGCTCGATGGCCCGGTGGCCGCGAAAGACGTCCATTTCCGGACCCTATCACCACGGCGGGGCGGGCACGAGGAGGCCGCTTCCGTCCCTCGGCGTGGAATGAAGCGCCGCGTCGGACGGTTGCCCCGGCACCACTCCGCGTCCCGACGCCGTGGTGGTGGTCATGATTGCCGCGCACCAGCCGGGCAGGAGGACGACCGTGAACATCCGCGCCACCACCAACGCCGACGACGATGCCGTATGGGCGATCCTCGAGCCGACCATCCGCGCCGGCGAGACCTACGCGCTGCCGCGCGACATGAACCGATCCGACGCGCTCCACTTCTGGCGCTCGCCGGCCGGCGAGGCGTTCGTCGCCGAGGAGGACGGCGCCGCGCTCGGGACCTACTTCCTGCGGGCGAACCAGCAGGGTGGCGGCGCCCACGTGGCGAACTGCGGCTACATGACGGCCGGGGCGGCGCGCGGCAGGGGCGTGGCCAGCGCGATGTGCCTGCACTCGATCGATCGCGCGCGAGCGCGTGGGTTTCGCGCGATGCAGTTCAACAACGTGGTCAGCACCAACGAGGGCGCGGTGCGGCTGTGGCAGCGGCTCGGGTTCGACATCGCGGGGCGGTTGCCGGGTGCGTTTGCCCACCCGCGGCTCGGCTTCGTCGAGGTGCTGATCATGTACAGGGCGCTGTGAGGCATTCGGGGTGGCGCGAGATGGGCGCGCGGTGATCGCGACGCGGCCGCCGGACTGGCGCACCATGCGATCGATGTCGATCCTGGATCCACGCGGGCGCCCGCTGCTGCTGGCGGTCGGGGTCGCGCTCGCGGCATGCGGTGGTGAGCGCGGGCGCGAGGGGCCGGCGACGCGCCCGGCGCCGGTCAGCGTCGCCGCGGCTCCGCGCGCGGCGTCCTGTGCGGGCGGGACAGCGGAGGCCAGCCCGGTGCTGGTGCGCGGGCGCGGCGATCTCGACGGGCTCGGCGGCGACGAGGCGCTCTCCCTCCACTCCGACGGCAGCCTGCGGGCCGGAGCGGTGACCGGGCGGGCCGAGGTCACCGGTGGCACCGAGTACTTCATGAAGAAGCAGGCCGAGCTGCGCGTGGTCGAGGTCGACCGCGCTCGCGGCGTGCGCGCCTTGCTGGTCGCGCTGCCGACCGACGCGGAGGAAGATCCGGACAACCGCTACCAGCTGTTCATCGCCGACGGCTGCGCGCTCCGCCGGGTGCTCGACCTGACGGTCGGCGGATACGGCGTCACCGAGGTGGTCTTCCCGGGCGACGGCACCGCGAGCTACGTGGAGGACGGCTGGACCGCGTGCGAGCGCGCCCACTTTCCCGGCAAGCCGGTGGCGCGCCAGGAGATCGTGCTGCGGCTGGTGGGTGGCGACATGGTCGAGAGCGCGCGCCGCGCGAGCGCGCAGACCCAGGACTGCGGCCAGCTGGCGGCGTGCCCGTTCGTCTACCGGGTGGAGGGCGGCGAGGTGATCCGGGTCGGTGAGATCCTGCGCGACCAGCGCGGCGCCGGCGCCTACGCGCTCCAGCCGCTGGCGCTGGCGGCCGGGCAGGGCGGCGTCATGCACCTGCGCCTGTCGGAGGAGAAGCCGGAGGTCACCTCGCTCGACGAGATCTACCTCGAGGTCGACGGCCAGCGGATCGCGCCGCGCGAGTGCGCCGCCGCGCCGGCGCCGGCCTTCTGCGCGGCCGATCACCGGATGCATCGCATGGGGCGCGGCGACACGCTCGATCTCACCTTCGACGCGACCGGCCCGGCCACGCTGTACGCGCGCGGCTTCTACGTGACCGCTCGCTGATCTGACGTATGGTGCGCCGATGATCGCGCGATCGTGGTCGGCGCAGGCGACCGCCGAGGGGGCGAGGGCGTACGTCGCGTTCTTCGAGGGCACGCTGGTCGCGGAGCTCGAGCGGATCGACGGACACCGCGGGGCGCTGGTCCTGACCCGGGAGATCGACGGCGGCGCCCGGATCGAGATCAGCGTGGTCACCTTCTGGGAATCGATGGAGGCGGTGGCGCGGTTCGCCGGCGCGGCGCTCGACCGGGCGGTGGTGGAGGACGAGGCGCGCGCGATGCTGGTGTCGTTCGAGGAGTGCGTGTCGCACCGCCATGTCGCGGTCGACACGGTGCGGCGGGCGCGCGAAGGCTGAGCCGGGGACGCTGCGCGGTCGGGTTCTTGACCACGGGTGTAACGTGGGCCGGTGGATTCGATCCGGGCCTGGGGGCCGCGCGCAGTCGCCCTGATCGGATTCGCCAGCTACGCCCTCGTGGCGCCGGCCGGCCCGTACTGGCTCGGCTCGGGCGAGCTGATCGCGGCGGGGGTTCGGCTCGGCTCGCCGCCCGCCCCCGGGTTCCCGCTCCACTGCATGCTGGTCAAGCTGGCCAGCCTGGTGCCGATCGGCGAGCTCGCCTTCCGCGTCAACCTGCTCGGCGCGGCCTGCGCGGCGCTGGCGATGCTGTGGACCGCGCGGCTGGTCGAGGGCGCGGCGGGGAGCGCGGCGCGCGGCGAGCAGGCCAGCCTCCCGGCGGTGGTCGGCGGCCTGGCCGCCGCGGTCCTTCTCGGCGTCACGCTCGCGTTCGCGCGTCAGGCCACCATCGCCGACGTGATCGCGCCGACGGCGGCGCTGCTGGCGGCGACCGCGCTCCTGTTCGATCGGGTGGCGCGCGGCGGCGACGCGCGGGTCGGCCTGCTCCTGGCCGTGGTCGCCGGGCTCGGGCTCGCCGCGCATCCGTCGTACCGGCTGCTGGTGCCCGCCCCGCTGGTCGCGCTCCTGTGGCTGCGCCTGCACCGGGGCGCGCGCTGGCCGCTGCTGGCCCCGCTGGTCGCGCTGGCGATCGGCGCGGCGCTCCACCTCTATCTTCCGGTTCGATCGGCGTCGGGCGAGATCGCGGCGGTGGACCGCGGCCATCCGCGCGACGCCCGGGCGCTGGCCGACCACGTCGCCGGACCGGCGCTGGGCGAGCGCTCGGCCGGCGAGGCGATGTCGGCCGACGCCGGGGTCGTCCAGCACCACGCAAGGCGATTCGCCGGCGCGATGGCGGACCAGATCGGCGTGCTCGGCCTGATCGCGGCCCTGGCCGGCGCGGCCTCGCTGCTGCTCGAGCGGCGCTCGCGCTGGCTCCTGCTCCTGCTCGCGGTGATCGCGATCGGTGACGCGGTCCACGCGGTCTGGGTCGATCCGATCGACGTCGCCGACGGGCAGGGTGGGGTCCCGTTCGCCATGGCCGCGGCGGCGCTGGCCGGTCTGGGCGTCGCCTGGCTCGGGCGGTTCGCCGGGCCGGCCGGGCCAGCCGCGGCCGCGGCGGCCGGCGCGATGCTGGCGGTCGGCCCCGCGATGATCACGTTGCCGGCGGTGAGCCCGGCGGCGGCCGGCCAGGCGCCGCGCCGCTTCGCCGAGGCCGCCCTCGACGCGTCACCGCCCCGCGCGGCGATCCTCACCGCCAGCGAGTCCCTATCGTCGCTGCTCCTCTACCTCACCGCGGCGGAAGGAGCGCGCCCCGACGTGGCCGCGCTGGATCGATCGCGCGCGACCGACGACCTCGAGCGCAGCCAGGCGATCGCCGGGCCGATCGACCCGCGGCGCCCGCAGCTCGGGCTGCGCGACGGCACCCGCGCGCTGATGTGGGAGCTCGGCGACGACGCGGCGCCGCCGATCACGATGCGATCGGTGGTGGGCCTGGTGACCGCGAGCGTGGCGAGCGCGGCGGGGGGCCGGGACGAGTGGCAGGCGGCGGGGCCGGATCCGGCTGGACTGGACCCGGCCGCCGCGGCGACGGCGACGGCGGTGGCAGGAACGGCGAGCGGGATGGCTGCGCGAAGCCCGGCAGCGAGGGCGGCGGGAACGCGGGGCCCGGTAGTCGCGGCGACGGCACCGGGTGGGCGGGGCTCGGCGGCGACGGCACCGGGTGCGCAGGGCTCGTCGGCGACGATACCGGGTGGGCGGGGCTCGGCAGCGACGACACCGAGTGCGCGGGGCTCGGCCGCGACGGCATCGGGTGCGCGGGGTTCCGCCGCGACGGCACCCGGCTTCACCACGACGGCCAACGCAGCGACGGCACCAGATGCGCTGGCCGCGACGGCGGCCGCATCGGCGGACTCGGTATCGGCGGACTCGGCAGTATCAGGCTCGACGACAGGCTCAACAGCGTCCGCCTCGGCAGCGGACTCGTCAGCGCCGGCCTCCGCCTCGACAGCATCGGACTCGACAGCATCCGCCTCGGCAGCGGACTCGTCAGCGCCGGCCTCCACCTCGACAGCGTCCTCCTCGGCAGCGGACTCGTCGGTGCCGGGCTCCGCTTCGCCCGCGCCGGACTCGGTGGGATCCGCGACGGGCCGCGCGCAGCGTCCTTCGCTCGACTCGCGGGACATTGCCCGGGCGGCCTTCCGGGTCTCGTCGATCCTCTCGGGGCCCGACGGCGCCGATGCGAACGCGGTCCGGACGGCGGCGGTCTCGCTGACCGGGCTTGGGCGCCTGGCCGCGGCGCGCTCGGAGCTGGGGCTTGCGCTGGAGGTGCTCGACCGCGCGGTCGGGTTGCGCGCGGCGGAGGGCGAGGGCTGGCTGGTGCGTGGGGCGGTGCTTGCTCGGCTTGGTCGGGTCGAGGAGGCGGCTCGCTCGGTGGAGCGATCGCTCGCGGTCGAGCCGGATCTC
The DNA here is from genome assembly GCA_035489015.1 of Kofleriaceae bacterium. Classification (GTDB taxonomy): domain Bacteria; phylum Myxococcota_A; class Polyangia; order Haliangiales; family Haliangiaceae; genus DATFRY01. The sequence continues at coordinate 49,137 of DATHKR010000096.1, read as the reverse complement.
GTGGTGGCTCTGCTGGCGGCGGCTCGGTACCGGCTGGCGCTCGGCGATGTCGAGCTGGCGCTGGCTCATGCCGAGCGCGCCATCCGGCTCGACCCGGATGCTCCGGCGGCCTGGACGATCGCGGCGCTGGCCGATGCGCGGGTCGGGCGGATTGCTCGGGCTCGCGAGCGACTCACGCGCGCGCTGACTCTGGACCCGGATCAGGCGGAGGCGCGCAGGGCGCTTCGCTCGCTCGCCCGCTGAGGGCCCGCGGATGCAAGTCGATCGATTCTCGCGGTCGAGCCGCCCGGATGGCAAGGAGCGGCGAGAACCGGCGCGGAAACGTACTCGACGTACTTGAGCACCGGTCCGCAGCAAGAATCGATCGATGTTGCCCCGGCGAAGACCGGGGGAAGCGCAGCCGCGACGCCGACAGCCGGGATGGATCGGCCGCGAGAACGAGCGACTTGTTCATGCGCGGGCCCTGAGGCTCAGGCGAGCGCGAAGAACGCGGCGAACGCGGCGGCGACCAGCCACAGGAGCGGGTGGATCTCGCGGATCCGGCCGGCGGCGGTCATGAGGAGCACGTGCGCGATCACGCCGACTCCGATCCCGTTCGAGATCGACCAGGTGAAGGGCATGACGATCGCGGTCAGGAAGGCGGGCGCGGCGTGCGGGAGATCGCGCCAGTCCACCTCGGCCAGCATGCCGGACATGAGGAATCCGACCACGACCAGGGCGCTCGCGGTCGCCTCGGCCGGGATCACGCCGGCGAGCGGGGCGACGAACATGGCGGCCAGGAAGAGCGCGCCGGTCACCACCGACGCGAGCCCGGTGCGCGCGCCGTCGGCGATGCCGGAGGCCGACTCGATGTACGTGGTGGCCGACGAGGTCGATGCCAGCCCGCCGGCCAGCGCGGCCAGCGAGTCCACGACGAGCACGCGGCGCATGCGCGGCAGCCGCCCGCTCTCGTCGAGGAAGCCGCCCTCGCCGCCGAGGCCGACCACCGTGCCCACCGTGTCGAAGAAGTCGGACAGCATGAGCGAGAAGATCGCCAGGGCCGCGCCGAGGGCGCCCAGCTTCGCGACGAAGCCAAAGGAGAAGGCTCCGAGCAGGCCGAAGTCGGGCGTCGACACGAGCGCGGCCGGAGGGGGGGCCTCGCCGATCGCGAGGGCCAGCGCGGTGGCGGCGGCGATCGCGATGAGCAGCGCCCCGCGCACGCGCCTGACGGTCAGGGCGAGCGCGATGACGAGGCCGACCAGGAAGATGAGCACGCGCGGCGAGGCGATGTCGCCCAGCTGCAGGACCGGCAGCGGCCCCGGCCCGGTCGAGCGCACGACCAGTCCGCCGCTGGCCAGCCCGATGAGCGCCAGGAACAGGCCGATCCCGGCGCCGATGGCGCGCTGCAGCGACCTCGGGATGGCGTCGAGGATCGCCTCGCGCACCCCGATGAGGACCAGGATGGTGATGGCCAGGCCCTCGGCGACGATGACCCCCATCGCCTCGGGGGCGGTGAGCCCCTGGATCGCGACCAGGCTGCCTGCCACGGCCGCGTTGATGCCCATCCCGGGGGCGACCGCGAACGGGTAGCGGGTCGCCACGCCCATGGCGATCGTCATCGCGCCGGCCACCAGCGCGGTGGCGGTCAGCACCTGGGCCGGCGGCAGGCCGGCGCTGCCCAGGATCGCGCCGTTGACGAACAGGATGTACGCCATCGTCATGAAGGTGGTCGCGCCCCCGACCACCTCGCGCCGCACCGTCGATCCGGCGGTGCGGACGCCGAAGCGCCTCTCCAGCCAGCCAGTCATCGGTCGACAGTACGCGCTTTCGACCGGGCCTGCCTACCCGCCGGCGCGCAGCTCAGTCACACGGACAGGTCGAGCAGGCGTCCTGCGGGCAGGTGCCGCCGACGCACTGGCTCAGGTAGATGGCGTCACCGTACGAGACGACGCACTCGGTGCAGTCGTCCAGCACGCCGTTGTCCGGGGTGCGACACGCGCACTCCTCGAGCGTGCCGTAGCCGCACGCGAAGCAGACGTCGCCGTCCAGGTAGCAGCTGTCATTGGCCTCGCAGCGGTGCTCGCCCTCGACGCAGGCGGCGTCGCACGCGCGCTCGAAGTGGATGTGGGCGGTCCGGCGCGGGTTGCCGAGGTTGGGCGGCTCCATGTTGAAGCGAACCCGAAAGCGGGCGCCGGCCGCGATCTGCGCGCCGTTGCACGAGGCGGTCTCCGCCGCGCCGGTCAGGCCGGGGTCGACCGAGATGCGCAGGGCCGCGTTGCACAGCGGCTTGCCCTCGAGGCAATCCGACGGCAGCGGGAAGTCGGCGGGGCAGACGCTGAGGTCGCGCGAGGCGAGGAAGGTCGGGGTGCGGCGGCGGAAGAGGTCGACGGTCGCGTCGCCCCAGGTCTCACAGCTGCTGGCCACCGCGACCAGATCGGCCGGGTTCTCGATCTCGCCGGCGTAGCCGCACACCACCGGCTCCTCGCAGGTCGCCGGCACGATCTGGATCGCCGCGTCGGCCGGGATGGCGGCGTCCGCGGCCGCGGCGTCGGGTGCGCCGGCCGCCGCATCGGTCGGCGCGGCGTCCGAGGCGGACCCACTCGGGTCGGAGACGCTGCCACAGCCGGCGAGCGACGCCGTTCCGAGCCAGGCCGCCGAGAGCAGCGAGGCCGCCGAGAACATCGAGAGCCACGCCCGCATCCACCCCGACACCCCGAGCTCGCGCATTGCCGCGCACGGTATCACAGCCAGTCTGCAGATGACCGAGCTTCGATCGGCGGCGCCAGTCCGAGCGATCCTGAAGCGTGGGCCCTGGCGAGGTCGTCGTCGGCAGCTCGAGAGCTGGCGGGGGAAGCACGCAGCGATGCATGGCGTCGCCTCGGCTCGCGAGAGGCGGCGCCGGCCGAAGGGCGCGGAACCGCGTGGGCTCGGGCTGGCCTGGCGGGTGCAACCGGCGCGCGTCGTCGCCAGAGGAGGCGGCCCGCCGATGAAACGAGCAACCACGCTGGTCTTGATCGTGTCGAGCGCCGCGCTCGGATGTCAGGAGGGAGAGACGGTCTCGCGGACGTCGCTGAAGTCGCAGGTGGTCACCGTGGCGGAGGTCGCTCGGTCGGTCGAGATGACGATCTTCGCCACCCTGAATCACTCGAACGGCAACTACTGCTACGACGTCGTCACCAACAACACGACCTGGGTCCACAACGGCGGTTGCACCGGCTACACCGGCCACGGCGGGCGCTGGAAGATGGACTACAGGGCGTACTGCGCTCGGCAGGAGACCGCGATGTGCCGGGATTCGTACCCGGTGCTGACCGGCAAGCAGAAGCGCGAGCTCGCCACCTGGAAGGGCGTCAACGAGCACCAGTCCTTCTGGCACGGCGACTGGATGTACACCAGCTGCGGGCGCTACTACCACTCCGGCGGATGGGAGGGGGCCAACTGGGGCGATTGCGCCAGCTCGGGTGATGTCTTCACCAGCTCGGGCACGGCGCAGGAGATCGCGACCGCGTCGCTCGGGGTCGGCTACGCCGCCAAGCACGACGAGCAGCAGATGACGGTCTCGCCGTCGGTGTTCATCAGCGCGAGCGGGGCCGGCGGGGCGGCCAGCCTGGACTTCAGCTACCAGAGCCAGACCTGGGGCAACGGCAACGAGGTCGAGTGCGAGTATCGGTGCGACTGGGAGTCCGAAGACGCCGAGGTCGTGCTGAAGGAGAAGTGCTGGGAGGTCGGTCTCAAGGACAGCGACGAGTCCCAGGGGATGATCAAGACCGTCGGCGGCGTGACCGTCGACAGCCAGTGGCACGAGCTCTCCCGCAGCGAGTGCAGCGAGGGCGGCGGCGGCGACGGCAGCGGCGACGAGGGCGGCGACGAGGGCGGTGACGACCTCGGCGACGACGGCAGTGGTGACGGTGGCACCAGCCAGCCGGGCGACGCGGGCGGCGGCGGCAGCCAGGACGGCGGCGGCGGCAGCCAGGACGGCGGCGGCGGTGGCTCGAACGACGCGGGCGGCGGCGGTGGCGCGCAGGACGGCGGCTCCGGCGGTGGTGGCAGCGACGGGGGCGCGCAGGACGGCGGCTCCGGCGGGGGTGGCGGCGACGACGCCGGCAGCGGCGGCTCGAACGACGCCGGCAGCGGCGGCTCGAGTGACGCCGGCGGCGGCGGTGGTGGTGGTGGCGACGGAGGCGTGCTGGACGGCGGCTCCGGTGGCGGCGGAACCGACGACGCGGGCAGCGGGTTCGAGGACGCCGGCGGCGGTGGCCCGGACGACGCGGGCAGCGGCGGCCAGGATGCCGGCGGACCGGGCGGCTCGTGCGACGGCGGCGTCGGCGCGGCCGCCTGCCAGACCAACCCGACCAACCCGACCAACCCGACCAGATGACCGGAGGAGCCAGCATGTTCACGCCCTTCAAGCGATGGCTGACCATTCTCGTCTGCCTCGGCTTCATGGCCGCCGGCGCGCTCGGCGCGTCCTGCGCGGTCGACGAGCTGCCGGGTCCGGACGCGGGCGAGAGCTACCTGCTCGCCGCGCCGCCACAGGATCCCAACACGCCCGATGTCGACTACGGGGCGCCGAAGAAGCCGCTGCCGGCCGGCCCGGCCGGCTGGGGCGACAACCAGAACGGCAAGCAGTTCCCCCACTACGGGCGCGCCGAGGTCCGGCTGTGCGACCTGCCGGCCGACTTCACCGCCTGGACCGAGGGACGTCAGCGCAAGTGGTGTCGCGCCGAGCTGGTCCGGCAGGGGGTGGACATGCCGGCGGCGTACACCAACCACGAGCTGGTCGAGACCCGCGGCAACCAGAAGTACCTGGCGGTCTACAAGGTCGACAAGGGCGACCATTCGTCGAGCGGGAGGCCGCGCCTCTATCATCCGCCCGATCCGAACCGCGGCGGCAAGGCCTACCGCGGCGGGATCGCGCAGCTGCGCGACGTGCCGGCCCACCACTTCAAGAAGAAGAAGCCGCCCAGGCGGCCGCGCCCGCCCCCGCGCCGGATCAACGCGCAGGCGGTGCACGATCCGGTGGAGGCCGAGGAAGACGAGGAAGCATGCGCCGACGGGTGCGACGCATGCGCGGAGTGTGCGGCCACGCCCGAAGAGGCCGGCGACTGGTGCGGTGACTTCTGTCCGCTCTGACCATGCGCCATCTCGCTGCAGCGCTGCTCGTCTTGCCGTTCGCGGCGCTGGCCGCGTGCGCTCTCGAGGGCGACGGGGCCGGAAGCGAATCGCGGGCGGCCGTCGTCTTCCACGACGGCGGCCCGTGGTTCCCGCTCGACGCCGGCGGCGGTGGGGGCGGTGGCGGAGACGGCGGGAGTCCGCCGGGCGACGCCGGGCATCCGCGCGACGCGGCTCCGTCGAACGCCGACGCCGGGCATCCGCGCGACGCGGCTCCGTCGGACGCCGCGCCGCCCGGCGACGCCGCTCCAGGGGACGGCGGTCCAGCGGACGCCGGTCCCGCGGACGCCGGTGCAGCGGACGCCGGTGCAGCCGATGCCGGTCCCGCGGACGCCGGTCCTCCGCCCCCGCCCGACGCCGGTCCGGACGACTTCCAGCCGAGCTGCGTCGACAGCCGTCACTCCGATCAGGACGGCGAGGAAGACGGCGAGTCGTGCGAGGGCGATGATGTCGGGGCGTACTGCGTGATCATGAGCGCCTGCCCGAGCTACTGCGTCACGTGCAGCGACGGGACCAGCACCTGCTACCCGTGCGATCCGTGAATCGCCTGCTCCGCTGGGGGGTGGGGGCAGGGTAAGGAACCAGAAAGAAGACGCCGCATCGACCCCTCTCGGGCGCCGATGCGGCGGGTTGTTGCTCGTCGGTGGCCGGGGCCTCGCCGGTCAGGGCGGCGGTGCCGTGTGATGCGGGCGGCGGCGGTGGAAGCGGCGGCCGAACCACTCCCTGGTGCTGGCCAGGATGTCGTAGAAGGTCGGGATCACCAGCAGGGTCAGCATGGTGGAGGTGATGACGCCGCCGATGACCGCGCGGCCGAGCGGCGCGCGCCACTCCGCGCCCTCGCCGCCGCCGATCGCGACCGGCAGCATGCCGGCGATGACCGCGAAGCTGGTCATGAGGATCGGCCGCAAGCGCACCGCGCCGGCCTCGGCGATCGCCGTCTTCCGGTCCATGCCCTGTCGCTCCGAGTGCTTGGCGAAGTCGATGAGCAGGATGGCGTTCTTGGCCACGATGCCCATGAGCAGGATCACCCCGATCATGCTCATGAGGTTGATGGTCGAGTCGGTGATGAGCAGCGCCAGCATGACGCCGATGAGCGACAGCGGCAGCGACGCCATGATCGGGATCGGGTCGAGGAACGAGCCGAACTGCACGACCAGGATGAGGTACATGAGCAGGACGGCGACGCCGAGCGAGATCAGCATCCGCCCGAACACCTCGGCCTGGTCCTCGGTCTCTCCGCCCTGCTCGATCTTGTAGCCGGGCGGCAGCGACACCTTTTCCAGCCGCTTGCCCATCGGACCGATCACCGCGCTGAGCGGCACCCCCTCGGTGTTGGCGCCGACCGTGATGACGCGGTGCCGATCGAGGTGGTTGATCTGCACCGGGCCGCGGTTCTCGCGCACCTCGGCGATCTGGCCGAGCGGCACCACCGACGTGGTCGGGGTCGGGCCCTGGCCCTCCACGACGATCGGCAGCGACTCGAGGTCCTGCGGCCGGGTGCGCGACTCCGGCGACAGCCGGACCTCCACGTCGCGCGTCTCGCCCTGCGGATCGATCCAGTCTCCCGCGTCGATGCCGGCGAACGCCGGCCGCAGCGACTGGGCGACCTCGGCCAGGGTGACGCCGAGCGAGCCGGCCAGGTCGCGGTCGAGCACCACGTCCAGCTCGCTCTTCTGTCCCTTGGAGGACAGCCCGACATCGACCGCGCCGGGGGTCTGCTCGACCTCCTTGGCCACCCGATCGGCCAGGAGCGCCAGCACGGCCAGATCGCGGCCGGTCACCTGGACCTGGATCTGCTTCTGGTCGCCGAAGCCGCTGGCGATCGACGCCTGCAGGCCGCCCAGCTTGCGCGCCTCGGCCCGCAGGCTCGTCGAGATTTCCTGCTGGCTGCGGTCGCGCTCCTTCTTGGGCACCAGGCGAACGAAGACGATCGCCTCGTCGACGATGTTCCCCTCCTTGCCGACGGTGGTGTAGGTGTAGGCGACCTCCGGGTAGCGCGCGGCCAGCTTCGCCACCGCCAGCGCCTTGCGCTGCGAGTAGACCAGATTGGAGCCGGCCGGCATCTCGAGGTTGACCTGGAACTCGGAGTCGTCGGTGGTCGGGAAGAACCCGCTGCCGACCAGCCCGGTGGCGGGCAGGGCGAGCGCGCCGACGAAGGCGGCGATGGCCAGGGCGACCATCGCGATCCGGTGGCGCAGGGCCCAGCCGATGATGTGGCGGTAGCGCTCGGTCTGGCGCTCGAGCCAGTGGTTGAAGCGGACGAAGCGGCGCGACACCCAGTTGCGGTTGTCGGCCTCGAGCTCCGGATCGGGCCAGGCGGCCGACAGCATCGGGTCGAGCGAGAACGAGACGAACAGCGACACCGCCACCGACGCGGCGATGGTCAGGGCGAACGGCCCCAGCCACTGCTGCGCGATGCCGCCCATGAACGCGATCGGCACGAACACCACGATGATCGAGAAGGTGGTCGCGGCCACCGCCAGCCCGATCTCGGAGGTCCCCTCGCGGGCGGCGGTGACGTGGTCCTTGCCCATCTCCATGTGGCGCACGATGTTCTCGCGCACCACGATCGCGTCGTCGATGAGGATGCCGATCGCGAGCGACAGGCCGAGCAGCGACATCGTGTTGAGGGTGAACCCGAACCCCCACACGGCGATGAACGAGGCCAGCACCGACACCGGCAGGGCCAGGCCGGTGATGACGGTCGACCGCCACGACATCAGGAACACGTAGACCACCAGCACGGTCAGGAGCGCGCCGAGCAGGAGCGAGGTCTCGACGTCCTCGACCGAGGCCTCGACCCGGGTGCCGGCGTCGCGGACGATGTCGAGCGTCACCCCGGCGGGCAGCGTCGGGCGCAGCTCGTCCAGCTTCTTGCGCACGCGCTCGGCCACCGCGGTGGTGCTCTCGTTGGTCGTCTTCTTGATGTCGATGCCGACCGCCGGCCGGTCGCGGTAGAACGCGACGCTGCGCGCCTCCTCGGTGCCGTCGCGCACGCGGGCCACGTCGCCCAGGCGGATCAGCTTGCCGTCGCGCTGGGTGATCACCAGCTGCTCGAAGTCGGACGGGCCGGCCAGCCGACCGCGCAGGCGGATGGTGCGCTCGTCGAGCGACCCGGTCAGCCGGCCGACCGGCGCGGCCAGGTTCTCGCTCTGCAGCGCGGCGACCACCTGGCCGACGCTGACGCTGGCCGCCTGCAGCGCGTCCGGGCGGAGCTCGACGGTGAGCTCGCGCTCGATCCCGCCCACCACGGTCACGTCGGCGACGCCGGGGATGCCGCGCAGGTCGCCGGTCATGCCCGGATCGGCCAGCCGGGTCAGGTCGGCCGGCGACAGCTTGGTCGACGAGAGCGTGAGCGAGACGATCGGCAGATCTTGCGGATCGAACCGGGTGAGGATCGGCTCCTCCATCTCCGGCGGCAGGTCGTTGCGGACCTCGGAGATCTTGTCGCGGATGTCCTGGGACGCCTGCTGCAGGTCCTTCTCGAAGTTGAAGATGACGATGATGTTCCCGAAGCCGTCGGTGGAGGTCGAGTGCATCTCGTCCACGCCGCTGATGGCGGAGAAGCTCTCCTCGAGCGGGGTGATGAGCTCGCGCTCCACCGTGCTGGGCGACGCGCCCGGGTACGGGATGGAGATGGCGACGACCGGCGGGTTGACCTCGGGGTACTCGTCGGTGTCGAGCAGGATCAGCGCCACCGCGCCGAACACCACCAGGGCGAGCATCACGACCACGGTCGTGATCGGCTTCTTGATCGCGTAGTCGGAGATGAACATGTCAGCGCTCCGCCGTTCCGCTCGGCTTGGCCGCGGTGGGGACCTCGGCGGTCGGGACCGCCTCGGCCGGTTTCGGCGCGGCCGCCGCCGGGGCCTCGCTGCCCTGGCCGGACACGTCCACCCGGGTCCCGGGCGGCAGGGCGCGCGCGTTGCGCAGGAGCACGATGTCTCCCTCGGCCAGGCCCGACACCACCTCGACGACCTCCTCGGTCCCGTCGCGGGCGCCGAGCTGGACGTTGATCCGCTCCACCACGCCCTTGTTCACCCGGGTGACCGTCGGCGACTCGCCGCTCGAATCGACCGCCGCCGCGGGCACCACCAGCGCCTCGCGGGTGCCGCCGGCCAGGCGCCCCTCGGCGAACAGGCCGGCCACCAGCTTGCCGCTCTCGTTCGGGATGGAGATGAGGATCGGGATCTGGCGGGTGGCCGGATCCGCCGCCGGGGCGACCCGCTCGATCGTGCCCTTGAACTTCTGACCCGGGTAGCCGCGCACCTCGAACGCGACCGGCGTCCCGACCGCGACCGCCTGCAGGTCGTCGGACGGGACCGAGGCCTCGAGCCGCATGGTCGACGGATCGATGATCGTGAACAGCTCCGCCCCCGGCGCGACCACGTCGCCGGTGTGGACCGGCGCCTTGCTGACGACGCCGTCCATCGGCGAGCGCACGGTGGCATTGGACAGCTGGGTGCGCGCGGTGGCCAGCTGGGCGCGGGCCTGGCCGAGCTGGGCCTCGGCCGCGACCGCGCTGCTCTTTGCGGTCTCGAGGTCGCGCTCGGCGAGCGCGCCTCCCTCGACCAGCGCCTTGGTGCGCTCGACCTGGCGACTGGCGACGGACAGGTTCTCCCGCGCCGAGCGCACCCCGGCCTCGGCCGAGCGGACCGAGTCGCCCTGGGCGTTGGCCTCGATGCGGGCCAGGACCTGGCCCTTCTTGACCGCCTGGCCCAGCTCGGCGTTCACCTCGAGCACCTGGCCGCTGGCCTCGGCGCGCATGTCGGCGCGCTTGCGCGCGTCGAGCGATCCGGCGATGCGCGGGCCGATCCGGATCGTCTTGCGCTGGGCGCGAGCCGCGTCCTCGGCCGCGACCGGCACCGCCGCGGCGGCCTGCTTGTCGCCGTCGGCCGGCTTTTCCTGCTCGCGCTTGCACGCGGGCGCTCCGGCGGCGAGCGCGAGGATCGCCGCCAGGCTCCAGGGCCGGACGAACCGGCGGATCGGGTTGGCTGTGTCGGTGCGATCGGCGATCACTGTGGTGCTCCCGGCGCTACTTGCGCCCCTGTGGCCCCCTGGGCCTGCTGCGCGCTCTGCTGGCTGGCGGACTGGGCCGACTGGGCGGCTTCGGCGGCCTGGGCCGCCTGGGCGGCCGCCGCGCTCTGGCTGGTGGCCCCGCCGCCGAGCGGCAGCTGAGGCAATAGCTCGAGCCGGATGCTCGCGACCCGGAGGTCGTGCGCGGCGCGGGCGCGGTTGACCCTCGCCTGATCCAGCTGGATGCGCGCGTCGACCAGATCGAGGTGGGTGGAGATCCCCTGCTGGAAGCGGAGGTCGGCGATCTCGTACGCGCGCTCCGCCTGCGACACGGTCCTCGCGTTCTGGTGCCAGGTGGCGCGGGCGACGGCGACCTGCTCGCCGGCAGTCAGGCCATCGACCGCCGCCGCGCGCTCGGTCTGGGCCAGGCGCACGCGCGCCTCGTCGACGTCGGCGGCCGCGGCGTCGATGCCCGCGACGGTGCGAAACCCGGTGAACAGCGGAACGGTCAGGAAGACCGTCACGTTCCAGTTGGTGCGCCAGTCGTCGCTGCCGGGGAACACGTCCACCGGATAGTTCACGATCCCGTAGCTCGACGACACGCTCAGCGATGGCCACCGCTCCGCTCGGGCCGCGCCGAGGGCGGCCTCGCGCGCGCTGACCAGCTCGCGGGCCTCGCGCACCGGCGCGCGCCGGGCGGCCTCGGCCCTCGCCTTCTCGATGTCCTGACCGGTCAGCAGGCGAACCGCCTCGGCCGCGGCCGTCGCCGACGGGACCAGCGCGCCGCTGCGCTGGCGGGCCAGCTCCTCCGCCTCGCGCACCTCGGCGGCCTCCTCGAGCGTCGAGGTCAGGTGGATGTCCTCGCCCAGCGGGAGCCCGACCGCCTGCTTGAGCCGGACCACCGCCAGATCGCGGTCGGAGCGGCGCTGGGTGACGACCGACTGCTGGTTGTCGCGGGTGACCTGCGCGCGCAGGAGATCGAACTCCGGCGTCTGCCCCTTGGAGCGGCCGAGCTCGGTGATCTTGAGCGTCTCCTGGGCCTGACCGAGGGTGGTCTCGGAGATGCGCAGGAGCTCGTCGGCCAGGAGCGCGTCGTAGTACGCGCTCGACGCGTCAAGCTCGGCCTGGGCGGCGGCCGAGCCGAGCGCGATGTCGGCCTGGCGGGCGCCGGCCCTGGCGCCGGCCAGCCGGTTGAGGCTGCGCCCGAAGCTCCACAGCTCCTGCGACAGGGTCAGGCCCAGGCGCCAGGTGTTGTCGCGCCCGAACGGCAGGTCGCCGATGCCCTCCATGCCCATGCCCTCGCCGGTCATGGGAGCGTCGAACAGGCCGTCGTACTCCGACTTGATGGTGCGGTCGTAGCTGGCCGTGCCGTTCAGCTGGGGGAGCAGATAGCTCCGGGCCGAGCGGACCTGGGCGCCGGCGCGTCGCTGGGCGGCGCGGGCGGCGCTGACGTTCTCGGTCCGGTCGACCGCGAGCGAGCGAGCGTCCTGGATCGACAGCCCGCGCCCGCTGGTCGAGTCGGTCGGTCCGGCCGGCGGGGTGGCCGATCCGGCCGGCTGGTCCGCGCGGACCTCGCCGACCCCGCCGGACCAGGCCAGAGCGGCCGCCGCGGCAGCCGCGCACATCGCTTTGCGTATCTTCGTCACCCGGTGTGTCTCCTGGTCGTGGTCTTTGCGCTGCGGCGCCCGCGCGGTGGGGCGGCGCTGGCCCTGGCGCCCGGACGCAGCGCGGCCCAGAACAGGTCGACCACGGTCTCCACGTAGGCGCGCGCGCCGCGACCGGGCGCCTGCTGCGCCACGTGCTGGAACCAGGGCCTCACTTGTAGAGCGCCGAGGAACCCGAGCGCCGCGCCGCGCGCGTCGTGATCGACCAGGAGGCCCCGGGTCCGCGCGCGCGTGAACCAGCCGCTCAGCGTGCGGTGGAACCGCAGCGGCGGGGAGTCGTCCTCGTTCCAGTCGGGCTGCACCCCGCACCCGCGCAGCGCCTCCCAGCGGGGGACCATCTCGTCGAAGAAGCCGTGGATGGCCACCGCGAGCTCCAGCAGCTGCTCGCGCCCCGGCCGCTGGTCCGGTCCGCGGCGGGCCAGCTCCAGCCAGTCGGGCGCGCCCGGCGAGTCGAGCGCCGCCCGGACCAGGTGGTCCTTGGTGCCGAACCGCTGGAAGATGACCGCCTGCGACACCCCGCTCTGCCGCGCGATCTCGGAGGTGGAGATGGTCGGCCCGCGCGCGATGAGACATTCGCGCGCGACGCGGAGGATCTCCTCATCGGAGACTTGGCGCGGCCGGGACATAAGTAATTGGTTACTTACTATCGTGATCCGGGACCGTCAAGCTGGACCCACACCCCCTGGAACACCGCTGGCCGCGAGAACCACAGCCGCGCCGATCTTTTTTTCACCCGGTGCCGAACAGGAGCTGCGGTCACCGCTGGAGCGTCATCACGGTCCGCCTTCATTGGAGTCGTCGAGGTGCAGGCGGTGGAGGAAGCGGTGGGCGATCGGGGTCAGGAGGACGCCGACCGTGGAGAGGAAGGCGACCCCGCTGAAGAGGGCGTAGGCCGACGCGAACAGCTTGCCTCCGTCACCGTCCATGCGGTCGACCGGTCCCATGCCGGTCAGGATCATCGACGCGTTGAGGATCGCGTCGATCCACGGCAGATGGCAGGCGAGGTGGTAGCCCACCGCCCCGATGCCCAGTGAGACGGAGAGGAGGATCGCGGCGATGACGCCGTGTCGCGCCAGACGCTTGAGGAAGCGCGCCCGCGCGGCCAGCGGCTGGTCCACGCGCTCGAAGTGGTCGGCCATGACGCCCAGCTTGCACCCCGGCTGGCTCGGGTTCGAGCGAGGCGGTCGATGTTCCTCAGGGAGCGCCGGCCGCCGGCTGGTCGGGGCGCTCGAACAGGTACACGCGGATCTTGCCGAGCATCGGGCGCAGGAACACGTCGGCGTAGGCGCGGTGGACCGGATCCGTGCGGTATCGCTCGACCGCATCCAGATCGTCGAGCACCACCTGGATGCACACGTCCCACTCTCGGCGGGTACGAGCGTCGGCGGCGGTGCAGACCCTCAGCTGCCGCACGCCGACGGCGCGGGGCAGGGTGGTGGCGGTGGCCTCGGCGATGGCCGCGCGCTGTTCACCGGTGGCGTACTCCGGCTTGAGCTTGATGAGCACGACGCGTTCGATCACGCCGGCATCGTACCGACTCGCCGGTGAAGCGGCGCCACGCGTCGAACGCGCATTGCGTGCGCGAGACGGACCTGACCCGCGCGACGGCGCGCTGCCGACGCGGCGCTTGCTCGCTCGCCGAGCGGCGTGCTACCCACGATCGAGCGCAAGCTCTCGCCTGAAACCCCAGCAGGAGGTTCACATGAACGCGAGCCGCGACAACATCGATTCCGACAAGCTCATCGAGGAGCCGGCCGCCGCCGCCGCGCCGCTGTACCGGCGCTACCAGGTGAAGATCAAGGCCACCGTGAAGACTGGCTACGTCCCGATGGGACGCTACCCGATCTTCTAGTCTCCTCCGGGGACGCGGTCACGGTGCGCGCATGAGCCCGGATCGAGGCCGCGTCCTTCTCTGCATTCACGGCGACACCGCCGAGATCCCGGCGGTGTCGCGCGCGCTCGGCGAGCGCGGCGTCGAGCCGCTCCTCATCGACACCGCCCGCTATCCGACCGATCTGCCGCTCACCCTCGAGTGGGACCGCGGCGGCGGCTTCCGCGCCGGCTGGGCCGGCGGCTCCATCGGCGCCTCGGAGATCATCGACGCGGTGTGGCAGGGCGTGGTGGTCGGCCGCGATCTCCCCGCCATGGATCCCGGCACCCACCGGACCTGCATCGGCTCGGCGGAGATGGCGCTGCTCGGCATGCTCGACGGCTCCGGCGCGTTCCAGCTCGATCCATCGTGGCGGCGGGCGCGGGCCGAGAACAAGCCATACCAGCTGCGCGTGGCGCAGCGGGTCGGCCTCGAGGTGCCCGAGACGATCGTGACCAACGACGCCGGCGCGGTGCGCGCCCTGGCCGGCCGCTGCGACCGGCTGGTGACCAAGATGCTGGTCCAGCCGATGACCGCCGGCGCCGGGGACGACGAGACCGTGGTGTTCACCACCGAGCTCGGCGCCGCCGACCTCGACCGCCTCGAGGGACTCGAGCTGTGCCCGATGATCTTCCAGGAGCGGATCGAGAACGCGCTCGACCTGCGCGTCACCGTCGCCGGGCGGCAGGTCCACGCCGCCGCGGTCGGCGCCGGCGGTCGGGTGGGGGACGACCTCGACTGGCGGCGCGACAGCCACGATCAGGGCCGCGCCGCGGCCTGGACGGCCCACGAGCTGCCGCCTGCGATCGCGGCCCGGCTGATCGCGATGCTCGATCACCTCGAGCTCAACTACGGCGCCTTCGATCTCATCGTCACGCCCGGCGGTCGCCACGTGTTCCTCGAGCTGAACCCGGCCGGCTCGTTCTCGTTCCTCGGCGCGGCCCACGAGGCGCTCATCGCCGGGGCGATCGCCGACCTCCTGGTCGATCCGGGCGCGCGCCGCATCCCGGCTGCCGCTCCGATCGCGGGCCCGCGCCATGGCTGAGTCGCGCCTCACCATGAACCCGTTCGCGGACATCCACGTCCATCCGCCGCCCGAGGCGCTGCCAATCGATCCGGGCGCGGTCGAGGTCATCACCATCAAGTGCCCGGTGCGCGGCCGCGGCCTGGTCGTCCGCGATCTCACCGCCGATCGCGATCCGGCGCTGTTCGGCTTCTTCCTCGCCGTCATCGAGGAGAGCGGCGAGCTCGAGCTCGACGCCGACGCGCCGATCGCGCCGGCCCTGGTCGAGATCGGCTTTCTGGTCCCGGACGATCGGATCTACGAGTGGCCGCGCTTCGCCGTGCCGCTCCCCGACGCCGGCGTGTCCGGCGCCGGCGCGGCGCCGCGCGATGCCGACTGGATCGTCGCGGACGACCTCCTCTTCCAGCCGTCGTTCGCCCTCCATCCGGGGGTGAGCTGGCCGGCCGACTTCGGCGACCAGGACGGCCTGCTCGGCTGCTTCGCGCCCGGTCCGGCGCTATGGGTCGGCGAGCCCGGTCAGCTGGTCGCGCCGTTCTGGGTCGAGTCGGACGCCGCCGCGCTCCTCGAGCGCTTCGTCGCCGGTCAGCCGCCGCCGCCGATCCCCGCCGCGCTTCACGCCGCCCTGGCCTCGATCGGTGCCCTGGTGCCGCGCGGCGCGCCGCGCCGTGATCCGCTGGCGCGCTTCGGGCGGCTGCGCGAGTCGTTCGCCGCCCACCGCCACGCGATCGCGCGCGCGGTCCTCCACCCGGCCGAGCTGGCCGCGCTCCGCCGCTACTACGCGGCGCTCCTGGCCGACGGCCTGGTCCGCCTGGGGGACCGCCAGAGCGATCGGCGCTACTCGAGCTACAACGATCCGGTCGGCCGATTCGTGCAGGCCCGGCTCACCCCGCTCATGGCGGCGGTGACCGCCCGCCAGGTCGACCCGACCTTCTCGTACTTCTTCTCGTACGTGGACGGCGCCGAGCTCGCCCCGCACACCGACCGCGACCAGGCCGAGCTCAGCATCTCGCTGCAGCTCGACTATTCACCGGCGCCGGCGGCGGTGACCGGCTGGCCGCTCCGCTTCACCGGCCCCGCCGGCGAGGCGGCGGCCGACCTCGCGATCGGCGACGCCGTCCTCTATCACGGGCGCGAGCTCACTCACCACCGCGCCGCGCTGCCCGCCGGGCACCAGTCGAGCCACCTGGTCCTCGAGTACGTCCCGGTCGACTTCGCCGGCCTGCGCGCCTGAGCGCCTAGGGGTCGCCTAGGGGAAGATGCCGCGCTCGCGGTAGCTCTGCTGCAGCCGGTTGAGCGCGATGGCGTACGCCGCGGTTCGCGTGTCGAAGCCCTTCTGGGCGGCGAACACGCGGACGGCGCCGTAGGTCTGGATCATCTTGCGCTCGAGCCGCGCCATGACGTCGGCGTACTCCCACCGCTCCGACCGCTTGTTCTGCAGCCACTCGTAGTACGAGACGACCACGCCGCCGGAGTTGGCCAGGATGTCGGGGATGACGTCGATCCCGCGCTTCAGCAGGATCTCCTCGGCGCGCGGGTAGGTCGGGCCGTTGGCGCCCTCGGCGACCAGCTTGCAGCGCATGACCTCCGCCTCGCCCGGGCCGATCTCCAGCTCGAGCGCGGCCGGCACGAAGATGTCGCACTCGAGCGCGAAGAACTGGTCGCGGGTGATCGTGGTGCCGCCGCGGTAGTCGGCCACCGAGCCGGTCTTGGTCACGTACTCGGCGAGCTTGTGCGGGTTCATGCCCTCCGGGTTGGCCAGGTAGCCCTTGTAGTCGCCGACCCCGACCATGACCGCGCCCATCTTGGACAGGAGCCGGGCCGCGTGCGAGCCGACGTTGCCGAACCCCTGCACGGTGAACGTGCAGCCGTCGAGCTTGAAGTTGCGGTCGGTGGCCCACTGGTTGATGCAGTGGACCAGGCCCTGGCCGGTGGCCTCGCGGCGCCCGTATGACCCGCCCGAGGCGATGCTCTTGCCGGTCACCACCCGCATCACCTCGTTGCGATCGTGGTAGCCGACCACGTTCATGTACGTGTCGGCCATCCACACCATGGTCTGCTCGTTGGTGCCGACGTCGGGGGCCGGGATGTCCCACTCGGGGCCGATGTTGTTGCCGAGCGCGTGGGTGAAGCGGCGCGTGATGCGCTCCAGCTCGCCCTGGCTGTGGTTGTGCGGGTCGAACTTGATGCCGCCCTTGGCCCCGCCGTAGGGGATGTCGTGCAGCGCGCACTTGTACGTCATCCACGAGGCAAGCGCCTTCATCTCGTCGAGGTTGGCCTCCTGGTGGTAGCGTATGCCCCCCTTGTATGGACCGAGCAGGTTGTTGTGCTGGACCCGGTAGCCCTTGAAGATCTGAAACGTCCCGTTGTCCAGGCGGACCGGGAAGTTGATCATGAGCTCGTTTTTCGGCTGGGCCAGGATCTGGCTCACCGCCGGATCCAGCTTGATCGCCTGCTCGGCCTTCTCGACCTGCTGGCTGGCGACGTCGAACAGGTTGCCGCGCTGCTTGAGCGACCGGTCACCGGTCACTGCCGTCATCTCCCCGGTCGTGGACGCGGGCTTCGTGGTCATGTGCGAATTCAATGACGGAAGCGGACAAAGCGCAAGGTCAGCTCGCAGCCGAGGCAGCGTCGGTGGGACCGCTCGGTCGACTGGTGCTCGACCTGTGGCAGCGAACCCGCATCGACTGGGGCTTCGCCTCGGATCGACTGGCCGAGGCGTTCCGCCGCGAGCGCCGGCTGCGCTCCGATGAGCGTCGCTTCGCCGCCGAGACGCTGTACGGGATGATCCGTCACCTGCGCCGGGTCGACGAGGCGCTCGCCGCGGGTGGCCTGCGACCGGGCGGGCCAGCCCCGGATCGCGAGCGGCTCCTGGCCTACCTGGTGCTCGAAGGCGGGCTGGCCCCGGAAGACGCGGCGCGGCATGCGCGCGCGATCGACTGGCAGCGGGTGGCCGGCATCGACGCCGAGCTGGCCCGCGAGCGCGATCCGGTGCGCCGCGTCGCGCGCATTCACTCGCTGCCCGACTGGCTGGCCCAGATCCTGGTCGCCGAGCGCGGCGCCGAGGTCGCCGAGCTCCTGGCCGCGTCGCTCAACCAGCGCGCGCCGATGACCGTGCGGGCCAACCTCCTGGCCGGCGACGGCGCCGCGCTGGTCGCCGACCTCGCTGCCGAGGGGATCGCCGCGCACCGCGGCGAGCTCGCCACCGCCGCGGTCGTGGTCGACGACCGCACCAACCTGTTCGCGACCGGCGCCTTCAAGCGCGGCCTGTTCGAGGCGCAGGACGAGGGCAGCCAGCTCATCGCCGAGCTGGTCGCGCCGCCGCCGCGCAGCCGGGTCATCGACTACTGCGCCGGCGCGGGCGGCAAGACCCTGGCGCTGGCCGCGATCCTGGCCAGCCGCGGCCGCGTGGTCGCGTGCGACGTCGATCCGCGCAAGCTGACCGAGCTGCGCCGGCGCGCGCGCCGCGCCGCGGCGAGCAACATCCAGACCATCACCTTGCCACCCGAGCCGGATGCGGCCACCCCGCCGGCGCTGGCCAGCCTCGAGGGCGGGAGTGAGCGCGTGCTGGTCGACGCGCCGTGCACCGGCATCGGCGCGCTGCGCCGCAACCCGGAGGCGCGCTGGCGCCTGGTGCCGGCCGACCTGGAGCGAATGCCCGCGCTCCAGCTCGCGATCACCCGCCGCGCGCTCGAGCTGGTCAAGCCCGGCGGTCGCCTGGTCTATGCCACCTGCACCGCGCTGCGAGCGGAGAACGAGGGGGTGATCGAGCGACTCCTGGCCGAGCGGTCGGGGCTGGAGCTGGTTCCTCCGAAGGACGTGTGGGGATCGGCGCGCGCCGCCCCGATCGTCGACGCCAGCGGGCGCTTTCTCGAGCTATTGCCCCACCGGCACGGGACGGACGGATTCTTCGCCGCGGTCCTGCGCCGCCGCGCCTGAGATACGGTAGGGTTCGCCCGTGAGCGTCGAGCTCAGGACCATCACCGCGCTTGCCGGTCTGAAGGCGCTCGCCCCGCAGTGGGACGAGCTGGTCGCCCGGAGCGCGGGGGGCGCATCGCTGTTTCGCAGCCCGGTCTGGCTCTTGCCCTGGTGGCAGGCCTACCAGCGCGTGCTGGCCGCCGAGCTCCACGTGGTCGCCGCGTTCGAGGGCGACCGCCTGGTCGGGCTGGCCCCGTTCTATACCCGGGTCGGCCGGCGCGGACCTCGCCTCAAGCTGAAGGAGGTCCGGCTGCTCGGCGACGCCGGGCCGCGCCCGCCGGCGCTCGACCTCCTGGTCGAGCCGGGGTTCGAGGAGGACTTCGGCAACCAGCTCGCCGCCGACCTCACCGCCACCGCCGCCGAGTGGGACGTCATCGATCTCCAGCCGCTGCAGGAGCCGTCGCGGGTGCGGGCGTTCATGACCAACCAGCTCAGCACGTCCGGCTTCACCTTCGAGAGCGCCGAGGCGGGCGGGGCGCGGCGCCTGGCCCTGACCGCGCCGGGGATGGAGTCGGGGGGCGTGATGGGCGAGGAGACCGACCCGCGCATCCGCCACTACGCCCACGAGGTGCAGTCGCTGCGCAAGGGGCTGGCCGCGCTGCGCCGGCTCTCGCGCCTCGAGTGGGCGGATCGCGAGGAGGCCAGCCCGCTGGCCGATCAGGAGGCGTCGCACTTCCTCGAGCAGATCACCGTCGAGCTCGGCACCGCGGGGCTGGCGCGCCTCACCCGGGTGGACGACGGCGACAACGAGGCGATCGCGGCCGGCCTGGTCATCGACGACGGCGACCGCGCCGTGATCCTGGCGACCGCGGTCGACCCCGAGCGCCCGGGCGCGGCGGCCCGGTTGATCGAGGCCGAGACCCGCGCCGCGGTCGCCCGCGGCATGGTCGCGCTCGACGTGGTGACCGGCGCTTACGAGGTCCAGCTGCCCGAGCTGCCGTCGGTGCGCCAGCGGGCCCTGCGCGTGCGGATCTACGGCGCGTCTCGCTCGGCCGCGCTGGCCCGCACCTACGGGGCCGTGCGGCGGCGAGTCGAGGCGGCGCGCGATGCGCCCGGCGCCGCGGCGGCCGGAGCGCGCGCGGCGTGGGCCAAGATCCGCACCGCGGCCGAGACCGTGGTCGGCTTCCAGCGCCTTCACCTGTACCGCGGCGAGCTGTGGACGCGCGGGATCACGCCGGCGCCCGGGCTCACCTGCAGCCTGTTTCGCGAGGCTGACTTCGACGCGCTCGGCCAGGCCGAGCGCGATCTCCTGGTCGAGAGCCTCGATCTCGATCTCGAGTACGCGCGCCAGAAGTGGCAGCGCGCCGACAAGGTGGTGCTGGCCCGCCTGAACGAGAAGCCGGCCGGCGTCACCTGGTGCGCCCGCAACGAGGTGTGGGTGCCGGAGCTGGGCCGCTCGCTCGACCTCCTGACCACCGAGGCCTACATCCACGACGTGTTCGTGGCGCCGCAAGCGCGCGGGCGCGCGGTGGCCCCGTCGATGCTGGAGTTCCTGGCCCGCGAGCTGAGGGCCAGCGACGTGTACCGCGCGTGGGCCCTCATCGGCGGCGAGAACGTCGCGTCGGTGCGCGCGTTCGAGAAGGCGGCCTACGCCGCGGTGGCCGATCTCATCTATCAGCGCGAGCGCGTCGGAATCGGTGCGGACAAGCTGACCGTGCGCCCCCCGGATCCGGAAGCGCTGCGCCTCCTGGGGCTCGGCCCGGGCGGCGAGGAACGAGTGAGGTAGCCGGCGCGGGCTGGCAGAGGGGCGCCCATGACCGCGACCGATCGCATCACGCTGGTCGTCCTCAACCCGGACGGCACCCGAGACAAGTTCACGTTGAGCTCGTGGGTCGGCATCCCGCGCAAGCACGAGCTCATGTGGATCGGCGACGAGCCCTACATGGTCATCGAGGTGGAGTACGCGGTGTCGGAGGGGTTCTTCGGGTCGCGCGCGATCGAGGCCGCCGGGGTCTACGTCCGCCGGCTGAACGAGGAGGAGCAGCAGGCGGTGGCGCGCCGGCTGGCCAACCCGGTCCGCGGCGAGGACGAGCAGCCGTTCCGGCCGTAGCATCGCCTGCGCAATGAACGCGGCCCGTGCCGAGGCCCAGGCCCACGACCCCCCGGGGGCCGCGCGCGGCCGCGCCGGCGTCTTGTCGGGCTCAATCCAGCCCGGATCTGGACCTGGTATGCTAAGAACTTCCGAGATGCCGCACGACCCGGGCCCGCCAAGCCAGACCATCCCGGATCGAGACATCGGAGCGCGCGCAGACGCCATCCAGCGCTTCGAGCTCGCCGTGATCGAGGGCTCCGCGAGCGGCGCCCGCTACCAGTCCGACGGTCAGGTCGCGACCATCGGGTCGCACGCGCTCTGCTCGCTGGTGGTGGCGGATCCGACCGTGTCGCGCTTCCACTGCGAGATCCGTCTGGGCGAGGACGGCGCCCACGTGCGCGACACCGGCAGCCTGAACGGCACCGTGGTCGACGGGGTCCGCATCGTCGAGGGCTACCTGCGCTCGGGCACCGTGCTGCGCCTCGGGCGCACCGCGATCCGGTTCGACTTCGCGCCGACCGCGGGGCGGCTGGTGCTGTCGGAGTCGCGCCGGTTCGGCGAGCTCATCGGCGAGTCGACCGCCATGCGCGAGGTGTTCGCCTACCTCGAGCGGCTGGCCCCGACCAACGCGACCGTGCTGCTCGAGGGCGAGACCGGCACCGGCAAGACCGCGGCGGCGCGCTCGCTGCACCAGGCCAGCCCGCGCGGGTCAGGGCCGTTCGTGATGGTCGACTGCGGCGCGATCCCGCCCAACCTGCTCGAGAGCGAGCTGTTCGGCCACGAGCGCGGCGCGTACACCGGCGCCGACTCGCGCCGGATCGGCGCGTTCGAGGAGGCCTCCGGCGGAACCCTGTTCCTCGACGAGATCGGCGAATTGCCCGGCGAGCTCCAGCCCAAGCTGCTCGGGGTGCTGGAGAACCGCAGCGTGCGCCGCATCGGCGGCAGCGGCGCGATCCCGGTCGACGTGCGCCTCATCGCGGCGACCAACCGCGACCTGCGCTCGGAGATCAACGCCAGCCGGTTCCGCCCCGACCTCTACTTCCGCCTGGCGGTGGTCCGCGTCGAGCTGCCGCCGCTCCGCCGCCGGCCCGAGGACATCCCGCTGCTCGCGACCGAGCTCTTGACCCGGCTGGGCGCGGCGCCCGACCGCCTGGCCAGCCTGCTCGACGACGCGATGGTGGCGCGGCTGACCCGGTTCGCCTGGCGCGGCAACATCCGCGAGCTGCGCAACTACCTCGAGCGCAGCCTGGTGTTCGACGACCTGCCGATGCAGGAAGGGACCGCGCCGAGCGCGCCGGCTCCGATCGACGCGGCGCTGGCCTTCTCCGACGCGCGCAGCCGCGCGATCGCCGACTTCGAGCGCACCTACCTGGCCGCGCTGCTCGAGCGGCATGGCGGCCGGGTGGCGGAGGCGGCGGCGGCGGCCGGCATCGACCGGACCTACTTCTACCGCCTGCTCCGCCGCCACGGCCTCGCCACTCGCTGACCGGGGCGAGCGCCGCAGCGGCAGCGCCGGATTCGATCGATCAGGGGTGGCTCTCGGCCAGCGGCTCCGGCCCGCGCCGGTCGAGCTGGTCGAGGATCGCGCGGGTGGCGGCGACTCGCCCCGGGATCGGGCGCGGGTCGGTCCAGTCGGCGATGTGGCACAGCGGCCCGCCGACGCAGCGCCCACCGACCAGGCGGGCCCGGTCCGCGTGGACGAACACCGCCAGCTCCGGGCCGACCAGCGCGCGCGCACACTCGAGCACGTAGCGCCGCTGCGACGGCTGGTTGGCCGGCGCCACCGCCAGGAGCGCGTTGCCGATCTCCCAGGTGATCATGAGACCGGCGGCGAGCAGCTGGGTGCGGGCCGCCTCGACCAGATCGTCGAGCCGGTCGAGGGTCTCGCTGGAGCCTCCCCCCTCGGGCGGACAGGCGACCACGTAGACCGCGGCGCACAGCTCGTCGACCGCCTCGCTGGCCGGCGCGGTGGTCCTGGTGCCGACCGCGCGCCGGAGCGACGCGGCCACCAGGGCGGGCGAGGCCGGGCGCTGGCGCGGATCCTTGGCCAGGCAGCTGGTCACCACCTCGTCCACCTCCGGCGAGGCGGGGATGATGTCGCTGAGGCGCGGCGGCGGCGCGTGCAGGTGGGCCTCGAGCAGCGCGGCCAGGTCGGGCAGGGAGAACGGCGGGCGCCCCGACGCCATCTGGAACAGCAGCACCCCGAGCGCGTAGACGTCCACCCGGGTGTCGACCAGCTGGCCGAGGATCTGCTCCGGCGCCATGGACAGCGGGGTGCCCATCGGCGACGCGGTGGTGAGCACGTCGCCGCCGTCGTCGGCCAGGATCTTGGCCAGCCCGAAATCCACCAGCACGGCCGACAGGCGCGGGCTCTGGCCGGACACGATCACGTTCTCGGCCTTGAGGTCGCGGTGGACCACGCCGCACGCGTGGGCCGACTCGAGCGCGTCGGCGATCTGCGAGACCAGCTCCACCACCTCGGGCCAGGGCAGCCGGCCGCGCGCCGACAGCTCGTCGGCCAGCGGGCGCCCCTCGACCCACTCCATGACCAGGAACGGCCGCCCGTCGCTGAGGGTGCCGTGATCGAGCACCGACACGATGCGCGGGTGGTCGAGCCGGCGGATCGCCTCCGCCTCCCGGCGGAAGCGGGCCTGGACCCGCGGCGAGGCGGCCAGGTCGCGGTGCAGCACCTTGAGCGCGACCGGGCGCTCGTCGGACAGCCGGACCGCGCGGTAGAGCGACGCGAACCCGCCCTCGGCCACCGCCTCCTCGACCGCGTACGGCCCGACGATGGTGCCGCCGGGCAGCCGGTCGCGGTCGCGCCGCTTGCGCAGGCCGCGCCCTACTTGCGTTTGCATGCCGCCTGCCCCTCCTGGCTCGCGTCGTCCTTGCCGCCCTTCTTCTTGATGAGGTCGCAGGGCTCGTGCAGGAAGACGGTGAACGGGTACTTGTAGAGGTTCCCGTCGAGGCCGAGGCAGTCGTCGTGGTCGAAGTCGCCCTGCACGGGATCCTGATCCAGCCTCTGGCAGACGTTGTTCGGGTCATCGACCGGGACCACGTTGCAGGGGCCCACGTTCTGGGCCAGGCAGAACTTCTGCGGCTGGAAGGCGCCGCCGCCTTCGGGCTGGACCGAGACCGTCACGCAGAAGCGGCCGGTCGCGTACGCGTCGATGTCCGACCAGGCCGGGTCGAAGCATCCAAACGCGCCGTCGAACGGGAACACGACCGGATCGCCCAGCCCGGTGTGCTTCTTGTCGCCCTTGCCGACCACGATCACCGGCCCGTTCCTGCCGCCCTCGAGCACCACCCGCACGTTCGGGTTGCGCTTCTTCGGGTCGGTGATGTCGCCGTAGAAGGCGCCCTCGATGTACGGGAACACGGTGGGGGCCTTGGTCGGGAACTCGAACGCCGCGTCGGAGTCGGCCTCCATCTCGCCGGAGAAGGGCGTCCCCTGCTTGACCCCGGCCAGCATGACGTTGAAGGTGCCGTCGGCCGGGCAGGTGAACTTCACCGCCGGCGCCGTCCCGCAGGTGTTGTCGGCCGACTTCAGGTGGTCGGCGCTTCCCACGTCACAGCCCCGGAGGCCCTTGCAGGCGCGCAGCACCGTGTTGCCGTTCGAGAAGCCGAGCGGGCTGCCGCAGTCACCCACGCGGGCGCCGGCGCCGACGTGAACGGTGTGGCCCTTGGTGCACGTCCCGACGAACGCCTGGTCCTCGAGCCAGCCGCAGTTGCGCCCGGCGCCGGTCTCGAACGGGCTGCAGCTGGCGAAGAAGCTGGGCAGCGGCGTGGCGGTCACCTGAGGTCCGTAGGCGAAGGACCTGACCAGGCCGTCGATCGAGAGGGGATCGCCGGCGACGGTCATCCCGCGCAGCGACAGGATGACGCTGAGCCCGATGCTGTTGTTGAGGGCGATGATGCAGCCGGACACTGCCTCCAGGTCCTCCTGGGTCGGCTTGTCCTTGTTCCACCGGGGAGCCAGCCCCGCCGCGCCCTGGTACTTGATGCCCTGGAACGTGACCGACATGGTGGGATCGAGCGCGCACTCGACCAGGTGCCGGATGAAGACCTGGTTCTCCGCGCTGGGAAGGAGACCGGCCAGCTCCGGCGGGCCCAGGGCCGGGTCGAACGACTCGTTGCTCAGCGAGTTCTGGCGCAGCGCCTCCATCCCGGCGTCGGTCGCCATGATCCCGTTGCCGAGGATGTGCGACAGCTGCATCCCGTTCGCGATGACGTGGGGATTTAGCGGCGAGATGAAGCCGGTGTCGGTGAGATCTTCGTCGGCTCCGATGTCGGCAAAGCAACCGGTCAGAGCCAGGGTGAGCGCGAGGGCGGCGCGGCCAGTCATCTTCCACTCCCGATTTGAGGTTCTCACACAGCGTAATGAAGCAAACGGTGAGCCGGTTGTCCCAGTGGTCACACCCGCGGGGTTGCACGGTTTCTGTCGACCAGGAGTCGACAAGTGGGGCTGGGGTCAGTGGTCTCCGGATCCACTCAAGTTCCGCCTACATGCGTGGTCAGGTCGGATATCTGCCCCTGCCACGCGCGACGATCGCCGGCACGTTCGCGGGCGCGCTTCAGCCATGCGCGAGCGCCGTCCCGGTCCCCCCCCTCGAGAGCCGAGCGCGTCGCCCAGAGGGCGAACTCGATGCCGAGCTCGGCATAGATGGTCGGGGTGCCGCGATCGACCTCGTCCCACTCCGCCGCGGGGGCGCGCGCGAGCACGAGATCGACCATCCGGGCCAGGGCCTGCTGCTTTGGCGTCTCCGGCGCGCCGGCGCGAGCCCGAGCTCGCGTCGCGCCGTCGCGATCGCCGCCCGACAGCTGGATTCGCGCGACCAGCAGCGCGTCGTCACTCATGTCGTCGCTGCCCGAGAAGCGGGACTGCAGCGACAGGGCTCGTTCAGCCAGGACCAGCGCCTCGGCTGGCCGGCCCTCCCAGTAGAGCGTTTCGGCCAGGTTGATGTTGGCATAGCGCTCCAGCTGAGAGGCGCCGTGGCGGCGCGCGACCTCGATGGAGCGCCGGAGATCGGCCTCCGTCTCGTCGAGCCGGTCCAGTCGAAACCAGAGCATCGAGCGATTGAGCAGGGCCGCCGCCAGATGGAAGTCGTCGCCCCTGGTCCGGCAGAGCGAGATGACCTGCTGGAATCGCTCCTCCGCGTCGGCGTTGCGGTCGGCGTAGACCAGGAGCGGCGCGAGCATGACCAGCGCGATCGTGCGAGTCTCGTCGTCGGCCCCGGTCGAATCTGCGACCCCGGTCAGGGCCTCGATCGCCGGGACCACCTGCTCCATGCGGCAGGCCGAGCGGCCGAGGGCGAGCTCGACGCGGGCGGCGAGGACCGGATCCTCCTCCGACGAGGCCAGCTGCTCGGCGGCGACAGCCGCGGCGCGCGACTCCTCCCACTGCATCCGCCAGTCGTGCACCGTCGCCTCGTCGAGACGAATGTTGGCCGCCGCCCGCAAGTCGCCGCGCGACAGCGCCAGCTCCAGCGCGGATCCGAGATCGACCAGCGACTCGTCGAAGCCCTGCAGCTTCTGTCGGGCGTGGCCGCGTCCGACCAGGGCCTGCTCGCGGCGCGGGTCGCTGGGCGGGAGGTGGCCGAGCGCCGAGGTCCAGGCCAGCTCGGCCTCGATGAAGTCGCCGGCCTCGGCGCTCGCGGTGGCCAGGGCGTGGTAGGCGCGCCAGGCTCGCTCGCGGTCGCCGATCGCGCTGGCGTGCTCGGCCAGTCGATCGAAGCGCGGCTCGGGGCGCTCCTCCTCGACCGCGAGCGCGGCGCGGTGGAGCATCTCTCGCTCGCCGGCCGGCGTGCCGGTCAGGACGCCCTGGCGCAGCATGCGGTGCTCGAAGCGCCAGCGGGTCGGGCCGACCTGGGTCAGGACGCCGGCCGCGCAAAGCCGGTGCAGACCGACCCCGGCGTCCACCCACTCGTCGCCGCCGGCGGCGCGCTGCGCGGTCTCGACCTCGACCAGCTCGACGTCGTCGCCCAGCACCGCGCACAGGCGCGCGAACAGCACGCTCGACGGCGGCATCTCCGACAGCGCGCGCTCGGCCATGCGCTCGCCGAGCGGCGTGGAGGAGAGATGGACCAGGTGGTCGGCCGCGACGTAGATTCCGTCGGTGCCGGGGCGCGAGCGCAGCGCGCCCGACTGGTGGAGCGTCAGGGCCAGCTCGACCAGGTGGAGCGGCACGCCCGCGGAGGCCTCGACCAGGCGCTCCATCACCGCGTCCGGCATGAACTCGGCGGCGAGCAGCTCGTGCAGGACGCTGGCCGCGTCGTCCGGCCCGAGCGGGTCGAGGGTCCACCGCCCGGCGCGCAGCGCGCGCGCGTCCCAGGCCGGCCGCTTGCTCACCAGCTCCGGCATCGCCGCGACGCACACCCACGCCGCCGGCCGATCGAGGCTCGCCAGCTCGATCGCGTCGAGCGCGGCGCTGTCGGCCACGTGGGCGTCGTCGACCAGGATCACCGCGGGTGGCGGTCCGTCACCGGCCAGGGCGGCGGCGAGGGGGACGTTGCGCGCGATCGCGAGATCGCGGGCCGACACCAGCGCGACCGGCCCGATCCCGCGCCGGTCGAGCTCGCGGGCCAGCTCGGCCAGGAAGCGAGTCTTGCCGATGCCGGCCCCGCCGAGCACGGTGACCAGGCCCGCCCCGCGCGCGGCGTCGCTGGCCACCTCGGCCAGCGCCTGGCTCCGCCCGACCAGGGTCGGCTCGCGCGTGGTGGTCGGCGCGCCCGACGAGCCGGTCACGATCGCCAGCGTGGTCGCGTCGAGCTCGCCGGCCGCGTCCGGGGTCAGCGATCCGCGCGAGCCCAGCCCGGCTCGCGGGCGATCGGCCCAGCCGAGGTCGTCGAGCGCCGGACCGGCGAAGGCCAGGCGCGTGCCGCGCCGGCGGACCCGCAGCTCCGCCACGTGGACCACCGCGTCCTCGACCTCGAGGGCCGCGCGCAGGCGATCGGCCAGGCGCAGCGCGGACAGGACCGCGGTCGAGGTCGGGCCGGGCGCCGGCAGCGCGATGACGAGCCGGTCGCCCTGGGCGCGGGCCAGGATGGCGCGCGGGCCGAGCGCGCGGTCGAAGTCGACCACCGACCGGCGCGAGCGCACCGCGAGCAGCGCCATCCGGCGCGGGCTCGAGTCGGCCGGAAGCGCCAGCGGGCGCTCGTCCGAGCCCTGGGCCAGCGCCGCGGTCAGCGCGGCGGCGAACTCGGTGGCGCGGCCGTGGCGCAGGGCCGGATCCTTGGCCAGGCAGCGCATCATCACCTCGTCGGCGGCGCGCGGCACGTCGACCAGCGACGACAGGCGGGGCGGCTGGGTCGCCATGTGCGCGCTGCGGATCACCGCCGGCTCGCCGACGAACGGCGGCCGCGCGGCGAGCAGCTCGAACGCGATCACCCCGAGCGAGTAGATGTCGGCGGCCGGCCCGATGGCGCGCAGGCCGGTGCACTGCTCCGGGGCCATGTAGCGCGGCGTGCCGAGCGCCGCGCCGTCCGCGGTCAGCGCCATCGGATCCACGCCCGGCTCCTCGACCACGTGCGCCGCGGCCTCGCTGCAGCGGAGCGCCGCGCCGAGGTCGAGCAAGGTGACGCGCTGGTTGCGGAGGACGACGTGGTCGGGCTTGAGGTCGCGGTGCATCCAGCCGGTGTCGTGCAGCCGGTCGACCGTCACCGCGGAGCGCCAGAGCGCGTCGAGCTTCTCCTCCTGGCTCGCGCGAGTGACACTGGCCGCGCCGAGTGTGGTCCCGGAAACAAGTTCCATGATGAGAACGGGTCGCCCATCCGGGGTGAAGGTGCGCCGGTAGAGCCGCGGGACCAGCGGAGCGCCGACCTCGGTCAGCGCGGCGGCCTCGCGATCGACGCGCTGCTCGGTGCCCGGGGCGAACACCTTGACCGCGACCGGATCGCCGGTCTCGCCGAGCACTCCGCGGTAGACCTCGGCGAAACCGCCGGCGCCGATCCGCGTAAGCCCAACAACGCCCGGCACCTCCATCGGGCGAATGATACTCCCCACCGACTCCCCTGCCGAGAGTGGTGTGTAGGCCACGCCACACCGCCAGGCAAGGCGGACCGCCTCGCTCGTCCGTCCTACATCAACCCACGTCCAGCAGCGCCGCGATCGCGGCGAACAGCTGGGCCGGCGTGAACGGCTTCACCAGCAGTCCCTGATGCATGCCGGTGACGCTGGCCGGGATCGAGCGCGGGATCGCCGTCATCAGGATGACCGGGATGGTGGCGAGCTCGGGATCGGCGCGCATCCGGCCGAGCAGGGCGGGGCCGTCCATGATCGGCATCATGACGTCGGTCAGGACCAGATCCGGCCTCGCCTCGGCCATCCGGGCGAGCGCGGACTCGCCGTTGATCGCGATGTCCACGTCGTGACCCCGCTCCGACAGCATCTCCGCGACGACCTCGGCGAGCCCGAACTCGTCATCGACGATGAGGACTCGCCCGCTCATCTCTTCCGTGGTCGGGTCTTGGGCCGCGACCTCGGCCGGGCCGGGGCCTTGCGGCGGCTGGGGGCGCGCGGCGCGGCGGCGCGCGCGGTGTGCGCGGTGCCCGAGAGGAGCTCGCGCGCCGCTTCGAAGGTGTCGGCCATCTCGATGCCGCGGCTGGTGATGCGGAACTCGCGCATCCGGTTGTCGTGCTCGCTGTCGCGCACCTTCAGGATCGAGAGCAGCCGGTACAGCCGCGCGTCCAGCTCCACGTGGCGCATCAGCACGACGTTGTGGGTGATGGCCGACAGCCCGCGCTGGGGCACCTCGATGCGTGGGCCGAACAGGTCGGCGGTCTCCATGCTGTAGATGGTCGTGACCCCCTCGCGGGCCAGTTCGTCGGCCAGCGCGGAGAACACCTCGCGCATGCGATCCGGAGGATCGACCGAGACCTCGATCCCCTGCATGCCGTCGAGGAAGAGGCGCTCGGCCCGGCTCCGCCGCACCGCATCGAGCAGATCCTGGCCGAGGACGTCGATGATCCCCTCGATCGGGCGCCGCCAGACGATCTCGACCAGGCCCTGCTGGTGAGCGCGCTCGAGGCCGAGGCCGATCCGGGCGCTCTTGCCGATGAGCGCGCGCGGCTGCTCGAAGAAGCCGAAGTAGAGGCCCGGCTCGCCGCGGCGCGCTCCCTCGACCAGGAACTGCATGCCGAGCGTGGTCTTGCCGACCCCGGTCGGGCCGAGCACCATGGTCATCGAATCGATCGGCAGCCCGCCCGCGATCATCCCGTCGAGCTCGGCGATCCCGAACCCCTTGCGCCCCTCGCGCAGGGCCGGCTCGCCGTCGGCGTGGAGCGCGTCGGTGGCGCGGGTCTCGAAGCGCGGGCGGACCTGGATGCCGTCGTCGGTGATCTCGACGGTGTGGCGGCCGCGCACCGGGGCGGCGCCGCGCAGCTTGCGCACGATGAGGTAGCGGATCGAGCGCAGCCGGGTCAGCTCGTCGCCCAGCTCGATGATGCCGTCCACCATGGTGTGCTCGGGCTGGAACGCCTGCTGCCGCTCGGTGCTGGCCAGGAGCAGGACGGTGCAGCCGACCATGGACGCGATGATCTGCAGCTCGTGGATGAACTTGCGGTAGTCGACCGGCGACGCCGACGCCTCCTCGGCCGACAGCAGCCCGTCGAGGACCAGCAGCGTCGCCGCGCGCGAGGTGATCGCCTTGCGCAGACAGGTCAGGAGCCCGGCCAGCCCCTCGCCCTCGAGCACGCGGAACGCGCTCAGGTAGTAGACCCGCTCCGGCACCATCTCCGGGCGGAAGAAGCTCATCCGGCGCATGTGGGCCAGCATCCTCACGTGTGACTCGGCCAGGAGCGTGATGTAGACCGCCTGGCCGCCCGAAGCGGCGTGCGCGAAGCAGGCCTGGTTGCCGAGGATGGTCTTGCCGCCGCCTGGCGGTCCCTGGACGAAGTAGACGCCGCCGCGGAGGAGGCCGCCCTCGAGGATCGGGTCCAGACCCGGTATCCCCATCGGGACCCGAGCGGGCACTGCCGGTTCATCACTCATTCGCGGCGGTAGTACCACGGGGCAGGGTGACCACGAACGCAGCCCCCTGCCCGGTGCTGCCGTCGAGCGCGACCGAGCCGTTCATCGCGCCGCACAGCCGCCGCACCATCCACAGCCCGAGGCCGAACCCGCCGTGCTTCGGGCGCGGGCTCACCTGGTCGAAGCGATCGAAGATCCGCCCGTGCAGCTCCGGCGCGATCCCCGGCCCGTGATCGCGCACGGTCAGGACCGCGGTGTCCTGGCTCGCTGCGATGCCGATGTCGATCGGCGCGCCTCCACCGTAGCGGATGGCGTTGGACAGGAGGCTGCCGGTGATCTGCTCGAGCCGGATCCGATCCCAGCGCCCGATCACCTGGTCGGGCAAGCCGAGGCGGATCTCGGCCCCGGCCGCCGCCGCCTCACCCGCCGAGGCGTGGACCGCGTCGGCCACCACCGCGACGAGGTCGACGTCGTCCTCGACCAGGGCGATCTCGCCGTGAGACTGGAGCGCGGCCACATCCATGAGCCGGTTCAGGCGATCGAGCAGGCGCTCGAGGCCGCGCATGAGCCGGTCGAGCCGCGGGGACAGCCACCGGGCCTCCAGCGCGCCGTCCTCGCCCTTCTTCTGCACCTCGGACATGAGGTGGCAGGCCTGCAGGTAGACCGGCGAGAGCGGGTTGCGCAGCTCGTGGCCGATGAGGCGGATGAGGTCGTCGCGCGCGGCGATCGCCTCGTGCAGCTGGGCGAGCTGGTCGGGCAGATCCGGGAGATCGGAAATATCAGTAATTTCCGGATCTTCCTGTCCAGCCGGCGCGGGATGCGAGGGTGGGGGGACCACGGATCCACCGCAATAATGGTCGGCGGGAGGACACCCTCCAACCGATTTTCCCGCTAATTCGCCTCGCGGCCTCCGCTCAGCGGAATGTGAACACGAGGCCGCCGAGAACCGAGGCGATCTCGGACTCGCGCTCGCCGAACGATCGGAGGTAGCTGCCGGTCAAGACGAGGCCGCCCGAATCCCACAGGTAGGTCTCGAGGCCCAGCTCACCCACCCCGGAGGCGGCGAACACCGAGACGGTGTTGGTCTCCGCCATGTCGTCGCCGGCCGGGCGCGAGGTGGTCCGCTCCAGCATCACGCCGCCGCCGGCCCCGATCGACAGGCGAAGCGCGCCGCGACCGAGGGTGTAGCGCGGCACCAGGGCGGCGGAGACGAAGTTGTTGTCGACCACGTCGTCGGCGGTGGGGTCGTCCGACTCCGTCACCGGCAGCGGCGAGTACTGCGCGGTCAGCGCCACGCCCAGGCCGATCCTGGTGGTGTAGCCGACCCGCATGCCGACGCCGAGCCCGAGCTCGCGCTCGTCGGCGGTCTCGCCGAGCGGCAGGAGCGCGCCGCCGAGGAACGACACCATCCAGTAGGCCTTGCGAGGGCGGGCGTGGGCGTCGGGCGCGCGGCCGAAAACAGCCACCGCGGCGGCGAGCGCCGCCATCGCGACGCCGGTGCGCCGTGCCCTGGACCACATCGGGCGCATCCTAGTTCGAATCCACGAGCACCGAGTAGACCACCAGCGACATTCGGACAGGACCTTTCGCGCACGGACGGCCACGGATCTTGACGCGAACCGGCCCGCTCGGCCAATGCGATGTCGACGCACACGAGCGAACGCCGCCCACGGCCGCCGCGGCCGCGCGAGATGGTGATCCAGATGAGCTATGCTGGCGCGGGTTGCGCGAGGTCATCGACAAGGCCCGGGTCCTGGTGGAGGCGCTGCCCTACATCAAGGAGTTCCGCGGCAAGACGGTGGTGGTGAAGATCGGCGGCGCCGCGCTCGACGATCAGGCGCTGCGCCGGCGATTCGCCGAGGACCTGGTCCTGCTCCACTGGGTGGGGCTGCAGATGGTGGTGGTCCACGGCGGCGGGGTGCAGGTCTCGGCCATGCTGGAGCGGCTCGGGCTGCCGGCCCGGTTCGTCGACGGGATCCGGGTGACCGACGCCGCGACCCTCGAGGTGGTCGAGATGGTGCTGGGCGGCTCGCTCAACAAGGAGCTGGTCCGCCTGGTCCAGATGCTCGGCGGCCGCGCGGTCGGCCTGACCGGAAAGGACGGCGGCCTGGCCCGCGCGGTCCGGCTGACGCCGACTCCCGGCCGCGACGGGGGTGACCCGGTGGGCCTCGGGCTGGTCGGCGAGGTCGCCGCGATCGACCGCGCCATCATCGATCGGCTGCTGCCCGGGTTCATCCCGATCGTCGCGCCGCTCGCGGTCGACGCCGACGGGCAGACCCTCAACGTCAACGCCGACCCGTTCGCCGCCGCCCTCGCGGTCGCGCTCGGCGCCGAGAAGCTGGTGCTGTTGACCGACACCGAGGGGGTCAAGGACGGCGCCGGCTCGCTCATCCCGTCGCTCACCACCGGCGACGCGCGCCGCCTGCGCGCCTCCGGCGCGGTCTCGGGCGGCATGATCCCGAAGCTCGAGAACGCGCTCGGCGCGGTCGAGCGCGGCGTGCGCAAGGTCCACATCATCGACGGTCGGCTCGAGCACGCCCTCTTGCTCGAGATCTTCACCCGGGCCGGCGTCGGTACCCAGTTCGTCAAGTCGGAGAGCGAGACAGGATGACCCGCAGCGAAAAGAACGAGATCGACGACAGTCGCAACGCAGAGCTCATCGCCCAGGGAGAGGCGACGCTCCTGCGCAACTACCGGCAGCAGCCGGTGGTCTTCACCCGCGGCGAGGGCGTCGAGCTGTTCGACGCCGACGGCACGCGCTTCCTCGACATGACCTCCGGCATCGCGGTGTGCGCGCTCGGCCACGCCCACCCGGCGCTGACCCGGGTCATCGCGGAGCAGGCTGGTCGGGTCCTTCACACCTCCAACCTCTATTACAACGAGCAGCAGATCCTGGCCGCGTCGGCCATCGTCGAGCGCTCGTTCGCCGACCGGGTCTACTTCTGCAACTCGGGCGGTGAGGCGAACGAGGCGGCGCTCAAGCTGGCCCGCCGCTACCAGAGCGTCGTGATGGGCGCGCCGGAGCGGACCCTCCTGGTCGCCACCCACGGCTCGTTCCACGGCCGCACCTTCGCCACCCTGGCGGTGACCGGGCAGGAGAAGTACCGGGCCAACTTCGGGCCGCTGGTCGAGCCGGTCATGCTGGTCCCGTTCGGCGACATCGACGCGGCCCGCGCCGTGCTCGACAAGCGCCAGGCGTGCTGCTTCCTGGTCGAGCCGATCCAGGCCGAGGGCGGCATCGTGGTGCCGCCGGCCGGGTACATGGCCGAGCTGCGCGAGCTGTGCGACAGGACCGGCACGCTGCTCATCTTCGACGAGGTGCAGACGGGGATCGGGCGGACCGGGCGCTGGTTCGGGCACGAGTGGGAGGGGGTCACGCCGGACGTCATGACCCTGGCCAAGGCGCTGGGCGGGGGCGTGCCGATCGGCGCGCTGGCCTGCACCGAGAGCGCGGCGCGCGGGCTGACCTACGTCGAGGGCGACGCGGTGCCGCACGCGTCGACGTTCGGCGGCAACCCGCTGGCCTGCGCGGCGGCCCGCTGCGTGCTCGAGACCATCGAGGTCGAGGGCCTGCTCGACAACTGCGTGCAGGCCGGCGACTACCTGCAGCGCGAGCTCGAGCGGCTGGCCCAGCGCCATCCCCGCCTGTGCGAGGCGCCGCGCGGGCGCGGCCTCCTGCGCGGGTTGCCGCTCAAGGCGTCGGCGGCGCCGGTGGTGGCCGCCTGCCGCGAGCGACGCGTGCTGCTGTCGGTGGCCGGAGCCAACGTGATCCGGTTCGCCCCGGCGCTGATCGTGCGTGCCCGTCACCTCGACGAGGCGGTGTCGGTCCTCGACGAGATCCTCCGCGAGCGCTGACGATGTCCACCGGCGCCGCCAAGCGCGATTTTCTGTCGCTGCTGGATCTCGCCGAGGCCGAGGTGGCGCAGCTGTTCGCGCGCGCCGCCGAGCTCAAGGAGCGGCGCCGTCGCGGCGAGGTCGAGGCGACCCTGCGCGGCAAGGTGCTCGGCATGGTGTTCGAAAAGGCGTCGACCCGCACGCGCGTCTCGTTCGAGGTCGGCATGTTCGAGCTGGGCGGCCACGCGGTGTTCCTGTCGGCCGAGGGCTCGCAGATCGCGCGCGGCGAGCCGATCCAGGACACCGCCCGTGTGCTGGGCGGCTACTGCCACGGCATCGTGATCCGCACCTTCGGCCAGCACCGGGCCGAGACGCTGGCCCGCCACTCGCCGGTCCCGGTGGTGAACGGGCTGACCGATCGCTTCCACCCGTGCCAGCTGCTCGCCGATCTGTTCACCGTGTGGGAGCGCCTCGGCCAGGTGAGCGGGGCGCGCTACGCCTGGATCGGCGACGGCAACAACATGGCCAACTCCTGGTGCAACGCGGCGGCGCTGCTGGGCCTCGACCTCGTGCTGGCCTGCCCGGTCGGCTTCGAGCCGGACGCCGAGATCCTGGCCACGGCCCGCGCCGCGGTCGACCGAAGCGGTCGCGGGTCGATCCGCCTGGTGCGCGATCCGGCGGAGGCAGCCGCTGGCGCGGACGTCATCTCCACCGACGTGTGGGCTTCCATGGGACAGGAGGCCGAGACCGCGGCCCGGCGCGTGGCATTCGCGGGGTATTCCGTGGACGAGCGGCTGCTTGAGCGCGCCTCGCGCCGCGCGATCGCGCTCCATTGCCTGCCCGCGCACCGCGGCGAGGAGATCTCGGCCGGGGTGCTCGACGGGCCGCAATCGGCGGTGTGGCAGCAGGCCGAGAACCGCCTGCACGTGCAAAAAGCCGTGCTCGAGCTGTTCCTCGGGGCGGCCACGCCCCTGTCGCCGTGATAGGCTCGATTCCGCGGTTGTCGTCGCCGTCGGGGGGCGTCGGGGGCATGGCGTAGTGAGCGTGATCCCTCAGGAGATCCCGGACCTCGGGAGTTCGCAGCTGGCGGCGCGGCAGAATCCGAAGTTTTCGCCAGGGCCGGGCTTCACGACCGAGGACTACTTCGTCTGGAGCCGTCTCGATGGCCGCACTTCGCTCCGCGAGATCATCCTCATGGTCGGGCTCGGCATCGAGAAGTCGATCGGGATCCTGCGCAAGCTGCGCCGGAGCGGGGCCGTGCTCCTGCCCGGTGAAGATCCCGACGCGGTGGCCACCGCCGGCCTCGCCGCGGAGGCCAGAGCGGCGGCGACCCCGAGGCCGGCGCAGCCGCGTGCACCCGCCAGCGCCGAGGAGATGCCGGATGACCGCGGGCCGATCGAGCTCGGCGAGCTGTCCGAGGAGGAGGCGCGGATCCTGGCCGAGGAGGTCGCCCTCCAGGAGTCCGAGAAACGGCGTATCATCCACATGATGCGGCTGGTGGCGGGGAGCGATCATTTCGCCCTTCTTGGCGTGTCGCGCAGCGCCGACAAGCGCGAGCTCAAGCGGGCTTACTATCGCCTGTCGAAAGAGTTCCACCCCGACCGGCACTACAAGCAGAACCTGGGCACGTTCGCGCCGCTGCTCAACATCATCTTCGAGAACGCCACGCTCGCGTTCGAGGAGCTGTCCGACGACCACCGGCGGGCCGCGCACCTCGCGGCGCTGGCCGTCGGTGGGATGCCGCGCGACACCGGCAGTCGGGTGCCCACCGCAGCGGCGCCTCCGGACGGGACCGGGCCGATCGCGGGCAGCCGGATCACGAACCAGCCGGCCGGGCGCGGCTCGCAGCGCGGCAGCGATCTGTTCGCGCGCGCGTGCGATCGCGAGGTGGCCGGCGATCTGGCCGGCGCGGTGCGCCTGTTCCGCGCCGCCATCCAGCTGGACCCGCAGCCGCGCTACCTGCGCCGCGCGGCCAAGTGCGCGCTCGGCTTCGGCCAGCTCAAGGAGGCGCAGCTCTACGCCGAAAAGGCGTTCGGCCTGCGCTCGGACGACGCCTCGTACGCCCGGCTGATGTCGGACGTGCTGCGCGCGTCCGACCGCCTGGACGACGCCGAGCAGGTCCTGGTCCGCGCCCTCGAGCTTCCGTCGACCAGCGACGCCCTGGTCCGCGAGCTCGAGGGTGATCTAGCCGCCGTGCGCGCCGCGCGCGCCCGCGCCCCCTCGGCCGGGACCGACGGCTGAGCCCAGATCGTGCCTACCAACCCGAACATCGCGAAGGAAATCACCCGATGAGTAATCGAGTCATCGGTATCGATCTGGGCACCACCAACTCGTGCGTCGCGATCGTCGAGGACGGCACGCCGGTGGTGATCCCGAACCGCGGGGGTTACAAGACCACCCCGTCGATGGTGGCGATCGCCGAGAACGGCAAGCGGCTGGTCGGCCACATCGCCAAGCGCCAGGCGATCACCAACGCCGAGAACACGGTCTACGCGGCCAAGCGCCTGATCGGGCGCAAGTGGGGCTCGGCCGCGGTGCGCTCGTCGATCGAGACGATGCCGTACCGGATCGTCGAGGGGCCGCACAACGACGTCCGCGTGATGCTGCGCGACCAGGTGTTCTCGATCCCGGAGATCTCGGCCTACGTGCTCCAGGAGATGAAGATCATCAGCGAGGAGTACCTGGGCGAGGAGGTGACCAAGGCGGTGGTCACGGTGCCGGCCTACTTCAACGACGGCCAGCGCCAGGCGACCAAGGACGCCGGCCGGGTGGCCGGGCTGGACGTCATCCGCATCATCAACGAGCCGACCGCGGCGGCGCTGACCTACGGGTTCGGGCGCGACATGGAGCGCAAGGTCGCGGTCTACGACCTGGGCGGCGGCACCTTCGACATCTCGCTGCTCGAGATCGGCAACGGCGTGTTCGAGGTCATCTCGACCGCCGGCGACACGTTCCTGGGCGGCGAGGACTTCGACAAGCGGGTCATCGACTGGCTGGTGTTCGGGTTCCAGAAGGAGCACAAGGTCGACCTCCGCAAGGACAAGATGGCGCTCCAGCGGCTGAAGGACGTGTCCGAGAAGGCCAAGTGCGAGCTGTCGACGGTGCGGGAGACCGAGATCAACCTGCCGTTCATCATCTCGACCGGGCGCAACGAGGCGCTGCATCTACAGACGTCGCTGTCGCGGGCCAAGCTGGAGGAGCTGACCAACGATCTCATCGAGCGCACCATCGAGATCTGCCACCGCACCCTCGACGAGGCCGAGATCAACAAGGACGAGATCGAGGACGTGATCCTGGTCGGCGGGATGACCCGCATGCCGCGGGTGCAGGAGGCGGTGGCCGAGTTCTTCCGCCTGGAGCCGTGCAAGGGCGTGCATCCGGACGAGGTGGTGGCGCTGGGCGCGGCCATCCAGGGGGCGGCGCTGCTCGACGAGCGCAGCGACGTGCTCCTGCTCGACGTCACCCCGCACTCGCTCGGCATCATGATCGTGGGCGGTTACTTCCACCGCCTGATCGATCAGAACACGACGGTGCCGACCTCGAAGTCGCACGTGTTCACCACGGTCAAGGACAGCCAGACGTCGGTCAAGATCCTGGTCCTCCAGGGTGAGAGCGACCGGGCCGAGGAGAACGAGCTGCTCGGTGAGTTCATCCTGACCGGGTTGCGGCGCGCGGCGCGCGGCGAGGTGGAGGTCGAGGTCACCTTCACGATCAGCGCCGACGGCATCGTCAGCGTGAAGGCCAAGGATCTCGAGACCGGGCTGGAGCAGTCGATCACGGTCACCGCGACCAGCGGCCTCACCGAGGACGAGATCCGCGACATGATCGACGCGAACAAGGACTACATGGTCGAGGTCCGCTCGAACCAGGAGTTCGAGAAGCACCGGCACGGGGCCGAGCGGATGCTGGAGGAGATCGAGGGCCTGTTCGCGCAGGTCTCCGAGATCATCAGCGGGTCGGACTTCGGCCAGGACGCGATCAAGAAGGCGCGGGCGGTGTGTGAGAGGGCCCGACAGGCGATCGCGGCCAAGGACCTCCGCATGCTGCAGGACTCGACCGAGTCCCTGACCCGGACGTTGAACATGTTCCGCGGCGTGGTCTCCAAGACGCGCGTGGGGTAGCGGGCCAGACCAGGTGTCCGCGAGACAGTCGGCGAGAGAGTCGTAGTGGGCGACGGATCCAAGAGTCACATGCCCGGCGGTAGGGGCGATGGCGGCGGGCAAGGCCCGAGCGCGGGCTCGACGAGCGTCCGGCGCGCCGACGAGGTGATCGAGCGCGGGCTGCGGCTCTACGCCAGCGGGGACCTCGACGGAGCGCTGGTCGAGTGGCGGCGGGCGCTCGAGATCGACCGGGGCAACCGGCGCGGGCGCGACTACGTGGCGTACGTCGAAGACCACTACGACGTCCTCAACGAGACGTTCCGCGCGGCGCGAGAGCGGCGGACCTCGGCGGCGGGCCCGGCGATCGAGATCGAGGCGGACGATCCGTCGGACGTCGAGCCGTACGAGTCGATGGTCTTCGAGGCCCAGCCCGCGACCGACAAGGCGCGCGCGGCGGGGGATGAGGCCGGCGCGGAGGCGGATCGGGGCCACGCGGACGATGGCGACGTCGACCTCGGGGACGGCGACGATGACGGGATGGAGCCGGGTGCTCCGAGTGTCCGCGGTGGAACCGGCGCCCCCGGCGGCAAGCTCAGCGCGCGGCAGCGGCCGTGGCTGGCGCGGCAGGTGGCGCGCGAGCTCGACGAGCTGTGGACGGGGGACGAGTCGTGGCCGGGCCCCGGTCGCAGCAACGACACCATCGAGATGGCGCTCGACCCGCGCTGCCTCGACGACCTCGACGAGATCGCGATCGGCAGCGTGACTGACGACCTGGGCCCGGACGACGAGGACGAAGGGCCGCTGGGCGCCGACGGCGCGGATGAGGGCGACGGAGCGGATGACGCCGGCGCGGATGAAGCCGACGGCGCGGATGAAGGGGTCGACGCGGTCGTCGAGGTCGGCGCGGACGCCGACGCGGCCGGCGCGCACGCCGAGCCCGGCGCGGACGCGCCGGACGATGACCGGCTCGGCCCGCTGGAGACCGCCCGGTCGGCCGCGTCCGCGAGCGGGGCGCGGATCACCGTCCGGCTCATCGACGACGAGAGCGACCCGCCGTCTGGCAGCGACGGCCGCAGCGACGGCCGCGGCGACGGCGACGACGCCGACGAAGACGACCACGGCGATGGCCGCGAACCGGGCACCGGCGAGATCACCTTGCCGGCGACGCGCTTGCGGCCGGACTCGCAGCCCGATCTGACCGCCGAGGGGAGCGGTCCGCACGAGCCGATCGAGCTGCGCAAGAAGCGCGCGGCGGCCGGCCGGCCGAACGCGGCCGGATCGCGCGCGGCCGGGCCGTCGAGCCAGCTCGACCTCAGCGACTTCGCCGCGCCGCGCTCCACGCTGTCGGACGAGGAGGCCCGGGCCGAAGAGGAGGCCTGGGCCGATGGCACGCCGGTGGTGGCGGGCTCGGCGCGGGCGGAGGCGGGTGATGACGAGCTGCGCGAGGTGCGGGTCACGTTCCGCCGACCGTCGCGCGGGATGACCGCGGTCGGCGACGCCGTCGAGGGGGGCGAGGCGGGGTCGGGCGACGACGGGACGGCGGCCGGTGAGGTGCCGCCGCGCTCGGGCGGGAACATGGACCAGGCGCCGACCATCCCGCCGCCGGTCGTGCCGACCGTCCCGACGTTCGATCCCATGACGATGGCCGACACGCTGACCGGGGAGAGCGATCCATCCGCCGGCGATGACCTGGCGCGGGCCGGTGACCTCTACGGGGGCTACCCGGACGAGGATCTGGCCCCGGCCGAGGACCTCGCCGCCGAGGAGCTTCCGCCCGACGACGATCTCGGCGCCACCGACGACCTGCAGGGCGAGGATCTCGAACCGGACGAGAACCTGCCCACCGACGAGATCGAGGACCTCTACAGCGGCGACGATGTCGACGAGGACGAGCGCACCTCCGAGCGGCGCGTGGCGGCGGCGTTTCGCGCGGTCGGTCGCGGTCGCGCCGCCCGCCGGAGCCGCCGGTCGGCCGAGTCGAGCGCGCCGCCGCTGCCGGCCGACGCCGACGCGCTGCTGTTCGGCGACGAGGCGCCGCCCGGCCTCCGCCCCCGCCTGCGGAATACCAACCTGCTCGAGGGCGCGCCCACCCTGGCGCGGGGCAAGCGACCGGCGGCGACCGAGACCGACGGCGAGCGGCTGACCAAGGAGCTGCAGGGGCGGCCGCCGGTCGCGCACAGCGCGGTGTCGATCGAGCTGGTGTCCTCGGAGCTCATGGCCGAGCTCGACGCCGCCATGGCCGGGACCGAGCTGGCCGGCGACGACCACGTGCGAGAGCGGGTCGGCTGGCTCATCGAGCGAGCCGAGCGCGAGAACCGCGAGGGGCGCTACCCGAGCGCGGTGGTGGCGCTCGACCTGGCGCTCGACGAGAACCCGGAGAGCGCGGTCGCGCAGAAGCTCATCCACTCCAACCGCGATCTGCTCTACGACATCTACGGCAACTACCTGGGCGACATGGATGCGGTGCCGAGGCTGGCGGTGCCGATGACGGCGATCCCGGAGCTGGATCACCGGGCTGCGTTCCTGCTCTCGCGAGTCGACGGGATGCTCTGTCTCGAGGACATGCTCGATGTGTCCGGCATGGCCAGGCTGGAGGCGTTCCGCCACCTGAGCCGCCTGATGTTGCGCGGCATCCTCGAGATCCCGCAATGACGGCCACGCGCGGCTCCGGTCCGCTGGACGAGGCCGGCCACGAGGACCCGACCAGCTGGATCGGGGGGAACCGCTACCGGGCCATCCGCGTCATCGCCACCGGCGGCACCGGCGACGTCATCGAGGCCGACGACACCGAGCTCGGCCGTCGCATCGCGATCAAGTGCGCGCGGCGCGGGGCCAGCTCGGATCCGCTGGTGCAGGAGATGCTCCGCCGCGAGGCCCGCCTGACCGGCCGGCTCGAGCACCCGAACATCGTCCCCATCTACGACGCCGGCAGCGACGAGCGCGGCGGCCGCTACTACGTGATGCGGCTCCTGGACCAACCGACCCTGGAGACCGTCCTCATCAAGCTGGCCGCCGGCGAGCCGGAGACCCTGGCCATCTACTCGATCGGCCGCCTCTTGAACGACTTCCTGCAGGTCTGCCGCGCGGTCGACTACGCCAACAGCTGCGGCGTCATCCACTGCGACCTGAAGCCGGCCAACATCCTGCTCGGCCGCTACGGCGAGGTGCTGGTGGTCGACTGGGGGCTGGCCACCGACCTCCGCGACCAGACCGGCTTCCGCGGCGGAACCCCCGGCTACATGGCGCCGGAGCAGATCGATCCGAACGGGAGCCTCGACGCCCGCACCGACGTGTTCGCGCTCGGCGTGATCCTGTACGAGATCCTCTCGCTGCACTCGCCGTTCGACGCCGAGGGGGACACCGAGGTCCGCACCCTGGTCAGGGAGTACGTGGCCGGCGAGTGGGCGCCGCCCCCGCCCGGGCGCCTGCGCACCATCGCGGTGCCGCGCGAGATCGAGGAGATCTGCATGATGGGCCTCGATCCAGATCCGGCCGGCCGCTTCGCCAGCGCCGGCGAGATGGCGCGCGCCGTCGAGGCCGCCCTGTTCGGGTTTGCTCGGTTGCCGTAAGGGAGCCCGGCTCTACCCGCCATCCGCGGCGGGCAGGCGGATCAAGAACTCGCTGCCCACCCCGGACTCGCTCTCCACCGCGATCGATCCCCCGTACTGCTCGACGATCGAGCGGCAGATGCCGAGCCCGAGCCCGGTGCCCTGGCCGATCGGCTTGGTGGTGAAGAACGGCTCGAAGATGCGCGGCCGGACCGCCTCCGGGATGCCGCAGCCGTTGTCGCGCAGGGAGACACAGGCGTCGTTCCCGTCGCGCCACACCGCGACATCGAGGCGATTGTCCGCCGCCGGTCGATCGCCGAACGCGTGGAGCGCGTTGCTGACCAGGTTGATGAGAACTTGCAGCAGCCGGCCCTCGTTGGCGCGCACGGTGACCGCGCCGCGCTTGTCCAGGTGCACCTGCGAGCGGTGGCGGATGTCGTTGCCCATGATGCGCAGCCCGCGCTCGACCAGCTCGACCACCGCCACCTCGTGCAGCGCCTCGCTCGAGCGGGCGAAGCTGCGCAGGTCGCGCACGATGGTCAGGATGCGGCCGAGCCCGGCCTGGCACTCGCTCACCATGCCGCCCATCTCGGCGACCGCGCGGTCGAAGCCGCGCTCGGTGCGCCACGCCCGGATCGCCTCGGCCGCGTCGCCGGCGTCGAGGCGGCGGCACAGCTCGTCGGTCATCGCGGCCAGCTCGGCCAGCTCCTCGAGGTTGACCTGGATGAACGAGGCCGGGTTGTTGATCTCGTGCGCCACCGTCGCTGCGGTCTGCCCGAGCACGGCGAACTTTTCGCTGTGGACCAGCTGCTGCTGGGTGTCCTTGAGCTGCTCCAGCATCGCCTGCAGCTCGGCGGTGCTGTCCGACAGGCGCCGGTTGGAGACGGTCAGGTCGCGCGTGCGATCGGCGATGCGCTCCTCGAGCGACGTGTTGAGCCCCTGCAGCTCGTGGAACAGGTGGTAGTTGTCGACCGCGGTGGCCGCGTTCTCGGCGAAGATTCGGACCAGGTCGCGCTTGTCGTCGAGCGGCACTGCCGAGCGGAGGAAGACGACGACCTGGTCGGCCCGCACGCACAGGATCGGCACCACGAACAGGTCGGCCCGGATCCGGACGCTCGGGTCGAGCAGCAGGCCGTCGAGCGTGCCGGCCGCGCGCAGCAGCTCGAGCGCGTCGCGCGCCGCCTGCTCGTCGGCCAGGCAGCCGACCCCGACCTGGAACTGCGGCTCCTTGTCCATCGTGGCCAGGAAGCCGCCGGCGGCGCCGGTGAACGCCACCACCCGCTCGAGGACGTAGTTGAGGCAGCGGAGCAGATCGGGGAAGCCGAGCCCCTTCAGCTCGGACAGGTGGCGGAGGAGCTGCTCCAGGTCGCGGCGCTGGGCCTCCTCGCGCCGGCGGCGCATCCACGACGAGGTCAGGTTGCGCGCCTTCTGCTGGATCTCTCCCTCGGTGAACGGCTTGTTGAGGTAGTCCCACTCGTCCTGCCGCTGGGCCGGGAAGTAGCGCGCGATGTCGTCGACCGAGCGGTCGTTGTAGGCGGTCACCACGGCGCAAAGGATGTCCGGGTCGATCTCTCGCACTGCCCGGATCGTCTCGAGCCCGTCCATTCCGCCTGGCATCTTGATGTCGAAGAAGCCGGCCGCGATCGGGCGACCGGCCTCTGCCTCGAGCCGGACCAGCTGCACGGCCTCCTCGCCGCTGTGGGCGCGGAGGAGCCGGTAGCGGATCTGCGGCCGGGCCGCGGCTCTGACCGGGCTGCCGCCGCGCGAGCTGCGAAAGACGGTCGGCGCCTGGGGCGGATCCAGGTAGTGCGCGTAGGCATCGAGGATGGCGGGCTCGTCGTCGACGACGAGCACGGTGTCATTGCGCATGGCGGACGTGCTCCATGGGCCCGGTCACGGGTCGGGCAAGCGGGATCTCGAGCAGGAAGGTGGCGCCCTGGCCGGCCGCGGTGCGCTCCAGGCGGAGCTCGCCGCCGAAGCCGCGGGCCAGCCGGCGCGCGATGCTGAGCCCGAGCCCGGTCCCGTCGCTGGCCGAGCGGGTGGTGAAGGACGCCTCGAACAGGAGCGGGACGTGCTGCTCGAGGATGCCGCAGCCGTCGTCCTGCACCCGGACGGTG
This sequence comes from Kofleriaceae bacterium, assembly GCA_035489015.1. Classification (GTDB taxonomy): domain Bacteria; phylum Myxococcota_A; class Polyangia; order Haliangiales; family Haliangiaceae; genus DATFRY01. Next base: position 4,840 of record DATHKR010000096.1, on the reverse strand, counting down.
ATCTGGCCCTCCTCGAGGTCGGTCGCGACCGACACCTGCCCACCGCTGCGGCCGCTCTTCTCCTCGATCGCGAGGAGCGCGTTGCGCAGGAGGTTGGTCAGGATCTGGACGAACTCGTAGCGGTCCACCATCACCTCGGCGTCGGCGCTGGCCGCCAGGTGGAGCTCCACCCGCTGGCGCCCGGCGCTGTCGGCGACCGACTCGATCGATTCGCGCAGGAGCTCGCCCACCCGCACGCGGGTCGGCGTGCCGGTCTGCCGGGTCAGCGAGCGCATCCCGTCGACGATGTGGACCACGCGGTCGCTCTCGCGCAGCACGAACTGGAGATCGCCGGCGCGCTCGCGGTGCGAGTCGGCCAGGTAGGACGCGATCCCCTCCAGGTTGTCGAGGTCCTCGTCGACCAGGAGCGCGCCGCGGTCGGTGGTCGGCTGGCCGAGCGCGGCGACCAGACCATCGACCCCGCCGTCGCGGTAGGCGGCTCGCCAGGCCCCTGCGATCTCGCGCAGGGTGTCGAGGTTCGGACCCATCGCGTCGCCCTCGTACTTGAGCATCTTGGTCAGCCGGCAGTGGATGCCGGTCATCGGGTTGAGGACCTCGTGCGCGGTGCGCCCGGCCATCTCGCCGACCGAGACCAGCCGGGTCGACCGCAGCAGCTCCTCCTGCGCCGCGCGCAGCTTGTCGAGCGACTCCTCGAGCTCCCGGCCGCGCTGGGCCAGCGCCGCGTCGCGCGTCTCGAGCGCCTCGGCCATGGAGTTGAGGTCGTCGGCCAGGTGCGACAGCTCGCCCTCGCGCGGGGTGGACGCCACCCGCTCGGACAATCCGCCCTCCTTGACCCGCTGGGAGAACTGGATCATCCGGTGGATCGGGGCGACGAACGAGCGCGAGAAGCGGATCGCGATCGCGATCGCGACCAGAGAGGCGAGCGCGACGACCCCGGCCAGGAGCAGCATCCAGTTGATGAGCGCGCGCTCGCGCGCCTTGCTGAACACCGCCGAGACGGTGCCGAGCGGGTAGCCCTCCATCTGGACGGTGGCGACCGCGCCCAGCGCGTCGCCCAGGTCCTGCACGCGCGGGCCGGCGCCGATGGCCGGGGCGCGCTCCGGCGAGCGCCCCACCGACGCGATCACCTTCTCGTTGCGGTCGCGCACCTCGGCGTGGATGAGATCCGGATCCTTGGCCAGCTGGGCGAGCGCGGCGCCCGCCAGATCCGGTTCGCCGCTGGCGAGAGCCACGTCCAGCCGGTCGGCCAGGGTCAGCACCGCGGCCTCGGTCTTGCGGCCGAGGTGCTCCTCGAGGATCGGCAGGACCTTGGCTCGCACGAACAGCCCGGCGCCGATCGAGAGCACTCCGAGCGCGCCGACCTGGATCAGCGAATAGGTGAGCAGGCGACGTCGTAGGGTCAACGCGGTTTCTCGGTGATGAAGAGTGGATAACGCGGGTGATCGGGTGAGAGCCCGCCGATGCGGAGGACCTTGACGCCGGGCGGGAGCGGCCCGTCGACCGTGTAGCCGATGGTGCCGGGCAGGCGCGCGACGATCCTGGCGAGCAGCCGGCCGTTCGGAATCACCCGGGGCGGCCCGCCCTGGCCGCGGATCTTCCGGTCGATCCAGTAGCGCGCGATGTCGTCGGGGCTGCGGCCGAGCACGAGCTGGTCGAAGCCGATCCGCTCGCGGCTGCCGGGCGGCAAGTTGAGCGGGTGGAGCTCGGGCGTCTGGCCGTCGAAGATGCGGGCGAGGTCATCGAGGCTGAGGCTGTCGACCGTCGAGCTGGACGCGATGATGACGAGGATCGGACGGGTCGGCGAGGTGGTCGGGTAGCTGGGCTTGTCGCCCATCGCGGGCGCGGGCGCCGTGATCGCGGCCAGGAGGGCGCCCGTGGCGAGGATGGAGCGCATCAGAACACCCACGCCACCTGGGCTTCCCAGGCAAGGATCGGCTCGTCGGGCATGACCGGGTTGCGGATGCCGGAGAACCGCGCCCCCTGGAACTGCGTCTTCAGCGTCACCGTCGGCGCGGCGCGCATGTTGATGCCGATCGCACCCTCCCAGATGTGGGGGACGGTGGCCCACATCGGGTGCATGTACTCGCCCATGACGTACGGCATGAGGTCGAGCCACGGCAGGCGGACACCGGCGAGCACGTAGCCGCCGTAGGCGAAGTAGTCCGGTTGCTGCTCGGTCGGCACCAGCAAGTCTGGCGGCCGGGCGGCGTCGGCATACGTCCCCTGGCGCGTGATCACCTCGGTGTCGATGAGGAGCGGACCGCTGCGCGCGCGCAGGTCGGCGGCCATCGCGAGCTCGCGGTAGCCTTCGATCAGCGTGTCGTCGGCCACGACCTCGTCGTTGCGCAGCCCGTAGCTGCGCGAGCGCGCCGAGTAGGTTCCGGTGTAGAGCGAGACGCCGGCGGTGAACTGGTCGAGCCAGGGCGTGTCGAGGGCGAGGCGGCCGCCCACCGCCTTGTTGTGGTCGAGATCGAGGTACGTGTCGGCCGGACCTCGTCCGTTGGACAGGGTCAGTCGATAGCTCAGCGTCTGGTCGCCGAACGCGCGGCTCCCGTGCAGCAGGAGCCCGGTCTGGCTGCGCGGAAACAAGCTCTGGCCGATGACGAAGGGGCGCCGGATCGGGATCAGCACCGGGCTGCCGTGGTCGGCGTTCCAGATGCCGTACGGTGTCAACCACTGCCCGGCGCGCAAGGTCGCGAGCGGGTGGATGCGATACTCCACCCAGGCGCGCTCGATCGAGATGCCGCCCCAGCGCAGGTACTCGGTCTGGTCCTCGTAGTCGAGGACGCTGGTGTCGATCTGGGTGACGACGCCGCTGTCGGAGACCTCCTCGGCGCCGTTCGGCAGGTAGAGCAGGCGAAACTCGATGAGCGAGCTCCAGCGCGGCGCGATCCGCTTCTCCAGATAGAGGTTGAGGTTGCCGACCGCGAAGGTCGGATAGGCGGAGAAGTACGTGTCGTACCAGCGCGACGACTCGTCCATGAGGAAGGCGGTGAACGTGAAGTCGGCGAATCCGTAGATGTGGAGCCTCGACTCCTCCTCCTCGATCGCCCGCAGCTCGGCTGCGATCGCGTCCTCCTCCGCGGTGTCGGCGGCGACCGCGGCCGTGTTGGCCGGCGCCGGGGCGACCGGCGACTGCGCCTGGATCTCCCCGGCGGAGAACACCCCCGCGACGACCAGCGCCACCCGGATCAACCGGTGGGGCAAAGGCCGTTCTCGACGCACAGAGTCTCGGACAGGCCCAGGCTGGACAGATCGCAGCACACCCAGCCCTCGTGACAGCTGTCGGGCGAGATCGAGCAGTCCGGGACCAGGCAGATGTGCGCCTGGTAGGTCTCGCAGTAGCTGGCCTCGTAGCCGTCGCAGTCCGCGCCGGTCGCGCACGGTGCACCCTGGCCGGTCGGAGGCCGCCGGCAGTAGCGAGTCGCGCCGTCCTCGACACAGTCGTATCCGGACGGGCACTCATCCGAGCCGGTGCATCCGGTGCTGGTGCAGTAGCCGTCGGTCCCGTCGACCGGACGGCAGTAATCGTAGGCCGCGTCGGCGCAGGGCAGCGAGCCGGACGCGCAGGGCGCGGCGAGCCCCCCCGACGCAAGTCCACAAGCCTCACCCTCGGCGGCACGAGCGTAGCCATCGGCGCAGATGCAGGCGTCACCCGCGGCGACCTCATGGTCGCCGCAGAGCTCGCATCCCGCCGTGGCCCCGACCGGCACCGTCCCGGCGACGCACTCACAGAGCCCGGTGTCCGTCCTCTCCTGGTTGCGGCTGCACACGTCGTCCGGGTCGTAGAGGCACGCACCCAGACCCACGATCAGGACCGTGGCCCACTGAATGTGGAAGTGGGCGGCGGACAGGGGCATCACGGACAGTTCGGCACGCGCAATCCGCCCTTGAGCGCGAAAAGCCGCGCAGCGAGCCTCAACCGCCGCCCGAATGATCCGAACTGTTTCCGGGAGAGCGATGCCGTCATCAGCGTCCGACGCGGAAGCTCGTCCCACTCAGGTCGGAGTCGGGCGCGTGCTCCGCATTCTGGTCGTCGACGACGACCTCAACGTGGCCAAGGCCCTCTGCCGCCGCCTCCGCGGCCACGACGTCGCCATGGCCGGCTCCGGCGCCGAGGCGATCGCCCTCTGCCTGGCCAACCACTACGACCTCATCCTCTGCGACGTCATGATGCCCAACCTCTCCGGCGCCGACGTCCACCAGCGCCTCACCGCCCTCCGCCCCGACATCGTCCGCCGCATCGTCTTCGTCACCGGAGGAACCTTCACACCCCACGTCACCGAGTTCATGGACAGCGTCCCCAACCGCGTCCTGGAAAAACCAGTCGACCGAGAAACCCTCGCCGGAGTCCTGACCGAATTCCAGCGAGCCGCCGACTGAACCCCGAGGAGGACGCCCGGCGCGCGCGGGCCCGGCTCCGGCTCGCGGTCCCGGCTCGCGGCCCCGGCTCGCGGTCCCGGCTCGCGGGCTCACGGCCCACCGGCAAGACACATCCCCTGAGGGCCTACCCAGGGCGAGCCGGCCGAGAGCGCACGACCGGGGAGACCCCCGGACGAGTCCGCGGGTCCGGCCCGACCCGCGGCGACGCCAGCGACGCCAGCGACGCCAGCGACGCCAGCGACGCCAGGCCCGACGAGCTGCCTCGGGGCAGGGCGCACTTCCGGCCACGACCCTCCGGCCACGACCCGCCGGCCACGACCCGCCGGCCACGACCCGCCGGTGCCCTGCCCTGGCAGGCTGCTACCGATGTAGCTGAGCTGGTCCGGAACCTATCGATCCAGGCCGCACCGGTCTCGGCGGTCTCGGCGGTGGCGCTCTCGGCGGCGGTGGCGCTCTC
>DATHKR010000095.1:0-44630 GCA_035489015.1 Kofleriaceae bacterium | reverse complement strand
GTGACACAGGCCACGCCGACCAGCGCCGCGGCGACGGCCCCGGCGATGATCGGCTGAACGCGCGAGCTCACGGCGACTCGATGATGCACCAGAAAGGAAGTCGGCGATCGATTGTGAGGCTCGCCCTCGTCCGAGGCCCGGCCTCGCCCTTGCGCGCCCGCGCGGACCGATGTCAGGATCGACGCGACGACGGGAGACGACATGCGATTCGATGGACCTAGCGGCTTCCTCGTGACCGGCACGGCGCTCGCAGCCCTGGCGTCATGCGGAGACAATCTACCGGGCCTCTACACGCAAGGAGAGTTCGCCCCGTCGGTGATGTTCCAGGCGACGTGCGAGACCCCGCGCGACGGCATCGATCCCGGCACTGGCGCCCTCTTCCCGGACATCGAGGGCACGCCCGAGCACGAGAAGCTCTGGCTGCGCTCGTGGACCCACGAGCTCTACCTCTGGTATCGCGACGTCCCCGACCCGGATCCCGCCACCTACCCGACGGCCCTCGACTACTTCGACGTCCTCAGGACCCCGGACCTGACCCCGTCCGGCAGACCGAAGGACCAGTTTCACTTCACCTACGCAACCGAAGACTGGCAGGCCCTCTCGCAGTCGGGCCTCGCAGCCGGCTACGGAGCGACCTTCTCGATCACCGCCTCGATGCCACCGCGCCAGGTCGTGGTCGCCTACAACGAGCCCGGTTCCGCCGCGGCCGACGCCAACCTCGACCGAGGGGCCGAGATCCTGACCATCGACGGCGTCTCCGTCATCGACGGGAACGACGTGGACACCCTCAACGCCGGCCTCCTGCCGGCCAGCGTGGGCGAGACCCACACCTTCGTGGTCCGCGACCTCGGGGCGATCGAGGCCCGCGAGATCACCCTGACCTCGGCAAGCGTCGAGAGCGTCCCGGTCCAGAAGGTGATGGCGCTCGAGACCACCGACGGTCCGGTCGGCTACATGGTCTTCAACGACCACATCGCGACCGCCGAGCCGGCCCTCCTCGACGCCGTGACCGACCTCGCCGACGCCGGCATCACCGACCTCGTCCTCGACATGCGCTACAACGGAGGAGGCTTCCTCGACATCGCCAGCGAGCTCGCCTACGAGATCGCCGGCCCCGACGCGACCCGAGGCCAGACCTTCGAGCAGGTGGCCTTCAACGATCAATACCCGGGCATCGACCCCTTCTCCGGCCAGCCGATCGAGCCGCTGCCCTTCCACGACAGGACCACACCCGGCATCGCGACCCCCACCGGCGACGTCCCCCTACCAAGCCTGAGCCTGCCCCGCGTCTTCATCCTGACCGGCCCCGCCACCTGCTCGGCCAGCGAAGCCGTCATGAATGGCCTCCGAGGCATCGACGTCGAAGTCATCCAGATCGGCACCACCACCTGCGGCAAACCCTACGGCTTCTTCCCCACCGACAACTGCGGAACCACCTACTTCTCGATCCAGTTCCAGGGAGTCAACGCCAAGGGCTTCGGCGACTACGCCGACGGCTTCACCCCCGCCGCCGACGGCGAAGCCGGCCTACCCGGCTGCCCCGTCGAAGACGACTTCACCCACGCCCTCGGCGACCCCGACGAGGCCCGCCTCGCCGCCGCCCTCTACTACCGCGAGAACGGAGCCTGCCCGACCGCCGCGCGGCGTGACGCCGGTCGGACGCTTTCCGCGGTCGATGGGCGGGTCGCCAAGTCGATCTGGCAGCAGAACCGGATCCTGGTCCGCTGACCCCAGGATGATCGAGGTCGTGATCTGGCAGGCTCGTCGCGCCGCAGGCGAGCCGCCCCCGGTCACGACGTCGAGCTGACCGCAGCCGTACCGACACAGGTGACTGCGAGCCCGCCGCGAGCCGCCGCCGGAGTCCAGCGAGATCCCCACCACTTGCACCGGCTTGGCGGGAAACTGTCGCATGTTTGACGTGGCGCGACGCTCGTCATCGGCGTTAAGACGGGCGCCATGAGCCAGCTCGGAATTGGAAAGAAGGTGCGCCGCTTGCGCGAGCGCAAGGCGTGGACGCAGGAGCACCTCGCACAGGCGGCGGATATCTCGCTTCGCACGGTGCAGCGCGCAGAGGATGGTGTGATGTCCGCGGAGACGCTGAGCGCGCTCGCCGGCGCGCTCGACCTGCCGGTCGAGGAGCTGTCCTACGACGAGGAGGCGTATCCGGCGATCACGCCGTTCCTGTTCTACGAGCAGGGAGAGACGTTCGACTGGCTCGTCAAGGCGTTCGGCTTCACGGTGCGAATGAAGGTTCCTGGGCCCGGCGGCGTCGTCGTGCACGGTGAGCTCGCGCACCGCAACGGGATCGTGATGGTCGGTGCGGCGGGCAAGCAGGACGTCACCCCGAAGATGGCCGGCGTCCGCACGCACGGGCTGTACGTCATGGTCGACGACGCCGAGGCGCACTGCGCGGCCGCCCGCGCGGCCGGCGCGAAGATCGTCGCAGAGCCCGCCGACGCGCATGGACACCGGCGCTACACCGCCGAGGATCCCGAGGGCAACAACTGGATGTTTGCGTCCGTTCTCGACTGAGCGGATGCGATCGCGGGCGTCGCGCCGATGACCGTGGTCACCGGACGCCCGAGGACCGTCCGCAGATAGGAAAGCACTATGCTCGCAAAGAAGGTCATGACCTCGATGTACGCCAAGGCCACGTCCCCGGCCGATCTGCCGTGGCACCAGGCGGAGCCACCCCAGATCGTTGTCGACGCGGTGAAGAGCCGGCCGGCCGGCGGCCGCGCACTCGACATCGGTTGCGGCGCCGGCACGTTCAGCGTGTACCTCGCGAAGCATGGCTTCGAGGTGACTGGCATCGAGTTGATCCCGAGGGCAATCGAGCTCGCCCGCGCGCACGCGCGCGCCGCGGACGTCGACGTGACGCTCGTCAATGCGGATGCGCTCGCCTGAGAGGCGCCGTCCCCGTTCGATCTCGTGCTCGACTCCGGGTGCCTGCACTCGCTGATCGGCGGCAGCACCGCGCGGTACCGGGATCGCCTTTACTCGTGGCTCGCGCCCGGCGGCGACTTCCTCCTCGGCCACTGGGGGCGGCGGCATGCGCTCGACTGGCGGCCGATGGGACCGCGCCGGCGCACCAGGCGCGAGCTCGTTGAGCTGTTCGCACCCGAGTTGCACGAGCACGCGCACGTCGAGGAGCTGATGACGGGCGTCCCGCTGCCGTTCGGACCGACCGTGCTCGGCCTCGGGATCTGGTTCAAGCGTTCGGCCTGAGCCGTTGGGTCGGCGCTCTGCGCGACGCCGCGCTGTCACGCACCGACGATCTCGGCGAGGCGACACTCGACGTCGGGTGTGGAGCGCACCATCTCATTGCGTGCAAAGACGGCGAGCAGCGAGCCGATGTCGATCACGTCGGCAGGCGGCGCCAGTCGTCGATGAGCACGCCGCCGCCTGCGCGATAGGCATCGGCGAACGGGCGCACGAACGACTCGGGCGGATGCCAGCGCAAGAGTTGCCCGATGTCGATCAGGCGCGGGCCGGCCCAGGCGAACTCCCAGTCGAGCACGACGAGCTCTTCCGCCGGTGTCACGTGCGGGTTGCTGACCTTGAAGTCGCAGTGGCAGAGGACGGGAACGTCGAGGACGTCGCGTGCGGCGATGGGGTCGTGATCGAGGAAGGCAGCGATGCGCGCCGCGAGCGCGGGATCGAGGTACGGCTCGGCCTCGCTCAACATCGCGTGGCCGTAGCCGCGCGCAGCGAAGTCCTCGTCGCCCTCATCCGGCAAGAGCTTGGCCAGCGATAGATCGGCTGCGAGGTCGCCGGTCTTCGGATAGGTGAGCGCGTGGATCTCGGCGAGCGCGCGCCCCACAGCCGCCCGCGGTCGCGGGCAGCGGCCGCAGCTCGAGGAACTCGAGCAGCAGGAAATCGTCACCTGTCGCCAGCACCGCTGGGGTGCGGAGTGCGCGCCAGGGGCGCCGCAACAGGCTTGCCTCCTTGGCCAGCCTGGACGGGTCGTCGACGCGCAGCACGCGATCACGCCCGATGCGCACGTTGGTGTTGGCGAGCCCACCGGCGAGGGCCTCTATCGGCTCCGGCGTCGGGCCGATCCGCCGCTCGACCTCGGAGCGATCGATCGTCTTCGCTGCCCCCCCGTGATACCACGCACGTTCCGGATGCGGCAGCATTCGAAGGTCTACCGATAGCACGCCGCCATTCAGAACACCGCTACACACGTGCCCGGCGGCCCACGTGGCCCGTGGTCAATCGTAGAATGGCCCGCGTGAGAACGAGATATGCGGCGTGTGTCGCAGCGCTGACCCTGGCTTGCGGCAGCTCTTCGTCCACCACGGTGGCGGAGCAGCCGGCCGCGCCGAGCGCGTCCGAGGCGATTGGAGAATCACCCACCATGACGGCCACCGCGAGAGAGACCCCCTGGACCCTGCAGTACGCCGACGGAGCGGCGAACGTCTATCGCTTCTCGCAGAGCTTGGCGGGCGGCGCGGTGTCGTTCGAGTACGTGCCGGTCACGCCGGAGCAGAGCAGCACCGGGACCTACAGCGGCGGCGAGCCGCGCAAGGCGGTGCTCGCGGCCGACGACCCGCGCATCGCCGAGCTGTGGCGGCGGGTCGAGGCGCTCGAGGCGGACACCGGGTCCCACGGGCCCGACCGCAACAAGGGCACCGGCGCGTTCTCGATCGACACGCCCGCCGGCAAGCGCGCGTTCATCGTCGAGCAGGGGCCAGCGCTCGACGAGATCCATTCGTTCATGAAGGGCTTCCGCGAGTAGCGCTCGACCTTGTGCCGTCCGCGACCCAGAGGGCTACGAGCGCTCGCCGTCGGCCACACCGCACGGCGCGGGCGGGGAGCTCCTGCACCGCTTTGTCCGACCTGCAGCTGGTAGGTGCAGAGAGGCCCGCCGAGCGCCCTCGCTCCGATGAGGTCGAGCTCGATGGGGCCCGCTTGCATCCCGCGCACTTCGGGCGCGATCGGGGCGCCGCTGCGATCTGGTTTCGCGAAGAGAGATCGTTCCCCGTGGTCGCGCGTCGAAACCCGCGCCCTTACGACGGCGATCGACGCGATGACGATTTTCAATTGACTTGCTCGTGCTCGTCGCGTACGGATTACCAATCTCGCGAGGGTCGCTCTACTCATCCTCCTGGAAAACATCGTCATGATGCGCAACTTCAAAAATGGATCGACGAACCGGGCCAGCGGGCTCTGGTCGGCGAGTTATCGCGGCCAAGGCCGCGATTGCATCGCTACCAGCGCCGCAGGTCGGGACCCGTCCTTCCTGCAGCATGACGACCTTCCCGGAGGGAGGGCTCCACTCGCGTAACTCTGTCGATCTCGACGCAGAAGCGTGAAGGAGCCACCGGGATCATCTCGGTGGCTTTCTTGCTTTCGGCGTTCACGGGGCTCTAGACCGGTAGGGAAGCCGGGGCGCGCTGTAAACGCGTCGTCCACAGTGGCCCGCGGGGTTCAACTCCCTGGTGCCCCACTCGCGAGCGGTCCATCCGCTCGAACGGGATCGCTGCGCCCGGCGTGCGCAGCCGACGATCCGGACTGGTCCAATGGAAGGACGCGCGGCTCTGAACCGCGAGATCTGGGTTCGACTCCTGGGTCCGGAACTCCATGTCTGGAACGGCAAGTTGACAATTCAATAGTTGAGGACGAGGGGTGCTTCCCAGGCACCCCGAGAACGGATCCGATCCGTTCTCCGATCCCACTCTGGCGTAGGAGGTCTGCGCGTCCGCCCGAAAAGCGGAAGGTCCCGGTTCGACTCCGGGGGGTGGGGCCATGGGTCGGTAGCAAACGCTGGCGTTGCACCGGTCTCTTAAACCGTTGGACGTGGGTTCGATTCCCACCCGACCCACTACCTGGCCCAGCACGCGGGAAGTCGTTCTTGGAAGGACAAGCCAATGTGGGGATGGCACCCGTCTCGAAAACGGGCGAGCGATGAGCCTTGGGGGTTCGACTCCCTCTCCTTCCGCCGTATCGGGGTGTGGCGCAGAGGCAGCGCGCGCGGTTCGGGACCGTGAGGACGTGGGTTCGATTCCCACCTCCCCGACTGATCTGGAGAGTCCGTCCTGCATCGGTGCCAGGTGCCCGCCTGCTAAGCGGGCGGCCCAGCTTGGGTCTGGGGGTTCAACTCCCCTGCTCTCCGCTTCGCGTCGAGCCATCTCTTTTCCGCCTGTAGCACAAGGGAAGTGCAGCCGCCCGATAAGCGGCAGATGACGGTTCGATTCCGTCCGGGCGGACCACGTGTCTCACGGTGGTCGTTGCGTAATGGTAGCGCACGAGAATGTGGCTCTCGTTGAGTGGGTTCGATTCCCACCGATCACCCCATGGGCTCGTAGCGCAATGGAAGCGCACCCGGCTCGCATCCGGGAGACCGAGGGTTCGAATCCCTCCGGGTCCACCAGGCCATCGTAGCTCAGGGGCAGAGCATTCCCCCGGTACGGGAGAGGTGCGAGTTCGACTCTCGCCGATGGCTCCACGCAGGCCGCTCGAGGAGCGGGCCGGTCTCATGAGCCGGGCCCCGAGGGCGCGACTCCCTCGCCTGCGACGATGACGAACGCGGGTGGTTCTCGGAGACAGGCTGGCGCGCCATGCCGGCCCAGGTGGGTTCGAATCCCATCGCCCGCTCCCTCCAACCTCGTCGTACCGGTTCGAATCCGGTGAGCCGCTCTGCGGAATTTCTCTGTCAGTTGCCCGCTGCGTGCGGGCCGAAAGGACCGTGCAACCATGACGCTGAACTACGGAAAGACGTACTCGAAGAAGGCGACGCCGCAGTCGGAGGCGATCCCGGGCTCGACCCAGGTCGCCAACTCGGCGGGTGGATACGCCTGGGCGGTCGATGACTGGGTCCGCCTGGACCGCTTCCTCGTTCTCGGCAGCGAGGGCGGGAGCTACTACGCCACGGAGCGCGCGCTGACCCGCGACAACGCGGAGGCGGTCGTGCGCTGCATCGCGGCCGACGGAGCGCGCGCGGTCGCGCGCATCGTCGAGGTGTCGGACGCCGGTCGGGCCGCCAAGAATGACCCGGCGGTCTTCGCGCTCGCCATGGCCGCCAAGCTCGGCGACCCGGCGACCCGGCGCGCGGCTCTCGCGGCCCTGCCGCGGGTCTGCCGCATCGGCACGCACGTGATGCACTTCGCGGACTACGTGCAGGCGTTCGGCGGCTGGGGCCGCGGCACCCGCACGGCGGTCGCTCGCTGGTACAACGACAAGCCGGCCGACAAGCTGGCGTACCAGCTCGTGAAGTACCAGGCGCGCGACGGCTGGTCGAACCGCGACCTGCTGCGTCTGGCTCACCCGAAGGCGCCGAGCTCGGAGCACGACCTGCTCTACCGCTGGGTGGTCAAGGGCGAGCTGGCCAACCAGTCCGAGGCGCCGGTCACTGGAGGCCTCGCTCTGGTCGCCGCGTTCGAGCAGGCCAAGCGGGCGACGACCGCCGAGGAGATCGTCGACCTGATCACCCGGTTCAAGCTGCCGCGCGAGGCGGTGCCGACCGAGTGGCTGGCCGACGCTCGCGTGTGGGAGGCGCTGCTCCAGGGCATGCCGCTCACCGCGATGATCCGCAACCTGGCCACCATGACGCGCGTCGGCCTCGTCGCGCCGATGGCCCAGGCGACCCGGACGGTGGTCGACCGACTGGCCGACCGCCGTCGCCTGCGGGAGGCGCGCGTGCACCCGATCGCGCTGCTCGCCGCGCTCAAGACGTACGCGGCGGGCGTTGGTGTCCGCGGCAAGCAGACCTGGACCCCGGTCCAGGCCGTGGTCGACGCGCTCGACGCCGCCTTCTACACCGCCTTCGAGAACGTCGAGCCGAGCGGCGCCCGCACCCTGCTGGCGCTGGACGTCTCGGGCTCGATGGAGTGTGGCACGGTGGCGGGTGTCCCGGGCCTCACGCCGCGGGTCGCGAGCGCGGCGATGGCGCTCGTCACGGCGGCGACCGAGAAGCAGCACGCGTTCGTCGCGTTCTCGGACGGCGGCCCGGGCGCTGGCTCGGGTCTGCTGGCGCGGCTGCGCGGCCGCGCGCAGCCGATGAAGGGCATCACGCCGCTCGAGCTGTCGCCGCGGTGGCGGCTCGATCGCGCGATGAAGGCGGTGAGCGGCCTGCCGTTCGCCGGTACGGACTGCTCGCTGCCGATGCGGTGGGCGATGAACGCCGGGGTCGAGGTGGACGTGTTCTGCGTCTACACCGACTCCGAGACCTGGGCCGGACCGGTTCACCCGGCCCAGGCGCTGCGCGAGTACCGCGAGAAGACTGGCATCCCGGCCAAGCTCGTGGTCGTCGGAATGGTGTCGAACGGGTTCAGCATCGCCGACCCGAACGACGCCGGAATGCTCGACGTGGTCGGCTTCGACACCGGTTCGCCGGCCGTCATCGCCGACTTCGCCCGGGTTCGACCGCTGGAGCGGCTGTAGTGGCTGCTTCCCTGCTCGTGCATGAACCACCGGCCCGCCCGCTCGTGCAGCGCGCGCGTGGGCGGGCCGGGTCTTTTGCCTCTCGCCCTTCCGGGAAGGAGCCCGTCTCGTACACGGGCTGTGGCGGTTCGACTCCGCCGGGAGGCTCTCGAGATCGGCGGGCGCCAACTTGCCCGTCATTTTTTCCACCGTCGCACAATGGCAGTGCACCCGGCTGTTAACCGGGATCCTGGAGGTTCGATTCCTCCCGGTGGAGCCAGAGATTCATGTCCCTGTAGAACAGAGGTAGTTCGCTGGTCCCTCAAACCAGACGCGAGGGTTCGATTCCCTCCAGGGATGCTGCACCGACGAGCCGGAGCGGCTGGGTTATCTTCAAACAGAGATGCCTGTCTGGCGGGCTTCGGCCCACCCCAGCGGCACAACTCGTTCGTCGGTCCTTTTTTGCGCGGGCCGGAGCGCCTGGATTGTCTGGTAATGCGCGCGAGGGCAGAGGATGGACCCCTGCGACCAGGCGCACCACTTCATCCGCCACTTCTCCGCTTCCGGCGAGCCGGAGCGACCGGGTTATCACCTCGAACGTGAACAGACCCCGATCGCGCAACTCGTTCGCCGGTTTTCATCGTCGCGGGCCGCCGCATCCGGCCCGCTCATGCGCGTGCAGCTCGGCGGACGAGCGCTTCCCCGACGAGGAAGAGGCGGATGGTTCGATTCCATCCACGCGCACGACATGCCGCCGTTCCATGGATGGGACGCAGCGCTACGAACGCTGACGGCGAGGGTTCGAGTCCTTCCGGCGGTACTACATCTGGGTCGCGATCCGGGATCAGCCTGGTCTCCAAAACCGGGAACGCGGGGTTCGACACCTCGGCGGCCTGCCAGCTTCATGCCTCGATAGCTCAACGGATAGAGCATCTAGATTTCTCACCCCTTGCCCGGGAACGGGCCGACGAGGAATCGTTACCGCTGATAACGGGATGGTTGCGGGTTCGAATCCTGCTCGAGGCACTCAGCGTATGCACGGGGAACCAGCACCGGTCGTCCAGTGGCAGGACAGCCGGCGCAAGCAAAGCGATCGTTCATCCCTCGCCCGATCCGGGCCGACGAATGATCGTTACCTTCATTGAACCAGCGAACGCGGGTTCGAATCCCGTCCGGCGCTGGTTCCCCGTTTTCATCGACGCCCCCTTGGCTCAGGAGCAGAGCGCCGGCCCCACACGCCGGAGGTGACCGTGCGACTCGGTCAGGGGGTACTCGCGCGGTCGTGGTGAAACCGGCAGACACACGGGTCTGAGAGGCCCGGGGGCCATCGGCCCATGAGGGTTCGACTCCCTCCGACCGCACTTCGCTCAGGTGGCTGGAACTGGAATACACCCCGGTCTCAGAAATCGGGGCCCGAGAGGGCGTGCGGGTTCGAGTCCCGCCCTGAGCACTCGCTTCGCTCCTGCTCAGGAGCGCGCTTCGCTCGCTGCCCGCTCCGCGGGCGCGGGACTCGACGTCGCTGCGCGTTGCGAGTCCCGCCCTGAGCACTCTCCTCCAATTCGCGCTTCGCGCGTTGCATCGTTCGCGCCATGGCTCCGCGGGCCAGCATGGAGTGGCCGCCTGTCTGTCACGCAGGAGATCACGGGTTCGAATCCCGTCGGAGCCGCCAGAGGGGTCGTCGATCAACAGCAGGTCGCCGGTACGGCATGCCGGAGATGGGGGTGCGATTCCCCCCGACTCCACCTTGGGTCCGTGGTCGATCAGCGAATGACGCACGGCTGCAACCCGTGAGAGCCCGGTGCGACTCCGGGCGGACCCTCCAATGGTGCGCCACCGCGCACGGATGCGGCCCGGCCCTCCGAAGGCTGGTGAGGCAGTTCGACCCTGCCCGGTGGTACCGAGAGTGAACGCGCCGGTTCGCCGGCGGAAAGGAGGCGACATGATGGCCCAGACCGCAACGATCCAAGACGCTCGAACCCTCGTCCTCAGCCAGGCCTACGAGCCCGTCAAGGTGATCTCGTGGCGGCGCGCCCTCACCCTGCTCACGCTGGGCAAGGTCGAGGTGCTCGAGGAGCACGACTGGTCGATCCGGACCGTCACCGTCGTGATCAAGGTGCCGGCGGTCGTCCGCCTGCTCCGCACCTTCCGCCGGCGCAAGCAGGTCGTGAAGTTCTCGCGCGTGAACATCTACGCGCGTGACAAGTATGCCTGCCAGTACTGCCGCGAGAAGAAGCCGATCGCCGAGCTGACGTACGACCACGTGGTGCCACGTCGGCTCGGTGGCCGCACCGAGTGGACCAACATCGTGACCGCCTGCCAGGACTGCAACCTGCGCAAGGGTGCCCGGACGCCGGCACAGGCCGGCATGCCGCTGCGTACCGCGCCGGTGCGTCCGGACTGGGTGCCGGCGGTGGCGATCACCGTGAGCCTCCACTCGCTGCCGGACGCGTGGCGGGACTACCTGTACTGGACCGGCGAGCTGATCGATGAACACTGATCCTGCCGGGCGGCGAACGGTCCACCACGTTCGCCCGCCCGTCAGGGGAGGCCGAAGAACTGCTCGGCCGTGCGTGTCGTCTCTTCGGCGACCTGGTTCGCTGGGCGGTCGGCGGCGTGGGCGACGGCGGCCAGGATGTGCGGGAGGAGGGCGGGTTCGTTGCGTCCGTCGGCTGGGCGGGGGCGGGCGTTTCTCGGGGCGAGGAAGGGGGCGTCGGTCTCGATCATCAGCCGGTTCGCCGGGATGCGGGCGATGAGGGGAACGAGGCCCCGGCCTCGTCTCTCGTCGCAGACCCATCCGGTGATGCCGATGTGGAGATCGAGGTCGAGGTAGGCGTCGAGCTCGGCCTGGGTGCCGGTGAAGCAGTGGACGACGGCGGCGGCGAGGCTTGGACGGTGGTGGGCGAGGATGGCGGTGAAGCGGGCGTGGGCTGCTCGCTCGTGGAGGAAGACTGGAAGGCCCGTGGTGCCGGCGAGCTCGAGCTGGGCTTCGAAGGCCGCCTCCTGATCGGGCCGCGGCGAGAAGTCGCGGTCGAAGTCGAGGCCACACTCGCCGATGGCGCGCACCTCGGAGCGGTGCGCCAGGGCCGCGAGCTGGCCCATGGCGGCCGGGGTGGCATGGCGGGCGTCGTGGGGATGGATGCCGGCGGTCGACCACAGGACGCCGGGGTGGGCAACGGCCAGGTCGGCGGCGACGCGGCTGGCCGGCGCGCTCGTGCCGGTCACGATCATTCGGGTGACGCCGGCGTCGCGCGCGCGGTCGAGCACGGCCATTCGGTCCTTGTCGAAGCGACGGTGGGTGAGGTTGACGCCGATGTCAATCAGCTGCATCGCGGCCGGCATCTCGTCCGACGCCTCTGCCACAGCGGCATCCAGACCACGCCCGCTTCACACGGCTCGCCCGGCAGGATCAGAGCGTGTATTCGAGGCGCACGTAGTAGAACGCGCCCTCGATGCCGTACGGGGTGACGGCTCCGCCCGCCGGAGATCCGTAGAGGAAGGTGTTGAAGTAGCGGTTGTCCTCGCGCCGGTTCTCGTCGGGGTAGTTGTTGAGGACGTTGTTGCCGCCGACGCCGAGGCGCAGGTCGCCCATCCGGTAGCCGACATCGACGTCGAAGGTCACCTCGGACCCGTAGTACTCGTCCAGGAAACGGCCGTTGACGTCGGTGGAGGCGCTGCGGTACCGGGTGGGGCCGAAGTAGTTGGTGCGAACGCCGGCGGACAGGTCCTCGTAGCGCGAGCTCAGCGCGAGCGTGCCCTTTCGCCGCGGCAGCATGTCCTCGAGCCGGTTCTCTCCGTCACGGCCGAGGAAGATCTCCGCGATCCTCTCGCTGCCGCCCTCGACGTCGAATCGCTCCTCCACGCTGTCGGGCACGCGCACATTGTCGACGTTGGTCCGGGTGAAGTTGGCGGACGCCGTGCCGGTGACCGACCCCTTGGGCAGCCGGTAGGTGTAGTCGACGACCACGTCCAGTCCGTTGGTGGTCGTGTCCACCGCGTTGACGTAGAACTGCGCCGCGTCCACGCCCGGGAACGGCTCCAGGATGGAAGCCACGGTGGGCCCGATGACCGCGTCATCCTCGCTGAACAGGCCCCCGAGCACCACCCGGTCGTCGATCCGGATCCGGTAGTAGTCGGCGCTGAAGGACAGGTTCTCGAACAGGCGCGCGGTGAAGCCGCCGCTCACGTTGATCGACGTCTCCTCCTTGAGCCGGGGGATGCCGAACGCCTCGGTGACCTCGCTCCGGTTCGGGCTGACCTGGATCTCGGACGGTTCGAACATGCCGGTCACCGGATCGTTGATGAAGTTGGTCGCGACCGTGCTGTACCAGATCTGCTGCAAGGCAGGCGCACGGAACCCGCTCGACACCGAGCCGCGCAGCGCCACCTCGTTCTCCTCGGACTTGTACGCGGCGAAGCGCCCGGCCACCTTGCCGATGACCGTGCTGCCGAAGTCGCTGTAGTGCTCGAAGCGGCCGCCCACGTCCACGTTCACCCGGTCGATGGGCCGGCTCTCCGCGCCCGCGTACACCGCCACGCTGTTGCGCGTCGAATCCGTCTCGTCGTCGGGCCGGAACCCGGGGAACACCTGAGCACCGGGAGCCTTTGGCTGGGGCGGGATGTCGTCGTCCGGGTCGGGGTCGTACGTCACCGGCCCGGCCTCGTACGACTCCGGCTGGCCGGCGGTGATGCTGTACATCTCGTGGCGCGCCTCGCTGCCCGCCACCAGCGACAGCTCGTCGAAGAAGCCCAGGTCCAGGTGCTTCACCACGTCGAGGTTGGCGGTGGTCTGGGCGAACGCCAGCTTGCCGGAGTCGAAGTGGGTCGGGCTGTCGGGACCGAGGGACGCGTTGTTGCTGTTGTCGACGAAGAAGTGGAAGGAGTCACCGCCGTGAGTGAGGCTGAGATCGCCCTCCCATCCGTCCTTCTTGGCGCGCGTGCCTGCGGTCGCCGAGTAGGCCTGCATCGTCGGATTGATCTCGGGCAAGAAGCCGTCCGGATGGAGGGAAGGCTCCACGCGATCGATCTCGTACGGGAATCGATAGAAGCCGGCCGCCTTGCCCTTGCGGTAGGTGTATCCGCCGAGGGCATAGAGCTCGAAGGTCTCGTTCAGCGGGTACGCGGCGTTGAGGAAACCCGTGCCCACGAGTGCGCCGGCCTGGCCGACCCTCATGCTGAAATCGTCGCGGCTCAGGCCGCGCGCATCCAGCTCGGCCTGGGTCTCGGCCGGGCTCTCGTCGGGCTGGAAGATGACGTCGGGCCACGGCCCCGAGCGGTTGGTCTTGCCCCGGGCCAGGAACTCGCCGGTCACGTTCACGAAGCCCTTCGTGCCCAGCTTCGTGCCTCCGTTGGCGCCCAGCTTGAGCTGCTCGCCGTCGCCTTCTGCGGTGATCCCGGCCTGGGCGTAGGTATGGAGCACATCGACGTCGTCCTTCAGCACGATGTTGAGGACGCCGGCGATGGCGTCCGAGCCGTACTGCGAGGCGGCGCCGTCGCGCAGCACCTCGATCCGGGAGATGGCGCCGGTCGGGATGGCGTTGAGATCCACGCCCACGGTGCCGCCGTTGTAGAAGTTGACCAGGGCGCTCTGCTGCCGCCGCTTGCCGTTGACCAGCACCAGCACGTGCTCTGGACCCAGGCCGCGCAGGCTGGCCGGGTCGATGTGATCGGTTCCGTCTGCGACGCTCAGGTGCGACGCATTGAACGAGGGGGCGAGGGTATTGAGGAGCTGGTTGGTCTCGGTCTGGCTCGACTCGCTGATCGACTCGCTCGTGATGACGTCGACCGGCACCGAGGTCTCGAGCTGGGTGCGCGGGGTGCGCGACCCGATCACGACGATCGTCTCGCCGGAGCGCAGGTCAGCCGCCATCTGGAAGTCGAGGTTCTGCGGGGTGCCAGCCTGGGCGGCCACCGTCCGCGTCACATCGGCGTGCCCGGCGGCCTGCACCCGCACCACGTGGTTGCCGGGCGGCACCGAGAGCGTGTATCGCCCCTGTTCGTCGGTGAGCGCCGCGGCTCCGGTCTGCTCGACCGTGACGGTCGCGCCTGCCTGCGGCGTACCGTCGCCGCCCGTCACCGTGCCCGTGATCGTGACCTGCTCCTGGGCCGAGGCTGGCGCCGCGGCGAGGAGCACCAGGATGACGACCAGGCCACCAACGAGGACAAGAGCTCGATCGAATCTCATGCCGCTCCCCTTTCGGTTCGATGCGGCGGCAACGTTAACATGAGCGTCTGCGGTCCACCTCACGAGCACCGCCCGTTGTTGCAGGGCGATCGTGCTGCGACACGGCCGACCACACCTGCCAGTTCGACTAGCGCGGCTCGGGCGAGTCCCCGGGCAGGGGCGCGGTGACGTAGAGATCGGCCGTGCACGCCTCGTCCTCGAGCGCCTCGCCGGCGTGAACGACGTCGGTGCGGCTGCGGGTGTCGTAGCCGCACTCGAGCCAGACGCGGGCACCGGCGTCGAGCGTCACCGGCTCGCGGTAGGCGTGGTAGCGCATGTGGCCGTAGAGGTCCCAGTGACGGATCTCGGCCAGGCAGCGGTCGGACTCGGCGTCGACCATCAGCATCGAGTGCCCGAGGCTGTGCATGAGCGGGTAGATGCCGTGGACGGTCATCGGGTCGGTCGTGACGAGCATGGCCGAGGCCGCGGTGAAGAGCTGGCCCGGTGCGAGGGCGAGCCTGGGGACGTCGAGGGGGACGAACCGACCCTCGCGCGCGTCGTCGGACAGCTCCAGATCGATGCGCGTGCGATCGGGGGACGGGGCGGCCGAGCCGCCGCTGGCGCTGTAGTGGATCTGGACGATGACGTCGCGACCGGGCTCGAGGCGGACGCCGGTGCCCTCGGGGTAGCGGAAGGTGGCCTCGCCCCAGGTCCAGGTGCCGACCAGGCGCGCGTCGGGCACGCCGGGGCCGCCGAAGCAGTGATAGCCGGGCTCGCCATCCGCCTGCTCGAGGGCGGCGGCCCCGGCGGAGGCTTCGTCGGTGTCGAGGGCGTAGATCGACAGGCGCTGGACGGCGCGGCGGTTGCCGGGCCGGACCTGGAACGCGGTGAGGTAGGCGGTCCGGGGCAGGGCGAGCGGGGCGCGGAAGCAGCGATGCAGGCGATCGCCGAGGGCCGGTCGGTACTCGACGCCGGGGTCGAGGACGGCGTCGACCCGGGCGAGTGCGGCCGGCGAGGGAAGCACGGCGGGCTCCGCGGCGTCGGCCGGATCGCCCTCGGGCAGGTCGGAGGCGGCCCACGCGACCAGCGTGTCGATCTCGTCGTCGGCCAGCCAGTGGGCGCGGTCCCACTCGCCGCACGTCCCGTCGGCCGTCACCGCCCAGGGTGGCATGTGGCGGCTCTTCACCGCGATGGCGATGTTGCCGGCCACCTCGGCGACGTGCTCGTAGCCGTCGAACCACGGGCGATAGCTCGACGGGCCGTTCAGGTGGCACTGGAGGCAGCGGGCCGCGAGGATCGGGTAGACGTCCTTCCAGTAGGTGATGGCAGCGGGGCTGGCCGACGGCTCCGGGTCGCGCGGCTGACCGGGCTCGCCGCCGTCGATCGCGCCACACGCGCCGAACGCGACCGACACGAGCGCGGCCAGGAGCGCGGCGCGGATCGTCCCGGTCACGGCGTCACCACCAGCAGGCGGGCCAGGCACTGCTCGTTCGCCGCATCCTGGCCCTGTCGGGTCGGCTCGAGCCGGTTCAGGGTCTCGAAGCGGCACTCGATCTCCAGGCGATCGCCGGGGAAGACCTGGGGCGGCGCGGTCGCGTACTGATAGAGCCGAAGGTGGTTGTAGAGCTCCCAGTGCGTGACCATGGCCATGCAGGTGCGGCTGAACGGGCGCACCCGGTCTATCTGTA
This sequence comes from Kofleriaceae bacterium, assembly GCA_035489015.1. Lineage (GTDB taxonomy): Bacteria > Myxococcota_A > Polyangia > Haliangiales > Haliangiaceae > DATFRY01. The sequence goes on along the minus strand of DATHKR010000095.1, from coordinate 28,418 downwards.
GCTCGACGCCGGACTCGTGCATGAGCGGCGCGACGCCCAGGACCTCGATCGGGCGGTCCACCTCGAGGTAGCCGCGCGCCGTGGCGTCCTTCTCGCCCGGCCGGAGCGAGAAGCCGTCGGCCGACAGGGTCAGGTAGGAGGCCTCGGTGGCGCTTTCGTCCAGCTCGAGGGCCACGCCGGTCATGTCCTCGTCGGGGTGGAACGATCCGCCCTGCGAGTTGTAGTGCACCTGCATCACCAGGCGGGTGCCCGGCTCGAGGCGGACGCCGGTGCCCTCGGGGAAGCGCACCGCGCTGCCCCCCCACACCCAGCTGCCCAGGAAGCGCGCGCCGTCGACCCGCGGGCCGCCGAAGCAGGGGTAGCCGGGTAGATCGTCCTCGTCGTCGAGGGCGGCGGCGGCCGCGCGCGCGTCGTCGTCGTCGAGGGCGTGAAGGGCCACGCTCTGGACCGCGAACCGGTTGCCCGGCTGGATCTCGTACCCGGACAGGAACGTGGTCTGGTCGAGCTCGGGATCGGTCACGAAGCAGCGGTGCAGCGACGCGGGGTCGAGGCCGGAGAACGTGTAGCCGCGGGTCATCGCGATGGTGCGGTCGACGTGGGCGAGCACCGGCTCGACGAACCGCGCCGGCGGCGGGGCATCCTGGTCGGGATCGCCGCGCGGCACGCCGTCGTCCACCCAGTCGGTGATCGTCTGGAGCTCGAGGTCCGACAGCCACAGCCCCTCGTCCGCGAAGTAGTTGTTGCCGCACGTCGTCGTGTTGTCCACGCCGAAGGGCGGCATGCGGCGCGAGGTCACCGCGTCGCGCAGGATCCGCTCCAGCCCGGCCACGCTCTCGTAGTCGGTGAAGTACGGGCGGTAGGTCGACACGCCATCCACGTGGCACGAGTTGCAGCGCGACTCGAGGATCGGGCGCACGTCCTCGTAGGTGGTCTCGATCGAGCAGGCGGTCGCTGCGATCGCGGCCAGCGCGAAACCGGCGGCCTTCATCCTTCGACCACCTCGAACTGCGCCATCATGTGGTGGTCCTCGTGCTCGAGGATGTGGCAGTGGAAGAGGTAGAGGCCCGTCTGGCCCGAGAACCGCGCGATGATCCGGGTCTTGCCCTGCACGCTGGGCACGGTGTCGGTCCAGCCACGCATGTGGCGCGGCGGCGGCTGGCCGTTGAAGTCGAGGATCTGGAACTGGACCAGGTGGAGGTGCATCGGGTGGAAGCCAGGCACGCCCGGCTTGTCGAATTCCCAGATCTCGGTGGTGTCGAGCACGGGGCGGGCGTCGACCCGGGCGCCGTCGAAGGAAAGCCCGTTGATGGTCCAGGTGACCGACTCGTCGGCGCGCACCTCGAAGCTGCGCACCTGGGCCACGCTGGCCGGCTCGAGCCGCTCCATCGGGCGCAGCACCTCGGGGACGTCGAACGGGTCGATCTGCGAGCGGACGACGTCGAACCGCATCACGTCGTCGAACACCGGGTCGACGTCCGGGTTGAAGATGTTCTTCAGCGTGACCGACGAGCCGACCGGGACCCGCGAGAAGTCGATGATCACGTCGTAGCGGTTGCCCGGGAAGATCTCGAGGCCGCGCACCGGCACCGGCTCGGGCAGGAGCCCGCCGTCGCTGCCGATGACGATGAGCGGCTCGCCCGAGTCGAGCGCCAGGCGGTACTGCCGGCCGTTGGAGCCGTTCAGCATGCGGAAGCGGTAGCGGATGTTGGAGACCTCGAGGTACGGGAACACCGCGCCGTTCACGCACAGGAGGTCGCCGCGGTAGCCGACGTTGCGCACGCGCTCGTCGATCCGGTAGACGAGCTGGTTGTCGTGATCGAGCCGGCGGTCCTGGAACACGAGCGGGACGTCGTGCTCGCCCGACGGCAGGTTCAGGCTGTCCTCGTGGTCGTCGCCGATCAGGTAGAAGCCGGCCAGGCCGTGCAGGACGTGGTGGCCGGTCCGGTCGATGACGTGGTCGTGGTACCAGAGCGATGCGGCGTCCATCCGGTTCGGGTACACGTACTCGCGCGTCTGGCCCGGCTGGAAGAAGTCGTTCGGGTGGCCGTCGCTGTCGGGCGGCGTGCTGGCGCCGTGCAGGTGGACCGACATCTGCTCGGGCAGCTGGTTCTCGTGGCGCACGATCGCGGTGCGGCCGCTGCGCGCGCGGATGGTCGGGCCGGGCCACTCACCGTCGTAGCCCCAGATCTCGGTTTCTGGCCCATCCAGAATCTGGGCCTTTCCCTTCTTCATCGTGACCTCGTACACATCGGCGTCGGCGGTGGACTCGATCGGCTCGAGCACGCGCGGGATCGGCAATGGCACGTCGAAGCGCGACCGCGTGGCGGCGCAGCCCGGCAGGTAGCGGGCGCCGGCCAGCGCCAGCCCGGCGCCGAGGAAGCCGCGGCGCGACAGCCCGCGGGCCGACTGGCTGACTCGCTTCATCGTCTCTTCACCCTCTCCTCGTCGTCTCTGCGTCAGCCGGACCGCTTAGTCTGGCGCCATGAGCCGACGAACCGGATCGATCGCCGCGCTGCTCCTCTCCCTGGCCGCGGCCGGCTGCAGCACCGACTACGAGTGCGCCGACGCCTGCCGCAAGGTCTACAGCGAGTGCGGCAGCGCCGTCGAGGTGGAGGGCGCCGCGCTCGCCGTCGAGCAGTGCGAGGTCGTGTGCGAGGAGGGCATGGCCCGCCCCGAGAGCGGCGCCGGCCTGTGGCTCGACTGCGTCGAGGACAGCGTCTGCCCGGGCGAGGTCGCCGACGACGGCGAGCGCGACCTCCACCGCTACGACGTCGACTGGTGCACGCCGCAGTTCGAGATCCTGGTCGTGGCGGGGTAGCGAGCGCATCAGAAGTGGAAGGCGGCGGTGAGGTCGGCCGTCGCCGAGAGGATCGTGGTCCGGGTTCGCGACGGCGTCCGATCGGGCTGGCGGAGGCGCCGCTCGAACGCGTCCTCGCCGAAGTGGAGGAGCTGGCCGCCGATCCGGGCGCCGACGCTGAATCGCCGGGTCAGCGACACCTCGACGCCTCCGCCGAGCTCGAGTGCCGGGCCGGTCGCGAACACGGTGTCGCACGCGGCGCAGTCGGGATACGAGGCCACGATGGCGGCGTAGCCGGCCCCGATCCGCCCGTACGGCTCGAGGATCCCGCCGAGCGGCCAGTGCAGCCGGACGCCGCCGGTCAGGGTGGTGACCGCGAGGCCGTCCACCGCGATGTTGGTGACGCGCGCGGCGGCGAACCGCTCGCGGTTGACGGTCACGCGGCCGTCGAGCTCGAGCGAGACGTGCGGGCCGAGCCGCACGCCGGCGAACAGGCCGCCGCCCCCACCGTTGCCGAGGTAACCGCGCCGGTAGTCAGTGGCCTGCGCCGCGACCAGGACGCCGGAGCCGAGCAGGCCGGCGTAGACGTGGACGGGCACGCGCGCCGCGGGCGCCTCCACCCGCGCCGGCTCGGCGGCCGCGCCGCGCGGCGTCGCGAGGACGAGGACGAGGACCGCCGCGGCGGCGAGCCGGCTCGCTGTCGATCTAGAGCGCATCCCACGCATAGCTGATCTTCACGAACAGGGTCTGGGCCAGGCCCTGGCCGCGGAGCTGGTCGAAGCCCTCGCGGACCGAGAACGGGGCCGCGTCGCCCGAGCTGGCCAGCAGGCTCTCGGCCCGGTAGGCGACCAGCGCGGCGGTGCCGCCTCCCAGGTCCCAGCGGAGGACCGTGTTGGTGGCGAGGCTGAGCCGGACGAAGTCGATGCCGCCGCCGAAGCTGGACGGCTCGAAGCCGACGTCACCGTCGGGCGCCTCGATCAGCTCGCGGAACCGGTGGTAGTGGCCGACGGCGCGGAGGAGCTGGGCGTAGAGCTGGAGGGTCAGCTCGCGGCGGATGCCGTAGGTCGAGGTCGTGCGCAGCTCGAGCTCGTCGAAGTCGAGGTCACCGACGATGAACCGGGGCAGGCCCTGGTCGCGGATGGCGTCGACGAAGAATGGATCGCGCCGGTTGGCCCGCCACCCGGCCAGGAGCGACATGGTCAGGCGATCCGCGAACAGCGCCGAGCCGGTCAGCTGGGACAGCCACCGGGTCGCGTCGCCCTCGCGATCGGCCTGGTTGTGCCAGGTGGCCCACACCGGCCGCGAGGCGCTCGACTGGAGATCGCCGACCAGGCGGAGCGCGGCCGGGCGAGGGAAGACCGGGCCGCCGCGGGTCTCGAGCACGTCGGCGCGGGGGAGCTCGACGCCGAGCTCGAGGCCGGCCTGCCAGTTGTCGAGGGTGGTGGCGCCGCCGCTCAGGCGGAAGAAGCGGCGCTGGACCTGGTCAGGCTCGGCGAAGCCGAGCTGGTGGATCGTGGTGAAGGCGATGTTGCCGCGCGAGAGCGGTCCCCACGGCCGGACCAGCTGGCGGTCGACCCGGACGACCCCCTCCATGTGATCGTTCCGGCGCAGGAACCCGGCGTCGTTGATGTCGTAGTCGCTGGAGTAGACCTCGAGCTCCGCCTTGTAGATCCACTCGTGGAAGCCGAGCTGCCCGGCCTGGAGGTAGCCGGCCGCGCCGCTGCCCTGGCGCGAGCTCGACGCGGACACGAAGCCGGCCATCTGCCGCCCCGACGGATCGCGCAGCATCCAGTCCATGGCCCCGACGTAGGCGTCGGTATCCGCGGTCAGCTCGCCGCTCGGCTGCACCCGCACGTCCTTCTCGCCCAGTCGGTTGACGCTGGTCGCGAGCAGCCCGACGTAGGAGCGCTCGCTCAGGCGCCGGCGGCCGCGCATCACGCCGTAGTGGGTGGTCGGGCTGAGCTCGCGGTCGATCACCCTGGTGCCCTCGGTCAGCGGATCGAAGCGCGCCTCCACCGCGTGGGCCGACTCCTCGAGCACCGAGATCGCGCCGTACGACGTCTCGGCGTCGGCCTCGCCCAGCACCTTGAGGGCGCCCAGGATGCGGCGCTGGGCGTCGGCCTCCAGGATCGTCCCGCCACCCTCGGGCGCGACCGGCGGCGCCTCCGCGCCCATCCGGCGGGTGTTGAGGAAGAGGAAGCGGCCCTGAGCCGGCGGGGTGGGGGTGCGGAACAGGTCGAGCCCGGCGGTGAAGAACGGGCGGCGCTCGTCGAGGAAGACCTCCTCGGGGCCGAGGTTCACCACCTCCGGGTCCTGGTCGACCTCGCCGAAGTCGGGGTTGACCGCGAGCAGCAGGCGGAGCCGCGGCGACGGGTTCCACTGCAGATCGACCCCGGCGTTGGGCTCGAACGAGTCGTCGGTCGGCGCCCGCGCGCGCGCGTCGCGCAGGCGCACCGTGCTGGCCGCGTAGGGCTGGATGCGGAGTGTCGTCGGCCGCTCGAGGCCGCGCAGCGAGTCGAGCTCGCCGAACAGCGAGACGAACGCGTTGCCGCCGGGCGGCATCGCCGGCCAGCTCGACACCTCCTGGGTGCGGTTGAGGGTGCGCTCGACGTAGAGGCCCCAGCTCTGCGTGGCCTGGTCCTGGAACGGCAGGCTCACCAGCGGGATGGCGAGCTCGGCCGACCAGCCGCCGGCGTCCACCGACGCGGCGCCCCACCAGATCGCGTCCCACGATCGATCCATCTCGGTCTGGTTGACGACCACGCCGTCGGCCAGGATCCCGGCCGCGTTCACGGTGAAGAAGTAGGCCTGCTGCCCGCCGAGCAGCGGATCGAGGTAGACGGTCGCGCTGTCGCTGGTCAGCGCCGAGTCGCGACGGCCGAGGACGCGGCGGATGCGCCCGGGCTCGCGGTCCGCCATGCGCAGGCCGACGTAGAGGACGCCGTCGCCGTGGAGGACGCGCAGCTCGGTCGCCTCGCCGGGCGGCTGGCCGGGCGACGGGCGCCGCTGCACGAACGCGGGCGGCGCGGCGGCGCCCCGCCACTCCGGCTCGGACAGGACGCCGTCGATGGTCGGGGCGACCTCGGTCCGGACCGCGGCCAGGTGCGCGGCCCGGCCGGCCCGGGGCGCGGGCGCCAGGTCGATCACCGCCTGCGCGCCGGTCGGCGTCGTCGCCGCCGGGTCGGGCGAGATCGCCGGCGCGGCGTGGGCCGCGCGACCGGCGACGAGCCCGGCGAGGCAGAGAGCCATGGCGGCGGATCGCATCTCGCGCCTAGACCGGGCCGAACAGGGCCGCCAGCGCGGCGCGGCTCACCTTGCCGCGCGACGTCTTGGGCACCGCGTCGACGAACTGGATCGTCTCCGGGCACTTGTAGGGCGCGAGCGCCTCGCGGCAGTGGCTGACCAGATCAGCGTCCGACACCGCCGAGCCCTGGCGGCGAACCACGCACGCGCCCACCTTCTCGCCCAGGATGGCGTGATCGAGGCCGACCACGTACGCCTCGGCGACCTCCGGGTGGCGCATCAGCACGCCCTCGACCTCGGCCGGGAAGATGTTGGCGCCGGCCCGGATGATGAGCTCCTTCGAGCGGCCGGCCAGGAACACCTGCCCGCGCTCGTCGACCCGGCCGAGGTCGCCGGTGGCGAGCCAGCCGCCGCGAAGGACGCGCGCGGTGGCCGCGGCGTCGCCGTCGTAGCCCAGCATGACGCTCGGGCCCGAGACCTCGAGCTCGCCGATCTCGCCGGCCGGCAGCGGCGTGCGGTCCTCGCCGCCGACGGCGCGGAAGCGGCAGCCGACCGCGGTGCCGACCGAGCCGCGGTCGCGCGCCGGATCGAGCGGCGACATCGCGGACCAGGTGCCCGCCTCGGTCAGGCCGTAGCAGTTGAGGAGCGGGACGCCGAACCGGGCCTCGAACGCGTCCACCTCCTCGCGGTGGAGCGGGGCCGACGCGCAGGTGACGAAGCGGAGGTGCCCGGCCGCCGGCGGGGCGATCGCCTGGTTGCGGAGGAGCAGGCGCACGATGGTCGGCACCGTCGAGAACGTGGTGACCCGGTGCTCGTCGGCGAGCGCGAAGACGCGGGGCAGGAGCTCGGCGTCGAACGGCCGGCAGAGGACCAGCGTCCCGCCGAAGTGAAGGGTGGTGAGGCAAGCGCAAACCAGGCCGTGGCCGAAGTGGGTCGGCAGCATGCAGAGCTCGCGGTCGCCCTCGCCCAGCCCGAACCAGGCGCGGATGTCCTCCACCTTGCGGAGGAGGCCGGCGTGGGAGTGGACCGCGGCGCGCGGCGTCCCGGTGGTGCCCGAGGTGTAGAGCAGGAGGGCAGGGGCGACGTCGCCGCGCGCGCCGTCCTCGCCGTCGGTGTCGACGTCCCCGTCGGCGTCGGTGTTTCCGGCCGCGCGGATCGCCTGGTCGGCATGCCACAGCGGCGAGCCGAGCCGCTCGAACACCGCCGCCGAGCGGTGGTCGACCACGACCGCGTGCGGGCGCGCGTGGCGGAGTACGTTCTCGAGCTCGGCCGGCGCCAGCCCGGCGTCGAGCGGCACCGCCACCAGGCCGGCACGCGCCGCCCCGAACAGCGCGACGAAGAACGCCGGCGTGTTCGGGTTGGCCAGCACCAGCCGGTCTCCGGGAGCCGCGCCGCGGCGCCGGAGCGCGCCGGCAAAGTCGATCGCGGCCCGGTCGAGCGCGGCGTAGGACATCGCCTCGCCGCCCGGCACCAGGATCGCCGGCCGGTCGGGCGAGCGCGCCGCGCCGCGCGCCGCGATCTGGTCGAGCCGGCTCATCGCGCGGCCGCTCGCGCCGCCGGGGTGCTCGCGCGCATGGCCGCGGAGACCGCCCGGGTGAGGGTGGTGACAGTCGCGAGGTCGCTCATCTGGAGCGACGACAGCGCGACGCCGAGGTCGCCCTGGATCGCGGCGCAGAGCTCCATCGCCGCGATGGAGTCGAGGAAGCCCGAGGCCAGCAGCTGCTCCGGGGCCGAGCCGCGCAGGCGATGGACCGCGGCCTCGACGCGAGGGCGGAGCACCTCCTCGCTGTCGGGCGCGGGCGCGGCCCCCTCGTGCAGCGGGTCGGTGGTGAAGACGTGGGCCGGGTTGCGGAACGACTTGAACTCGAGCGCGTTTCCCGACGGATCGCACACGAACAGGGTGTCGTGCTCGCCGATCTGGCCGACCATCCGCACGTGCGGGTACTCGCGGAAGTGGCAGCGCGTGCGCTTGAGCCGCTCGGCCAGCGCGATCCACGCGTCGCGCTCGAGGTTGAGCCCGAAGTGCGGCACCGGCACCTCGTGGCCGTCGAACTCGCTGGGCGACGCGGGCGGCAGCTCCGGCGCCAGGTGCGCGACCACGTGGTGGCCGAACATGTCGAAGTCGATGTGGTTGTGGGTCTCGCGGCCCTGCCGGCAGCCGATCGTCTCGACGTAGAAGGCGCGCGCCTCCTCGAGATCGCGCACCGGAAAGGCGAGGTGGAACTGCGACGTGCTCATGAGCTCTTCTCCTGTGACGGAAGGCGCGACGGGAACGCGGCGAGCGGCTGGCGGGAGAACTCCTCGGCTCGCTCCGGCCCGACCGACGGGGCCAGGATGAGCCCGTCGGGGCCGGGCGCCGCGGTCGGGTCGAGGTAGTACTGGCCGGGCGCGCGGGTCTCCCCGGCGCCGTGGAAGGTGTCGGCCGGGCGGAGCGGCGCGACGACGACGACGTTGAGGGCGAGCACCGGCTCGGCGCCGACCGCGCCGAACCAGTGCACGTTCAGGCGGTCGTCGGTCATGTCGACGTACGGGCCGTCGAAGCTCACGTCGAGCACCTCGCTCACCTGGCGGATCGCGACCAGGCCCGGCTCGACCCGGCGGACCCGCTCGTACTGGCGCACGTGGTAGTGCCCCTTCAGCACCCGCTTGACCGAGATGAGGTTGTGGTGCTCGTGCGGCGGGTTGGCCACGCCCGGCGGCGTGTAGAACAGGATCGCCTTGGTCGCCGCGCTCCGCCCGGGCAGGCGGAGGTCGTGGGTGTGGAGGATGCGCGTGCCGTTGTGGCCGATGCCGGGATCGACCGGCCCCCGGCGCTCCCAGTCGGCCAGCACGTCCGGCTCGAGCTCGAGCTCCATGAGGCGGGCGCCGGCGCGGTAGGCGAACTCGCGGCCACCGATCTCGCCGCGGGCGAGCGCGTCGGACAGGCGGGCCATCTCGGCGAAGAACGGGTTGGCGCCACCCGCCGGTCCGGGGCCGAGCGCCCGCCGCGCCGCGCGTGGCCCGGCGCACGCGGTGAGCCCGACCAGAAGCATCGATTCGAGGAAGTCGCGCCGTCCGAGTGTCGAGAGCTTCATTCCATCCTCCCGCCGCGCTGGTGGGCGGCACCCAGGTCGGTGACAATCCGCCGGTGCCGAGCCCGTCGCGCAACGTCGGCCTCTACTTCACGTGTCAGGCCCTGGTGGCCAGCGGCAGCAGCCTGCTGGTCGCCGAGTCCGCGATGGTCGGCGCGCTGCTCGCGCCGGATGCGCGGCTGGCCACCGTGCCGGCCGCAGTGCAGCAGCTCGCCACGTTCCTGACCACATACCCGGCCTCGCACCTCATGGCGCGGATCGGGCGGCGGGCCGGCTTCTCGCTCGGCGCGCTCTTCGGCCTGGCCGGCGGCGCCACCGCCACCCTCGGCATCCTGCGCGGCGCCTTTGCGCTGTTCTGCGTCGGCTCGGCGCTCATCGGCGCCTACGTCGGGTTCGCCACCTACTACCGGTTCGCCGCGGCCGAGAGCGTCGAGCCGGCGCGGCGCGAGCGCGCGGTCGGCTGGATCATGTCCGCCGGCGTCGTGGCCGCGTTCCTCGGGCCGTGGCTCGCCCACCAGACCGAGGCCCTGCTGTCGGTCGCGTTCGCCGGCTCGTACGCGCTCCTGGCCGGGATGGCGCTCCTCGCCCTCGGCGTCCTGCAGCTGGTCCACCCGACCGAGACCGAGGTGGTGCCGCGGGGAGCGCGGGTCCCCGTGCGCGAGGTGGCGCGGCGGCCGGGCTTCCTGGTGTTCGCCGCCGTCGGCGCGGTGGCCGGCGCGGCGATGGTGTTCGTGATGACCGCGACCCCGCTCGCGATGCGCGGCTGTCACCACGGGTTCGAGCACACGACGCGGGTCATCCAGTGGCACGTCCTGGCGATGTACGCCCCGTCGTTCGTGACCGGCCGGCTGGTCGCGCGGTTCGGCGCGCCCCAGGTGATGCTGGTCGGCCTCGCCCTCTGCGCCGGGGCGGCCGCGGTGAACCTGGCCGGCACCTCGGTGCCGCACTTCGCGATCGGGCTGTTCCTGCTCGGGCTGGGGTGGAACCTGGCCTACATCGGCGCGACCACGGCGCTGACCCACGCGCGGCCCGAGGAGCGCGCCGCGGTGCAGGGCCTGAACGACCTCCTCATCTTCTCGACCGTGACGGTCGCGTCGCTCCTGTCCGGGTTCGTCGAGGCGACGGCCGGCTGGGGCGCGCTGAACGTCGCGATCCTGCCGCTCCTCGTGGTGGTCGGGGTGGCGGTCGCGTTCCGCCTGCGCGTGGCGCCCGGGCACGACGTCACCCCTCCGTGAGGCGCGAGAGCGCCGCGCGCGGCCCGATCGCCGCGCCGCTGGAGGCCCGCTCGACCGAGCCGGCCGCGCCGTCGCGCACCCCGCCGCGCGCGTCGACCACGAGGTCGGCCCGCGCCGCGCTGCGCTGGATGCGCTGGTGCTCGAGCGCCAGCACCGTCCGGATGAACCCGAAGTCCTGATCCGGATCGCGCGCGGCGTTCCGACGCCGGAGGGACTCGAGCCGCTCGAGGTGGTCGGATTCGAGGAAGACGCGCAGGTCGGCGCCGCCCAGCAGCATGGCGTAGGTGAGATCGACCAGGACCACGTCGCAGCCGGCCAGGTCGAGCGAGACGCGCTCGTACCGGCGTCCCAGCGGACGACAGTCGGACGGGCACGCGACCACCGGGTTGCGGCGATCGGCCGCCGCCGCGAGGGTGCGCTCGAGGCCAGCGAGGTCCACCTCGCGCGGCGGGCCGAGGTAGGCCTCCAGGTCGCCTGCCCGCTCGGCCGCGAGTCGGGCGCGGTGATTCTCGTCGGGCGGGAGGCGGAAGTACACGTCGCCGGGCAGGAGCGCGCTGCCCAGCCCGAGCCGGCGGAGCGCGATCGCCAGGCAGTGCGCGATCTCGGTCTTTCCCGCGCCCGACTCGCCGCCCAGGGCCACGATCAGCCGGCGGCCGGCGCGCTCCTCGACGGCACTGGCCTCGAGGATGTGCGGCAGGAGCTGCTCGGCCGCCCGCAGGTGCGCCGGCGCAGGACGCGGCCGGTCTCCCCGCCACGGGGCGATGAGGCGGTGCTGGCCGCCCGCGCGCCGAGCGCGAGCGGGATCCGCGGCGCCCCGCTCGATCAGGTCGTCGAGCCGCGCGCCCAGCCGCGCCGCCGCGGCGGACCAGCGAAACGCCTCGCGCGCGAGCTCGCGGCCGGCCGCGCGCATCGCGGCCAGCCGATCGGGCGCGTCGAGCGCCTCGAGCAGCCGGCGCGCGGCGGCGCGCGGATCCGCTGGATCGACCAGCACCGCGGCGGGCGAGCCGGCTCCCTCGAGCGCGCGCGCGATGCCGGCGCGGTCGGACAGGAGCACCGGCGCGCCGACCGCCAGCGCCTCGGCCGCCCCCATGCCGAACGGCTCGAAGCGCTGCATGCCGACGTAGAACAGCGCCTGGCGGAGGAGCTGCGCCACGGCCGGCCAGGCCTGGGCCGGGACCCGCACGACGTCGCGCGAGCTCAGCCCGTGGTCCGCCATGGCGGCGGCGATCGAGCGCTCGACCGCCAGCTCCTCGGGCTCGCGCGGATCGGGTCGCCCGCCCACCAGGGCGAGCGCGACGTCGTCCAGGCGGCCGCGAGCCAGCGCGCGCAGCTCGCCGAGCAGCGCGACCGCGCCGGCCAGGTTCTTGGTCTCGGCCAGCCGGCCGGTCGCGACCAGGTAGCGCCCGGGTACGAGCCCGAACCGGGCCGGCACCTCGACGTCGGGCGGCCGGTCGCCGGCGTCGAAGAAGACCTCCGCCACGCCGGGCGTGACCACCTCGCGCCGGACCGCCAGCCGGTACGCGCGGGAGAGCACGTCGAGCTGGCCCGGCAGGCACTCCACGACCCCGTCGGCCTGGGCCATGGCGGCCAGCTCGCAGGCCTCGCGGTCGCCGAACCGATAGCGCTGGTCGATCCACGTGGCCGGATCACCGGCGTCCATGCCGAGGCCCTCGATCTTGGTCAGCGCCAGGGAGTGCGGCATCGCGAGGAGGGGCAGATCGAGCCGCAGCGCCACCTCGGCCGCGATCACCATGCCGTCGGCGTAGTGGCCCATGACCGCGCGCGCGCCGAACCGCGCCGCCACCGCCGTCGCGGCCTCGGCCAGGACCGGCGTCCACGGGTAGAGGTCCTCCTTGCGGACGAAGCCGTCGCCGCCGGCCGGGACGCGGACCAGCCAGAGGTCGGGCTCGAGCCGCTCGACCCGCGCGGCGGGCGCGAACCAGCGCGCGAGGATCAGCACCTTCCGCCCGGCCCGCGCCCACTCCTTGGAGATCTGGAGGACGTAGAGCGTCTGGCCGCCGGTGTCGGTGGCGCCGGCGGGCGGCGGGTCGCCCCAGTGACCGTGGGTGGAGACCATGACGAGCCGGTCGCCGCCGTCGGATCGATCCTCGGCGGCGAGAGGCACGCCGTGCGCCGCGAGGAGCCGGTCCACTTCGGCGGCCAGCTCGGGCGCGATCGCCTCAGCCATGGGATTCGTCCGGGCGCGCCGACCAGAGGCCGAGGTCGATGCCGTCGCCCGCCGTGCGGATGCCGGGTCCGTCGCCGCCGGCGGCGATGGCCAGCGCGTTGGCGTACACCGGCGTGCGCACCGACAGAGTCAGGCGGCGCCCCATCGGGCGGCCGATGGCGCTGGCGATCCCGAGGATGAGGAGCAGGTCGGCCGGGCCGACGTGCCCCAGGTGCGGGATGGTGAACAGGGTCGCGCGCGGGTCGATCCCGATCTCCTTCAGAACCTCGAGCTGCGGGCCGGGGATGACCGGCGAGCAGGCCACGAAGTCGACGCCGTCCCACCCGGTCTGCTCGTAGAGCCGCCGGTAGTTGCGTCGGTCCGCGTCGGCCGAGAACCGCGCGACCTGCTCGGCCTCGCCGATCGACATGCGCGCGCGCCACAGGTGGAGCCGGTCCTCGACCGCCGCCTGATCGACCGGGCGACGCGATCCGCCGGCCAGCGGGCCGCCGGAGGTGTGCACCGAGAGATCCGGGTTGGTGACGTTGGCATAGGCGACGACGTCGTTGTCCGCTCCGGCCGAGACCACGGCGGTGGCCGCCCCGGCGGCGTAGGCCGCGTCGGTGACCAGCTCGGCCGGCCGCCCGCGCGGGCCCATCACGTGGTCGTAGCGATCGGCGCAGCAGACCGCGACCGTGCGGTAGGTGCCAGCCTCGACCAGCGTCCGCGCCAGCCAGAGCGCGTCGATGACGCCGGCGCAGCGGCTGGCGATGTCGAGGCCGGCGGCGCGCCGCGCCCCCAGCTCGTGGAGGACGCCGAACGCGGCGATCCACGGCGTCGGCCAGTCGCGCGTCACGCCCGCGAAGAGCAGGAGGTCGAGGTCGTCGGGCGACATGCCGGCCGCCTCGAGGGCGCGCCGCGTCGCGCGCGCGCCCATGGTGGAAGGGTGGTCGTCCTCGCCCGGCACGGTCTTCTCGACCAGCCCGAGCCTTGCCACCGCGTCGGGTGCCAGGCCGTAGTCCGCCGCGATCTCGCGCGCGGACCGTCGCCCCTGGGGAACCCACCAGCCGATCGAACGGATGCCTGCCATGGTGGTCCTCGTTCAGGCCGGCCGATCGACGTGATCGCCGTAGACCGTGGCCCAGAAGGACTCCCACGTGGTCGTGCCGAAGTCGTAGCCGGCCGACACCTCCGCGACCGCGTCGGGCGTGGACCCGGCGAGCAGGAGCTCGGCGACCGCGGCGCGGACCTTCTCGTTGTGCTCCACGTCGGCGTGGCCGGCGTGGATGTCCCAGAACTTCCAGTCGATCGAGGACTCGTGCTCGACGATGAATGGATGTCTGCGGAGGTGGACGTGCATGACGCTGAAGTACACGCCGCACACGCACTCGCCGCCCATGCCGCGCATCCCGATCGCGTAGTAGGTGGAGCGGTGGACCGTGCGGTCGCGCAGCTCGGCCAGGAGCTCTCCGACCCGCGGGTGGACGCCGTCGCCCAGCTCCCCCGGCGCGGTGCCCGGCTCGATGGCGCCGATGCTCTCGAGGAAGCGGTCGTAGAGGCGGAGGTGGGACTCCTCGGGGTTCCCCTCGCCCAGCTCCTCGTTCACCAGCTGGCCGAGGAGCGATCGCAGCCGGCCCTCCGGGCAGCGCGCCACCAGGAGCGCGAGGTCGGTCGCGAACGCCTGCGTGAAGTAGCGGTACTGGAGCGCGACGTCGCGCAGCGCGCGGATCGAGAGGCGCGGGAGCGCCTCCATCTCGCGGGCGACGGCGAAGCGCGCCTCCAGCTTGTGGAGCGCGGCGCGGGCCCAGAACGCCTCGAGCGCGGCGCGTGCGTCCCCGCTCGAGTAGGCCGCTCCGACGCGCGGCGAGACGACGGTGTTCGTCAGTGACATGGGTCGCAAGCCCCCTTGTTGGCAATGCCTGCTGATGGTTTGTGCACAGCTCGAGAGCTGGCCTCTCGCGAGGTCCCTTCGCCGTCGAGCGACGCGAGCTACCGTGCGACCCGTTTGCTCTACGTCCGACGTATGACAGCGACGGGCTCGATCTCGACGACGCGGCGCGCGTCGGAGCGATGCGTGCCGAACGCAGTGAGCTGCTGAAGTCACGGACCCCACAACTTCGTCACGGCGAGACACGTGGCTCGGTCGCGAATATTCAGACTTCGCGTCAGAGATCACACGCTGTCCATCGCTGTCAGTTCGAAATTTCGATCTTCGATCGTCGAGCGACGACGCGCGCGTCGATCGTGCGGTCATCAGCGACGGTGAGAGGAGGGCGAGGTCCGCGCACCTCGCGATCCGCGTCACGCGCGCCGGCGACGCACTCGTGGCCTGACCGCCGGTGAGCACGCACGTCGACGGCGTCCGCCCCACCAGCTGACCGGCACTGGACCTAGGACGAGGGTAGCAACCCCAGCTGGTGCATGAGGGCGAGGCTGTCCATCAGGTTCCACGTCTGAACGATGAGGCCAGCTTCGTCGAATCGGTGCAGATCCCAGAACGTGGTCACGACCTGTTTGCCGGTCGGCGGTATGCGCATGACCGCAGTCGTGTGGGTCGCGGTCGCGACGCAACGGCCCATCACCCAGTCGTCTTCCGCCACCACCTGAGCGACCTCCAGCCGGAGGTCGGGCCATCCGGCGAGCGTCTCCTGCAGGAACGCGCGAATGTGCTCGCGACCAGGCGGCGCCGGCCGCGACATGATCTGGTGCTCTCGCGCGTAGAACGTGAGGCACTGGTCGAGCTCGCGAGCGTTGTAGGCTGCCTTGGCCGCGAGGTAGCTGGCCTTGTTCCGCGCGCTGAGCGGGCGCCCGTCGGTGGCGTTCATTGGGTCCTCCAGGATGCTCGACGTTCGTATCACTGCGCCTGTGCCGTCGCGTTGAACAAACGTGCGATTTGGTAGAGTCGACCAATGGCCGATCGCCAGCCGCCGTTCGCGAGCTCGCTGTTCTCGTTCGTCGCCGACGACCTGGCGCCACACCGCAACCCCGTGACGTGCATCCTCGTCGGCCTCGACCGGCCGCTCGTCGTCTGCGCGCAGGCCGAACGGATCGAAGGCGACATCGTGGTCATTCGCCCGGGCGTCGAGCACTGGGTGGAGATCGACGGACGCGCGAAGGTGCTGTACTTCGACGGCCTCGAGTTTCCGCTCACCGCGGCGCTCGCGGCGCGGGTGCCACGCGAGGTCGCGGCGCTCGCGATGGATGCCTTGGCCTCGAGCTCGGGAGCTCAGAAGGAGCTGCGCGCGAGGTTCTCGCGCGGCCGAGAACGGTGCCCGGCAGCGGTTGAACGAGCGATCAACGCCATCGTTCACGACCCCATGACGAGGATAGACCAGGGTGAGCTGGCCAGACGGTTGAGGCTCGGCCGCACGCAGGCGATGCGCGCGTTCAAGGCCGCCACCGGCATGACGTTCCGCGGATTCAAGCGGTGGACGGCGCTATGCGCCGCGACGCGACAGATCGCCGAGGGGCAGCTCGTGCGGACGGCGGCGATGGATGCTGGATTCGCCGACACCGCGCATCTCACCCGCACCTTTCGCACGGCCTTCGGGACGACGCCGACGTTGGCGACCGCAGATCGTCGATAGCTGCAGCAGGCAAGAACGCAAGCCCAGGAAGGACACATGACCGAGAACCCGGATAGAGAGGCGATGACTTGCGGCGGCGAGCACGCATGTTCGTTCTGCGCCAAGCCGCGCCACGAGGTGAAGAAGCTCGTGAGCGGACCCAATGACGTCTGCATCTGCAACGAATGCGCCGATCTGGTCATGGACATCACGCACGAGCAGGCCACGTCGGCCCCAGGTGATGAAGACGACGATGTGATCGTGGAGCGCCTCCATGGCGAGCTGGATCGCATCGGCTTTCTGGCCCTTCTGGCTCGCGGCAAGCTGGATATTCGGCTGATTCTCATCCACGTGGTCAAGGCCACCCGTCATCCGCTTGTCCGCCGCATCGCCGAGCTCGAGGCCAGGATCAAGAAGCAAGACGGGTAGCCTCAGGGCAGCTTGGCGAGGAGCGTCACGAAGCGCGGATCGTCGCGGAGGCTGTCGAGATCGGAGTCGTGCTCCATCCAGTCGCGCTTGCCGAAGCCGCGCGCGATGTTCGTCTCCAGGAGATCGATCGCGGCGTCCTTCTCCCCGATCAGCGCGTAGACGCACGCCGCGTTGTAGGTCAGCGCGACGTCGCTGCCGTCGGCGGCCACCGCGACGGCGCGGTCGACCCACTCGAGCGCGCGAGCACGATCGCCCAGCTTGGCCAGCGAGCCGGCCCCGAGCGTGAGCGCCCGGATGTGGTTGGGGTCGAGCTCCAGAACACGTTCGGCGCGGCGAATCCCTTCCCGGCAGGCCTCCTCGGCCTCGGCCTTCCGCCCGAGGCGGGTCAGCGCCACCTCGGAAATGAGGAGGCACTGGAAGTCTTCGGGCTGGAGCTCCGCGCACCGGCGAAAGAGCTCCGCGGCCTGCTCGTCCAGCCTCATCTGGAAGCTGACGCGCCCGTAGTGGTAGTGCGCGTCGTACGACTGGGGGTTCTGTCGAAGGGCCTCCAGGTACGCGGCTTCGGCAGCCGCGTAGTCGCCGCGCATCGCGAAGACCGAGGCGCGCGCCAGGTGGGTCTCGGCGAGCTCCGGGCCGAGCTCGACCGCTCGTGCGCTCGCGCGCTCCGCCGCGTCCTCTGCGGGCTGGCCGCCGCCGTGCCAGTCGACGAGGAACGCGTGCACCTGCGCGAGCGTCGCGTACGCCGGGGCGTACGACGGGTCGAGGGCGATCGCGCGCTCGAGGGAGCGCTGCGCCAGGGCGAGGGAGGTCGTGCCGTGTGCGCGCAGGAACTGCCGCCCGCGCAGAAAGTGCTCGTAGGCCTCGGGCGTGGTGCCCGGCCTTCGCAGCGCGTTCTGGGTGGTCGCGCTGAGGACGCCGCGCAGGAGCTTGGCGGTGGTCGTCGCGATCTCGTCCTGGATGGCGAAGACGTCGGCGGTGACCCCGTCGAAGCGGTGCGACCACCGCTGGTGTCCACCTGCGACGTCCACCAGCTGCACGCTCACCCGCAGTCGGTCACCGGCCTTGCGGACCGACCCTTCGAGGACCGCATCCACGCCGAGGCGCGTGCCCGCGGTGCGCGCGTCGACATCGCCCTTCGCCTTGAACTGGAACGACGTGCTGCGCGCCGCGACGCGCAGACCCTCGACGTGCGTGAGCGCGGTGAGGATCTCCTCGGCGATGCCGTCGCAGAGGTAGTCCTGGTCCCGTTCGGCGCTCAGATCGAGGAACGGGAGGACCGCGACCGACGTGGGCAGCGGCGGGGTCGCGCCGTCGCCGTCGGTCCTGGCGCGGAGCGCGTCGGCCATCTCCGCGGCGGTGACGCGATGCGACGGATCCTTGGCGAGCGCGCGCAGGATGATCGCCTCCAGCCCCGGCGGCACGCCTGGCGTGAGCGCGCGCGGCGGCGTCGGATCGCCCGTCGTGATCTGCTGGACCAGGGTCGCGAAGTTGTTCGCCGGGAAGGCGCGCCGGCCGGTCACCGCCTCGTAGAGGACGCAGCCGAGCGAGAAGACGTCGGAACGGTCGTCGAGGGCCTGCCCGCGGAGTTGCTCCGGAGACATGTACGGCGCGGTGCCGACGATCGCCGACTCCGCGGTGGACGACAGCGACCTTTCCGCCTTCTGCTCGGCGACGCCGAAGTCGAGGACCTTCGTGATCCCCCGCCGCGTGATGATGACGTTCGCCGGCTTCACGTCGCGGTGGACGAGCCCCGCCGCGTGGGCGCACGCGAGCGCGTCGGCGATCTCCACGCCGATCGCGACGACGCGGGCGGGCTCGAGCCGTCCGCGCGCGATCAGCGCCGCGAGCGTCTCGCCCTCGAGGTACTCCATCACGAGGAACGCGTCGTCGTCCGCCTCCTCGATGGCGTGGACGATCACGATGTTCGGGTGGTTGAGCGCCGACGCCGCGCGCGCCTCGCGAAGGAGCCGGACGCGCGCCGTCTCCTGTTCGTCGTCCCCTCGCGCGACCCGCTTGATGGCCACGATGCGACCGAGTCGGCTGTCCTCGGCCTTGAAGACCGCGCCCATCCCGCCCTCGCCGATCTTCTCGAGCACCCGGTAATGGAGGAGGGCCGCGGGTGTGGTGACGGCGCCGCCGCTCGCCGGCATCGTCGCCGCGAGCTCTTCCGGACGCTCGCTCGGCGGCCTCCGCTGCCGTCTTCTCGCGGGAGTGGTTTCCTCGCCGCTGCTCACCCCGTGAGTATCGCACCGTCGCGCGCCGCGGTGGGTCCGAAGCGGAGAGCTACTCCTCGGTCGCCGAGACGTCGCCGCGCACCCGAGGCGAACCGTCTCGCAGCAGCTTCACCGCGACGTTCTGCTGGGCCATGGGGTCCCGAGCCAGGTAATCGGAGTGGTGGTGCGTGATGTTGATCGCCCCAGGCGGTCGCTCGGATCGCGCGTCCAACTTGTGCACTCGAACCGTGCGCGGCCGAGCCATCGCCTGGACGGAAGGGCCGTGACACGCTGCGCGAGGCGCTGGTGCGGAGATCCGGCGCGGGGCGCGCCGTGGTTCCGCAGAGAGAATTCCCGATGCGGTCCACGGAGATCCTCTGCCCCGCGAGTGTCTGCGCGCGGGGGGCCTGGCGATGGGCGCGGGAATGGTCTCCGCCTTGCTCCTGGAGCCGCGCATGCACACACGGCTCGGCCTCGCGGTCTGTTCGCTCCTCACCTCCTGTGCTCAGGGGGACGCGGACGTCTCCATGCAGAGACAGGAGGAAAGGAACTGCCCCGGCGGTGATTGCGAGCCGCCGCCCGACGACGGCGGCGACGATTCTCCTCCGCCCGAGCCCGATGCGTGCGACGAC
Organism: Kofleriaceae bacterium; assembly: GCA_035489015.1. Classification (GTDB taxonomy): domain Bacteria; phylum Myxococcota_A; class Polyangia; order Haliangiales; family Haliangiaceae; genus DATFRY01. Next base: position 9,065 of record DATHKR010000095.1, on the reverse strand, counting down.
GCGACCGGGACGCTGAGTGTCACGCCGGCGAGCATCGACCAGGGGCAGAGCGTCACCGTGCAGTGGTCCGTGTTCCGGCCGGGCGACTGTTCGGCGTCGGTGCGCGTCAACGGGGTCATACAGAGCCCGTCCGGCTCGTTCTCCGAGGCGCCGGTCGTGAACACCGGCTACACGCTCAAGGTCGGCAACCGCACGCTGGCTCACAGGGTCGTGAACGTCGTGCCCACGCTGCCGCTGCCGCCGACGTGTGGGGTTCCACCCTATCAGACGCCGGTCTACGCGCGGCCGGCGGATGACGGGGTCGCGTTCGGTTCGCTGCTCGAGGGAGCTGGGTATGGCGTCGCCTCGAACAGCAACTGGACCGATCTGGCGGCAGGCAACCTCTGCGGCGGCCCCGAGAAGGAGCTGGTGCTGCTAAAGAATCAGCAGAGCAACTTCTCGGTCATGGGCGGACCGACGCCGTATGCGATCGCCGCGTTCAACTCCGCGTCGAGCTCTTCCCATCCGTGGCGCGCCGTCGCCGCGGGCAACCTCGACGCCGACGCCTACGACGAGATGGTCGCGGTCCGGAAGGTGACGACGAGCGGCGTCGCGGACGTCGTGGTCCTCAAGGCCAACGCCGGCGCATGCGATGGGGTCGTCACCGCATCGGCGGCCATCGGCAACCCCGGCAACTCGGAGTGGCTGGACGTGGCGATCGGAAACTTCGACGGCACCGGGAACCGGATCGCCCTACTCAAGGCGGGGAGCTCGAGCTTCTCCCTGGTCCGGCTGACCTCGCCGGGCGTCCTCACGACCGTCTGGACTTCCGACCTGGACAGCGACGCGTCGAAGCCCTGGAGAGCGCTCGCCGCCGGCGACCTCGACGCCGACGGGCGGGACGAGCTGATCGCCGCTCGCAAGGCGACGAGCGGGACCACGGTCATCGCGTACAAGTGGAACGGGTCCGGGTTCCAGTCGTTCGCCACGTCCACGTTCGGCAACACCGGGAACTCCGACTGGTCCAGCATGGCCGTCGGCGATTTCAACGGAGATGGGCGAGCGGCGATCGCCCTGGTGAAGAACTCGCATTCGAACTTCGCCATCATGGACCTGCCGGCCGGCTCCACCGCCCTGCGCGTGGTCGCGACCGCCGATCTCGATTCGGCCGACGGACAGAGCTGGCGCGGGCTCGCCGCCACCGACTGGCTCGGCACCGATCAGAGTGCGCGGGAGCTCGTGGCCGTGCGCGCGGCGCAGGATCCCTATCGCGCCGATCTCTTCGTGTACGGCAATCCGTTCCATCGCGTGATGCGCGATTCGTCGCTCGAGGGCATCAAGGGCACCTGGGATCAACCGCGCGTGCCGGAGGGCTCACCGGACCCGGTGGTGAACGCGCACATCGAGGACATGAAGCGGTGGGTCTACGATTCGCGCATCAACACGGTGAACTGGTTCCTCGGCGTGCCCGGCGACTACAACCAGCTCGTGAAGTTCCTCATCGCCACCCGGAACGTCTGCGTGGACGGCAAGCAGCTCCGGATCATGGCGTCGCTGGCGGCGCGCCGACCCGCAAGGGTCGACTGCTTCGAGCCGGAGGACAGCCCGGATACGCCGTGGAACGAGCTGGACGACTTCGACGACCATCCCGGGACGCCGATCTGCCAGAACCACCTGGGATGGGCCACCGCGATCGGACGGCTGGCACAGGTGTACCCGCAGCTCATCGGGCTCGAGCTCGACGACTTCATGGACAGTCCGGAAGATTACTCGGGGGACTACCTCGCCGAGATGCAGTCCCGGATGCGTTCGCGCGCCCCGTGGCTCACGCTGACCCTGGAAGCGTACTACGCGAACTTCGTCGCCCAGGACCTGCCCGACATCACGCGCACCGCCGACTCCATCATCATGTATTTCAGAAACGAGTCGCACGGCGCGTGCCTCAACGGCGCCTGCGGCGAGAACAGCGTTCCCAACGTCGTCGAGGAGATCAACTACGTCAGCCAGTTCCTCCCCGCCGGGCGGAAGATCCAGGTGGGGACGTACTGGGACTACCTGTGGAGCATCGACAACGAGAGCGGACATGTGGGAACGGCCCGCTACGACTACGACCTGACCCGTCTCGTCAGGAACCTACCGGGCGTCGCCGGCGTGACCGCTTATCCCATGCGAGCACGCCCCTCCGGCCTGGCCTGCAACGAGTACAACTTCCTCGAGGACAAGTACTGCACCTTGCGTCAGGTCTACCGGAGCACGCCCCGGTTCGCGACCTACACCGATCTCACGGCCGCGTCCGGTGCGCCGCTCGCGGCCGGGGATCCGTCCGGCTATGTCTACGAGTCCCACGGCGTCCAGAATGCGGTCTATCGCGGGGTCGACGGGCACGCGCACGAGCTATGGCGCACGGCCACGGGCATCGGGCACAGCAACCTGACCGCCCTGGCCGGTGCCCCGCCCACCGCGAGCGAGCCCAAGGGATACGTCTACCAGGCGGTGGACGTGCAGAACATCGTCTACCGCGGGACCGACGGACACGTCCATGGTCTCTACTGGTCGACGGGTGCGGTCGGTCATGACGATCTCAGCGGGGTGGCGGGCGCGCCCAACGCGGTCGGCGATCCGTACCCGTACATCTACGACTACCTGAACATGCAGAACGTCCTCTACCGAGGGACCGACGGGCACGTTCACGGCCTCTACTGGGCGCTGGGGACGGTCGGCCATGACGACCTGTCCGCGGCGGCCGGGGCACCGAATGCCGCCGGCAACCCGTTTCCGTTCGTGTTCCCGCTGCTGAACGCGCAGAACGCACTCTATGTCGGGACCGACGGACATCTGCACGCGCTCTACTGGGACCTGGGCCCCGTCGGCGACGACGACCTCACCAGTGCATCGGGGGCGCCACCGCCGGTGGGGCGGCCGAGCGCCTACGTCGCTGCTCCCTACTCCATCCAGAACGCCGTCTACCGGGGAACCGACGGGCACGTGCACGGCCTCTACTGGTGGCTGGGCGCGGTCGGCCACGACGACCTCACCGATGCCACGCACGCGCAGCCGCCCGCGGGTGACCCGGCCAGCTACTTCGTCGCCGCCGACGGCACCCAGCACGTCGTCTACCGCAGCTCCAACGGCCACCTGCACGATCTCTGGTGGACCGTGGGCGCGGTCACCCACGACCACCTGACTCTCATGGGCGCGGCCCCGCCTGCCGCCGGGGATCCATCAGTCTACGTCCGCGCGGTCGACGGCACCGAACACGTGCTCTACCGCGGCATCGACGGCCACATCCACGAGGTCATGACGCGCTCCGTTGCGCCGTGACGACCGCGACGATCGACGGCCTCTACTCGGGGTCGCGGCCGGTGAGCTGCCAGAGGAGGAACGCCTGCACTTGCGCGATGTCCCCGATGCGCTCGGTCATGGCCGTGCCCATGCCGTGGCCGGCGGTCGTGCTGGTGCGCAAGAGGATGGGCGCGTCCCCGCGCTGGGCGGCCTGCAGCGCCGCCACCATCTTGCGCGAGTGCCACGGCGCCACGCGCGGGTCGTTGGCTCCGGCGGTCATCAAGATCGCCGGGTACTCGGTGCCCGCGACGACGTGGTGGTACGGGGAGTAGGCGTGGAGCGCGCGGAACTGCGATGGATCCTCGACCGACCCGAACTCCGGGACATTGAAGCTGCCGTTGGGCGACAGCTCGACCCGCAGCATGTCGTAGATGCCGACCAGCGACACGGCGGCGCGGAACCGGTCCGGGTGCTGGGTGATCATGGCACCCATGAGCAGCCCGCCGTTGGATCCGCCCAGGATGCCGAGCCGGTCGCGGCTGGTGTACTTGCGCGCGACCACCTCCTCGAGCGCCGCCGCGAAGTCGTCGAACACGTTCTGCTTGCGCTCCAGCATGCCGGCGCGGTGCCACTCTCCGCCGAACTCGGCGCCGCCGCGAAGGTTGGTGTCGACGAAGCAGACCCCGCGGCGCAGGAGTGGCTCGTAGGTGGCCAGGAAGTCGGGCTCCTCGCTGATCCCGTATCCGCCGTAGCCGGTGACCACGCATGGGACGGAGCCGTCGCGCGGCGCGCCGCGGCGCCACACGACGCTCATCGGGATCTTGGTGCCGTCCTTCGACGTGGCCTGCTCGCGATGGACCTCCCAGCCGGAGAGGTCGACCGGCGGCCGCGGTGACATGGCCTCGACCTGGTCGAGCTGTCCGGTGCGCGCGCTGAAGCGGTAGAGCGCCGGCGCCGAGGTGTACGAGCCGGCCCGGACCAGGACGCCGTCCTTCGACAGGGTGGGGCGGTCGACCGAGGAGACCGGGGGCAGCTCGGGCTGCCGGGCCTTCTCGCCCCTCAGGGTGAAGGCGCGCAGCTCGGACGGGCCACCGAGCTGGTACGTCACGTAGAGCCGGTCGCGGCTGACCTCGACGCCGCGCTCGTCGTAGTAGTCGGTGACGATCGAGTGCTCGGCCTCCGGCACGACCAGCGCCGCGTCGCGGGCGCTGCGCGCGGATGCCGGCAGCCGCAGCACCTTGCCCTTCGGCGCGCCGGCGCGCGAGATCAACCACAGATCGTCCGCTGGGCCGAAGCCGGCGAACACGATCGCGTCGCCCCAGTCGTCGAGCTGGCGCCAGTTGCCCTTGCGATCGCGCAGGTAGTGGCGGAACTCGCCGCCGTCGCCCTTCTGCACCGAGGCGAGCACGCGGCCGCGGCGATCGGTCTCGAGGAGGATCTCGCCGGTGCGCGGCAGGTCCTTGCCCATCTCGTAGCGATCGTTCGCCGCCGGCTTGCCCAGCTCGTGGAACCAGACCTGCATCCAGAAGTCGCGCTCCGCGGCCGGCTTCTCCCCCTCGGCCGGGTAGCGCGTGTACCACAGCGCCTCGCCGTCGGGCCGCCACGCGGCGTCACCTCCGCCGGTGCCGCGCTGCACGTTCGGGATCGCCGCGTCGAGGTCGCGCCCCTGGAGGTCGAGGATGTGCAGCGTGCCGGCCTCGCTGCCGCCGGTCGACAGCGACACCGCCACCTTGCTGCCGTCGGGGCTGGGCACGAACCAGTCGATCGTGCGGTGCTTGTCGCCGGCCGCGGTCGGGTCGAGCACCAGGCGCGCCTGCGCCGCGTGGTCGACGTCGTCCATCACGACCAGCTCGCCCTGCTCCTTTGTCGGATCCTTGCGGGTGACGAACCAGGAGGCGCCGGCCTGGACCGGGCGCCCGTAGCGGATGACCGGCGCGGCGATGATGGCGCGAACCTCGCGGCGCAGCGCGTCCACGTCGGGCAGGCGATCCAGCACGCGGCGCGCGTGGCGGTTCTGCCCGTCGCTCCATGCCTTCACCTCGTCGGTGTCCTCCTCGAGCCAGCGGTACGGGTCCTGGACCGCGACGCCGTGATACGTGGTCGTCACCGGACGCACCGCCGCCACCGGCGGGCCGCCTGCCAGCGGCGCCTGACCGGGCGCGGCCCCGGAGCCCGCGGCACCACCACGGCCTCCGACCGGCGGCTCGGACCCGCCGCAGGAGGCCGCGACCACGAGCAGAAGGAACCCGACCAGGCGCTCTCGCATGCTGATTCCTAACCCCGCGCCCGGTCCCGAGGCAAGCCCGCGGTTCAGGCCGAGGCCTGGAGCGACGCGATGTCGTCGAGCAGCACGCGCTCGTGGCCCTGCGGGCTCACCTTCTCGTAGAGCTTGCGGACGATGCCCCCGGGGTCGACCACGAAGCTCGTGCGATCCCAGTAGAGCGTGCCCTTGAACTCGCTCTGGCCGACGCCGGCGGCGGTGAGGAGCTGCTTGTCTGGATCGGCGAGCAGATCGATCGTGAACGCGAACTTGTCGCAGAACGCCTTGTGCGAGGCCACGTCGTCGGCGCTGACGCCGAGCACGGTGATACCCGCGGCGTCGAAGTCGGCCTTGGTCGCGGTGAACGACTTGCCCTGGATGGTGCAGCCGGGGGTGTCGTCCTTCGGGTAGACGTACACCACCAGCCAGCGGCCGGCGAAGTCGGCGAGGCGGCGGGTCTTGCCGTCTTGATCGGCGAGAGCGAAGTCGGGGAAGGGTTGTCCTGGCTGGATTGGCATGATGCGTTCGTAGCACAGGCCGTGGACCGGCCGCTGCTCCTCTAGCGCTCGGGTCCGCCGTTGCGTTCAAGCGCACCGTCCGATCGCGGCCCACGCTCGTCGGCATGAACCATCACCTCCAGATGCTCATCAGTCACACCGCGTGGGCCAACCGACAGATGTTCGCCGCCCTTCGCGCCGTCGATGCCTTCGAGTCGCAGAAGGGCGCAGACTTGATCGTGCGCGCCCTCGACCACATCCACGTGGTCAGACGCATCTTTCAGGCCCACCTCCAGGGCGTCTCGCACGGTTTCGAGTCCCCACAGCGGGCGGTCTTTCCCTCCCTCGATGAGCTCGATCGCGAATTCGAGACCATCGACCGCTGGTATGTGGATGCGGCGGCGTCGCTCCGACCGGAGGAGCTCGCACGACCTCGCGACGTGCGCTTCACCGACGGGAAGGTCGTGACGATGACCGCCGCCGCGATGATCCTCCACGTGGTCACCCACACGATCCATCATCGCGGGAACGTGGACGTCATCATGTACCAGGCCGGGATGCCGCGCCGGAGGGATGGAATCCCGGAGTTCCTCGTCAGTCGAGCGTCCGCCACGTGACCGCGCTCAGCCCCTGCGTCGGCGTCATGCCGAACTGATCCCGGAAGACGCGGCTCAGGTGGGCGCTGTCCGCGAACCCGGCGGCGGCCGCCGCGGCGCTCAGGCTCGCGCCCTCCTCCACCGCGGCGATGGCGCGGCGCAGGCGCTTCCAGCGCAGATAGGCGCGCATCGAGAGCCCGACGTCGCGCGCAAAGGCGTGACGCATCTGCCGGGGCGAGAGCCCGGCCTCGTGCGAGAGCCTCGCGAGGTCGACGTGGTCGGAGCCGTCGAGATACGCGCACATCCGGCGTGCCGCCGGGTGTCGCGGTCCCGGTGTCTGGCGCAGCTCGACAGCCGAGAGGATCGAGGCGATGAGAGCGCGTGCCTGCTCCGGCGTGGGATCGCGAGGGACGACCACGTCGGGCGCATCGCGCGCCCACGTCTCGCACCGAGGCTCGGCGCTCCGTGAGAGCTCGCGGCTGGCCACGTCATCACCGTCGAGGAACAGGAGGGCCGCATGCGCGCACGCGCCGTGTCCATGGGACACGCGCGGGGGAATGACGGCCGCGCAGGCGCGAGTGCGTGCGCCGGCTCCGTCCTCGATGGACAGCCCCAGCGGCGCCATGACGATCTGAGCCGCATGGTGCGCGTGCCGCCTGGTGGCGACGAGGGGGCCGACGTAGAGCGTCCTCGTCCCCGAGACGAACATCGTGCCGTCCAGCCGTGCCGCGCTCGACGGTCTCTCGCGCACGGGGGACGTCGACATTCGTCGGCCCATCGACGTCCACCGTAGCTCAGGATGCGCGGCCGGCAAGCTCCAGGTCAGGACGTAGCAGCGGTCTTGCCGGCAGCGGCGGGAGAGTCAGCTACCTTCCGACCCATGTCCTTGCAGACCATCCCCGCCGGCCATGGTGCCGGCCTGCGTCTGTCGCGCGGCCAGATCTTGCGCCTGGTCGACCCCGAGGGCGGCCGCAGTGGCGACCTCATGGCCTTCAGGCTCGGCGACATCACCGAGTGGCTTTGCAACGGGCGCAGCTTCGACTACGCAGGCAAGATCTACCTCTCGACCGGCGACGTGCTCTACTCGAACCGCAGCACCCGGATGTTCACCATCGTGGCCGACGACGTCGGGCGTCACGACTTCCTCTACTCCTCGTGTAGCGTCGAGATGTACCGGATCCAGTACGGCGAGCCCGGCGATCACCCGAACTGCCTGGACAGCATCAGCCGCGCGCTGGCCGAGCACGGCGTTCTCCCGCACCTCGTGCCGACGGCCTTCAACTTCTTCATGAACGCGACCGTGCAGCCGGACGGCCGCCTCGTGCTCGCGACGCCCCGCTCGCACGCGGGCGACGCCCTCGAGCTCCGCGCGGAGATGGATCTGGCCGTGGCGGTCACCGCCTGCCCGGCGTCCACCTGCAACGGCGGCGCTCCCGGGCCGATCGCGTACGAAGTACTCGAGGGCCCGGCGCAGCCGACATGAGCCATCTGGACGCAGGGCCAACCTGGACATGCATGCCAACCAGCTGACCGTGTCACTCGGCGCGGTGCGCGAGCTGGGTACCCGCTGCATGAGCCCCGTCCTTCCAGGCGAGCGGAGCTGATGGCAGGTTGGCCGGGTGAGCCAAGGACCCGGATCAGCGCGGAGCCGACTACTCGGGCGTGGAAGACGCGCCGGAGGGTACGGTGAGCGGTCCCAGCTCGGCGTCGAGCTGAGTGGGGTCGAGGCGGGCTCGAGTCGCGGTCCAGTAACGAGGGGCCAGCTCGAGGAATCGGCCGCGCGGCCAGTGCGGGAGGACTCGGAGGAGGTCGCGCAGGTAGGCCTCGGGGTCGAGTCGATGGAGACGGGCCGAGGCGATCAGGCTGAAGAGGTTGCCGGCCGCTTGAGCATGATCATCGCTGCCAACGAAGAGCCATGCCTTCCGGCCAACGGCGATGCGGCGGAGCTCGCGCTCGGACTGGTTGTTCGTGAGCGGCAAGCGTCCATCGTCGAGGAAGCGGCGAAGGGCGTCCGCCTGCCGCACCACGTAGCCGAATGCCGAGCGGAGAGGACCGCGGCGGTCCTTGATGGTCTCGTACTCGGCCTCGCTCCAGGCGAGGAAGTCGTCGACGTAGGGGCGGACGCGGACGTCGCGCAGCGATGTCCGCTCGTCGGAGCGTCGGTCGCGCAGGGCGCGATCGGCGTCGAAGATTCTCTTGATACGGAGGAGCGCCTCGCGCGCGAGCGGGTCTTTGGTGAAGGCGGCTTCCCAGAAGCGTCGGCGCGCATGAGACCAGCACCCGACCTCGGTGCGGACGCCTTGGTCCGGCTCCCCCTCGTCGGGCGGCGGCCGCTGTTCGGGGGGCCGATAGAGGAGGTCGTAGACGCTCTTGGCGTCGGCCAAGACGTACCCGGAGAATCCGCGAAAGAGCTCGCCGATGGCCGTCGAGGTCTCGCGGGCCAGGTACTCG
>DATHKR010000094.1:0-10000 GCA_035489015.1 Kofleriaceae bacterium | reverse complement strand
AGCGCGACGCTGGCCGGGCCGTCGAGCTGGTCGCTGATGACGGTGCTCACCGGTGCGCCGTCGCCGACCGCGATCCGGGTCAGCCGGCCGACCCCTTCGACCACCAGCAGGGTCCCGCTCGCCTCGACGCGAAGCCCGTCGGGGGACTCGAGGGTCGGGTCGACCGCCAGCGCGGTCACCTCCCCGGGCTCGCCGTCCTCGCCGATCGGCACCCGGTACAGCTCGCCGGTGTTGTACTTGACCGTGTAGAGATCGGCTCCGTCGACCGCGATGCCGTTCAGGTTGAAGCCCTCGCCGCCGAAGCGCTCGTCCTCCAGCCAGATTTTCAGCCCGGTGCCGTCGGCGGGCAGGCGCAGGATGCGCGGCCCGAACGAGTCGGTCACGTAGGCGTTGCCGTCGGCGTCGAGCGCCACGTCGTTGCAGAAGCCGCCGCCGGGCAGGTCGTAGCTGCCGGCCGGTGCGCCGGTGGCGAGGTCGAACGCCTTGAGGCCGGGCGGCGCGCTGCCGGCGCCGGGCGAGATGCCCAGGTCCGACGAGCAGGCCCAGAGGAGGCCGCGGGCCGGGTCGGCCAGGAGCCCGGTGGTGTTGATGAGGCCGTTGTCGCCGGCCTCGGCGAACGGCTCGGCCTCGGGCGCGGCCGCGCCGGGCGGGACCCGGAAGATGGTCCCCTGGTTCAGGCTCCCCACGAAGAGGGTCCCGTCGGCCAGCGACGCGGCGCCCTCGGGATAGACCTCCTCGCCGGGCAGGAGGATCGCGTCGATGGCGCCGGCGTCCGGCTGCCCGGTCGCGGCCGCGTCGGCAGCGCCGGTGGCGGCGTCCACGTCCGCGCCCTGGTCGTCGTCATCGTCGTCGTCGCCGCAGGCGGTGCCGGCCGCGAGCGCGAGCACGGCGGCCAGCGCGGCGGTGCGCGCGCTCGGTCTGGTTGCATGCCACATGGGGGCTCCTTGGGGGTTCGGGTTGGGCGACACACCATGCGGCTGGGGCCGGTATCGGACAAATTTGGTTTCTTTGGTGCCTTACCCAAATTATTTTATGGGTCGCCATGCTCGACTGGATCCGCACCTTCCTCGCCGTCTACCGGGCCGGCTCGGTCACCCAGGCGTCGCGCGCTCTCCACCTGACCCAGCCGACCGTGTCGCAGCACCTCAAGGCGCTCGAGAGCCACCTCGGCCGCCCGCTGTTCGATCGCATCCCGCGCGGGGTGCAGCCGACCCCGACCGGCCACCAGCTGGCCGCGTCGGTCGGGCCGCACCTCGACATGGTCGAGGCGCTGGTCGAATCGACCCGCTCGCAGGTGGCCGGGCGCTGCACCGGCGTGGTGCGGCTGGGTGGCCCGGCCGACCTGGTCGCCACCGCCGTCCTGCCGTCGCTCACCGCCGCGCTCGACGAGGGAGTGAAGCTGCGCATCCGGCTCGGCCTGACCGACGAGCTCATCGACGCGCTGCGCGGGCGCGAGCTCGACCTGGTGCTGGCCACGGTCGAGCGGCGCGGGCGCGGCATCGAGTACGAGCCGCTCTACCGGGAGGAGTTCGTGCTGGTCGCGGCCCCGCGCTGGGCGGCGCGCATCTCGCCGCGCGCGATCCAGCGCCAGGGCGCCGCCGCGCTGGCCGACGCGCCGATCCTCGCCTTCGCCGAGCACCTGCCGATCCTGCGCCGCTACTGGGAGGGCGCGTTCGGCGGCAAGCTGGGCCACGCCGCGCGGCTGGTCGCCCCGGATCTGCGCGTCCTGCTCGGCGCGGCCATCGCCGGGGCCGGCATCACCGTCCTGCCCCGCTACCTGGCCCGCGACGCGCTGGCGCGCGGCGACCTGGTCGAGCTGGCCAGCCCGGCCCAGGCGCCCAGCAACACGATCTACCTGGCCTACCGGCCGGCCGTGCTCGAGGCGGCGCGGGTCAGCCTGGTCCGCGAGCTACTGCGCCGCGCGGCCGCCGAGTGGTGAGCCACATCTGATAGAACGGAGGGGCATGGCGGGAGACCACGGCACCTCGCACATCATCCAGTCCCTGGTCGGGAACGTCCTCATCGCCGCGTCCAAGGGCGTGGCGGCGGTCATCACCGGCTCGGGCGCCCTCCTGGCCGAGACGCTGCACAGCCTGGCCGACTGCGGCAACCAGCTGCTGCTCCTGCTCGGGGTGAACCGCGCGCGCCGGCCGCCGTCCACCACTCATCCGCTCGGCTACGGGCGGGACCTCTACTTCTGGTCGTTCATGGTCGCGCTGCTGCTGTTCTCCGGCGGCGGCGTGTTCTCCCTGTACGAGGGCGTGCACAAGTTCCGCCACCCGGAGCCGGTCGGCGGCGTCTGGATCGGCCTCATCATCCTCGGCGTCTCGCTGGTCATCGAGGGGTGGGCGACCCTCGGCAACATGCGCGAGATGAACCGCCGCCGCGGGCAGACGTCGTTCCTCCGCTACCTGCGCGACACCAAGGACTCCGACCTGGTCGTCATCTTCGGCGAGAACTCGGCGGCGGTGGTCGGCCTGGTGTTCGCGTCGCTCGCGCTGATGGCGGCGAGCGCCACCGGCGACGGGCGCTGGGACGCGGCCGGCAGCTTCGCCATCGGCCTGGTCCTGGTCGGCGTGGCGATCTTCCTGGCGGTCGAGGTCAAGTCGCTCCTGGTCGGCGAGTCGGCCGATCCGGAGGTGGAGCAGATCGCGCGCGCGACGGCGGCGGACGACCCGCGCCTGGTCGAGGTGATCCAGTGCATCACGGTCCAGCAGGGGCCGGGCGAGGTGATGGTCGCGCTCAAGATCCGGTTCCAGCCGGAGCTGAAGGTGGACGCGGTCAGCCAGGCGATCGACGACTTCGAGGAGCGGCTGCGCAGCAAGCTGCCGTCGGTGCGCTGGTGCTTCGTCGAGCCGGACATGAAGCCGTGGGGGCGGGCGGCCTGATCGGCCCGTCCGCTCAGCGGCCGCTCTGCGAGACGTGCTGGTAGTCGATCGGATCGGTCCAGTCGCCGCCCCAGTGCCAGCCGATCCGCTCGAAGGCGTCCACCACCTGGCCGGGCCGGACGATCATGCCGGGGCGGAAGCGGGCGCGGTCCAGGTACTCGTGCCCGCTGTCGGGCAGGACCCGGTCGCCCGAGAGATACGGGTTCTGCACCGGGTTGATGTCGATCGCGGTGCCGAACGAGTGCTGTGACAGCGAGCTCCCGCCGGTGACCGCGCGGCAGTTGAAGGCCGAGGTGTTGTTGTCCTCCGTCGACGCGTCGTCGTCGCCGCCGTAGGCGTCGATCCGGATCATGTGGGCGATCGGGAAGCGCGCGGCGTAGAGATCGCCGAACGCGGCGGCGACGTCGTCGGCCACCGACGCGGCCACGATCAGCTCGCCGGTGGCCAGGTGCCCGTCGAAGCCCCAGTACGGCAGCGTGATCAGGCGAAGGTCGTCGAGGCCGGGGCAGGCGAGCTCGCGATGCCACGAGCGGCCGATCATGTCGGCGCGCACGCTCGCCGGGATCGGCTCGATGGTGGGTGCGTAGGTCGGGGAGGCGGCGTCGGCGGCGGACCGGGCCGCGTCGAAGGTGGCCGGCGCCGCGTCGAACGCATCGACGACGCCACCGTCGGTGCAGCCGCAGGCGGGCAGGGCGAGCGTGGCGCCGACGAGGAGCGCGGCGCCGAGGCCGCGGACGGCGGTCGCCGGGCGGGGGTGCATGAGCCTGGTGATACCATGCGCCATGCACGGGATCCGATGGGTGGCGGCGGTGGCCGCGTCCGGGATGTTCTTGGCGGCCGGCTGCAAGCAGGAGAGCAGCCCGGGCCGCGATGACAGGGCGAGCGAGCCGGCGGCGGCGAAGGCCCCGGCGGCGAACAGTGACCCGACGGCGCCGGTCGCGAGCGCCACGCCGCCGCCGACCCCGGCCGACGCGAAGCCATCGCCGACCGCGACGGTGGTGAGCGAGGCGCCGCCGGTCAAGCTCGACGACAGGCCGACCGAGCGGCGGCTCTATTCCGATCGCATCGAGGCCAGCTCGTTCCTGTGGACCGACTGGAACCGGTTCCAGGAGAACTACCACCCCAACTACCTCATGGATGGAGATCCGGCCACCGCGTGGGTCGAGGGGGCCGACTCGAGCGGCAAGGGCGAGTGGGTGCGCGTCCACCTGTCGCCGGTCGAGGGCGTCACCCACGTCCGCCTGCGCCTGCAGGACGGCTATCACAAGTCGAAGTCGCTCCACCAGAAGAACGCGCGGGCGCGGCAGATCACGATCACCGCGCAGCCGGGCGGGCAGCGGCACCAGGCGTCGCTGGCCGACGACATGAGCTGGCAGGAGATCGCGTTCGACGTGCCCGCCGGGCGGGTCGACGCGCTCGAGCTCGCGATCGACGAGGTGTACGAGGGGAGCAAGTACACCGATCTGTGCCTGTCGGAGCTGGAGGTCTACCTGACCGGGCTCACCGTCGAGAACCCGGCGTTCGAGAAGGCGAAGCTGGACGAGATCCTGGGCTGGAAGAAGAACCGGCTGGCCGCGGCCGCGCTGTTCGGCACCCGCAAGGCGGCCGCGCTGCCGATCCTGCCCGGCTACCGGGTGGTGGACGGCGAGCCGGCCGCCGCCGCCGCCGGCGATGACGACTTCTCGGCGTCGCTGACCGCGCTGGCCAGCGCCGTGCCGGCCGCGGCGGAGGTGGCGGGTCGGGCGAGCGCCGCGATCGGCAAGGAGTTCCCGGGATGGCGGCCGGTCCAGGTGGTGGCGCGGCCACCGCTCGCGCTTCCCGCGGTGGATGGCCTGTACGAGCCGGGCAGCCTCGAGCTGGTGTTCGAGCCGCGCACCGACGCGTTCATGCTGCCCAGCTCGTCGCAGGGGGTGCTGCTGTCGAGCAGGACCCTGTCGCTGTTCGACACCCAGGAGAAGCGCGACCCGCGCAAGCGCACCGACTGCAAGGAGGGCAAGACCTGGTTCATGCGGCCGCCGCGCGGCGAGGGCGGAGGCGCCGGCGCGGCCGGACCGCTGCCGGCCGAGCTCCTGACCGTGCGCTGCGTGGTGGAGGAGACCCGCGAGGGGCAGGCGAGCTACACCGTGTGGCAGCTGCTCGAGTTCGACGCCCAGGGAAACCTGGTGCTCATGGTCGGCCCGCAACAGGTCCAGTGGCTCGAGTGGCGGGCCGAGGCGGCGGCGTCGGGCGGGGCGGTGCTGGCCGGCGGGCTGCGGATCGCCCGGGCCGGCCAGCCGACCCAGAAGCTGGTCGACGCGCGGGTGGCGGCAAAGGACTGACATCGGTGCGCGCTCACCCTCGGACCGGCGGAGCGCCCGCGCCCGCGCGACCGGGCTGGATCGCGCCGGCGATCGCGCTGGGCGCGGCCCTGGCGCTGATGATGATGGCGGGCGGGAGCCGGGGCGCGTCGCCTGCGGTCAGCGCGTCGCCCGCGTCGCCCGCGTCGCCCGCGATGAGGGCGTCGCGCGGCCCGACTACCGCGCCGCGCGACGGGCCCGGCGATCCGGCCGCGTGCGCCGGGTGCCATCCGGCCGAGCACGACGAGTGGAGCCGCAGCCGCCACGCGGCGGCCTGGGTCGATCCGGTGTTCCAGGCCGAGTTCGCGCACGGTCGGCCCGCCTGGTGCGTTGGCTGCCACGCGCCGGCCGCGCCGGATCCGCTCGCGGTCGGCGATCGCGAGCCTCGCGCCGCGCGCGGGGTCGGTTGCGATGGCTGTCATCTTCGCGGCGGGCGCATGGTCTCCGCCCGCGCGGCGCCGGGCTCCCCGCACGATACCGCGGTCGACGCCGGCTTCGGCTCGCCCGACTTCTGCGCCGGCTGCCATGAGTTCCGCTTCCCGGTGCTGGGCCCGCGCGGCGTCCTCCGCCGCTACACCGACGAGCCGATGCAGGAGACGGTGTCGCAGTGGCGGCGGAGCGGGGTGGCCGGCGGGCTGGCCTGCGCCGACTGCCACACGGCCACCCCGGCCGGCCACGGCTTTCCCGGATCGCACCAGCCGGACATGGTCGCGGCCGCGCTCGAGCTCTCGGTCTGCCGCGAGCGCGGGCGCATCGAGGCGCGGGTGACCAACCGCGGCGCCGGCCACCACATCCCGTCCGGCGGCGTGCACCGGCGGATGGTGCTGCGCGCGTGGCGCTCGAGCGCGCCGGAGCGCCTGGTCGAGGCGGTGTTCGGCCGCCGGTTCCGCCCTCTGCGCGGCGGCGGCAAGCAGACCACGGCCGACACCACCATCGCGCCGGGCCGGTCGGGGCGGCTGCGCGTCAGGCCCGCGGCGCTGGGCGGCGCGTCCACCGATCCGATCCAGCTGGAGCTGCGCTACATCTACGCCCTCGACGAGCGCGCTGCCGCTCCGGCCGACGACGTGTCGCGGGTCGTCCTCCGCCGCGCGGTCGCCCCGGCCGCCCTCTCGCGTTGCCGGTGAAGGTCCTCCGACGGGAGCTGCCAGCTGCCTGGCCGACGACCGACACCACCGGCGGGGGCCGACGGCAGGCCGACATCCCGGCCCGGCCGCCCGGTCCACGATGGCTGTGGCTTGCCAGCCGGCGCCTTGTTACGCTGGCCTCGATGACGGTGGAGCAGGCGGTCGACGAACGAGTCGAGATCTTGGCGTCCCAGGTGGAGAGCCTCGGCGTTCGCGCCCTGGCCACCGCACACTCCTTCGCCTCGGCGATGCCGCTGGCGCCGGCGCTGGCGGTCAAGAAGGCGCTGGTCGAGTACGTGTGGGAGGAGCTGCAGCGCTTCGAGACGGCGTCGGATCTCTACATGGAGATCAAGCCGGGCGAGGATCTGCACGCGGTGGTGCAGCCGCGGCTGGCCGACGTCCGCCCGCCCGGCTCCTGGCTGGAGATGGCGGTCATCCAGTTCCTCTATGACCGCGCCGGCGTGTTGCAGATGCGCGAGCTGGCCTCCTCGGGCGACGCGCGGGTGGCCAAGCTGGCCGCGCGCATCATCGAGGGCGAGCGCATGCACAAGATCATGGGCGGCGAGGGCGGCAACGCGCTCCGCAACATGCTGCTGTCGGATCCGGACGCCCGGCCGCGCGCGCAGGACTACTTCGATCGGTGGCTGGCGGAGTCGCTGCGCTCGTTCGGGCGACCCGGCTCGCCGCGCAGCCTGCGCGCGATGGAGCTCGGGCTTCGCCACCGCGACAGCGCCGAGGTCATTCGCGACTACCTGGCCGCGCTCGAGCCGACCGTGACGGCGTGCGGGCTGCGCCTGCCGAGCCGCGCGCAGCTCGGGCTGGAGCTGCCAGCCGACGTCGGCCTGGCGTGAGCGCCATGCAGCAGGCAGAGAACGAGTATCTCGGCGGCAAGAAGTCCAAGGTCTGGACTTACATCATCCTGCTGGTGTTCCTCATCGTCGCCGTGGTCGTCGCCAACTTCGCGTGGACCAACCCGGAGGCGGCGCGGACCGGGCTGCACTCGATCGCCGGCCTCCCGCCGTGGGCCTTTCCGATCCTGACCGCGGTGGTCGGGCTGCTCCTGTTCTGGCTCGGGCTCAAGATCGAGAGCGACTGGCCGGAGGCGATCGGCGCCATGCTCATCGCCGGCTCGGTGGCGTTCGGCGAGATCTTGATCGGCTGGACTCGCTTCGCGGTGGGCGGGATGGTGGTCGTTCCGTACATCATCCCGATCGTGCTGTTCCTGGTGCTGCTCGGCATCGGGGTCTCGCGCAGCCGCTGACGCCCGGCCATTTCGGCGGTGCGGGTGTGTCAATCTGCCCCGTCGTGCGGGTCGCCAGGAGCCCGGCTCCCGGGTGAACCGCGCGAAGTGGCCGCGTTGTGGCGGCCGGTGCCCGAGGCGGGGGTGGCACGGCCCGTGCTGTGCTGACAACGCGTCATGACCCGCAAGCTCCGCTCCGCCCTGGATCCGCGCGCCGCCGCGCTGAGCGCGAGCCTGCGCTACTCGGCGGCCGACGAGCCCGGCATCGCGCGCAAGCGGCGCGGGCGCGGCTTCGCGTACGTCGGCCACGACGGGCGCTCGATCGCCGACCCGAAGGTGCTCGGGCGCATCCGCAGCCTGGTCATCCCGCCGGCCTGGCGCGACGTCTGGATCTGCGCCGACGCCGACGGACACCTGCAGGCGGTCGGGCGCGACGCGCGCGGGCGCAAGCAGTACCGCTATCACCCGCGCTGGCGCGGCGTGCGGGACGCGGGCAAGTACTTCCGCCTGGCCGAGTTCTGCCGCGCGCTGCCGCGGCTGCGCAAGCAGGTCGAGATCGACCTGTCCTGCAACTGCCTGTGCAAGGAGAAGGTGGTCGCGCTGGTGGTGTCGCTGCTCGAACGCACCCAGCTGCGGGTGGGCAACGACGAGTACGCGCGCACCAACGACTCGTACGGCGCCACCACCCTGCGCGATCGCCACGCGCGCGTGCGGGGCGGCGCGGTCGAGCTCCGCTTCAAGGGCAAGGGCGGCAAGCCGTTCCGGGTCGCGCTGAACGATCGGCGGATGGCGACCATGGTGCGGCGCTGCCGCGAGCTGCCGGGGCAGCGGCTGTTCCAGTACCTCGACGACAGCGGGCGGCCGGCACCGGTCACGTCCACCGACGTGAACGACTACGTGCGCGAGGTGACCGGCGGGCCGTTCACGGCCAAGGACTTCCGCACCTGGGCGGCGACGATGGCGTGCGCCACGCTGCTCGCGTCGCAGCGGGCCGGCACCAGCCAGGCGGCGCGCAAGCGCGAGGTCAAGCTGATCGTCGAGGCGGTGGCCGAGCAGCTCGGAAACACGCCGACCGTCTGCCGCAACTCGTACATCCACCCGGCGGTGATCGAGGGCTACATGGAGGATCGCCTGCCGCCCGGTCTGGCTCGCAAGGTGCGCGGACTGCGGCGGACGCTGGGTGACGGCGCGGCGAAGAAGGGCGCAGCGGTCGGTCCGCCGCCGACCGGGTCCAGCTTCCTCGCCCAGGTCGAGCGGGCGGTGCTGAGCTACCTCGAGCAGGCCGCCGAGCGGCGCGCGGCCTGACCGTCAGCGGAGGGGCCGGCGGCCGCGGCGGTCGTTCATGCCGGGCACCCGGGTCCCTGCCACGAGCTCGCGCATCTGGTAGCCGCCGTCGAGCGTGACCGACGCGGCGGTCTCCTGGTCGACGATCCCGGCCTCGACCAGATCGGCCAGCGAGCGGTCGAGCCAGATCATCCCGTCGTCGCGGCCGGTCTGGATCGCGGACGTCACCTGGTGGGTCTTGCCGTCGCGGATGAGCGACGCGATGGCCGACGTGACGATGACCAGCTCGATGGCGGGGACTCGCCCGGTCGACGACTGCGAGGGCAGGAGGTGCTGGGTCAGCACCGCGCGCAGCGAGCCGGCCAGCTGGCCGCGCACCTGGCGCTGCTGGTGTTCGGGGAAGGAGTCGACCACGCGCTCGATCGCCATCGCCGCGCTGCCGGCGTGCAGGCTCGACAGCACCAGGTGGCCGGTCTCGGCCGCGGTCAGCGCCGCGGCGATGGTGAGCCGGTCGCGCATCTCGCCCAGCACGATCACGTCGGGCGACTCGCGCAGGGCGGCGCGCAGGCCGGACTCGAAGCTGTCGACGTGCACGCCGATCTCGCGCTGGTGGATGAGCGCGCGGCGCGGGCGGTACTCGTACTCGATCGGATCCTCGAGCGTGATGACGTGGCGGGGGAGCTCGCGGTTGAGCTGCTCGATGAGGGCGACCATGGTGGTGGACTTGCCGGCGCCGGATGGCCCGGTGACCAGCACCAGCCCGTTGGGAAAGCGAGCCAGGCGGGAGAGCGATTCCGGAAGCGAGAGGTCGGCCAGGGTGGGCGGATCGCGCCGCACCGGCCGGAACACCGCGGCCAGGCCGCCGCCCTGGCGGAACAGGTTGACGCGGAAGCGGTGCCAGAAGTGGGGCTCGGTCGCCTGACTCTGGTCGGCCGGATCGCACCAGGCCAGGGCGAAGTCGGTCGAGCCGTGGAGGGCCAGCGCGTCGCGATGCGGGTCGATGAGCCAGCGATCGACCAGCGCGGCGATGACGTCTTCCGGCAGCGGTTCGCCGGGGAGGTCGACCAGGCCGTCCGGGCCGCGCAGGCGGGCGCCGTGTCCGGACGACACGATGAGGTCGGTCGCGAA
>DATHKR010000093.1:0-13538 GCA_035489015.1 Kofleriaceae bacterium | reverse complement strand
AGACCGAACGGGCTGTTCGACTGCGGGTAGGAGCCGACCTCGTCGGGGCCCATCGCGACGCGGTCCTTGCCGTAGGTCTCGTCGATGTTGGCGTCGCTCGGGTCGAGCCGGTTGCCCATCGGGTAGAGCCGCGCGTCGGCGCCGCGCGCCGCCCGCTCCCACTCCTCCTCGGTGCACAGCCGCGCGCCCGGCAGCGCGCCGGTGCGGTCGAGCCACTTGGTGTAGGCCTCGGCGTCGTAGGCGGTGAGACCGGTGACCGGGAACCGCCGCCAGTCCTGCTCGGCGCGGCGGGTACGACCCTCGTAGCGCAGCGGCTCGCCCCAGCGCGCCTCGTACTGGTGGCCGGGCAGGTGGAAGGTCAGGGTCCACACCCGGTCGCGCCCGCGCACGAGCTCCAGCCCGAGCTTGCCGGTCACGTGGGCCTCGAGCGGAGGGTTGCGCGCCGCGCGCTCGGCGTCCGACAGCGTGTCGAGGAAGCCGACCCACTCGGCCAGGGTCACCTCGTGGGCGGCGATGAAGTAGGCGCCGGTGCGGCGGTCATGGAGCGGCGTGGCGCTCAGGAAGCCGAGCCGCACCTCCTCGTCGGCGGGACTGCCGAAGCGGAACCCGCCGGGTGCCACGTACACGTAGCCGGCCGGCACCTCGCCGGCGCCCGGCAGATCGATCGACAGCTCGAGGCTGGTGGCGCGCCGCGCGATGATCGGATAGGTGACCTTGCTGCGCCCCGGCGCGTCGAGGGTGAGGACGTAGGAGCCGGCCTCCAGCTCCACCTGGTGGAGCGGCGCGGTGCCGAGCAGTCGCGGCGGACCCAGCGCGCGCTCGCCGGTTCGCTCGCCGTAGCGCGCCACCTGCACCCGCGCCGGGGGCCGGGTGACCAGCTCGAGGCGCATCGGGGTGGCCCACGCTCGCTGCCAGGTGCCGCCCGGATCGTACAGCCGGAGCCGCTGCAGCAGCTCCTCCTGCTGAGCGGTGCGGCCGTCGCGCTGGGCCAGGAGAGCGCGCTCGTACAGCACCTCGCCCAGGTGCACGCGGACGTCGTCGCGAGCCGGGTCCTGGGCCAGCGCCACCTCGTACAGGCGGGCTGCGTCGACCAGGCCGGCCTCCGCCTCGCTGCCGGCCGCGAGCGCCCGCGCCCACGCCGCCTCGGCCTCCGGCTGTCGCCCCTCGCGGAACAGCGCGAACGACTGCTCGCGCTCGGTGACCGAGGTGCCCTCGCGGGTGCGCGCGGTCGCGAGCACGCCGCGCGCCTCGCGCGAGCGATCGGCCACCCGGCCAGCCACCGCGACCCGGTTCTGCACCGCCACGCCCATGTAGATGATCCCGATCGCGAGCGGGAACGCAGCGACCAGGCCGCGGCGAGTCCAGCGCCGCCGGGTCAGCGCGCGCCGCGATCGATCGAGGAAGGCGCGCTCGACCTCGCCGAGGTCGGCCGGGCGCACCCGGGTGATCTCACCCAGCTGGCGCGAGCCCCACAGCGCCTCGCGCGCGCGGTTGAGCCGCTGCCACTCGGTCGCCGCCTGCTCGACGCGCTCGCGCACCAGGTGCTGGTCGGCGTCCTCGATCAGCCACCGGCGCAGCGTGTCCCAGCCGCGCACCAGGACGTCGTGGGCCAGCTCGTAGGCGCTGCCGTCATCGGCCTCGTGGGCGACCAGGAGCCGGCCGCGGACCAGCGCGTCGAGGGCAGCCCGCGCGCTCGGGTCGCTGCCGCACAGCTCGGCGTCGCTGCGGCGGGCGCGGGTGCCCTCGGCGGTGACCAGGCGGGTGAGCATGCGCTGCGCCGCCGCGGCCTGGGCCGGCGGCAACCCGCCGACCACGGCGTCGGCGTGACGCGAGAGCGCGCCGGCCACGCCGCCCATCGCCTCCAGCTCGGCCGCGGTGATGAGGCTGCGCTCGGCGTCGCGCGACTCCCACAGCTCGGCCAGCGCGAACTGCAGGAGCGGCAGGCTGCCCTCGGCCTGCGCGGTGGTGTCGACCAGCTGATCGACCAGCGACTCCGACTCGAAGCCGACCCCGGTGGCCTGGGCCGGGCCGGTGATGACCTCGCGGATGCGCTCGGGCCCGAGCGGGCGGAGGAAGAACAGCGCGCGCTGCACGTCGTCGCCCAGGGCCGGCAGGGCGGCGAGGCGGCCCAGGTAGTCGGCGCGCGCGGCGGCGAGCAGGCGCAGGCCGGGCAGGCCGGCCGACACGCGCGCCAGCACTCGCTCGGCCGCGGCCGCCTCCTCCGGCTCCGACAGCGTCACCAGCTCCTCGAGCTGATCGACGAACAGGAGCAGGCCGCGCTCGTCGCCGAGGCGGTCGCGCACCGCGTCTCGCATGGCGGCGCGATCGGTCATGAGCTCGACGGCCGCGTTCTCGTCGAGCTCGAGCGCGCCGCCCAGCGCCGCGCCCAGCGCGCGCAGCGGGTGGCGACCGGGCAGGAGGTAAGCGCTGGTCCAGACCCGCTCGCCGCCGAGCGCGCCGTCGGCCACCGCCGGCAGGATGCCGGCCCGGCACAGCGACGATTTGCCGGAGCCGGAGCCGCCGGTCACAACCACGAACGACTCCGCGCGCAGTCGATCGATGACCGCGCCGACCTCCTGGGCCCGGCCGAAGAACAGCGCCCGGTGGTCGGCCTCGAACGCGCGCAGGCCGCGGTACGGGTTGCCGCCGGGCAGCGGCCCGACCGAGCTGGCGCGCTCGAGGCCCTCGAGAGCGTCGCGCATCGGGTCGGCCGACGCGAACCTACGCTCCGGATCGCGCTGGAGACACCGGTCCACGATCGCGGCGAAGCGCGGCTCGACGCCGGGCGCACCGACCAGGGGGGGTGGGTCGCGCTCCTGGACCAGGCGCGGCAGATCCGACAGCGGGATCTCGTGGTGCGGGGTGTGACCGGTGGCCAGCTCGTAGAGGACGGCGCCGAGCGCATAGACGTCCGAGCGCGGGTCAGCCGGCTCGGCCCGCCACACCTCCGGTGCCATGTAGTCCGGCGTGCCGGCGATGCCGTTGAGGTTGCCACCGCCGCCGCCGCTCTCCTCGGTCATCGCGGCGAGACCGAAGTCGAGCAACTTGGTGGTTCCGTCGTCGCCCAGAATGGCATTCCCGGGCTTGATGTCTCCGTGCACGACACCCCGGCGGTGCGCTGCCGCCAGGCCGCGAGCCAGAGCAATCGCGACGGAGATGAGCTGATCGCGCGCGAGCGGCTTGTCGAGCTTGTCCAGGCTCTGTCCGCGGACGAACTCGGTGATGATGTAGGGCTTCTGTTCCAGCTCCCCCACCCGATAGATCGCGATCACGTTCGGGTGATGGATGCGCGCCACAGCGCGCGCCTCCATCAGGAAGCGCTGCCGGGTGGCGATGTCCGGTTCCAGCTCCGCGATGAACTTCACCGCCACGGGGCGTGCGAGCACCGCGTCCTGGGCCAGGTACACTCGGCCCATCCGGCCACTCCCCAGGGGCCGATCAATTACGTAGTCGTCGAACTCCTCCGGAGGAGCCCAGTCGGTATTCATCAGTCTCAACCCGCCCGGAAACGGGCCGATAATACCAGGGAGTGCCTCGGTGATCGCGAACGCCAGTCCCGTATCGACGACGTCGGACCCCAGGCTGGTCGAGCTGGCCAGCGGGCGGAGCTTCGCGCTCGGCGTGACCACCAGCATCGGTCGCGATCCGACCAGCACCATCTGTCTGAGCGACATGATGGTCGGAAAGCGCCACGCAGAGGTGCGTCGCACCGACGAGGGCCGCTTCGAGCTGGTCGACCTCGGCAGCCGGCACGGCACCTACGTCGGCGGACGGCGCGTCGGCACGGTCACCCTCGAGGGGGGAGACGAGATCCTGATCGGCGGGACCCGGCTGCGCTACGAGGTGGGCGGCCCGCCGCCCGCGCGTGTCGAGTCGCTCATGAACGGCATGGTGCAGCGCCGGCTGTCGGTCTGGGACACCGGCCGGTTCGCGCCGGCCAGCCAGATCGGCGCGCCCGAGGAGCTGGCCCGCGACTACGAGAAGCTGCGCGCTGCGCTCGAGGTGTCGCGCACCATCGGCGTCGAGCACGATCTCACCAGGCTGCTCGAGCGGCTGCTGACCACCGCGTTCGAGCTCCTGCCGGCCGAGCGCGGCGCGGTGCTGCTGCTCGACGGCGCGACCGGCGGCCCGGTCGCCGAGATCACCCGCATGCGCGGTGAGGGGCAGGAGCCGCTGCGGCTCCCGTCCAGCCTCATCCAGGAGGTGATGACCCAGCAGGCCGGCGTCCTCACCGCCAACGCCGAGTTCGACGATCGCTTCAGCCGATCGTCGAGCATCATCGCCCAGGGTATTCGCTCGGCCATGTGCGTGCCGATGCTGTACCGCGGCCTGGCCGACAGCCCGGTGCCCGAGCAGTACGAGGTCCTCGGCGTCATGTACCTCGACTCGAGGCTGACCGTCGGCGCGTTCAGCCCGCGCGATCTGGATCTCTTCACCAGCATCGCCAACCAGGCCGCGCTCGCGATCAAGAACGCGGTGCTGGTCCAGCACATCCGAGCGGTGAAGGCGGCCGAGGGCCAGCGCCTGGAGCAGGTGGTGCGCAACCTGCCCTCCGGCGTGATCTTGCTCGACGGCGATCGCCGCATCAGCCTCATCAACCCGCAGGTCGAGGAGTTGCTCGCGCTCCTCGGCGGCGCAAAGACCGGCGACGTCGTGTCCAGGATCGGGTCGCTCTCGATCGACGAGGTGCTGTCGGCCGAGCGCGGCGAGGTCGAGATCGTCGTTCGAGGCCCACCCAGGCGCCTCCTGGCCGCGTCGGCCGCGGCGTTCGCCAGCGGCGCCGAGCAGGGCGTGGTCATCACCCTGCGCGACGTGACCGACGAGCGCGAGCGCGAGATGAAGGCGGCGCACGAGGAGCGCCTGACCCTGCTCGGCCGCCTGGCCGGCGGCATCGCGCACGACTTCAACAACCTGCTCACCGTCATCATCTCGTCGACCGAGTTCGCCCTGGCCGGCGCCGGCAGCGATCCGCAGCTGATCGGCGACCTCGACCTGGTGCGCGAGGCGGCCGAGCGCGCCGCCGCGCTGACCCGCCAGCTGCTCGCGTTCGGCCGGCGCGAGCTCATCAAGCCCAAGGTGGTCGACATCAATGTGCTGGTCGGCCAGCTGCGCGATCTCCTGGTCCGCACCCTGGGCAGCGGCATCGAGATCGTGTCGAGCTTCAGCAGCCCGCTGCCGTCGGTGAAGATCGACCCGGCCCAGTTCGAGCGCGTGCTCGCCAACCTGGTGGTGAACGCGCGCGACGCGATGCCCAGCGGCGGCACCGTCAAGCTCGAGACCAGCACGGTGGAGCTCGACGAGGCAGAGGCGCGCCATCACCAGGTGCTCTCTCCCGGCCTGTACGTGTGCCTGACCGTGCGCGACGACGGGGTCGGCATGACGCCGGAGGTGATGTCGCGCATCTTCGAGCCGTTCTTCACCACCAAGGAGCTCGGGCGCGGCACCGGCCTGGGGCTCGCGACGGTCTACGGCGTGGTCCGCCAGGCCGGCGGCGCGGTCGTGGTCGACTCCTCGCCGGGGCATGGCAGCGTGTTCCGCGTGTTCCTGCCGGCGTCGATCGAGGCGCTGACCGCGCCGACCAGGAAGGCGACGACCATGATGCAGGTGATCGGCGCGACCACCGTGCTCCTCGCCGAGGACCTGGCCCCGGTGCTCGGGCTGACCCAGCGCATGCTGCAGAAGTGCGGCTACCAGGTGCTGACCGCGCGAGACGGGGTCGAGGCGCTGGAGGTGGCCGAGAAGCACACCGGGCCGATCGATCTGCTGCTGACCGACGTCATCATGCCCAAGATGTCCGGCTGGGTCCTGGCCGAGCGCATGCGCGCCGCCCGACCGGGCCTGCGCGTCCTCTTCGTGTCCGGCCAGGTCGACGACGGAGTCGACAGCAACGCCATCGGCGGCGAGGCGACCGCGTTCCTGCCCAAGCCATACACCGCCGACGAGCTCCTCGAGCAGGTCCGACTCCTCCTCGAGACGCCAGCCCGCCGCGCGCCGGTCTGATCGCCGCTCGGGCCAGATCCGGCTCGGGCTCGATTTCTGGCTGTTTCTAGCTGCGCGGTCCGCGCCGGCGCGAGCGCGGGCCCGGGCTCGGCTCGCTGCCCGGCATCGGCGGGAGGCCGGTGTGCTGGGTCAGCGCCGTGCCGCGCGCGGGGCGCTGGCCGCGGGAGTTGCGGACGCCCTCGGGGCGGTGGCCGGTGCCGGCCGGCTGCCAGCGCGGGACCAGGTGGCGCTTGCCGTTGCCGATGAGATCCTCGCGGCCCATGCGGATCAGCGCCTCGCGCAGGATCGGCCAGTTCTCGGCGTCGTGGTAGCGGAGGAAGGCCTTGTGGACCCGGCGGCGATCGCGGCCGCGAGTCACCTCGACCGGTGTGCGGTTGACCAGCGAGCGGAGCGGGTTCCAGCCGGTGTGGTACATCGCGGTCGCGGTCGCCATCGGCGAGGGCAGGAACGCCTGCACCTGATCCGGCCGGAAGCCGTTGCGCTTCAGCCACAGCGCCAGCTCGAGCATGTCCTCGTCGGTGGTGCCCGGGTGGCCGGCGATGAAGTACGGGATCAGGTACTGCTCCTTGCCGGCCTGGGCCGAGGCGCGGTCGAACAGCTCCTTGAACCGGGCGTAGGTCCCGATCCCCGGCTTCATCATGTGCTGGAGCGGGCCGTCCTCGGTGTGCTCCGGCGCGATCTTGAGGTAGCCGCCGACGTGGTGCTGGGCCAGCTCGGCCACGTACTCGGGCGAGCGCACCGCCAGGTCGTAGCGCAGGCCGGAGGCGATGAAGACCCGCTTGATCCCGGGCAGCGCGCGCGCCTTGCGGTAGAGCCGGATGAGCGGCGTGTGATCGGTGCCCAGGTTGCCGCACACGTCCGGGTAGACGCAGGACGGCTTGCGGCAGGCCGCCTCGATCTCGCGGGTGCGGCAGGCCAGCCGCCACATGTTGGCGGTCGGCCCGCCCAGGTCGCTGATGTTGCCGGTGAAGCCGGGCGTGCGATCGCGGATGTTCTCCACCTCGCGCAGGATCGACTCCTCGGACCGGTTCTGGATGATGCGGCCCTCGTGCTCGGTGATCGAGCAGAAGGTGCAGCCGCCGAAGCAGCCGCGCATGATCGTCACCGAGAAGCGGATCATCTCGTAGGCCGGGATCCGCTCGCCGGCGTAGAACGGGTGCGGCACGCGCTGGTAGGGCAGCTCGTAGAGCGCGTCCATCTCGCGGGTGGTGAGCGGCACCGGCGGCGGCGTGATCCACACGTCGCGGCCGCCGTGGCGCTGGACCAGCGCGCGCGCGTTGCCCGGGTTCGACTCGAGGTGAAGGACGCGCGAGGCGTGGGCGTAGAGGACCGGGTCGGCGCCGACCTGCTCGAACGACGGGATGCGCAGCACGGTGCGCTCGCGGGGCGGCGCGCGGCGCGCGCGCAGCGGCACCAGCACCGGCGGCGGCTCGGCCGGCGCGGCACCGGTCGCGCACGGCGCCGAGGCCGTCTCCGGTGCGACCGCGTACGGATCCGGCCGCGGCGCGACCGGGCCCGGCCGATCGACCGTCGTCGAGTCCACCTCGACGAACCCCTCCGGCAGCCCGCGCGACAGGTACGCGGTGCCGCGCAGGTCGCGGACGTCCTCGATCGACGTGCCGGCCGCGAGCCGGTGGGCCAGCTCGACCACGGCGCGCTCGGCGTTGCCGTAAAGCAGGAGGTCGGCCTTGCTGTCGACCAGGATCGAGCGGCGCACCGCGTCCGACCAGTAGTCGTAGTGGGCGATGCGGCGCAGGCTGGCCTCGATGCCGCCGACCACGATCGGCACCCCGCGGAACGCCTCGCGACAGCGCTGCGCGTACACCACCACCGTGCGGTCCGGGCGAAGGCCGGCGCGCCCGCCCGGCGAGTAGGCGTCGTCGGACCGGATGCGGCGCTCGCTGGTGTAGCGGTTCACCATCGAGTCCATGTTGCCGCCGGTCACCCCGAAGAACAGGTTGGGCGGGCCGAGCGCGCCGAACGGCTCGGCCGAGCGCCAGTCCGGCTGGGCCAGGATGCCGACCCGGAAGCCCTGCGCCTCGAGCAGCCGCCCGACGATCGCCATGCCGAAGCTCGGGTGATCGACGTAGGCGTCACCGGTGACCAGGATGACGTCGCACGAGTCCCAGCCGAGGTCGTCCATCTCCGCGCGCGACATCGGCAGGAACGGTGCCGGGCCCAGCCGGTGAGCCCAGAACTTGCGATGCGAGAAGATCGGCCGCGCGGCCGCGTCGGCGGCTCGGGCCGGTTCTTCTCGGGGGAGCGACATCTGGCGAGTTACTAGCACAATCCCGGGCGGCTGTGCCCGCCGCGTTCATCGCCAGCCCCGGGGCTCAGTTGGGCCGGCAGACCTGGCCGGGGCCGTCGGCGATGGTGAGGCACTGCTGGTTGGCCGGGCAGCCCTTGCCGCCCGGGCAGGGGATCTCGCACGAGCTCATCGCCGGGCCGCGCGCGCCGGCGATGCCATAGAACTCGACGCAGCGCAGGCCGGGCGCGCAGTGGCCATCGGCGCACGGCTGGCCCTGGGCGGGAGAGGCCGAGCTGCCGGAGCGAGGCGGCCGGCGCGGCTTGCTCGGGATCTTCGGCTTGGAGCCCTCGGGATACGCCGGGCTCGATCCGCCCGCCTCGGGGTCCTCGGGCTCGGCGGTGCCAGGATCGGCCGGATCGGCCGGACTCGCCGGATCCGAGGCCTTTGGCCGCGAGGGCCGGGCCGGCCGCGAGTCGGTCGGCTGCCGATCGGCCGGCTGCGAGTCGGCTGGCTTCGAGTCCGCGACGCTGGGGTCGGCCGCGTTCGGGTTGGTGGCGGGGTCACCGGCCGGGCCGTTCGGGTCGCTCGGGCGCGGGCTGCCAGCCGCCGGCTCGGAGCCTGGCTCCCCTGCGCCCGGCTCGGGCGCGACCGGCGTGGCCGGCTCGTCGGCGGTGCCACCCGCGGCCGGCGCGGTGCCCGGCTCGGTCGCGGCCATCGCCGGCCCGCCCTTCCGCTCCTCCTTCTTGCAGGCGGTGATCGTGAGGAGGGCCAGGACAGCGACGACAGATCGCGCAGCGCCACACATGTCCGCGAACCTAGCACGCGGCTACAATCGCCAGCTCGTCGAAGCATCCTCGCCCCGTGCAGAAATGAACGTCGCACTGTTCCGCAAGCGTCACCCTCCGGTCGGCTCGCGCCCGGGAACGCTGGTCGTCTCCGAGCAGGCGCTGCCGCCCCGGGTGCGCGTCATCCAGTACGGCCTCGAGGAGGTCGAGGAGCGCGGCGTGGCCAGCGCCGGCGAGCTGACCGCCCTCATCCAGCCGGAGCGCGTGACCTGGGTCGACGTGCAGGGCCTCGGCGACGAGGTGCTGCTTCGCCGGATGGGAGAGATCTTCAACATCCACCCGCTCGCGCTCGAGGACGTGGTCAACGCGCCGCAGCGGCCCAAGGCCGAGGAGTACGACGATCACCTGCTCCTGGTCACGCGCATGGCCCGCCTCATCAACGCCTACGACGTCGACCGCGAGCAGGTCGCGATCTTCGTCGGCGCCCACTACATCCTGACCTTCCAGGAGCACTACGGCGACGTGCTCGACCCGGTCCGCCAGCGCATCCGCGACGGGCTCGGCATGATCCGCAAGCTGGGCGCCGACTACCTCGGCTACGCCATCATCGACACCATCGTCGACGCGTACTACCCGGTGGTCGAGGCGCTGAGCGAGCGCCTCGAGCGGCTCGAGGACCGGGTGATGACCGGTCGATCGACCCGCACCACCCTCGATCGCCTGAACCGGATCAAGAACGACGCGATCATCCTTCGCCGCTCGATGTGGCCCCAGCTGGAGGCGCTCGGCCGCCTGATGCGCGAGTCGACCCGCTACCTGTCCGACGAGGTCCGGATCTACCTGCGCGACACCAACGACCACTGCGCGCAGGTGGTCGACGTCCTCGACTCCAGCCGCGAGCTCATCAACGGTCTGCTCAACACCTACCTGTCGATCGTCAGCAACCGGACCAACGAGGTCATGAAGGTCCTGACCATCATGGCCAGCATCTTCATCCCGCTCACCTTCGTGGCCGGCATCTACGGCATGAACTTCGACTACATGCCGGAGCTCCACTCGCGCTGGGGCTATCCGATCGCCCTCCTCGTCATGCTCGTGGCCAGCGGCGGCCTCCTCTTCTACTTCCGCCACCGAGGCTGGCTGGGCGGCGGAAGCGACGACGACGACGACGAGGAAGACGAGCGCGCACGCCCGGCGTGAGGGGCTACCGCGGCGACCGGCGCGACCGCCGAGCGGCCAGGGCGACGAGGACCAGCCCGAGGGCCGCGCCCGGCCCGCCGCCGCGCGATCCACCGGCCGCGCAGCCGCCGACATGGTGCCTGACGCCCTTGCCGCCGCCCCCACCTGCGCCGCCGTCGTCCGCGCCATCGTTCGCGCCGTCGTCCGCGCCGTCGTCGCTGGCGCCGTCGTCGGTGGTCGGCTCGCTGGCCGCCGTGTCGATCGGCTGGAGTGGATCCGGCGCGTGGCCGGGCTGGATCGAGAGGCGATATGGAAATGCCTGGTCGGTCGAGTGGCGCTCGGATGTCGCCGCGACCACCACGTAGGCTTCGCTCTCCTCCTCGGGGATCCGGATCCGCGCCGCCGCGCCGCGGCGGCCCCTGCGGAGGTCGGAGTAGCGGATGCCGTCCGCGGTCTCGCGGACGATCGTGACTCGCGGCTGGAAGGTGGATCCCAGCGTGCCGACCTGGTCGAAGTCGACCGCCACGCGGAGCTCGCCGCCGGCGGGCCGCGCCACCTGGATGATGCTGGCTCCAAAGGCGCGCAGCTGACGGTCGTCCGGCACGCGGATCCACCCGCCGGTCCCGTCCGGCCCGACCCGCACGGCGAACCGGTCGCGATCGCCGTACGCGATGGCGGAGGCGTCGACCTGGGAAAGGATGAGATCGCGGCCGGGGAAGTCCCACAGCGCCATGCGCGGGGCGAACTCGTGGAAGGCGTCGGCAATGGTCCCGTCGGGGAGCATGTCCTCGAGCGCGGTCATCGGATCGTCCTCCGCTCCGGCCGACTCCCAGGTGTCCCTCACCAGGGCCGGCATGTCGAAGCGGTCCGACAGGTGGCGGAGGAAGATCGACGCGCCGTAGTGGTGCACATCGAGGAAGGAGACGTGGTCCGGGTCGCCGCGGAAGAAGACCGGGTACTCGGTCGCCAGCGCGTAGGCGCCGACGTGGGTGTAGGACAGGCGCGAATCGGGGTAGAGCGCCTGCGCCGCCCACTCGGCGGAGGCCTCCCAGTACCAGAGAGCGTCGGCGGTCCGGAACGCCCCGGTTCCGAACTGGATGTCGTGGTGGAACTCGTGCGCCAGCATGTGGCGAACCTGGGGCTGGAGCAGCCAGTCGGCCACGAACCGCCCGTTGATCACCATGTACGCGTAGCCCTCGCCGTCGAGGTCCGCGTAGGCGCCCGACCATTGCGGGCTCGGGATGTCGAATCCGGTCGAGATGTAGAGGTTCACCCGGTGCTGCTCGGCGCCGGGCGGCACTCGATGACCGAGGGTGTCGATGTAGAGCGCCCACGCCTCCTCGAGCCCGTCGAGCGCGGCACGAGCCTGTTCCCGGTCGATCTGCGGGTCGCTCCACCACGCGGCGAAGTTGGTCGACTCCAGCACCTGACGCTCGCCGGGAAATCCGTCGCGGGTGATCTTGCCACCCGCCGCCGCCAGGGACACGGGCGGCCGCGGCGCCCGGACGGCGCGGAGGACCCGCTCCGGCGTGCCACAGCGAGGCGAGGGGGCCGCGTCGCCGTCCGCGCCCGCGCCGGCGCGCGCCGGCCAGGCCGCGAGCACGCCGGCCATCAGGAGAGCGAGCGCGGTCCGGCACCAGCGCGGCGACCGGTCGTGCGTCGACGCGCTCACCGGCGGCCCCGCGCCGACCGGCGCGACCGCCGAGCGACAAGGGCGATGAGGACGAGCCCGAACGCCGCGCCGAGAGCGCCGCCGGGCGATCCACCGACCGCGCAGCCGCCGTCGCTGGTGGCCCCGTCGCCGCTGTCTGCGCCGTCGTCGCCCTTGTCTGCGCCGCCGTCGTCGCCGGTCTCCTCGGCGGGATCCGGCTCGTGGCCGGGCACGATCCGGAACCGGTAGGGGAACACCTCGGCCGGCACCTCGCCGCGGACGGCGACCGCGACGACCACGTACGCGGTCGACTCCTGGTCGGGCAGGACCAGGCTCGACGCGACGCGCGAGCGGCGGTGGAGCTCGACCGGCGAGTAGCGGATCCCGCGGGCGGTCTCGCGCACGATGGTGACGCGTGCGTCGACCGGCGTGCCGAGCGTGCCGAGCGCGTCGAAGTTGATCGCCAGGCGGAACTCTCCGCCCTCGGGCCGCTGGACCTCGATGACGTTGGCGCCGAACCCGTGCAGCTCGCGCCCCTCCGCGACCCGGGCCCAGTCGCCGGTCCCCTCGGGACCGATCCGCGCGGCGAAGCGGTCGCGGTCCGGGTGGCTCGCCGCGAACGTGTCGACCAGGCCCGCGATGAGGTCGCGGTGGGCGAAGTCCGCGAGGGCCATGCGCGGGGCGAACTCGTCGAACGCGTCCGCGATGCTCCCGGGCAGAAGATCGTCGAGGACGGTCAGCGGATCGTCGCCGGCGCCGGCGTCCTCCCACGAGTCCCTGACCAGCGCCGGACCGCCGAGCTCGTCGGTGAGGTGGCGGGGAAAGATCGACGCGCCGTACTGATGCAGGCCGAGCACCGGATCGCCGAACGGATCGCCCTGGTAGTCGATCGAGATCTCGGTCGCCAGCGCGTACGCGCCGACGTAGGCGTAGGCCCCCGGCAGGTCGGGATAGCGCTCCTGCGCGGCCCACTCGGCGGTCGCCTCCCAGTACCAGTAGGCCGGCTCGATCCGGAACCCGCCGCTGCCGAGCTGGATGTCGTGATAGAGCTCGTGGGCCAGCGTGTGGCGCTGCTCGGCCTCGTAGGCCGGCTGGGTGAGGTTGCGACTGACGACCAGGTAGGTGTAGCCGTCCGGATCGATGTCGGCGTAGCCGCCGGTGAAGTCGATCGAGGGAGTGTCGTCGGGGCCCGCGATGTAGAGGTTGATGCGGTACGTGTCGGCCCCCGGCGGCGGCGAGTGCCGCAGGCCGTCGATGTAGAGCGACCAGGCGTCTTCCAGCGCAGCGAGCGCCGCGGACACCTGCCCGCTTCCGATCGCCGGATCGCTCCACCAGGCGGCGAAGTCGGTCGACTCGAGGACCCGCTCGGCGCCGGGAAACCCCTGGCGGGTCCGCTTCGCCCCCGCGCTGGCCGATCGCGGCAACCGCGGCGAGCGAAACGCGCGCGGGAGGCGCTCGAGCGTGCCGCAGCGGGGCGGCGCGTTCCAGTCACCTGCCGGCCCTGGGCCGGCGATCGCCACCGGAGCGGCGAGCAGGAGCGACAGCAGCCCGGCGGAGAGGGCAGCGACGCGATGCATCGAACGCAAGCTATCACGCGCCGCGCGAGCCTCGCGCGATCTCACGCCACGCGCGCCTCCATGCACTGCCGCGCCGGTGACGCAGGCACGCCGCTGCG
>DATHKR010000092.1:0-4776 GCA_035489015.1 Kofleriaceae bacterium | reverse complement strand
CCTCCTCGAAGGTCTGGTTGCTGGGCGGCGGGCTCGATCCGGCGTTCTCGGCCGGCTGGTCGCCGGACGGGCGGCCCTTGCACGCGCCGCAGGCGACCGCGCAGGCGAGGACGAGCGAGACCAGGGCGGGGACCCTGCCGATCACGAGACGCACCGCAGCACGTGGTAGCTCTTCTTCCCGGCGCGCAGCACCAGCATCGACTCCGTGGCCAGGTCGCGCGCGGTGACCGTGATGGCCGGGTCGGACACGCGCTGGTTGTTGAGGTAGACCCCGCCGCCCTGGAGCAGCCGCCGCGCCGCGCCCTTCGAATCGCAGAGGCGGGTCTGCACCAGCAGATCGATGAGCGCGATGCCCTGCTCGAGCTGGGCCCGGCCGAGCTCCGACGACGGCACGTCGGCCAGGAGCGGCTGGAGGTCCTCGTCGCGCAGGTCCTCGAGCGAGCCGCCGAACATGACCTTGCTGGCGCGGGTGGCCCGGACCAGCGCCTCGTCGCCGTGGACGAACCGGGTCACGTCGTCGGCCAGCGCGCGCTGGCCGATCCGCTGCTCCGGCGAGACGCCGTGCGCGCGCTCGAGCTCGGCGATCTCCTCGAGGGTGCGCCACGAGAACATGCGCAGCAGCCGCCCGACGTCGGCGTCCTCGACGTTGAGGAGGTACTGGTAGAGGGCGTACGGGCTGGTCAGGGCCGGGTCCAGCCACAGGCTGGTGCCGGCCGCGGTCTTGCCCAGCTTGCGCCCCTCGGAGTCGAGCAGGAGCGGGCCGACCAGCCCGTGCAGCTGCGGGCGGCCCATCTTGCGGCCGAGCTCGATGCCGGCGGTGATGTTGCCCCACTGATCGGTGGCGCCGATCTGCAGGCGGCAGTCGTAGCGCTCGGCCAGCGTGGCGAAGTCGAACGCCTGGAGGAGCATGTACGAGAACTCGGTGTAGCTGATGCCGTGCTCGCGGTCCTCGAGCCGCGCGCGCACCGACTCCTTGGCCAGCATGTAGTTCACGGTCAGGTGCTTGCCGACGTCGCGGAGGAAGTCCAGGTAGGACATCGACTCGGTCCAGTCGGCGTTGTTGACCATGATCGCGCTGGACGGGCCACCGCCGAAGTCGAGGAAGCGGCTCAGCTGGGCGCGGATCGCGGCCAGATTTCTGGCCAGGGTCTCGCGGTCGAGCAGCGAGCGCTCATCGCTCTTGCCCGACGGGTCGCCGATCATCCCGGTCGCGCCGCCGACCAGCGCGAGCGGGCGATGCCCGGCGCGCTGCAGGCGGGCCATGAGCGTGATCGGCATCAGGCTGCCCAGGTGCAGGCTGACCCCGCTCGGATCGAAGCCGCAGTAGAAGGTGGCGCCGGGGGCGGAAAGGAGAGCGCGCAGCTCGACCCGGTCGGTCGAGTCGGCGATGAGGCCGCGCGCCTCCAGCTCGTCGAGGATGTGCATGATCGGTTCTCGTGGGTCCCGCCGTAGCCGGCCGGGAATGGCGACCCCAAAAAAAAGAAAAATGGCCTCGGTCGGTCCTCAGGACTCCGTCGGCTATCGCGCGTAGTCGGAGGCGCGGGTCTCGCGGATCACGACCACGCGCACCTGACCGGCGTAGGTGGCTTCGCTCTCGATGCGGCGGGCGATGTCCTTGGACAGGAGGCGGGCCTGGGCGTCGTCGATCTTGTCGTTCTCGACCAGGACGCGGACCTCGCGGCCGGCCTGCAGCGCGTACGCCTTGGTCACGCCGGCGTAGCTGGTGGCCAGCTTCTCGAGGTCGTAGAGCCGCTTCACGAACGAGGCGAGCAGCTCGCGCCGCGCGCCCGGCCGCGCCGCCGAGAGCTCGTTGGCCGCCTCGACCACGTTGTCGAGCACGCTCATCGGCCGCGGCTCGCCGTGGTGGCTGGCGATCGCCTGACAGATGCGCGGCGATTCGCCGTGCTTGCGGGCCAGCTGGGCGCCGACCTCGGCGTGCGCCCCCTCCTGCTCCTGATCGACCGCCTTGCCGATGTCGTGGAACAGGCCGGCGCGGCGCGCCGCCTTGACGTTGAGGCCGAGCTCGGCCGCCATGAGGCCGGCCAGGAATCCGACCTCGACCGAGTGCTGGAGAAGGTTCTGCGCGTAGGACGACCGGTGCTTGAGCCTGCCCAGGTGCTTGACCAGCTCCGGGTGCACGCGGTGCAGGCCCAGGTCGAACACCGCCTGCTCGCCCGCCTCCAGGCAGTCGGCCTCGATCTGCTTCTCGCACGCGGCCACCACCTCCTCGATCCGGGTCGGGTGGATGCGGCCGTCGGAGACCAGCTTGCTGATGGCGAGGCGGCCGATCTCGCGCCGGACCGGGTTGAAGCAGGAGACCGTGATGACCTCCGACGTGTCGTCGATGATGAGGTCGATGCCGGCCGCCGCCTCGAGGGCGCGGATGTTGCGCCCCTCGCGGCCGATGAGGCGCCCCTTCATGTCGTCGGACGGCAGCGGCACCACCGACACGGTCCGCTCGGCCACGAACTCGCTGGCGTAGCGCTGCACCGCGGTCGCGATGATCTGCTTGGAGCGCGCCGCCGCCTCCTGCTCGGCCGTCTCCTCGATCTGCTTGATCTCGGCGGCGACCTGGGTGCGCGCGTCGCCGATCATCTCGTCGGCCAGGCGCTGGCGCGCCTGATCGGCGGTGAGCCCGGCGATCTCCTCGAGCTTCCGCTTGGCCTCCTGCTGGGCCTGCTCGGCGCGGCGGGCCATCGTCTCGGCCGCCTGCTCGCGCCCGTCGAGGTTGCGGGCGCGCTTGTCGAGCTCGCCCTGCATGCGGCCGGCGTCGCCCTCGCCCTTCGCGATCTGCTTCTCGCGCTGGGCCAGCGCCTCTTCCTGGCGGCCGAGCTCGGTGCGGCGCGCGCGGATGTCGTCCTCCGACTGCGACTTGAGCTGGAAGGCGACCTCCTTGCCCTCGACCTGGGCCCCCTTGACGATCTCGTCGCGCTCGAGCTGGGCGGCGGCGCGGATCTTCTGCGCCTCTTCCTCGGCGGCGCGCTCGCCGGCGGCGCTCCGGCCGAACCCGAGCATCCGCGCGAGCAGGAGACCGAGCCCGGCGCCGACCACGAGGCCGGCCGCGAGAGCGAGGATGAGGTGGGTGGTGGTCATGTCGCGCTCAGCGCGCCGTCCTCGGTGACGAGGTGATCCATGGGCAGGTCGTACGGCTCGTGCGGCACCGCGGGCACGACCTGGCACGCGTAGCAGTACCCGATCCGCACCGCCGCGGTGTGCGCGAGGGTGCGATCGTAAAAGCCGAGCCCCCAGCCGAGCCGCGCCCCGGTCCGATCGAACGCGAGCCCGGGCACGACGAAGAGATCGATCCGGTCGAGCGGCACCAGCGGAGCCGCGGCGTGCGGCTCGAGGATGCCGAACGCGCCGGCGAGGAGATCGTCGGCCTCGTGGAAGGTGAGCAGCCGGTCGCCGTCGACGGTGCGCGGGTAGACCACGCGAACACCGCGGGCGGCCAGCTCGCGGCCGGCCGGCCCCGGGTCGAGCTCGCCGCGGACCGGGGAGTACAGCGCGACCGTGGCGGCGGTCCGGACCGGCGGGAGCGCGAGCAGGTGGCGGGCGGCTGCCTCGGCGGCCGCAGCGGCCGCGGGGCCGGAGATCTCGTCGCGCTCCCGGCGAGCGGCTCGGCGGAGCTGCTCCTTGGCTGTGGACACGGGCTCATCCGGTGGACGAGGCGTGTTCCTCGGCCTCGAGGTAGCGGAGAATTCGCTGGGTTCGCTCGCGAACCTGGCGCTCCAGCTTCTCTTTTTCCTCGCGGACCTGGTGGAGCTCGTCGGCGATGGTGAGGGCGGCGAGGAGGGCGAGGGACTGGGTGGTGGCGATCTTCCCCGAGGCCTTCGCCTGATCGATCTTGGCGTTGACGTAGTCGGCCAACTCCTTGATGTAGCGGGGCTTCGCGTCCGTACGGAGGCTCAGCTTCTGTCCCGCGACGGAGACCTTCACCGACCGACTCACGGCGCCATGATATCGAGGGTCAGTCCGGAAGCAAACCTCCGGAGCCTCACGGTTGGGTGGAGAAGCGATGCCGCTTCTGCATGAACATCGCGAGCTTCTGCTGGACGCCCTCGGGAACCTGCGTGAACCGGATCGCCATCCCCGGGCAAAGCGCGCCATCGTTGACCCGGACCACCTGCCCGCGAAGCGCCACCGGGTCCGACTCGCCCGGAAGCTCGAAGCTGACGCTGACCTCGGCACCGGCCTCGTCCAGGTACTCCGACCGAAGAAACAGCCCATTGCGGCTGAGGTTTGCCACCCAGCCGAGCAAGCTGGCCCCCTCCGAGCTATAGCGAGCCGGCAGGTTCACCTGCAGCCGCCGCGCCCCACGGCGCTCACGAAGAGGATGCGAATTCGGGTGGGCCACGGCCAGCAACAAGAAGCCCCCCGGCCGGGCAACTTACTAGCCGCCGATCCAACCTGTCAACGAACACCACCGACGAGAAAGGAGGCCGCGCCGCATTGAACCGAGGATCGCGCGAGGCGGCGCGAGGCGGAGGGTAGGAGGCGGCGCGAGGCCGCGCCTCCGCGGACCCGGCCGAGCGCGGCGCCCCCCGGCGCTTGAATTACCCCCCCGACTGGGGCAAAAGTACCTGCCCACCCAACGGCGGGCGAGCCCATAGCTCAGCCTGGTAGAGCACCGGACTTTTAATCCGATGGCCGAAGGTTCAAATCCTTCTGGGCTCACCGACCGCAAATCAATTTCCTCCAGACCCCATCGTCCAGCTGGCCTAGGACACCGGCCTTTCACGCCGGCGACACGGGTTCAAATCCCGTTGGGGTCGCCAC
>DATHKR010000091.1:0-8682 GCA_035489015.1 Kofleriaceae bacterium | reverse complement strand
AGCGCGCACGCGACCGTCGAGTTGACGTCGCCGACCACGAGCACCGCGTGGGGCTGCTGCGCCTCGACCACACCCTCGAACCGGCGCATGATCTCGGCGGTCTGCTGGGCGTGGGAGCCGGAGCCGACCTCGAGCGAGATGTCGGGCCGGGGAATGCCCAGCTCATCGAAGAAGACGCGCGAGAGCTTGTCGTCGTAGTGCTGGCCGGTGTGGACCAGGATCGGCTCCAGGTCGGCGGTCGTCGCCAGGCTCCGCATGATGGGAGCGATCTTGGGAAAGTTGGGACGCGCGCCGGCGACGCACAGGATGCGATGCTTCTTCATCGTTCTCTTCCAATCAACCGAGGATGCGTACCATCCTGATGCGACGGGGCAAAGCGTGAAGAGGAAGCGACGATGGCGTCAGACGACCTGTACCAGCTTCTCGAGAGATACATCCCGAACGATCACGCGCGCCAGGTGACGTCGACGTACTACGTCGAGAAGCTGATGAGCGAAGGGCCGCGCGGGCGCCAGGTGATGGACCTCGGCTGCGGCCCCGGCGACACGGTCGACCTGTTCCGCCGCCTCGACCCCGACGTCGACTGGCACGGCGTCGACATCGAGTCGTCTCCCGAGGTGGACGGTCGCACCCGCACCGACGCCCCGTTCCACGCCTACGACGGCGAGCATCTCCCGTTCGACGGTGGCTCCTTCGACATCGTCTACAGCCATCAGGTCTTCGAGCACGTGCGTCGACCGGAGGCGCTGCTCGGCGAGGTCGCGCGCGTCCTGCGCGCCGGTGGCTCGTTCATCGGGTCGGTCTCGGCCCTCGAGCCCTATCACTCGTTCAGCTTCTTCAACTACACCCCCTACGGCTGGTCCGTGCTGCTGGAGGCGGCCGGGCTCGAGCTCGTCGAGCTGCGTCCGGGCATGGACGCCATCGCGCTGCTGCAGCGCCAGTTCCTCGGGCGGCCCGCGTACGCCATGAAGTGGGTGGAGAGCTCACCGCTCAACGAGGAGATCGACGCCTGGGGCAAGAAGACCGGCCGCCGCCCGGCGCTCATCAATCTGCGCAAGATCCAGTACTGCGGTCACCTGGTCTTCCACGCGCGCAGGCCATGAACAGGCGCTCAACCGAGAAAGGCGTCGAGGTCGAACGCCGGGTCTTCCTCGCGCGACTCGAGCCCCGCGACGCTGCGCCACGAGTGCGCCGCGCCGCACTCGGCGCAGAGCCGGATGTCGCGGCCGCCGCTGCGACCCGCGATGACGTAGGTCAGCACCGCCTTGACCCCGCAATCGGGGCAGTCGTGGAGCAGCACGTCGTCGCGCCGGAAGCCGCGCCTGGTAAGCTTGTACTCGTAGGCGTCGAGCTGGTTCTGTGTGAGTGCCACGGGGCAGCGTACCGCGGCGGGCCCGCGAAGAGTGCGGTGAGCCCGGGCGGCACACCGCGGAGGTGTGAATGAGATCGAGGCTGATTGCGGGGTGTCTGGTCCTTCTCGGCAGCTCGACTGGCTGTGGCAGTGACGGTGCCGGTGGACCTGATCTCGGGCGCGGCGATGTGGACGGCGATCGCCTGGTCGGGCGCAACCTCTCGTTCCCCGGCGGGTCGCCGATCCAGGTCGGCTGGTACGACCAGGAGCTCGCGGCTCCGTGCGACTTCAGAGCGGCGGCGGATGGCCAGCTTCGCTGCGTGCCGCAGGCCCGGATCGGCACGCTCTACTACTCGAGCCCCGACTGCGCCGGATCCAGCGTCATGCAGGTCGAGCCGCTCTGCGGCGCCGGAGCGGCGGCGTTTGCGCTGATCCTGGACCTCGCGGCCTGCCCGGCCAGAGCGCGCGTGTTCCGGCTCGGCGAGCCCGACACCAGCGGTCGCGTCTACGTCCTCGCCGGGGGCGGAGAGTGCATCGAGGTCACCCAGGCGGACGGATTCTCGTACCACGCGGTCGAGGAGGTGGCGCCGGGCGAGCTGGTCGCTGCCGAGCACACCCCGGTCGGAGCAGGGCGCCTGCAGCGCTACGTGGATGTCGCGCAGGACGGGGCGCAGCGGCTCACCTCGGAGCTCCGCGACACCGAGCTGGCCGACGACTGCACCTTCACCAGGGCGGCCGACGGGAGCCTGCGATGCGTGCCGGGCGAGACCTCGCTCGACACCGACTTCACCGCCACCTCCGACACGACCTGCGCCGGCGAGGCCGCGCTCGTCTCGCCCTGCGTGCAGTCCGGCTTCGCCGTGCGAGACGACCCGGACGCGTGCGACGAGAGCACCCTCGTGTACGAGCTCGGCGAGGCGCTGCCCGACGGTCTGGCGCTGTACCGGGAGATCGACGGCGTGTGCCAGGAGGTCGAGAACGAGCTGCAGGGCGCCGTGATGCGCTGGGTCGGCCCCGAGGTGGATCCATCCGAGCTGGTCGGCGCCGAGCTCGAGCTGAGCGGGGACGGCCGCGTGCAGGAGCGCTGGGCGCGCCTGGCCGACGGCACGAGGGTGTTCCACGACTTCTGGGACTCCGAGCTGGAGACCACCTGCGCGGGCAGGATGCTCCAGGACGGCACCATCGTGTGCTCGCCATCCACCTCTCTCGTCGTCGACTCGTACGAGTATTTCTCCGACCCGGAGTGCGACCAGCCGAGGTCGGTCGTCGGCGGCCAGGCCTGCGCTGCCGAGGGAGCGATCGCCTACGCCTACGTGCGTGATCCACCGGAATGCCCCGAGTACCGCTTCCACAGGATCGCGGGCGAGGTCGCGGGAGACATCTTCATCCTGAACCGCGACACCTCCGAATGCCGCGCGCTCACCGGATCGGAGCGCGCGACGCTCGGCGAGGTGGGGGAGGAGATCGATCCGGGCTCCTTCGAGGTGGCCTCGCCCGGCTCGGTCCTGGCTACTTTCCCGTGAGGCTCTTGTCGCGGATGGCGCGGAACTCGCTTCCCTCGAGCCAGCTGGGCCACGAGCCGTCGTTCGCGATCCGGCGGCCCAGCTCGTGGAGCGCCTCGAGATCGTCGACCGGACCGGTCTGATCCCAGCTCGGGTCGAACTCGTCCGACGGCTGATGGTAGCGCTGGACGCGGTAGTCGTCGCGCAGCGCCTGACCGGCCGCCTTTCCGCCCACGACCAGATCGAGCCCGTTGGCGGTGTAGAGCATCGGGACGCCCTTGCGGGCCAGGTTGATGTGGTCCGAGCGGTAGTAGTAGCCCTTCTCCGGCTCCGGGTCGGGCGCGATCACGCGCTGCTGCGACTTCAGGACGTCGGTCAGCACGGTCTCGAGATCGGAGGCGCCGCTGCCGACGACGACCAGATCGCGCGCGCGGCCCTCTGCCATCAGCCCGTCGATGTTGTCGCCCGCGACGATCTGCTTCACCGGCACGATCGGATGATCGGCAAAGTACTCCGAGCCGAGGAGGCCCTGCTCCTCCAGCGTCCACGCGACGAAGCCGATGGAGCGTCTGGGCTTGCTCTCGTGGGTGACCTTCTCCGCGATCTCGAGGATGCCGGCGACACCCGAGGCATTGTCGAGAGCGCCGTTGTGGATCTTGTCCGGGCCCGGGACACCGGGCTTGACGCCGAGATGGTCCCAGTGCGCGGTGTAGAGGAAGTACTCCTCGGGCGTCGACGTGCCCGGCAGGACGCCGACGACGTTGCGGGTCTTCATCGGCTTCAGCTTCGACTGCAGGGTCGCGCTCAGGCTGAGCCCCTTCATCGGGATCGCCTTGAAGCCGCGCCGGTTGGCGGCGAGCCGCTGCGCGGCGTAGTCGAGGCCGGCGCTCGCGAAGAGCTTCCTGGCGGTGTCGGTCGTGATCCAGCCCTCGAGCGTCGCGCGCCCCATGTCGTGCTCGGGCGTGTCGAGATGCGACTTGGGGCCGGTGTTGGAGTTGCGCACGACCTGCCAGGCGTAGCCGGCCGGCTCCGTCTCGTGGACGATGAGGACGGCCGCGGCGCCCCTGCGCGCCGCCTCCTCGTACTTGTAGGTCCAGCGCCCGTAGTACGTCATCGCCTTGCCCTTGAAGAGGCTGGCGTCGCTGGTGATGAACCCGGGGTCGTTGATGAAGACGACGAGCGTCTTGCCCTTGACGTCCAGGCCCGCGAAGTCGTCCCAGCTCTCCTCCGGGGCGCTGACCCCGTAGCCGACGAACACGAGTGGTGAGCTCTCGATCGCCTGGCGCTCCCCGGCGGCGTGGCGCGTCCAGTAGACCACCTCGTCGGCGAAGGCCGGCTTCCACACGTCCTTCGCGGCGGGGCCGTGAATCTCGAGGTTCGAGCGGGCGGGATCGAGGGTGATCTCGACGGCCGGCACCTCCTGGAAGTAGCTCCCGTGGTTGCCGGGTTGCAGGCCGATGCGCTCCATCTCGGCGGCGATCCAGTCTGCGGCCTGCTCTCCCGCCGGCGAGCCGGGGCCCCGGCCCTGGAAGTAGTCGCTGGCGAGGGCGGTGATCCGCGCGCTGATGTCCGCGCCTGCGATGTCCGGTGAGGTCCGGGGGTGGCCGGGGGAGCCA
Organism: Kofleriaceae bacterium; assembly: GCA_035489015.1. GTDB lineage: Bacteria > Myxococcota_A > Polyangia > Haliangiales > Haliangiaceae > DATFRY01. Next base: position 4,213 of record DATHKR010000091.1, on the reverse strand, counting down.
TTCGCAGCGGCGGCCTGTGGCGCCTGCGGCGTCTCCCCCTGGCCCGTCTGGCAGGCGGCGAGCCCCGCGATCACGAGGGACGCGGCGCCACAAAGGATTCGTCTCATCTGCCCTCCATTCGCTTCGGAATGGCCGATGGAAGCGCGCCGGGCCGCTTTCGGCAAGCGCGGAGGGCGGCGGCCCGCCGGTCGGCGGGAAGATCCGGGCTGACCTGCGTTTCGTGAGGGAGCGCTCCGGTGTGTGGACCGGGGGGCAACGAACCTCCATGCGCGGAACCAGCATCATCCTCGTGGCGGCGGCAGTGGTCGGCTCGGCGCTGGCCGGCGCGGCCAGCGCGCGCTGGCCGGCGACCCCGCGCGGCGAGGCGGAGGTGTCCGCGACGGCGCGGCCCGCGGCGGCCCAGGGCGCGGCGTCGGCGCCGGACGCGCGGCCGCCCTCGATCCCGCCCGGCTGGCTGCGGTTCCGCGACGGCGGCCCGGCCTGTCCGCTGTGGCTCCCGCCGGCCCGGGATCGCCTTCCGGCGCCGATCCGCTGGGAGCCGTGCTCCGCCGATCGTCCCGACGGCCCGGCCTGCCGCCAGCTCGTCATCGACTGGGACCATCGCGGTCACCCGGGCATCGCCGGGTCGCCCAGCCTCTCGGTCGAGGACGGGGTCGCCCGCCTGTTCCTGACCCGGGTCGCGGTGGCCGACCGCGGTGGCCCGTCGTCGTACCTCGAGTGGGTGGTGGGCGCCGTCGACGGCCCGCTCGACTTCGCGCTGCGCATGCCGGTCGACGGCCAGTGGCGCTGCGTCGCCACCGAGCAGGAGCTCCACGAGGGTCGCTTCGGGATCCGCCTGCGCGGCGACGGGGCCGGGCCTGGCCTCCGCTCTGACACCGACGCGCTCCTCCTCGGCCGGCTCGGCGCGCTCCGCCCCGAGGTCGCCTGGCGCGACGCCACGCCCTCGACTGCGAGCTGGTCGGTCGGCGCGCGCTGGCTGGTGCGCGGCGCCGCTCCCTCGCGCGAGCTCTTCCTCCACGGGCTCGACCGGGGCGCGCCCTCGCTCCTCCACGCGGCTGCGAGCGATCCCGACGGCCTGCCACCGGCCGGCGCGATGCCGATCGTGATCGGCGACGACGTCGTCTTCGAGGTCGGCGGGACCGCCGGCAACGCGATCCGCGCCCGCGACGCCCGCGGCACGCGCGCGCTCATGCGCCGCGCTGCCGGCGAGGGCGACGGCAACCTCGGCACCGACGGCGAGACCCTGGTCTGGACCCACGGCGAGGGCAGGGCGGCCGGCGACGACACCTACCCCCGCCGATCGATCCTGGCCGCGGACTTCACCACCGACCCGGGCGCGCTGCGGCCGAGACGGCTCCGCTCCGACCCGAACCCCGTGGTCGGCGCCGGCGACATGCGCTTCGCGGTCGGCTGCGGCCACGCCGGCCGCAACGCCATGCCGCCGCGCGATCTGCTCGTGGTCCGCCTGGCCGACGCGGTCTCGTGGCGCCTGCGCGGCGGACGCGGCTGGACCTGGGGCCGGCTGCTCGGCTTCACCTGCGACGAGGCGTTCGCGACCGTGTTCTCGCGCGAGCAGGGGACCTCGATCGTGCGCGTGCGACTGGATTCTCTCGGCCCGGGCGACCCGCCCGACTGACGTGTGAAGGAGTACGGATGAGACGGATCGCGATCGGGAACCCCGCGGCGGCAGCAGCGTGGCTGATGCTGGTGGGGCAGCTCGGGTGCACCACCCCCGAAGAGGTCGGGGCGAACCGGGCGCCGGTCTACGACGCCGACGAGGACGCCTGGCCGGACGCCGAGGCGCACCCGCAGCTGGTCCGCCTGGCCGGTTCGATCGGCGCCTGCACCGGCTGGCTCGCCGCCTCCCACGTGATCGTCACCGCCGCGCACTGCCTCGACGAGGACGCCATCGTGGAGGACGGCCACGTCGTCTACGATCACGGTCATCCGTTCGACCCGCTGTCCTCGGTCCCCATCCTCCTCGTCCCCAACGCGAGCGGATCGGCGCAGGACGGCCTGTTCGGCCTGAACGCCTTCAACGGCGTCGCGACGATGGCGGCCCAGCCGGACTATCACGGCGGGTACCAGGGCACCGACCTGGCCGTGATCGTCTTTCCGGTCGAGGCGGCGATCTCGCGCAAGGCCCTCTTGCCGATCAAGGTCGCCCGGCTCGACGACGAGCCCGACGACACGCCGATCCTGGTCGGCGCGGGAAAGACCGGCGAGGAGTGCGGCGGACCGATCGGCCCCGTCTTCGCGCTGCGGCTCGAGTCCGGGCTCGGCGAGGACGACGCCGACTTCCCGATGACCGAATTCGACTACGACGACTCGTCGCCCTGCTCGGGCGACTCGGGCGCCCCGGTCTTCTCCGAGCAGACCGGTCAGCTCCTGGGAGCCCACGCCGCGTCGAACGGACCCGGAGGCGGCGACTCGATGGGGCCGCCGCTGTGGATGAAGAACGGCGCGGCGCGCGCCTGGCTCCGCACCGTCGCGCTCGACCGCGACGGCGACGGCGTCGAGGCGGCCGACGACAACTGCGACATGATCCCCAACGCGCCCCAGGCCGACTTCGACCACGACGGCGTGGGGGACGCCTGCGACGTCTGCCCCTACCAGGCCGACGATCAGGTCGACGGCGACGGGGACGGTGTCCCCGACTGCGCCGACCCGTGCGACACGGACCCGGTCGACTTCCTCCGCCCGTGCCAGGAGGACGACATCGGCGACTCCGACTGCGACGGCGTGTGCGACTCGGTCGATACCTGCCCGTCCCGGCCGAACGACCAGGACGACAACGTCAACCAGCTGTCGGAGCAGCTCCTGGGCGCGGACGTCCTCGGCGACGCCTGCGAGCCGGTGCCGGTGCCCGACGGCGGGCCCGGCGCGCCCACCGTCATCGCCGAGTACGAGCTCGGCGGATCCATCCTGGCCGAGGTCTTTCGCCACGTCGTCCGCGACCAGATCGCCGTGCGGCCGCAGCCGTCGCGGTACGCGCCGGACGCGACGTTTCAGGGCACCACGCCGCTCGTGCCGGGCCAGCCGATCCCCACCCACTTCCGCTTCTGCCAGGACGACCCGGCGGCGTCGAGCGGGTGCACCGACTTCGAGAACCTGGGCGACGCTCAGCTCCACCTCGGCATCCAGGCGACCGACGAGACCCCGGCCATGCGCTACCACCGGGTCAAGATGGGCTTCTCGGTCGCGCGCGGCGCGGCCCTGCCGCTCACCTACGACGGTCAGGAGACGTTCTCGACCTGGCAGTACGCGTCGGACGGCGCGTTCTGGACCAACCCGGCCACCTTCGACCCGCCGCTCATCGACCTGCCGCCACCCGAGCAGACCACGATCCCGAGCCAGCAGCAGCCGTACGTGGCCGGCCCGTACAGCGGCCTGGCGGGGACCTTCTGGCTGCACGGGGCCACGACGATCGGCCACCCCGGCCACGGCCTGGTCACCGGCGAGCACAAGGGCGGCGCCGCGGCCGGCGAGGAGCTGTCCAACCACTACTTCGCGATCGATCCGGAGGAGATCGAGCACAACGTGTACACAAAGCCGCAGCAGGACCGCTTCTTCTTCCTGCGGCTGACCCTGCCGGATCCGGCCCACTGGCGCGACGCGCTCGACGTGGTCGCCCACGAGGGCATGGTCCTGGTGGACACCCAGGCCGACCAGTGGGGGGTCATGAACCCGGACGGCAGCGCGCAGCTGGCCACCGAGCACCTGTCGAGCGACCTGCTCGCGTCGCTGGAGGACTCGACGCTGATCTGGGCCAGCGCCTCGGAGCCGTTCTTCCACATCGGCGGCAGCGACGCCCCGGTCGCGGTGGCGGTCAGCGCCGACGGCAACGCCATCGAGCAGGTCGCGACCACCAGCGAGGACGGCGAATCCTTCGAGGGCCAGATCCACGGCGGCCAGCACCTCGCCGCCCGCGCGGCGCGCGCCGCGGCCGAGCCGTTCGCGCTGGCGCTCAGCCGCTTCCACCGTTCGGTCTACCGGGTCGGGCCGCGCGGCGGCGTCTCGCGCGCCGCGATCGATCGCGACCGCATCCTGCCGTGGATCTCGATGGCCACCACGCTGCCGGTCGGCACCCCGCTGGCCGCGGCGGTGAGCTTCCGCGACCGCGGCCTCTACGTGCTCGACCAGGTCGAGCGCGACCGCAAGCAGACGATCCGGCTCCTCCGCTACGACGCGCTGCGCGGCGGCGGCGTCGAGC
>DATHKR010000090.1:0-6910 GCA_035489015.1 Kofleriaceae bacterium | reverse complement strand
TCCGAGACGCGCCATCGTCTCGGCCATGCGCTTGCCGGTGACCGCGTTCATGTTCGCGGACACGATCGGGTGGGCACCGCCCGGGAAGTCGACCGGCTGCAGATCGACGTCGAGCCGCGAGGTCCCGTCGAAGTAGTCGGGGACCAGGAACACGTCATCGAGCGACAGCTCGAGCGTCTCGTCCCGCTCCGGGTGGAGGAAGCGCATGGGGAGCAGATAGCACGCTTCCCTCGGCCGGCGACGGCGAACCGGTGAATCGGGAGCGGCGCCGCTCGGATCCGGCGAGCCATGAAGGTCCGCGTCGAGGGATCCACGGGCGGATCCGGCGAAGTGCTCACCCGGCGCACGCCGGCCGCCACCTCATCACGCGGGCCGGGTGACCGGGTCGGTCCGCGGGCGTGTCGCCGCCGCCCTCTTCGCGCGCCGGCGCGACTTCTCGGAGCAAGGCCCTCGAATCGTCAACGAACGGCGGTCGCGACGTGGCCCGGCATCGCGAACCGCAACGTACCGTCGGCCGCCATGTACCTCGCGAGCGCGGGCTCGGCCTCGGCGAGGACCCTCTGGATCACTGGCTCCTCGAGCACCACCCCGTTGAGCGGCAACCAGCCGCGGAGATCGGCCTCGAGCATGGTCCTCACCGACGGGAAGTTGCCGGTGCCGGGGTGCGTGGTCACCGCGACCGACGTCGCGCCGGCGTCGATGAGCACGCGGGTGAGCTCGGCGCGATCGCCGAGCGCGAACGGCACGCGGAGCGGGACACCGGCGGCCGGCCCCGCGAAGCGCTCGACCAGCGCGAGCTCGTCGGCGTACGCGGGCGCGTCGGCGAGCGGCGCCCAGGTCGACACCGCGAGTCGACCGTCCGGGACGAGAACGCGCAGCATCTCGCGCACGGCCTGGACGCGGTCGGCGAAGAACATCAGCCCGAACTGGCAGACCACCGCGTCGAACGACGCGTCCGGCCACGGCAGCGCCTGCGCGTTGCCCTCGCGGATGTCCGCGGTCGGCGCCTTGGGTCGGGCGACGGCGACCATCCCGGGCGCGAGATCGAGCGCCGACACCGCGCCCGTGGCGCCGACGCGCGCGACGAGCTCGCGGGTCACCGCGCCGGTGCCGCACGCGACGTCGAGCACGCGATCGCCCGGCTTGGTCGCCACCGCGTCCGCGATCCGCGGCGCCCATTCCTGGAACAGCGCCGGAACCAACAGCTCCTCGTATGCCTGCGCCGCCTCGATGCCCTCGTCGCTCATCTCTTCCTCCTGGTTCACGTCGCCCTGGCTTTCACCCTTGTCGCCATGAGCGCATGCACATCGGTTCAGCAACCTGCGCACCGGTCCGCGGGGCGCCGCTCAGGGCCAGTCGAAGGACTGCACGGTGCCGCGCCAGCCGGGGCCGTCGTGGCGCACCTCGTCGAACCGTCCGGCGGTGTTGCGGCCGATGATCGCGCGCCAGAAGGCCAGCGCCGCGGTGTTGCGGTCGGCCTGGCGCACCTCCCAGCGCCCCGGGAAGCGGTCGAACAGAGCGACCGCGGCGGCGGCCCCGACACCGCGGCGCCGGGAGGTGCGCGCGACGAAGAACTCGGCCATGTCGTGCACGCTCTCGTCCCCGGTGAGCCGGCTGCGCATGTCGACGATCGCGAAGCCAGCGAGGTGGTCACCGGCGCGGAGGAAGAACGGACACCGGGATGTGTTGCCGAAACAGCCGTCGACGATCGCGTCAGGGAAGCGGCCACTGTCCGGGATGTCCCACCCCATGATCTCGGCGAAGTCGTAGGCGTAGAGCTGCGCCAGGTTTCGCAACACCGGCTCCTCGCCCAGCTTGGCCGGTGTCACGGTCGTCTGCATGCGCGGATGGTATCGCGGCACCAGTACCTCGCCGCAACCAAGCAGATGCTGCTTGGGGCTCGCCCTGCAGCCGGGCCGCGAGCTCGGCTCCGTGTTGCGCTCGGGATACGGGCGTGCCGCGCCGTCACGGCGGATGCGCATCGGGGCGTGAGGAGTCGCGTGGTTGCCGATGGCATGAACCGTGATACGAGCCGCTGCATGAGCTGGTGCACGAGGACGGTGTGGACCCTTGCGCTCGCTGGTTGCGGAGGACCGGTGCTGCAGAATGCGCCGAGCCCCGACCCCGCCCATGTGGCGGCGGCGGCAGCAGGCGCGGCGGCCGCCCTGACGCTGGCCGATCCGGACGGCCAGGCCCGCAAGAGGGAGAAGGACCGGCCACAGAACGAAGCACGCGAGCGTGGAAAGAAGAAGACCACGCACGTCCCGCACGACGTCCTCGACCGGCTCGACCAGGCCGATGCGGCGAGGAAGCCGGGCCCGGACTCCGCGGTCAAGAGATCCGGCGCGCCATGAAGGTCCGCGTCGAGGGATCCAGGAACACCGCGTGGGCCGCGGCGATGGCCTCCATCCACGGCAGCAGCTCCGACGCCGGGAGGTCGGCGAAGCCGAGGCGCCGGTAGAGCGGGGCGTTCCACGCCGGCCCGATGAAGGTCGACAGGACCACGCGGGTGGCCCCGCGCGCCGCGGCCCTCCGGCAGAACGCGTCGACCAAGAGGGCGCCGGCGCCCCGGCGTCCGTGGGACGGCGCGACGTCGAGCTCGTGGAGGTAGCAGGCCGGCGGGTACGCCTCGCCCATGACGAAGCCGACCACCGCACCGTCCGCCTCGGCGACGAGGGACAGGTGATCCTCGATGGCGGCGCGGTGCTCGTCGGCCGGCAGCACCAGCATCCGGTCGATGTCGATGAGGCCCGTGCCGCGGAAGAGCTCGGCGGCGGCTCGCTCGATCGCCTGGAGGCGCGGGATGTCCTCGGGGCGTGCGTCGCGGACGACGAAGGTCATCGGCGTGTGATCCTACCGGCAGGCGATGTCGATGGGAGGCGGAACGAGGCCGCGCTGACGGTTCGGGGCTTGCCTGGCGGGGCCGCTCCGTGAAATCGTCCGATCCGGAGGCTCAGTCCAGGCTTCCTTCAACCAACCGACGCTTCGGCGCCGTTACAAAAGCCTGGACGATTTCCTCCATTCTTGCGTGCAGCGGATCGGGGTCTCACGGCCCCGGTCCGCGGCTCGCAGACGAGCCTCGCCATGACTCTCGCCCTCGCCCAGACCCGAGCCGTGCTGCTCCGCCGCCGCGGGCTCGTCTTCGTCGACGCCTCGGCCGATCGACCGCTTCACGATCATGCCCGCCCGGTCGCCATCGAGCTCGCCGGGCTGGGCTACGTGCCGAGCGCGCGCCTGCATGCGCGCTTCTCTCTGGTGCCGCTCGCCGAGCTCGTCGAGCTGCGCGACTGGATGTGCGGGGTGCTGGCCGCCCGGCTGGGCGCCGACCGGAAGCACGAGCCGCTGTTCCGCCGCTTCCCGGAGGATGTGCCGGAGGACACGCTCGGCCTGTGGATCCAGAAGGTGCTCTCGCACTACCTGCAGTCGCCGGAGCAGCCGTGCCTGTTCTGCCGGCGGACCGGCACGACCCACGTCCTCCGGCCGTGCCATCACGTCGTCTGCGACCACTGCTTCGACGGCAGCAACTACACGGCCTGCCCGGTCTGCGAGCACCACGTCGATCGCTCGTCACCGTTCTTCACGGCGAGCGAGGTCCCGGCCGCGCTGCCGGCCGAGACGGTTCGCTTCAAGCTGCTCGATCTCGGCGAGGACCTGGCCGGGGAGACGCGCGCCCTGTTCGTCGCCTTCTGCGAGCGGGTCCAGCCCATGTCGCCGGCCGACCGCGATGATCTGGCCGTCCTCCTGGCCGACCACGGCGAGGATGTCCTCACCTGGATCCCGGAGCGCATCCCGGTCAAGGAGAACGTGGCGGCGATCTTCGGCGCGCTGTTCCGCGCATGCGACCCGGACCGGGTCCTGGCGGCGGCTCGCGGCCACCTCAAGACCGCGACCGATGTCCTCCGCTTCGTCGCGGTCTTCTCGGGCGCCGACCCGTCGCTGCAGGGACGGACCGTGTTCGCCACCGTGTCGCCCGACAGCCGTCGGTGGAACCGCCCCGTCGAGCCGGAGCCGGCCAAGGGACGCCGGGGGTCGAGGGAGCGAAAGGTCCCGATGCTCGTCCACCGGTTTCCGGTCGCGCGGATGGGCAGGCCGCTTCGCCGGGCGCTGCTGGGCCTCCTGGACGGGATGGATCCGGACCAGCTCGTCGAGGACGTCCTCCGTCACCGGTCGACCTGGGTCTGGGTCGCGGAGTTCCTGCATCCGCACGAGTACGCGGCCCGCTTCCCCAACGCGACCCGCGCCTTTGCCATCGCCCGCAAGCAGTCGCCCGACGGCACGCCGGCGCCGGCCTTCGCGACCTTCCAGCACAGGGTGGAGGCGGCCGCCGAGGCCGGCGACGCAGCCGGCATGGTCGAGCTCCTCCGCTCGCGCCCCGGACAGCTGGGACGGCGTCTCGACCACGCCCTCCGCCTGGCCGGCGACGATCGGACGACGATCGACCGGGTCGTCGCCGCCTTTGCTGCGAGCGCGCCGCGCCTGACCACGCCGATGCTCCTCACCTTGCGCGCGATCCTGCCGACCCGCACGCGCCCGGCCGGCGTCCGCATCTACTGGCCGAAGGGACAGGTCTCGCGGGGGGTGTCGAGCCCCGATGCGCGCGCGCCGCTCCCCGCGCGTGCGGCGGCCGAGGCGACCCGCGCCGTGGAGGCCGAGCTGCTCCGTCGGTTCGCCGACAAGCCGCCGTTCGACGCCTGTGTCATCGACGCCGCCCTGGCCGACATCGTCGTGCCGTTCAACGAGCGGACCGCCAGCCGGGCCGCGATCGACTTGCCGCGCGGCTCGCGGGTGCCTGTGGCTGCCGGGAAGGTCCCCCGCCTCTTCCTGCACTGGTGCCAGCCCGAGCGCGGCGGGCATTCCACCGACCTCGATCTCTCGGTCGCGTTCTACGACGAGGCGTGGCGGTATGTCGGGGTCTGCTCCTACTACCAGCTGACGTTCCCGACGAACAAGGGGCCGCGGGTGGCGACCAGCGCCGGTGACCTGCGCAACGCGCCGTTCCCCGACGGCTCCACCGAGCTGGTCGACATCGACCGCCGCGAGGCCAGAAAGCTCGGGGTCCGCTACGCCGTCATGGTGGTCACCGCCTACCGCGGGATGCCGTTCGACAAGCTCGACCGGGCGTTCGCCGGAGTGATGATGCGCGAGGACGTCGGCGGCGCTCACTTCGATCCGCGGACCGTCGAGCTCAAGTTCGCGCTCACCGGCGACAGCGGCGTCTACCTGCCGCTCGTGTTCGACATCGAGCGCGACGTCGTGCACTGGCTCGACACCTACTCCAAGGGGATGTTCGAGCTCAACAACGTCGAGACCTCGCGGGCCGCGATCGCCACGATGTGCCCGGAGCTGATCGACTACTTCGGCAGCGGCGTACGATCGTCGATGTACGACCTGGCCCTCCTGCACGCGGCCGCCCGTGGCCGACAGGTCCTCGTCCGCGGGTCCGAGCCGCGCGCGTTCACCCGGCGCCCGGGCGAGGCCGCGGCCGATTTTCTGGCCCGGATCACCGCCGGTCGGTCCGACGGGAAGTCGCTCGCCGCTCCCCTCCCGGCCGCATCCACCTTCGCCGCCCTCCACCGCGGCGACATCGACCTGCCGGACGGCGCGGTCGCCTACGTGCTCATCCCCGATCGCGTCACCGGCACCATCGCCGCCGGCGACCTCCTCTCCTGAGCCTGGAATCTTCGTCACTTGCAAGAAATCTCGGGCTGTCGTGCTCGGATCGGCTCGCTCGCGCTCCTCAACAGCGAACCCATCCACGACCATGTCAGGAGCCCGTCATGTTCCGTATGCCTGTCCTAACCCTCGTGTTCGCCGTCTCGGTCGTCCCCTTGGTGGCCTGCGATGCGCAGGTCGACTCCAGCCACCAGGGCAACCCGCTCGCCACGCTGAGCGGCTCCTTGACCACCACCAGCGCGACACCGAGCGCTGACGCAGAGGTCTCGGTCGTCTGGGGCGTCCAGTCGGGCGGCCTGAGCCTCGTCGGCGCGGATAGCGTGGAGGTCGAGGGCAGCTTCCCCGCCGCGTTCGAGCTGTCGATCTTCGAGCCTCCGACCGAGGAGATGCTCGGCGAGCTGGACGGGACGAGGTTTGGCCTCGCGTACATCGTGGCCGGGTGGGACGGCGGGGCCGGCCTGGAGGATCCCTGGCTCGGAGCCGAGCTCGCCCACGTGCTGGTCTACCTGGTCGACAGCCCGGCGGCGGACAGCGAGCTGGCCCTGCTGCTGCGCGGCTCGCCGACCCCCGGCTATCACCTCTACGACGCCCACCAGCTCACCGAGGCGGAGACCGAGGCGCGAAACCAGTGCGTCTCGGATCTGTTCAACGCCGACAACAGCCACATGCCGACCACCCAGGAGATGTTCGCCGCCTGCGGCGGCGCGCGAGCGGTCGACCTCTTCCCGGCCGAGAACGACCTCGAGACCCCGCTCTCGATCGAGCTCCTCGACGGTGTCGACATCAACGACCTCCCGCACTCCTGGTGAGCCGAGTGGCAGGCAGGCTCGACGTCGAGGCGCTGTACCGTACGTACGGTCATAGCGTCCTGCGTCGAGCCCGCCAGATCCTCGCCAGCGAGGAGGACGCCAGCGACGTCGCGCAGGAGATCTTCGCCGGCCTCGTCGCGCGACCCGCCCAGTTCGACGGTCGCAGCTCGCCCTCCACGTTCCTCTACGCGGTGACCACCCACGCCTGCCTGGCGCGCCTGCGCGATCGAAGGAATCGGGTGCGGCTGATCGACGAACAGGTGCGCCCGTGGATCACCGACGTGGATCCGGGCTCGGCCGCTGCCCGCGTGGCGGTCCGCGCCGTGCTCGCGCAGCTCACCGACGACGAGGCGCGGGCGGCGGTCTACTACCACCTCGACGGCATGAGTCACGCCGAGATCTCCGGGCTGATGGGCTGCTCGCCGCGC
>DATHKR010000089.1:0-15186 GCA_035489015.1 Kofleriaceae bacterium | reverse complement strand
TCAGCCGGCTTCGATTCGCTGGGTCGTCGCCCGGGCCAGGAGGCCGGCCAGGTCCTCGAAGGGAGGCGGGTCGTGGGCGAGGAAGCGGTGGAGGGCTCGCTCGAGGAGGGCTTCGCCGGTGGCTCGCGCGGACTTCTCGATGCGATCGAGGATGAGGTCGTCCTCGGCGCTGGCCAGTTTTCTGGCTCCGGCGGCGAGGGAGCCGCGGCGGCCTCCTTCGAGCGGCCGGCCGAGGCCTTCGGGCTCGGTCCAGGACACCGTCGCTGCTCCCACGTGCTCGTAGGAGATCAGGGCTCCTCGCTCGTACCAGGCGATGGTGGCGCCGGCCAGGCCAGGGGCCACGTGGACGATCAGGGCGTCGGCTCCGAGCGCGGAGGTCTCCTCGCCCAGGACCGGGAGGGCGTCGCCCTGGAAGAGCGGCTCGCCGTAGATCTCGCTCCACTCGCTCAGGAGGTCGGGCCAGCGGGGCGGGCGGCGCGGGGTCGCCTCTGCCGCCTGCGGGTCGGCCCAGGCGAAGACCAGCGCCTGGGTTCTTCGCCGCTCGGGGAGCTCGAGCACCGCGGACAGGGCCGCTCCTTGTCGCCAGGCTCGGCCGAGCGCGGCTGGCAAGAGCTTGGCCTGGGTCTCCTCCACTACCAGCCAGGCGTACATGGCCGGCTACATCGTCTTCTGTCCGGCCTTGGCGGCCGACGCGGTTCGCAGGCGCTCCCATTCGCTCTTGGCCGTCACGTCTCCGGTCTGCGAGCGCAGCGCCTTCAGCCGCGCGTCGAGATCGGACTCGCCCAGCTCCTTGCTGAGGTTGGCGGCGGCGATGGTGTTCTTGATGTGCTCGCGGACGTTGTCGAGCGCCTTGACCTCGGCGTCGACCGAGAGGCCCTCGAGCTGCTCCTGGATTCGCACCTTGACCTGGGCCGACTGCATCTTGGCCAGCATGTTGTCCTTCTCGGCCTTGAGGTTCTTGATCTCGGCCTGGACCTGGACCAGCGACGCCTTGGCGGAGTCGGCGTCGGCGATGGCGGACTGCGACTCGGCCTTGAGCTCGGCGACCTGGGAGGAGAGCGCCTTCTGCTTCTGGACCAGGACGATGCCGAGGTCCTGCTGGTTGGTCTCGACCGCGGTGGACAGGTCGGCCTCGACCTGGGCCAGCTCCTTGCTGGCAGAGACCAGGCGGTGCTCGACGTCCTCGCGCCGGCGGATGATCGACGCGGTCGCCTTCTTGAGCTGCGCGTACTTCTGGATCATCGAGTTGATCGCGTTCTCGTAGGCGATCTCCGGATGCTTCTTCTCCACGTCGGAGATCCACAGGGAGACGAAGCCTCGCCACAAGTTACCGACACGCTGGAAGAAGCCGACACTCGCCATCACACACCTCCCGGGAGCAGCACCGGAGCGTACGGTCCGTCGGTGCAGCGTGTCAACGCCGGCCCCGGTCTGGTCCGGTGGCTGGCCTGCCCAGCTGACCATTGCGGATGCGGCGGCGCGCCGCCATCGTCGCACCATGCGCGATCCCGATCACGCCGATGCCGGCGAGCTGGAGCTCGTCATCGGCAGCAAGAACCACTCGTCCTGGTCGCTGCGGCCCTGGCTGCTGCTGGCTGGCTCGGACATCCCGTTTCGCGAGGTGCGGGTGCCGTACCACCTCCTCGACTGGCACGCGCGGATCCGGGCGCTCTCGCCCAATGGAAGGGTGCCGGCGCTCCGCCACGGCGGCGTGGTGGTGAGCGAATCGATCGCCATCCTCGAGTACGTGGCCGAGCTGCACCCGGAGCGCGGCCTGTGGCCGGAGTCGCGGGCCGCGCGGGCGATCGCGCGCAGCCTGGCCGCCGAGGTGCATGCCGGGTTCGCCGCGCTGCGCCGCGACCTCGACATGAACGTCTCGGCTCGCCTCTCGTCCGGGCCGCTGCCCGACGAGACCCGCGCCGACCAGGCTCGCCTCGAGCAGATCTGGGCCGAGCGGCTCGATGCGTCGGGCGGGCCGTTCCTGTTCGGACGGTTCGGCGCGGTGGACGCCATGTTCGCCCCGTTCGCGTGTCGGTTCGTGACCTACGGTGTGACGCCGGGCCCCGCCGGCGCGCGCTTCATGGAGGCGGTGCTGGGGTTGCCGGCGATGCAGCGCTGGATCGCCGACGCCGCCCGCGAGACGGCCGACGAGCCGGCGGTGAGCGGCCCCGGCCAGCCGCTCCAGAGCGCGTGACGCGGGAGTCCAGACCGGCGGGCGACCGCGAAGGTCCGGCGCGCGGCGGCTGTGTTATGCCGTCGCCATGGCCAACCCGCTCATCGCCGACGATCTGGTGGCGCTCCTGCTCGACGGGGTGATCGACCTCGACCGCTTGCTCGCGCTGCCGGTGTTCTCGGGCCACACCAGGGCCACCTTCGACATGTTCATCGCGACCGCCCGCCGGCTGGCCCGCGAGTCGCTCTACCCGCCCTACGAGTCGATGAACCAGGAGCTGCCGCGGTTCGAGGACGGGCGGGTCAGCCTTCACCCGGCGGTGCGCGGGCTCTACCGCCAGGTGGTCGAGCTCGGCATCCTGTCGGCCTCGCGCCCGGAGGAGGTCGGCGGCGCCATGCTGCCGATGACGGTGACCGCGATGGCCAGCGCGTACCTCATGGCCGCCAACCTCGGCGTCGTCGCGATCGCGGGCTTGACCACCGGCGCCGCCCGCCTCATCGAGTCGTTCGGCAGCCCCGAGCTGCGCGAGCGCTTCATGACCCGCATGTACTCGGGCGAGTGGACCGGCACGATGGCGCTGACCGAGCCGCAGGCCGGCAGCAGCCTCACCGACGTGCGGACCACCGCCACGCCGCACGCCGACGGCTCTTACCGGATCCGCGGCACGAAGATCTTCATCTCCGGTGGCGATCAAGACCTGACCGAGAACATCGTGCACCTCACCCTGGCCCGCATCGACGGCGCGCCGGACGGGATCAAGGGGGTCTCGCTGTTCGCCATCCCCAAGCGGCGCGAGGAGGGCGGCGCGCTGGTGTCCAACGACGTGGCCTGCACCAGCGTGTTCAAGAAGATCGGCTGGAAGGCGCTGCCCAGCGTGCAGCTCGCGTTCGGCGAGGAGGGCGACTGCCGCGGCTGGCTGGTCGGCGAGCCCCACCAGGGGATCAAGCACATGTTCCAGATGATGAACGAGGCGCGCCTCATGGTCGGGATGAACGCGATCGCGAGCGCGTCGGTCGCGTACCAGGAGTCGCTCCAGTACGCCAAGGACCGCCCGCAGGGCCGGGCGCTGTCGGCCCGCGATCCACGCGCGCCGCAGATCCCGATCATCGAGCACGCCGACGTGCGGCGCATGCTGCTGCGGCAGAAGGCGATCGTGGCCGGCGGGCTCGGCCTGCTGCTCCGCGCCGCGATGCTGACCGACATGGCCGAGCACGGCGCCGACGAGCGGGCGAGGGGCGAGGCCAAGCTATTGCTCGATCTGCTCATCCCGGTGGCCAAGACCTTCCCGGCCGAGTACGGCTTCGAGTCGAACACGCTGGCGATCCAGGTCCACGGCGGCTACGGCTACACCAGCGAGTTCCTGGCCGAGGCCTGGTGGCGCGATCAGAAGCTCAACTCGATTCACGAGGGGACCAGCGGCATCCAGGCGATGGACCTGCTCGGGCGCAAGGCGGTCGCCTCCGGCGGCGAGCCCCTGCGCCTGTTCGCGTCGACGGTGGCGGAGGAGGCCGGGGCCGCGCGCGAGGCCGGCCTGGGCGATCACGCCGGCGCGCTCGCGGCCGCGGTCGGCGATCTGCTCGCCACCACCACCGCGCTGGCGATGAAGGGCATGAGCGGGGACAGCGAGGGGATGCTGCGCCACGCCGCCGACTACATGGACGCGTTCTCGGTGGTCGCGGTCGGCCGCGAGCTGCTCGCCCAGGCGACCGCCGCGCGGCAGGGAGATCGCTGGTCGGGCGCGCTGCGCGACGGAGCCGAGCGCACCTGCGCCTACTGGTTCCACACCGAGCTCCCCCACGTCGCGGTCACGTTCGCCCGGATCCGATCGGGCGAGACCTCGTTCGCCGACGCTCCGATCGAATCCTTCTGAACGGCGTCAGGGCTCGACGAGCTCGTCGGTGAACAGGCGGAGGAGCTCGCCGGCGGCGTCGAGGTGAAGCCAGTGGCCGGCGTCGGGCAGGACGTGGAGCGAGACCCGGCCGCTCGCGGCCAGCGGCTCGAGCCGGGCGCGGTCGTCGGTGGTGACCGCGGACGACCGCCCGGCCACGACGAAGCGGAGCGCGCCCGGCAGGTCGGTCGACTCGACCACCGGCCACAGGTCCTGCCGGCCGTAGTCGGCCATGAGCTCGCCGATCGCGCCGAGGTCGAGGCGCATGCGGTACGCGCCGCCGTCGGCGACGAGGTTCATGGCCAGCCACTCGGCGAGCGGGCGGGAGAAGCCGCGCGCGGTCACCGAGGCCAGAAATTCGTCCCGGTTCGAAAACTGGCCCGGCAGCGCGGCGAGCATGCGCAGCACCTCGATCGCACCGTCGCCGGGGTCGCCCTCGGGCCGGGGCGGCTCCTCCTCGCGGATCGACGGCGACGCGTCCAGCACCCAGGTCTCGAGCAGCCCGGCCGGCGCCCGGCCGCGGTAAGCCAGGGCCGACTTGCCGCCGAAGGAATGGCCTATGACCCCGGCGACCGGCATGCCGCGCCGGTCGAGGTCGGCGGCGAGGCGCTCGAGGTCGCCGGCCACCGCGGCCAGATCGTGCGGCGGCGCGGCCTCCTGCGAGCGACCGTGCATGCGCAGGTCGACCAGGACCGCGCCCCAGTCCGGTCGGGCCGACACCAGCTTGCGCGCGATGGTGCGCCAGTTCGCGCCGCTGCCGAGGATGCCGTGCAGGAAGAGGACCCACGCGCGCGGCGCCGCGCCCTCCGGCGCGACCAGGACGTGGTGGGGGATCCAGGTGGTCGAGTCGCTGGCCATGGAATGGGCCTACCGGCGCGTGATCGCGCTTCCCGGGATGCGCGCGAGCGCGGTCTCGATCCGCTCGTGCGTGCGAGGCCGCGGCGAATGGCGCATGGCGAGCACGATCTCCTGGCTGGTGCGAACACCCGTCGCCGTCACCATGGGGACGATCGTAGCACGGTGTCACGTACCACCTCGTGAGCCAGGTGATACGGGCTGGTCGGCGGTTCCAGCGGCGTCGAGCGCGGCGCTCCTGGCGTGTTAGCCTCTCGAGGCTTTTCCCGACCGCCTCCCCCGAGGCTGTCCTGCCCCGACCCGGCCCCGTCGAATGATCGGCGACATGCTTCTCCGTACGGTCGCAGACCACGCTCGCGAGCGCGTCGGTGCGCGCTCGATCGGGGGCGCCGGGTGAGCGGGCGCGCGTCGACCGGCTCCGAGATCGCGGTCATCGGCATGGCCGGGCGGTTTCCCGGCGCCGCCGACCTCGACGCGTTCTGGGACAACCTGCGCCGCGGCGTGGAGTCGGTGCAGCGCTTCGCGCGCGACGAGCTGGAGCGGTCGCCGCTGGTCCCGCCCGACGTCGTGCTCCACCCGGACTTCGTCGCCGCCGGCGCGGTGCTGGATCCGTCGCTGGTCGACGCCATGGACCACGAGCTGTTCGGCCTCACCCCGCGCGAGGCGCGCTGGGCCGACCCGCAGCAGCGCGTCCTCCTCGAGTGCTGCTTCGCCGCGCTCGAGGA
The DNA here is from genome assembly GCA_035489015.1 of Kofleriaceae bacterium. Taxonomy (GTDB): domain Bacteria; phylum Myxococcota_A; class Polyangia; order Haliangiales; family Haliangiaceae; genus DATFRY01. Next base: position 9,545 of record DATHKR010000089.1, on the reverse strand, counting down.
CGCCGGCTACGATGCCGAGCGGTACGCCGGCAAGATCGCCTGCTACGCCGGTGTCGGTCAGTCGGGCCACCAGCTGCTCCTGCTCGAGCACGCCCGCCACGAGCCGGCCGCGCTGTTCGAGGCGCTGGGGACCGCGTCGGCCGAGAACGCCGCGATGCGGATCTCGTACAAGCTCAAGCTGCGCGGCGAGAGCATGGCGGTCCACACCGCCTGCTCGACCGGGCTGACCGTGGTGCACATGGCCTGTCAGAGCCTGCTGCTCGGCCAGGCCGACATGGCGCTGGCCGCCGCGGCGAAGATCGCCGTGCCGCAGCGGACCGGCTACCTCCATCAGGAGGGCATGATCTTCTCGCGCGACGGGCACTGCCGGCCGTTCGACGCGCGCGCCGACGGCACCGTGGCCGGAAGCGGCGCCGGAGTGGTGCTGCTGAAGCCGCTGGCCGACGCGCTGCGCGACGGCGACCACGTCTACGCGGTGGTGCTCGGCTCGGCGATGAACAACGACGCCGACCGCAAGGTCGGCTACACCGCGCCCAGCGTCTCCGGCCAGGCCGACGTCATCGGCCAGGCGCTGGCCTACGCCGAGGTGGAGCCGGACACGATCGGCCTGGTCGAGGCGCACGGCACCGGCACCGCGCTGGGCGATCCGATCGAGGTCGCGGCGCTGACCCGGGCGTTTCGAGCGAGCACCGCGCGGACCGGATTCTGCGCGCTCGGGTCGGTGAAGGCGAACATCGGCCACCTCGACGCCGCCGCCGGGATGGCCGGCTTCATCAAGGCCGTGCTCGCGATCCATCACCGCGAGCTGCCGCCCAGCGTCAACTTCGAACGGCCGGGTCCGGCCCTGCAGCTCGAGGCGAGCCCGTTCGCGGTGACGACCGAGAGGCGCGAGTGGGTCGCGGAGGGGCCGCGGCGCGCCGGGGTCAGCTCGTTCGGCATCGGCGGGACCAACGTCCACGCGGTGCTCGAGGAGCCGCCGGCGGTGCCTCCCGGCGACGACCAGGACCAGCCCGGCCGGCGACCGGCGCACATCGTGACCCTGTCGGCGCGCTCGCCGGCCGCGCTGGCGGCGATGGCGGGCGACCTGGCCGCTCACCTCGAGGCCCACCCGCGGCTCGATCTCGCCGACGTCGGGTTCACTCGCAACACCGGCCGGCGGATGTTCGCGCACCGGCGCGCACTGGTCGCGACCGGCCGCGAGGAGCTGATCGAGCAGCTGCGGGCGAGCGCGCCGCCGCGCACCATCGGCCAGGCGACTGGATCGCGGCGGCTGGCGCTGCTGTTCCCCGGCCAGGGGGCGCAGAGCGCGGGCATGGCCGAGGAGCTGTATCGAGCCGAGCCGGTCTTCGCCCGGGAGATCGATCGGTGCGCCGAGGAGATCCGCGGCGAGCTCGGCGCCGATCTCCGCGACGCGCTGCTCGGCCCGGCCGAGGGCGACCGCGATCGGCTGGCCGATCCGGCGATCGCCCTGCCCTGCCTGCTGGCCGTCGAGCACGCGCTCGCGCAGCTGTGGGCGAGCTGGGGGATCGCGGCGGAGACCTGGCTCGGCCACAGCTACGGCGAGTACGCCGCCGCGTGCCTGGCGGGGGTGTTCTCCCTCGAGGACGGGCTCCGCCTGGCGGTGCTGCGCGGCCGGCTGATGAGCCGCATGCCGCCGGGGGCGATGCTCGCGGTCGGGCTTGGCGAGGCGGAGCTGGCCGCGCTGCTGCCGCCGCGGCTGTCGCTGGCCGCGGTGAACGCCGGCGATCGGTGCACCGTCTCCGGCCCGGTCGACGAGGTCGATGCCCTTCACCGCTCGCTGACCGGCCGCGGTGTCGGCGTGCTGCGGCTGGCCGCCCGCCACGCCTTTCACTCGCCCGACGTCGACGCGGTGGTGCCGGAGCTGGTCGACGCGGTGCGCCGGATCGGGCCGCGCCCGCCCGCGCGGCCCTACGTGTCGGGGCTGACCGGCGACTGGATCCGCGACGAGGAGGCGACCTCGCCGGAGTACTGGGGCCGGCAGATGCGCGAGCCGGTCCGCTTCGGCGCCGCGGTCGATGCGCTGGCGGCGGCGGGCTACCGCGCGTTCGTCGAGGCCGGACCCGACCAGGCGCTGACCGCGCTGGTGCGAGCGCACCTCCGGCGCCAGGGAGATGTCGTTGCGGTGCCGTCCACGCGCCGCGCGGGGGTTCGCGGCTCGGATGCCGCGGTGATGCTCGGCTCGCTGGGCGAGCTGTGGGTCGCGGGGCAGGAGGTGGACTGGGCGGGGCATCACGCGGGAGAACGACGGCACAGGGTCCCGCTGCCGGCCTATCCGTTCGAGCGCAGCCCGTGCCGGCTCGAGGGTGGCGGCGGGGGGATCGCGGCGACCGCGGCGGCGGCGACGATCGCGGCGTCGGCGGTGGCCGAGCCGGTGACCGCGGCGGCCGAGCCGGTGACCGCGGCGGCCGCGCCGCCCGCGCCGACCGTCGCCCCGCCGATCGAGCCCGCCTCCGAACCGCTTCCTCTCGGCGAGGTGGAGCGGCAGATCGCCGAGGTCTGGCGCGAGCGCCTCGGGCTGGCCGAGATCGGCCGGCACGACAACTTCCTCGAGCTGGGCGGCAACTCGCTCATGGCGGCGCAGGCGCTGACCCGGCTGCGCGAGCTGTTCCCGGTCCCGATTCCGCTCGCCGATCTGTTCGAGGCGCCGACGGTGGCGGGGGTCGCGGCCCGGATCGAGGAGCGCCTCCGCGCGCGCGAGCCCGGTCGCAGCGCGGCGCTGGAGCCGATCGTCCCGGTTCCGCGCGGTGGGCCGCTGCCGATCTCGGTGGTGCAGGCGCGCGTGCTCGCCATCGCCGGGCGAGAGCCGGACAACCCGGCCCTCAGCATGCCGCTGGTCATCGCGATGCGCGGCCCGCTGCAGGTCGACGCGCTCGAGCGCGCGCTCGACGAGGTCGTCCGCCGCCACGAGATCCTGAGGACCACCTACACGCTCGGGCCGGACCGGGTGATCGCGACCGCCGCGCCGACGGTCGAGCTCTCGCTCGAGGTGACCGATGTCGGCGGGCTGGCGGGCGTGCTCCGCGGCGAGGCCGCGCCGCGCGACGAGGCGATGCGGCTGGCCCGCGAGGAGGCCCGGCGCCCGTTCGACCTGCGCCGCGGCGTCGTGCGCGCCGGGCTGGTCCGGCTCGACCAGGACGAGCACTGGCTGCTCCTGACCGTGCACCACGTCGCCTGCGACACCTGGTCGCTCCTGGCCCTCGTGCGCGAGATGTCGATCCTGTACGCGGCCTTCTCGGCCGGGCGCCCGTCGCCGCTCGCCGACCTGGTGGTGCAGTACGCCGATTTCGCCGCGTGGCAGCGGGACGCGCTCGGCTCGGGCGCGCTGGCCGGCGACCACGCCTGGTGGAGCCAGCTGGTCGGCGAGCCGCCCGCGACGCTCGTCCTCGCCGGCGAGCGCGCCGAGAGCGCGCCGCCGCCGCCGCCGATCTCCTCCGTCGACGCCGCTCCATCGGACTTTCGCGCCGGCCGGCTCCTGTTCCGGTTCTCTCGCCCGCTGACCGACGCGGTGCACCGGTTCGGCGAGGCGCGCGGGCTGACCCCGTTCATGACCGTCCTGTCCGCGTTCTCGGCGGCGCTGGCCCGCCACTCGGGGCAGGAGGACATCCTCGTCGGCACCCCGATCGGCAACCGCAGCCGCCCGGAGCTGGAGCCGCTCATCGGCTACGTGGCCCACTCGATCGGGCTGCGGACCGATCTGTCGGGCGATCCCAGCTTCGCCGAGATCGCCGCGCGCGCCCGGCAGGCCACCCTCGACGCCTACGCCCGGCCCGACCTGCCGTACGAGGCGCTGGTCGAGGAGCGCGAGGCCGGCGGCGCGCACGCCCGCCAGCGACTGTTCGGCGCCGCGTTCGTGCTGCAGGGCGCCTTTGCCGCGCCCGAGCTGGCCGGCCTCGGCCTCGAGCTGGTCGAGGTGCCGGACGCGCCGGCCCAGTGGGGCGCGACCCTGGCCTCGCTGTCGATCTCGATGGGCGAGGACGAGCGCGGCTTTCACGGCGTGCTCGAGTACGACGCCGATCGGTTCGACGCCGACGTCGCCGGGCTGCTGATCGCGCGGATGGAGCGCCTGCTCGACGCCGGCACCCGCCGCCCGGACCAGCGGCTGTGGAGCCTCGACGCGGCCACCGAGGAGGAGCGGCGCGCGCTGCCGGCGGTGCGCCGCGGCGCCGGCAGCGGCAAGGCCACCAGCGGGGCCGGCGCGATCGAGCTCAGCCTGTCGTACTTCGCCAACGACGAGGACAGCCTGGCCGGATCGAAGTACGCGCTCCTGATCGAGGGAGCCCGCTTCGCCGACCGCCACGGCTTCGCCGCGGTGTGGACCCCGGAGCGCCACTTCCACCCGTTCGGCGGCCTCTATCCGGCGCCGGCGGTGGTCGGCGCCGGCATCGCCACCATCACCGAGCGGATCCGCATCCGCGCCGGCAGCGTGGTCCTGCCGCTCCACGATCCGATCCGGGTCGCCGAGGAGTGGGCGGTGCTCGACAACCTGTCGGGCGGGCGCGTCGACGTGTCGTTCGCGTCCGGCTGGCACGCCAGCGACTTCGTGTTCGCGCCGGACGGCTATGCCCGGCGCAAGCAGGTCATGCTCGAGGGGATCGAGACGCTGCGCGCGCTGTGGCGCGGCGACGCGGTCACCCGCCGCTCGGGCACCGGCGACGAGGTCGAGGTGCGGCTGCGGCCGCGGCCGGTGCAGCGCGAGCTGCCGATCTGGCTGACCGCGGCCGGCAGCCCCGACACCTTCCGCGCGGCCGGCGAGCTGGGCGCCGGGGTGCTGACCAACCTCATGGGCCAGGCGCTGGACGGCCTGGGCGACAAGATCGCGCTCTACCGGCGGTCATGGGCCGAGGCCGGTCACCCCGGACGCGGCCACGTCACGGTCATGATGCACGCGTTCCTCGGCGACGACGTCGAGGGCGTGCGGCGGACCGTGCGCGATCCGCTGCTCCGCTACTTCCGCAGCTCGGTCGACATCTTCGCCGGGTTCGCGGCCAGCCAGGGGGTCCGGGTCGACGTCGCGTCGCTGACCGACGCCGACCTCCAGGTCATGGTCGAGCACGGCTTCGAGCGCTACTTCGAGACCGCGGGCCTGTTCGGCACCGCGGCGAGCGCGCAGCCGATGATGGAGCAGCTGCGCGCGCTCGAGGTCGACGAGGTGGCCTGCCTGGTCGACTTCGGCGTCGAGCTGGCCCCGACCCTGGCCAGCCTCGCCCACCTGGCCGCGCTGGGAGACCAGTGGCGTCGCCCGGCCGCGACGGTCGCGGTCCCCGCGATGGACGCGATGGACGCGATGGACGCGATGGTCGCGAGCGCGCCGGACGATGCCGCGCTTCGCCTGGTGGTCGACGGCGCCGGCCGCCCGCTGCCCTGGGGTCTCGTCGGCCAGCTGGCCGAGACCGGCGAGCGCGCCCGCCTCCGCCGCGACGGCAGCGTCGAGCTGGTCGCCGCCGCCGTGCCCGCCCGTCCACGCGCCCGCGCGACCGAGCCGCCGGCCTCGCCCGCGATCCCGCGCCTGCCGCGCGACCGCGACCTGCCGCTCTCGTTCGCCCAGCAGCGACTCTGGTACCTGGACCAGCTGCAGCCGGGCAACCTGGCCTACAACAACCCGGTCGCCCTGCGCCTGATCGGGCCGCTCGACCCCGGCGCGCTCGAGCGCGCGATGAACGAGGTCGTGCGCCGGCACGAGGTGCTGCGCACCCGCATCCGGGTCGACGGCGGTCGCCCGGCCCAGGAGATCCTGCCCGAGCTGCGCATCCCGCTCGCCGTGGTCGACCTGTCCGCCATCCCCGAGGCGGAGCGCGACGCCGAGGCGATGCGGCGCGCGCGCGAGGAGGCGCGCCTGCCCTTCGCGCTCGATCGCGCTCCGCTCATGCGGGCGAGCCTGCTCCGCCTGGCCGGCGACCAGCACCTCCTCCTGGTCACGATGCATCACATCGTGTCGGACGGGTGGTCGGCCGGCGTGCTGTTCATGGAGCTGGGCGCGCTGTACGCCGCCTTTGCCCGCGGCGGGGCCTCGCCGCTGCCGGAGCTGGCGGTCCAGTACGCCGACTACGCGGTGTGGCAGCGCGAGCTCCTGTCCGGGCCGCTGGTCGAGCGCGAGCTCGCCCACTGGAAGGAGCGCCTGGCCGACCTGCCCGCGCTCGAGCTGACCGGCGACCGCGCCCGTCCGCCGGTGCCGTCGTCGGGCGGCGCGCGCCAGCCGGTGACCATCGCGGCGCCGCTCGCCCGCGCGCTGGCCGCGCTCGCCCGCGCGGAGGGCGCGACCCCGTTCATGGGCCTCCTGGCCGGCTTCCAGGCCCTGCTCCACCGCACCACCGGGCAGGCCGACTTCGGCGTGGGGACCCCGGTGGCCGGACGCACCAGGCCAGAAATCGAGCCCCTGGTCGGCTGCTTCGTCAACACGCTGGTGCTGCGCGCCGATCTGGCCGGGCGGCCGAGCTTCCGCGAGCTGGTCCGCCGGGTCCGCCGCGACGCGCTCGGCGCGTTCGCCCACCAGGAGCTCCCGTTCGAGCGCCTGGTCGACGAGCTGGGGGTGGCGCGCGATCTCAGCCTGCCCGCGCTGATCCAGGTGATGCTGGTCCTCCACAACACGCCGGTCCCGCGCGCCGAGCTGGACCGGCTGCGCCTGGAGGGCATGGAGGTGGACACCGGCGCGTCCAAGCTCGACCTCACCCTCGAGCTGCGCGAGACCGACGGCGAGCTGCGCGGCGCGTTCGAGTACAGCACCGATCTGTTCGACGCCGGCACCATCGCGCGGCTGGCGCGCGGCTTCGACGCGCTGGTGGCGGCCGCGGTGGCCGAGCCGGACCGGCCGGTCGACTCGCTTCCGCTCGTGTCCAGCGCCGAGCGCCGCCAGCTGACCGAGGAGTGGAGCGGGCGGAGCGGCGCCGCGGCGGCCGCCGATCGGCGATCCGATCGCTGCCTGCACCAGCTGTTCGAGGAGCAGGCGGCCCGGACGCCGGACGCGATGGCGCTCATCAGCCCGCACGAGGGCGTGACGCTGACCTACCGCGAGCTCGACGCGCGCGCCGACGCGCTGGCCGAGATCCTGGTCCAGCTCGGGGTGGGCCCCGAGGACCGGGTCGGGCTGCTGCTCGAGCGCTCGGCCTCGTTCGCGATCGGGGTGCTCGGCACGCTCAAGGCGGGCGGCACCTACGTCCCGATCGATCCGGACTACCCGGCCGAGCGGATCGCGCTGGTGGGCCGCGACGCGCGGGTGCGCGTGCTCCTGGCCCGCCGCGCGACGATCGATCGAGCGCCGGGGAGCGGGGTGCCGGTCCTTCTCGCCGACGAGCTGCCGGCCGCGCCGGAGCGGACGCCGCGCCGCGCTGCCGGTGGCCCGGACTCGCTCGCCTACGTCATGTACACCTCCGGCTCGACCGGCCGGCCCAAGGGCGTGGCGGTGCCGCACCGCGCGGTGGTTCGCCTGGTCGAGGACGGAGACCACGCCCGCTGGGGCGCCGACGGCGCGGTGCTGCTGTTCGCCGCCACCGTGTTCGACGCGTCCAGCCTCGAGCTGTGGGGTGCGCTGCTCGGCGGCGCGCGTGCGGTCGTGTACCCACCCGGGCCGCTCTCGCCGGAGGAGCTGGGCGCCTTTCTCCAGCAGCACGACATCACCACCGCGCTCATGACCAGCGGGGTGTTTCACCTGCTGGTCGAGCAGCGGCTGGAGGACCTGGCCGGTCTCGAGCGGATCATGTCCGGAGGTGACGTCCTCTCGCCGGCGCACGCGCGCCGCGCGCTCGAGGCGTTCCCCGCGCTCAGCCTCATCAACGCGTACGGGCCGACCGAGGCGGCGACCACCACCACCGCCCACGTGATGAGCAGCGCGGCGGAGGTCGGCGCGCCGGTCCCGATCGGGCGCCCGATCGCCGGCACCCACGTGTTCGTGCTCGATGCCCGGCTCGAGCCGGCCCCGGTCGGCGTCCCCGGCGAGCTGCACGTCGGCGGCGACGCGCTGGCCCGCGGCTACCACGGCCAGGCCGGGCTGACCGCCGAGCGATTCGTCCCCGACCCGTTCGATGGCGAGGGCGGGCGGCTCTATCGCACCGGTGACCGGGCCCGCTGGCGGGAGGACGGCGCGCTCGAGTTCCTGGGCCGGATCGACCGGCAGGCCAAGGTGCGCGGCTTCCGGGTCGAGCCGGGTGAGATCGAGGCCGCGCTGCGCGAGCACCCGGCGGTGGCCGACTGCGCGGTGGTGGTGCGAGAGGATGCGCGCGGCGACCGGCGGCTGGTGGCGTACGTGGTGGGCGGCCCGGCCGACGACCGCGGCGCCGACGGTGAGGTGGACGGCGCCGGGCTGCGCGGCTTCCTCGGGGCGCGGCTGCCCGACTGGATGATCCCGTCGATGTTCGCGCGGGTCGACTCGCTGCCGCGGACGCCGAGCGGGAAGCTGGATCGCCGCGCGCTGCCCGCGCCGGGGCCGGCGGTCGGGCCGGCCGGTGCCTTCGTCGCGCCGCAGAGCCCCGCCGAGCAGGCGCTGGCCGGGGTGTGGTGCGAGGTGCTCGGCCTCGAGCGAGTCGGCCTGCACGACAACTTCTTCGAGCTGGGTGGCGATTCGATCCTGAGCATCCGGGTGATCGCGCGGGCGCGCGAGCTCGGGCTCGGGCTCACCCCGCGGCAGATGTTCCAGCACCAGACCGTCGCCCAGCAGGCGGCGGTGGCCGGCTCCGCGGCGCCGGTGGTGGCCGAGCAGGGCGTGGTCAGCGGGCCGGTGCCGCTGACGCCGATCGAGCGCTGGTTCGTCGAGCAGGACCTGCCCGACCGCCACCACCTCAACCTGTCGGTGCTGCTCGAGATGCCGCCCGGGCTCGACGCGGGTCTCATCGAGTCGGCCCTGCAGGCGCTGGTCGCCCATCACGATGCGCTGCGGCTGCGCCTCCGGCGCGGCGCGGGCGGCTGGGAGCAGGCGATCGCGCCGGCCGAGGAGTCGTCGCTGGTCCTCGACGCGGCGGCCGCCGCGGCAACCGAGGTGCAGGCCAGCTTCGACCTCGAGCGCGGACCGCTGGTGCGCGCCGCGCTCATCGCGCCAGCCGCCGGGCCCGACGCCGGACCCGGCGCTCGCGCTCGCCTGCTGCTCGTCGTCCATCACCTCGCGGTCGACGGAGTCTCCTGGCGCATCCTGCTCGACGACCTCGCGCGGGCGGTCGACCAGCTCCGCCGCGGCGAGGCGGTGCAGCTCGCGGCCAAGACCACCTCGTTCAAGGCCTGGGCCGAGCGGCTCGCCGAGCTGGCCGCCTCACCCGAGGTGGGCGCCGAGGCCGGCTTCTGGGCCGCGCAGCTGGCTGACCCCGGCGCGCTCGCCATCCCGGTCGATCGCGCCGGTCACAACAGCGAGGGCTCGGCTCGCCGGGTGGAGATCGCGCTCGACGCGGGCCAGACCCGGGCGCTCCTTCACACGGCCCACGCCGCCTACCACACCCAGGTCCCCGACCTGCTGATCACCGCGCTGGCCCTCGCGGTGCGAGCGTGGACCGGGCGCGCCGCGCTGACGATCGACGTCGAGAGCCACGGGCGCGAGCCGCTGTTCG
>DATHKR010000088.1:0-14613 GCA_035489015.1 Kofleriaceae bacterium | reverse complement strand
CGCCGATATGGCGTCAACGAGGCGGTGTGGATCGCCGTCGAGCGCAAGGCGCGACGACGACGGGCTACTCGCCGTAGCTCGAGGAGTTGCAACGCAGCGATCGGCGGTGAGGCGCACCGGATCGTTGATGTCATATCGGCGACGGAGCACTAGTGCACCGCCCCGTCGCGCGCGGCGCTGGCGGCCAGGCCGCGGACCAGCCGGTCCACCGCCAGCCCGGCGTGCGCGTTGTGCACCGTCAGCGCCATCTCGCAGTCGAGCGCGGCGCGCGCCTGCTCGCCCAGCCGGCACGCCCGCTCGAGATCGCCCGCCTCGGCCGCTCGCCTCGCCTCGGCGTGCAGCCTCGCGGCCAGGAGTCGCACGGCGCGCGCGACCTGGCCCGGCTTCTCGCGCTGTCCGGCCAGCTGCTCGCCGAGCTGGAGCACGCGCATCAGCTCCTCGCCGCGCCCGCCCGCGCTGCGCCCACCGACCAGCGCCTCGATGATCGGCCCGACCTTGTCGTCGGCCTCGCCGTCGAGCTCGGCGCGCACGTCGGCGGCGAGCGGCTGGAAGATCACCCGCTGGCAGCGGCTGCGGATGGTCGGCAGCAGCTCGCCGACCGAGCTCGTGCAGAGGACGAAGTGGGTGCGGGCCGGCGGCTCCTCGAGCGTCTTCAGCAGCGCGTTGGCGGCCGGGTCGAGCAGCGAGGTCGCCTCCTCGATCAGGAAGAAGCGCGCTCGCGCCTCGTGCGGCGCCAGCCCGAGCACCGGGATCACCTGCTTGCGGATGGTCTCGATCGGCACCGACTGGCTGGCGCCCTGGCGCTCGAGGGTGACCACGTCGGGGTGGAGGGCGCGGCCGATCCGCTCGCACGCCGAGCACTCGCCGCAGCCCTCGCCCTCGGCTCGCTCGCAGTTCATCGCGGCGGCCAGGGCCAGGGCGGTCGTGTGCTTGCCGACCCCGCCGGGCCCGGTGAACAGATACGCGTGCGGGACGCGGCCCTGACTCATCGCCCGGCGAAGGAGGCCGACCGCCCGCGTTTGCCCGCGGATCTGGGCCAACGTCACCACCTGGCGGACTATACACGGTTTGCCTCCTCCGGCCGCCGGGGTGGTGACGCAGTGCGCGATCCGCTACGCTGGCGCGACATGCCCAAGAGTCGGTCGCACGACCCGGGCCCGGGCACGGCGGACGAAGCAGACCGCGCGCCGGCGCCGCGCACCCGGCCCACCTTGACCGCGCTCACCGCGGCCCCGGTCGCCTTTCGCCCGGTCCCGCGCACCGGCGTCATCTACGCCACCGCCGAGGCCACCCGGCTCGGCTTCGATCCGCTGGATCCGGGCTGGTGCAACCTGGGCCAGGGCATGCCCGAGTCCGGCGCGCTGCCCGGCGCCCCGCCGCGCCGCGAGCACATCACCATCGCCCCCGCCGACCAGGAGTACGCGCCGGTGGCCGGGCTGTGGGAGCTGCGCGCGGCGATCGCCGACCTCTACAACCGGCTCTACCGGCGCGGCATGCCCTCGCAGTACAGCGCCGAGAACGTGGCCGTCTCCGGCGGCGGGCGCTCGTCGTTGACCCGCGCCGCCGCCGCGCTCGGGCAGGTCAACCTCGGCCACTTCCTGCCCGACTACACCGCGTACGAGGAGCTGCTCGACGTCTTCCGCCTGTTCTCGTCGATCCCGATCCTGCTCGAGCCGGACCGCGGCTACACCTTCCCGGCCTCGGAGCTGCGCCGCGAGATCATGGGGCGCGGCCTGTCCGCGCTGCTGTTCTCCAACCCGTGCAACCCGACCGGCAAGACCGTCGGTGGCGACGATCTGGCCGAGTGGGTGGCGATCGCGCGCGAGCTCGAGTGCACGCTGCTCATCGACGAGTTCTACTCGCACTACATCTGGCGGCCGGATCTGGTCGCCGACGGCGGCATGGTGAGCGCGGCGCGCTACGTGGAGAACGTGGACCGCGATCCGGTGGTGCTGTTCGACGGGCTGACCAAGAACTGGCGCTACCCGGGCTGGCGGGTGACCTGGACCATCGGCCCGCGCCAGGTCATCGAGGCGATGTCGAGCGCCGGCTCGTTCCTCGACGGGGGAGGCTCGCGCCCGCTCCAGCGCGCCGCCATCGATCTCCTGGGCGAGGAGGACACCCGGCTGGAGACCGCCGCGATCGCCGCCGAGTTCAGCAAGAAGCGCCAGCGCCTGCTGACCGGGCTGCGCGACCTCGGCTTCGTGGTCGACCTACCACCCGAGGGCACCTTCTACGTGTGGGCGGCGGCGGATCACCTGCCGCGCCCGATCAGCGACGGCATGAGCTTCTTCCGCGCGGCGCTGGCCCGCCAGGTCATCACCGTTCCCGGCGAGTTCTTCGACGTCGACCCCGGCAGTCGCCGGGGCGCGCGGGCGTCGCGGTTCGTGCGCCACGTGCGGTTCTCGTTCGGACCGGCCATGCCGGTGCTGGTCCAGGCGCTGGCCCGCATCGAGGAGCTGGTCTCCGATGCCGCACGCGGGGCCTGACGACTCGCACGGCGCGGGCCGCAGCGCCAGCGGGATCACCAGCGCGAGCTCGAGCGGCGTCGAGCCGCCGGTCAGCCCGCGGGTCCGCCGCCTCCACCGCCTCCTGAAGTCGGCCTGGTGGCTGCACAGCTTCGGCGCGCTCGCCTTTGGCGTCGGGGTCATGCTGTTCGCGCGCAAGGGCCTCGAGCACGCCGACAAGGTGCTGATGGTCCTGCTCCTGTCGTGGGTGCTGGTGTTCGTCGCGTTCCGCTTCATCGTGGGCGCGGCCAACACCTCGCCGGACGAGCGCCGGGCCAAGAAGGGCCTGCGCCTGGTGACCAACTACGTCATCAAGCAGCTCTACCAGCAGATGTTCTTCTTCCTGGTCCCGCTCTACGCGTCGAGCGCGACCTGGTCGCTGACCTCCTGGAACTGGTGGCTGGTCCCGATCCTGCTCGGCTTCGCGGTGGTGTCGACCATCGACCTCGTGTTCGACAACTTCATCATGCAGCGCCGGGTGATCGCGTCGACCATGTACGGCGTGTGCGTGTTCGCGGTGCTGAACCTGAACCTGCCGCTCGTGTTCGGCTTCCAGCACTTCGACGCGCTCCTGGCCGCGGCCGGGGCGACCGCGCCGACCGTGGCGCTGCTCGGCTTCCGCCTGCGCACGGTGCTGAGCCCGCGCGGAGTGCTCATCACCTCGGCGGTCGCGATCGGGATGGTGATCGCGGTGTACTACGGCCGGGTCGCGATCCCGCCGGCGCCGATGGCGATGGCCCACGGCGGCATCGGGCACGGCGCGGCCGGCGAGTTCGAGTGCGTGCCAGGCCCGGTCAGCGCGATTCGGCGTGACCAGCTCGATCTGCTCCGCTGCGTCACTCACATCACCGAGCCGGGCGGGCTGCGCGACGAGGTGATCCACGTCTGGCGACACGACGGCCGGGTGGTGGCCCGGGTGACGCCGGAGCCGATGCCCGAGTGCGAGCGCCTGGTCCTGCGCTCGACCCTGGGCGACGCCCGCCTGCCGGCCGACCCACGCGGCCGGTGGAGCTGCACCGCCGAGACCGGCGACGGCCAGCTCATCGGCCGGGCCTCGTGGCGGGTGGTGGACCCGCCGCACGGACCGGCCGCGCCGCCGCCGCCCGCGCTCGTCCCGCCCGGGATCCGCTAGATAATCGCTAGATCCGGATCGCGGCCAGCAGCCAGAGCCCGAACGTGTTGTCGGTGTGGTTGAGGTCGGCGAAGCCGAACCGGCCGCCGATGTCGACCTTGTTGGTGCTGGAGTAGATGAGGCCGAGGTCGAACATGGTCGGTGAGTCGGACTGGAACTCGAAGTCGCGCGCCTTGACCCCGAAGCGGCCCTCGATCGACATGTTGGGCTGGAGCTGCCAGCTCGCCGCCGCGTTGGCGTTGATCTCGCCGTCCTCGAGCACGCTGTTGGTCTCGTCGGCCACGACCTGAGCGTCGTTGCCGGCCGCGTCGACCACCGACGGGGCGAACCGGCTGACCTTGAAGGTGACCAGGTCGCGGAAGATGTCGAAGCGGAGCCGGTCGAGCACGGTGAACTTCATCGGCGCGCCGACCGTGACGCCGACCGAGTACGGGTCGAACATCATCGGCACGGCCAGCTGGGCCGAGAGCCAGTGGAAGATCTGGTACTCGCCGTCGATGGCGACCGTCTTGCCGGTGAAGTACTCGCCGTCGAACAGCGTGCCGGTGCCGTAGCGCAGCCCGACCTGGATCTCGCGGGTGATGCCGTGGTGGATCCCGAGGAGCCCGCTCTGCACGTACGGGTTGAACGAGTTGGGCGCGTCGAGGGTCACCTCGGTCATGCGGCGGGGCAGGGTGATCGGCCGGAGCGCGCGCTCGATCGGGTACACGGCCACCACCGGCGCCGCCACCGTGGCCTCGACCTCGACCGGGCGATCGAAGTCGGTCACCGGCGCGTGCGGGTTCTCCTCGGTGCCGGTCGGCGCGCCACCCGGGCCACCGGTCGAGGGAGGAGTCGCCTCGACGCCGGGGGGCAGCTCGGTGTCGTCCTCCTTGCCCGCCGGGTCCGCGCCTGCGTCGTCCTTGCCGGCGGCGTCCTTGCTCGCGGCGTCCTTGCCGGCGGCGGCGTCCTTGCTCGCGGCGTCCTTGCCCGCGGCGCTCTTCTTGCCGCGCCGGTGCTTCTTGCCGCGGTGCTTCTTGCCCCGCTTCTTCTTCTGGTCGCCGTCCTTCTTGTCACCCTGCTTGGCGGCGCCGTCATCCGGCTTCTCGCCGCCGGCGGCGGGTGGATCGCCACCGGCCTGGGCGGCGGCCCAGCGCGGGGCGAGCAACGCGACCACACACACCATGGCGACCCGGACGGCTCTCATGGCGCCCACTTTATCACCACTCAGTCCTCGGCCTCGGGCGCGGCGCCGCCCATCGAGGCCAGGTCCTGTGGGCGGATCTTGCCGGCGTCGAACTTCTCGGCGCGCGCGAACATTTGATCGAGGGTGCGCTCGAAGCTGGCCGGTCCGCTCTCCGCCTTCTTCTTCCCGCGCGCGACCGGCACGAAGCGGAGCGGGTTGAGCCGCGCGACCACGAACGGCTTCAGGTAGGCGCTCTTCAGCCCGGCCTGCTTGAGCGCCGCGACCAGCTCGTTCACCTTGTCGTCGAGCTCGATGAGGCGCGCGGCCCGCTCGGTGCGGAGCTTGTTGGCGGTGGCGAGCGGCTTGTCGAGGAACTCCTCGCAGCGCTTCACCACCGGCATGTACGCGCCGCCCGAGTAGCGCGCGCGCTCGGCGTAGGCCCGGCCGATCGTGAGAAAGGCCGGCTCCTCGAACTCGAAGGTCCACTCGCTCTCCTTGCGCTTGGCCTGGGCCGGATCCTCGGCCAGCGCGTCGGCCATGCGCACCACCTCGAGCGACTTGTCCTTGAGGTTGTGCGCCTTCTCGGTGTTGAGGGCGAGGATGCGGTAGGCCAGCTCCACCTCCGGCACCAGGATGGCGACGATCGACTTCGCGCCCAGCCGGCGCATCGCCTCGAGCCGGTGCATGCCGTTCGGGGTCCAGAAGCCGCCGCTCTCCGCGCGCACGCCGATGAGCGGATCGAGGAAGCGTCCGACCTTGGGGATGACGCCGACCAGCCGCTTGGCGTGGGTGTCGGACAGCTCGCGCTGGAACGGGGTCGGCTCGATCCGATCGATCGGCAGGACCGCGAGCACCAGCCAGTGGCCGCCGAGCGGATCGCGGTAGCTCGACAGGACCTTGCCGCCCTCCTCTTCGACCGCCGCGGCCAGCTCGTCGACCGCGGCGGGCGGCGATCCGTCGGCCACCTCGTCCGGCTCGAGACCCGTGCTCCTGGCCTTTGGCTTGCTCTTCCGCGGCGGCATGGCGTTCGACGATACCGCAACAGGGTGTACCTGTTGCAGTTACAGCCATGCAACGTGGGACCATCGCCGGGCTGCGCGTCCGACCAGTCGGCGGTGAGCCGCATCAGGCGCTTGCGTGGCTCGAGGTGGGAACGTGGGCTGGCACAGGCCCTGCTCATCCGAACGGCATGAAGCTCCATCCCCGTGGGCGGAACGCCGCCGGGAAACGAGGCTGACTTGCGCCACCAGATCGAAGGCGTCTTGACCGACGAGCTGCTCGAGGGGCGCTACCGGGTCGTGCGGCGGATCGCCACCGGCGGCATGGCGGCGGTCTACGAGGCCGAGCACGCGCTCATCGGCCGCTCGGTCGCCATCAAGGTCCTCCACCCGCAGTACGCCGAGGACGTGGAGTGCGTGCAGCGCTTCCTGGACGAGGGGCGGACCGCGGGTACGCTCGGCCACCCCAACATCGTCGAGTCGACCGACATGGGCTACACCGCGAGCGGCGCGCCGTTCCTGGTCCTCGAGCTGCTCGACGGGTGCAATCTGCAGGAGCAGGTGACCCGGCAAGGCCGGCTGGTGATCGAGCGGGCGGTGGCGATCGCGCAGCAGATCGCCTCGGCGCTGGCTGCCGCGCACGCGCGCGGGATCATCCACCGCGATCTCAAGAGCGGGAACGTCTTCCTGGTCGACCGCGGCGAGAGCGGCGAGCTGGTCAAGGTGCTCGATTTCGGCATCTCGAAGTTCCTCGAGGGCCGCGGCAGCACCCAGAAGGACGTGCTGCTCGGCACGCCGTGGTTCATGTCGCCGGAGCAGATCAACGATCCGAGCTCGGTCGATGGCCGATGCGACATCTACGGGCTCGGGGTGATCCTCTACGAGATGCTTTCCGGCGAGGTCCCGTTCGCCGACACGCCGTATCCGAAGCTGTTCAGCCGGATCCTGTGGGAGGACCCGCTGCCGGTGGAGAGGCTGCGACCCGAGGTCGGGCCGGCGCTCGCCGCCCTGGTCAGGCGCGCGATGGCCAGGTCGCTCGACGAGCGCTACGCGACGATGGAGGAGGTGGGCGCGGACCTGGCGGCGATCTCGGGCCGTCGGATGCCGGAGGTGCCGCTGCGCCAGTCGGTGCGCGAGGAGGCCCGCGCTGCCGAAGCGTCGACGTCGGCGGCCACTCGCCTGGCCGACGTGGTGCCGTTCGGGACGCCGGGGGCGACCACCACGCGGACACCGGGGCCGCAGCTGACCACGCCGGCGCGCGGCCTCGGCTCGGGGCGGAGGATGACGCCGGCGCATGGCATGGCACCGGGCAAGCACGCGACGCCGGGGCGCGCGGTGACGCCGGGGCGCGCGACTCCGGGGCGCGGCGCGACGCCGGGCAAGCACGGAACGCCGGGCCGCGGGGTCGCGGTGCGCGGCGCCACGCCGGGGCGCGCGATGACGCCGGGGCGCGCGGTGATGCCGGTCCGCGGCGTGACGCCGGTGCGCGGTGTGCCGCCGGCCCGCGGCATCACGCCGGCGTGCGAGGTGAGCCCCGGGCGCCGGATGACGCCGCCGCCGATGGCGATCGGACCGATCGCGCCGGCCCGGCGGAGCAGGGCGGTCTGGATCGCGCTGGCGGCGGTGGCCGGGTGCGCGGCGATCGCGCTGGTCGCGGTGATCGCGAGCGGGCGATCGGGATCGACCGAGGACGGCGGGGCCCAGGTGCGCGCGGTGAGCGTCGAGCCGGGCGCGGCCGGCCCGGCCGGGACGGGCGCGACGACGCCGGGTGCAGCGGTCGGCACGGCGACCGGCGGCGCGGCGAGCGGCTCGACCTCGGCCTCGGTCGGTGCGCCGTCCGGCGACCAGGAGACGGCGGCCTCGATCGATCCGGCCGTCGCCGGCGAGGAAGCCGCCTCGCCGGATCGATCGGGAGAGCGGGTCAAGCTGGTCGTGAAGTCCACCGCTCGCGGCGCCCGGGTCACCTTCCGCGGCGAGACTCATCGGTTGCCCTACCGGCGGCGCGTGGAGCGCGGCGACCGCGCCGAGATGGTCGAGGTCGGCGTGCCCGGTCGATGGTCGAGGCGCACGTGGGTGACCTTCGACCGCGACGTCAGCATGACGGTCGAGCCGGAGCGCGCCGGACGCGACGCGGTCGCGCGCGCCGGCGAGGATGCGCCGACGGAGATCGACCCCGAGCTCGACGAGACCCAGGATCCTGCCGCGTCCGCCGACGAGGGTCCGGCGCCGCGCGAGTCGACCGCGACGCCCGCGCGAGCCGACCCCGACGCGACCGCGGATGACGACGAGCCGGCGCCGGAGCGATCGCGCGCGACCGCCCGGGTCGAGCCGGCGGTCAAGGCGCCGGTCCGCGGCGCGCTGGACCCCGAGGCCACCCGCCAGGCAGTCGGCCGCCACCTGCGCGAGGTCCGGACCTGCTTCGAGCGCGGGCGCATGGACAACCCGCAGCTGGCCGGTCGGGTGCTGGTGCGGATCGACGTGTCCCCGTCGGGCAAGGTGTCGTCGGCGCGGGTCGCGCGCAGCACGCTGGACAACCAGGCGGTCGAGTCCTGCATCACGTCGATGGTGGCGACCTGGACCCTGCCGGCGCCATCTGGCGGCGTCGCCGCGACGATGACCTACCCGTTCTCGTTCCAGTAGCGATCCCTTTTCCCGGACCCAGGAGGCTGGTCATGATGCGTCTCTGTGCTCTCGCGGCCGCGCTCCTCGTGGCCGGCTCGCCGCGCCCGGTCCGCGCCGCCCCGTCCGCGCCGTCCGCGCCGCGCGAGCCATCCGCGACCGACGAACGATCGGACGGCGACGCCGACCAGAGCGGCGAGGCCGACCAGCCGGGCGAGCCGGACCGGAGCGACGATCCCGAGGAGGCCAGCCAGGCGGGCGACGGCGCTGACGCGGACGATCGGGAGGCCGGCGATCGCGCCGCCCCCGCGGCCGACGCCACCGGGGCCTCCTCGGACGGCGACGACGACGACAGTACCGACGCCGACGCCGACGCGGCAGCCTCCGACCCGAAGACCCTCGCGCTCACCCCCGAGGACGTCCAGACCTTCGCCGACGCCACCCTCGACGCGACCCCGCTCCACTTCGCCTTCAACGCCTTTGGCGACGTGTCGGTGTCGGGCAAGGCCCCGTCGGCCGGCGACGACAGCGCCACCTTCTCGCTCGGCACCTTCGCGCTCCTCATCAACGGGCAGCTCGGCAAGACGCTTCTGGGCACCGCCGAGATGGCGTTCGACGCCGGCGAGGACAACGAGCAGGACGTCACTCTCGAGCGCCTCCACCTCCGCTGGCAGGGCGAGCGCTTCTACATCGTCGGCGGTCGAACCCACTCCGACATCGGCTACTGGAACACCGCCTTCCACCACGGCGCGTGGCTCCACCTGCCGATCGCGCGGCCGCGGGCCCTGCGCGGCGAGGACTCGGGCGGCATCCTGCCCATCCACTGGATCGGCGTCGAGGGCGGCGTGCGGATGCCGACCAGCTCCGGCGCGCTGACCGTCGCCGGTGGAGTCGGCAACGGGCGCGGGCCGGACGAAGCGTCGATCACCCTCCGCCGCGACACCAACAACTTCAAGGCGGTCAAGCTCAAGGTCGAGTACCTCGGGGTCGGCCTCCCCGATCTTCGCGTCGGCGTGGGTGGGCTCTACGATCCGATCGCGCCGGAGCCGATGGAGGTGCGCCCTGCGCTTCCGGACGCGCGCCTCGACGAGTACATCGCCAACGCGTACGCCGCGTATCGCGGGGTGCAGCTCACCCTCATCGCGGAGGGGTACTCGATCTGGCACCGCGCCGCGGTGGAGACGTTCCACACCACCGACGCGTTCGTGGTGATGGGCTATCGCTTCGGTCGCCTCACCCCCTACATGCAGGTCGAGCGCACCGACCAGCACGGCGGGGTCGACCCGTTCTACACCCCGGTTCCGGACATGCCGACTCCCTCCACCCCGATCAACGCGACCGAGCTCCTGGTCGGCGTGCGGATCGATCCGAGCGTGTGGAGCGCGCTGAAGCTCGAGTACCGCATGACCAGCGCCGACGCCGCCGACGGCCCCGACCACAGCCTGGCGATCAACTGGTCGTTCGGCATCTGAGGCGATCGCCGTCGCGATCCCGGCGGCGAGGAAACACCCTCGCGCGCGCGCGTACGCGCCCTTCCCGCCGGCGATCCGCGCGATCCGGATAGGCGTGAGGCGCGGCGACGGAGTGGATCGCCGACGCCATACTGCCCGCGCCAACCAGTCAGGAGGGGAACATGCGCGGCAACGGATCAGTCAGAGTCGGAGCCCGGACCATCGCGACGGCGGCCTGGATCGCAGCGGCGGCCTCGCTCCTCGTCGCGACCGACGCGGCGGCGGCGACCTCGGGGCACACGATCACCTCGAGCACCAGCGTCCGCTTCCACGTCGAGGACGCGCCGTGGGCGGATGTGCACTACCAGGTGAACGGCGGCGGTCAGCTCAACATCCGCATGACCCCGAGCGGCAACAACCACACCTGGGACGTCACCACCCCGGGCGGCGCGACCGTGCGCTACTTCTTCACCATCGGCAACTTCGCGGGCGGCGCGGTCGACACCGCGTCGACCGAGTTCGTCATGTCCGGCGGCGGAGGAGGGGGCGGCGGCAACTGGGCGATCGTCTGGCAGGACGAGTTCTCCGGCAGCGGCGCGCCCGACTCCGCGAACTGGAGCTACCACGTCGGCAACGGCTTCAACCCGGGCCTGGGCGACTTCCAGGGCTGGGGCAACGGCGAGTGGGAGTGGTACCGGCCGGAGCAGGCCTTCCGCGAGGGCGGCAACCTGGTCATCCGCGCCGACTACTTCTCGACGCCGACCAACATCGCCGGGCGCGACTGGTTCCAGCGATCGGGGCGCATCACCAGCAAGGGCAAGCGCTCGTGGACCTACGGGCGGATCGAGGCGCGCATCGCCATGCCGAGCGCCATCGCCACCTGGCCGGCGTTCTGGATGATGGGCACCGCGTGCGACGACACCGTCACCGGCAACTACGGCGCGCCGATCAGCTACTTCGACGTGATGGCGTCGAACTGGTCGAGCTGCGGCGAGGTCGACATCATGGAGCACCGCAACACCGAGTCGATCGCGTTCCAGAACCTGTTCTGGGACACGCGGGTCGGCCTGTTCCCGTGGGGCAACGGCCTCAACGCCGAGCAGCCGCACCAGGCCGGCATCGCCAACGTCACCCAGTTCCACCTCTACACGATCGAGTGGGAGCCGACCCAGATCCGCTGGTACCTCGACCGCGAGACCAACCCGAACCCGGTGCACACGGTCGCCATCACCGCGGCCAACATGGAGGAGTTCCACCGCCCCTTCCACCTCATCCTCAACCTGGCGCTGAGCGGTCAGTTCACCGGGTTCGCGGAGCCCAACCCGGCCGACTTCCCGCTCTTCATGCTGGTCGACTACGTGAGGGTGTGGCAGCGGCAGTGAGCCCGCGAACGAGATAGTCTGCGCGGATGTCGATACGGACCGCGCTGCGCTGGCTCCTGACCATCGGGATGGTGCTGGCCGGCGCCAACCACTTCCGCGAGCCGGGCTGGTACGTCGCGATGATGCCGAGCTGGCTGCCCTGGCCGCTCGAGCTGGTCTACGTCTCGGGCGCGTTCGAGATGCTGGGCGGGCTCGGGCTCATCCTGCCGGCCACCCGCCGGCTGGCCGGGTGGGGGCTGGTCGCGCTGTTCATCGCGGTGTTCCCGGCCAATCTCAACATGGCGATCCACCACCTGCCGCTCGGCGCCCGGGTGGTGCCGCCGTGGGCGCTGTGGGCCCGGCTGCCGCTCCAGCTGGTCTTCATCGCCTGGGCGCTGTGGGCGTCGCGACCGGAGCCGACCCGGCGATATTACACTTCGTTGCAGGATGGATAGTTTCGTGTAATATAGCCGGTCGGTGGATCCGGTCACGCCCAAGGGCCTGCTGCTCGACCTCCTGCGCGTGACCCCGCGCCCGGTCCCGGTGCGAGAGCTGGTCGCGATCGGCGCGCTGTTCGGCCTCGAGGGCAACGCGGTCCGCGTCGCGCTGACCCGCCTGGTCGGCCGCGGCCTGGTCGCCAGCGACGAGCGGGGCAGCTACCGGCTGGCCGCGGTGGCCGATCCGATCCGCCGCTGGGCCGAGGGCTGGCGCGACGGCGACCGGCGCATGCGGGCGTGGAACGGCGCCTGGCTGTGTGCGTGGCATCCGGCCGGGGGCGGGCGGGGCGACCGCGACCGCAGCCACCGCGCGCTGGCCCGGCTCGGCCTTCGCGAGGGGCGCGATCGGCTGTGGGTGCGGCCCGACAACCTGCGCGCGCGACCGGCCGAGCTCGAGGCCGAGCTGGCTCGCCATGGCGGCGCGCCCGGCATCCTCATGTTCTCCGGCCACGAGCTGTCCGACCAGGTCACCGCCGGCTGGGCGGCGCGGCTGTGGCCGGTCGCCGCCGTCGCCAGCGAGCACCAGCGCGCGCTCCGCGCCATCGAGCGCAGCCGGGTCCGGCTCGACCGCCTGGCCAGCGGAGCCGCCCTGGTCGAGTCGTTCCTGGTCGGCGGCGCGGCGATCCGCTCGCTGCTGCGCGATCCGCTGCTGCCCGACTCGATCGCGCCGGGCGACGACCGCCGCGCCCTCACCGGCGCCATGACCGAGTACGAGCAGCGCGGCCGCACGGTGTGGAGCCGCGCCCTGGAGACGGCGGCGCTCGACGGGAGCCCGAGCCACATCGGCCCGATCGACGCCGCGCCATGACGGAGGAGTCACCATGAGCATCCGCTACGACGACATGAAGGAGGCGATCGGCCTCAACTGGTACCTGGTCGATCCCAACCTCCGCTTCCAGATCGACCGCGCCGTCGAGGCCGCCGACCGCGACTGGGTCGAGGACAAGCTGCGCGCGATGGGCGCGCTCATCGGCGGCCCGGTGGCCCGCAACGCCGAGATCACCGACCGCCGCCCGGCCGAGCTGGTCCGCTGGGACCGCGAGGGCGACGAGATCAACCAGGTCGTCCACCCGGCCAGCGCGCTCGAGACCAAGCGCCTCCTGTGGAAGAGCGACTTTTTGCACCTGCGCTGGAGCGAGGAGGTCGCCGGCCGCGGCCGCCCGGTGCCCGCCGCGCTGCTCATGGCCTACCCGTACCTCCTCAGCCAGGCCGAGACCGGCATGCTGTGCTCGATCGGCATGACCACCGGCGTCCTGCGCCTGATCGAGCGCTACGGCGACGCCGAGACTCGCGAGCTGTTCTGCGACCGCCTGCGGATCAACGACCACGACCGCGGCTGGGACGGATCGATGTACCTGACCGAGCGGGCAGGCGGCTCGGATCTCGGCGCGACCGAGACCACCGCCCGCCGCGAGGACGGCCGCTGGCGGCTCGACGGCAGCAAGTGGTTCTGCTCGAACGTAGACGGCCAGGCGATCGTGACGCTGGCCCGGCCCGAGGGCTCGCCGGCCGGCATCAAGGGGCTGGCGCTGTTCGCGGTGCCGCGGGTCTTCCCCGACGGGAGGCCCAACGGGGTCCACATCCGCCGCATCAAGGAAAAGCTCGGCACCCGCGCGGTGCCGACCGGCGAGATCGATCTGGTCGGCGCGACCGGCTACCTCCTGACCGGCGGCCAGGAGGCGCGCGACGGGCGCGGCATCAACCGGATGATGGAGTTCGTCAACGAGAGCCGGCTCGCGGTCGCCGCGATGGGGGCCGGCATCATGCGCCGCGCCTTTCTCGAGGCGGCCATTCGCGCCGAGCACCGGCGCGCGTTCGGGCGCGCGCTGGTCGACCACGGCATGGTGCGCGAGCAGCTGCTCGACCTCCTGGTCGCCAGCGAGGCGGCCGCGGCGATGCTGTTCGTGGCCGGCGGCCGGCTGCCGCGCCCCGGCCAGGGGCTGGGCGAGGGCGATCCGCTGACCCGCATCATGGTGCCGATCACCAAGATGCGCTGCACCCGCGGCGGCGTCGAGTCGGCGTCGGCCGCGCTCGAGATCTTCGGCGGCAACGGCTACATCGAGAACTTCCCGCTCGCCCGCCAGCTGCGCGACGCCCAGTGCCACACGCTGTGGGAGGGGACCGAGAACATCCTGGCCCTCGACATGCTGCGCGCGTGCGCGCGCGACCGGGCCCACACCGCGCTGTTCGCCCTGCTCGACGGGGTCGCGGCCGGGGCCGAGCACCCGGTGCTGGCCGAGACCCGGGCCAGCCTGGTCCGCGCGCGCGGCCGCCTGGCCGAAAATCTGGCCCGGCTGGTCTCGGCCGGCCCCGAGGTGGCCGCGCTGCGCGCCCGGGTCGCCGCCAACGACGCGGCCGACGCGGTCCAGGCCGCGCTCCTCCTCGACGAGGCCCGCTGGGAGCTCGACGACCGCGGCAGCGCGCGCAAGGCGGTGGTCGCGGCCTGGTTCGCGCGCACCCGGCTCGAGCCGCACGGCCGCTGGCACCCCGGCAACGAGCGCATCGTCCTCGACCTGTTCGACGCGGTGATCCGCTACCAGCCGATCGATCCCGACCGCGCGGCCGCGGCGGTCAGGCCGTCATGACCCGTTGCTGGCCTTGGGTTCGCCCCTGAGGGCGCGCTGGATCTGCTCGGTGCGGGCCGGCTTGATGAGGTGGCTGTCGAACCCGGCCGCGAGCGCGCGGTCGCGGTCGCTCGACTGGCCGAAGCCGGTCATCGCGACCAGGCGCAGCTGGCTGGGATCGAGCTCGGCTCGCAGCTTCTGGGCCACCTGGTAGCCGTCCAGGCCCGGCATCCCGATGTCGACCAGCGCCACCTGGGGCCGCTCCTTCAGCACCAGCGCGACCCCGCTCAGCCCGTCGGCGGCCACGTCCACCTCGTGG
>DATHKR010000087.1:0-2663 GCA_035489015.1 Kofleriaceae bacterium | reverse complement strand
GCCTGCTTGATCGTGCCTTCGGTGCCCGGGCGACCGTACGAGCGAAACGTGGTCGTGAATACCCGGCATCCCGACTACGCGAAGCTCGTCTGGGAACCGGCGCAGGACGTCCCCTGGGATCCGCGGCTGTTCGCTTAGGGCTGTTGCGATGCGACAAGCCGCTCAGTTCCCCTTCATGCGCGCGGCCGCGCCGGTCGTCGCGCCGCCTCCGCCCAGGCGCAGCGCGACCGGGATCTCGTTCGACATCTCCGGGATGGTCCCGTCCTTGAGGCGGCTGACCTTGATCCCGGTCCCCTTGGCGAACCGCTTGGCGGTCGGCGCGATCATCTGGGTCAGGCCGATCGCGTTGGCGAACGACTCGCGCAGGGGGTCGAAGGCGCTCTCCTCACGCACGAACGAGATGAGCAGCTCGGTCGGGTAGCCGTGCTTGCGGGCGTGCTGGTCGAGCAGGTCCCACCCGCGCGCGGGTACGAGATCTTCCAGCGGACCTTGTTGCCGCCGACCGGCCAGCGCCACTTGTGGTCGACGATGTGCCAGCGGGTGACCCAGTGCGACTGGCCGTAGCGCGCGGCGCCGTTGTAGAGGAAGGCCATCGCCCACAGCTTGTGCGAACAGGACGAACAAGGCGCCGATCCCGAGGGGACGGCGACTGTCGCCTGTGCCCCGGATGGACGGCCAAGGGAAAGCTCGCGCCCTCCATCACCGTCGCGAGTTGAGGACCATGGCAACTCCCGTAGCTCTGAACTTCGTCGCACCGGCCATGGATGCCACGGCGCCCCCGCCCTGGCCTGGCCCGAAGCGGTAGCTGCCGCCGCCTGGCTCCCCCGGCAGGTCGAGAAGCCGAACGGACCGAGCCGAAGCGGCACGTGGTGCTCCTCTGGGCGAGAAAGATGGAATACAACGTGGCCCACTCGGCAGAAGCCGAGGTCCATCTCGCATACGCTCAGGGGCGATGCGCTGGACCAAGCTGGATGGTGGGATCGCAGGATTCGATCGCGCGAGTGGCACGAACCTCCTCTATGCGAGCCCGGCGACGGCCGCGCTCGGTCGCGACGCACCGCGGAGCTTGCAGATCGGCCTGCTCACGCCGTGCAATCTCGCGTGCGGCTTCTGCTATCGCGACCGCGAGGCGCCGAGCCGGCTCGACAAGCCATTCCTCGTCGATCTGCTCCAGCGCGCGGATCGCTGGGGCGTTCTGGAAGTCGCATTCGGAGGCGGCGAGCCGCTCCTGTTCAAGGGCTTCGCCGAGCTCGTCGAGGAGTTGCACGCGACCACGCAGCTCGGCCTCAACGTCACGACGA
Organism: Kofleriaceae bacterium; assembly: GCA_035489015.1. Classification (GTDB taxonomy): domain Bacteria; phylum Myxococcota_A; class Polyangia; order Haliangiales; family Haliangiaceae; genus DATFRY01. The sequence goes on along the minus strand of DATHKR010000087.1, from coordinate 1,362 downwards.
ACGGCATGCTCCTGACGCGCGAGCTCGTCGACCGACTGCGCGGCAAGATCGGCGAGTACCGGCTGTCGATCTATCCCGACAACGACTGGCGAGGCACGCTCGATCGCGTCGATGCATCCACCGAGGGTTCGATCGGCGTGAACTGGCTCGTGACGCCCGCGAACGTCGACGACGTCGCCTCGCGCGTTCGCGAGCTCATCGCGCTCGGAGCCAGGAACGTCCTGCTCCTCGGCTACAAGGGCGCGGACCGCACGCTGCTCCTCGACGACGCGCACCTCGCCGCGTTTCGCTCGGCGCTCGTCGAGCTCGAGCGCGACGGCGCGCCGATCCTGCTCGACATCTGCTGGCATCCGCAGCTCGCCGATCTGCCGCACCTGTTCCCGCGGACCGACTGCGGCGCCGGCGACGACATCCTCGCGATCACCGCCGACCGGGCCGTTCAGGCGTGCTCGTTTGCCGATCGGCGCATCCCGTTCGAGTCGTTCGAGCAGCTGCAGCTGGTGTATCGAATGCTGCGCGCCGCAAGACCGCACGCCAACGTCGGCGGCTGCACGCGCGATCTGTTCACGATCTCGACGAAGCCCGCCTCGCCGTCGACGAAGCCGATCGTCTCCGGACGGATCCTGCCGGTCGACACCGATACGCCCGCGCTGTTCGCGTGGCAAGGCAGGGCGAGCAGCAACAGCGGTGCGTACACGATCCTCGCGCGGTTCAAGACCGAGGACGCGGCGCGACTGTTCGAGCGAGAGCTCGACACGATGTACCAGGCGCACCTCGACTTCATGGTCGAGGACTCCGATCGAGCGACGGAGTACTACCAGAAGCCAACGCCCCCTCTGACCGAGCTCGCGAAGCGCTACGGATTCGAGTGGCCCGCCGACAACGGCTTCGCGTGGGAAGGCGACTCGTTCGGCGAACGCGCCGAGGCCGACCAGCTGCAGATCGAACGCTTCGGCCAGAACGTCATCGTCTACTTGCCGTACGGCCAGGAGATCGGGGACCGCGGCCTCGCGGAGCTCGCCAAGAAGCTCGGCGCCGCGAGCTTCGGTTTCAATCCGGCATTCCGCGTCGTCGTCCGCCCCTCCGACAGACCCGCCCAGACGAAGGTGAAGGAGCTCGTCGACGCACTCGAGTCCGAGTATCTCGTGTTCGACAGCCGCCGGACCGAGGACGACGAATTCGACGACGCCGTTCTCGACCTCGTCCTCGGCGACGACATCGGGGAGCAGCCCTTCGACGAGTGCGAATATCGCGTCGAGGTCGTGCTTCCGAAGACGACGATCCAGCTCGGCTTCGCGAGCACGATCGGCGGCCTCGGCGATGTCGCGAAGCTCGTGATCGATCTCGCGGCGATCAAGAACG
>DATHKR010000086.1:0-48748 GCA_035489015.1 Kofleriaceae bacterium | reverse complement strand
GGCGAGCCTGCCCGAGGGCACCGAGATGGTGATGCCGGGCGACAACATCAACCTGGACATCCAGCTCATCGCACCGATCGCGTGCGAGTCGGGGCTCCGCTTCGCCATCCGCGAGGGTGGCCGCACGGTCGGCGCCGGCGTCGTCACCAGCATCGTGGAGTAGGGCATATGACGACTCCCAAGATCCGCATCCGGCTCAAGGCCTACGACCACAAGCTGCTGGACCAGTCGGCCAACGAGATCGTGGACACCGCGCGGCGCACCGGCGCGCGCGTGGCCGGCCCGATCCCGCTGCCGACCAAGATCAACAAGTACTGCGTGCTCCGCTCGCCGCACGGCGACAAGAAGTCGCGCGAGCAGTTCGAGATCCGCACGCACAAGCGCCTCCTCGACATCCTGGAGCCCACCCAGCAGACGCTCGACGCGCTCATGAAGCTGGACCTGTCGGCTGGCGTGGACGTCGAGATCCGGACCTGAGTAGGGGTTGAAGATGGCCGAACCGCTCAAGATTGACGTGAGAGACATCGCCGGCAAGACGGTGGGCTCGATCGAGCTCGATGGATCCGTCTTCTCCGAGGATGTGAACGAGCACCTCCTGTGGGAGGTCGTGAAGTGGCAGCGCGCCAAGGCGCGCTCCGGCACCGCCATGACCAAGACCCGAGGAGAGGTGCGCGGCTCGAAGATCAAGCCGTGGCGCCAGAAGGGGACCGGTCGCGCCCGCAGCGGTGATCGCAGCTCGCCCATCTGGGTGGGCGGCGGCCAGACCTTCGGCCCGCGCCCGCGCGACTACGAGTACTCGATGCCGCGCAAGGCCCGCCGCAAGGCGCTCCGCGCGGCCCTGTCGCTCCGCGCCCGCGAGCAGAAGATCATCGTGCTCGACGAGTTCCCGGCCCAGGGCGGCAAGACCCGCGCGGTGACCGGTGCGCTCCGGGCGCTCGGCGCGCCGCAGCCGACCAGCAAGGTGCTGATCGTCGAGGCGTCCGACAACGCCGAGCTGGTGCGCGGCACGCGCAACCTGCGCGCCTGCAAGTGGCTCGCGCCCGAGGGGCTGAACGTCTACGACGTTCTCAACCACGAGACCCTGGTCCTCACCCGCAGCGCGCTCGAGCGGGTCCAGGATGCGCTCCGCCCGGTCGCCCGGACGGCGGCCGAGAGCTGAGCGGGAGCCGAAGCAAGCCATGAGCACTCCGCATTCGATCATCAAGCGACCGCTCTTGACCGAGAAGAGCACCCGGCTGCGCGAGACCGGCGGCCACGACGTGGCGTTCGGCGAGGGTGAGGAGTACGCGCAGAAGGTCGCGTTCGAGGTGGCGCTGGACGCCAACAAGATCGAGATCCGTCGCGCGATCGAGAAGCTGTTCAACGTTCAGGTGACCGACGTGCACACCCAGGTGATGCGCGGCAAGAAGAAGCGGGTCGGCCGCTACATCGGCCGGCGCCCGCGGCGCAAGAAGGCGATCGTGACCCTGCAGTCGGGTCAGTCGATCGAGTTCTTCGAGGGAGTGTGATCGAAGATGGCCATCCAGAGATACAAGCCGACCTCGCCGGGCCGCCGCGGCATGTCCAGCCAGGACTTCGCGTCGATCACCAAGGGCAAGCCGGAGAAGAAGCTGCTCGAGACGAAGAACTCGTCGGGCGGCCGCAACGCCTACGGGCGCACCACCGTTCGATTCCGCGGCGGCGGCCACAAGCGGCGCTACCGCATGGTCGACTTCAAGCGCGCGAAGACGGGGATCCCGGCCAAGGTGGTCGGCATCGAGTACGACCCGAATCGCTCGGCGCGCATCGCGCTCATCCAGTACCTGGACGGCGAGAAGGCGTACATCCTGGCTCCGGCCAAGCTGTCGGTCGGCGACGAGGTGCTCTCCGCGCAGAGCGCCGACATCAAGCCGGGTAACTGCCTGCCGCTCCGCTTCATCCCGATCGGCACCGACATCCACGCGGTCGAGCTGAAGATCGGCGCCGGCGCGCAGCTGGGCCGCTCGGCCGGGGCTCGCATCACGCTCATGGCCAAGGAGGGCCACTGGGCCACGCTGAGGCTGCCCTCGGGTGAGACCCGGCGCGTCCACGTGGACTGCCGCGCCTCGATCGGCACGATGGGCAACGCGGAGCACGGCAACGTCGAGTGGGGCAAGGCAGGCCGCCGTCGCTGGCTCGGCCGCCGGCCGCACAACCGCGGCGTCGCGATGAACCCGGTCGATCACCCGATGGGTGGAGGCGAGGGCCGCTCGTCGGGCGGCCGGCATCCCTGCTCGCCGTGGGGCATGCCGACCAAGGGCTACAAGACGCGGCAGAACAAGGCCACCGACAAGTACATCGTCCGGCGGCGCGGCAAGAAGGGTTGAGAGGACGCTAAGCCATGCCACGCAGCATCAAGAAGGGTCCCTTCATCGACAAGTTCCTGGCCAAGCAGGTCACCGAGGCCCAGAAGGAACAGTCGAAGAAGGTCATCAAGACCTGGTCGCGCAGGTCCACCGTCGTGCCGGAGATGGTCGGCCTGACGTTCGCGGTGCACAACGGGAAGAAGTTCATCCCGGTGTTCGTGACCGAGAACATGGTCGGCCACAAGCTGGGTGAGTTCTCGCCCACCCGGACGTTCCACGGCCACGCGGGCGACCGCAAGAAGTAGAGGCGCGTCATGGAAGCCAGAGCAATCGTCAAGCAGATCCAGATGTCGCCCCGCAAGATGCGGGCGATCGCCAACATGGTCCGCGGCGAGAGCGTCGAGCAGGCGCTGGCCCGGCTGCGGCTCATGCCCAAGAAGGCGGCCCGGATCATCAGCAAGGCGCTCGAGTCGGCCGCGGCCAACGCCGAGGACAAGTCGGGCGGTGAGGTGGACGTCGACGACCTGACCGTGAAGACGATCTGCGTCGATTGCGGGCCGATCAGCAAGCGGTGGATGCCGCGCGCGCTGGGTCGCGCCAACCGCATCCAGCACCGCACGAGCCACCTGACCGTGGTCGTCTCCGACGAAGCCTAGCAAGCGCAAGCGCAGGAAAAGGACAAGGACCGCTCATGGGCCAGAAGACTCATCCGATCGGGTTTCGCCTCGGGATCATCAAGACCTGGTCGTCCAAGTGGTACGAGGAGAAGAACTACGCCAAGTGGCTGCACGAGGACCTGAAGCTCAAGAAGTTCATCCGCAAGAAGCTGGTGCACGCGGGTGTGAGCTACATCGACGTCGAGCGAGCGGCCAACAAGGCGAAGATCAACATCTACACCGCGCGGCCGGGCATCGTGATCGGCAAGCGTGGCGCCGGGGTCGAGGTCCTGAAGAAAGAGATCCAGGCCCTCACCGACAATGAGGTCTTCCTCAACATCGTCGAGGTCCGCAAGGCGGAGACCAACGCGCAGCTGGTCGCCGAGAACATCGCCACCCAGCTCGAGCGCCGCATCGCCTTTCGCCGCGCCATGAAGAAGGCGGTACAGACCGCGATGAAGTTCGGCGGCAAGGGAATCCGGGTGGCCTCGTCGGGCCGCCTGGGCGGGGCCGAGATGTCCCGCCGCGAGTGGTACCGCGAGGGTCGGGTGCCGCTCCACACGCTGCGCGCCGACATCGAGTACGGCTTCGCGACCGCGCGCACCACCCACGGCGCGATCGGCGTGAAGTGCTGGATCTTCCACGGCGAGGTCATGCCGACGCGGGCCGTTGGCCGGCCGACCGGCATCGCTCCGGCCTAGGGCCGGCGCCAGGGTCACGCAGAGGTAAAGAGCCATGCTAGCTCCCAAGAGAAGCAAGTTCCGCAAGCAGCAGAAGGGTCGGACCCGCGGTCGGGCCAAGGGCGGCGACGAGGTGTCCTTCGGGGACTTCGGGCTGCAGGCGCTCGAGCCCGGCTGGCTCACCGCGCGCCAGATCGAGGCCGCGCGCGTCGCGATCAGCCGCTCGGTCAAGCGCCTCGGCAAGCTCTACGTGCGGATCTTCCCGGACAAGCCGATCACGAAGAAGCCGGCCGAGACCCGCATGGGTAAGGGCAAGGGCGGCAACGAGGGCCACGTGGCGGTGGTCCGGCCCGGGCGCGTGATGTTCGAGCTCGAGGGCGTGGACCGGGCGATGGCCGAGCAGGCCTTCACCAACGCGCACCACAAGCTCCCGATCCGCACCCAGATCATCTCGCGCGAGGCGCCGCTATGAGCAAGGCCAGGGAAGGGCTCGACCGCATCCGGGACCTCCCGGACGACGAGCTGGCGCAGGCCCACGACCGCGCGCGCGAGGAGCTGTTCCGCCTGCGGCTGGGCAATCACACCAACCAGGTCGAGAACACCGTGTCGCTGCGCTACAAGCGGCGCGAGGTGGCCCGCATCATCACCGTGCAGCGGGCGCGCGAGCTGGCGCTCGAGGCGCAGGCCTCGGCCGGCGCGAATCGCGCGGCGAGCGATGAGGGGGCGGAGGCCGACGAGCCCCAGACCGTGGCGGACCGCGCCCGCGCGGCGGTCGGTCGGCCCAGGACGGCGGCCAAGGGCAAGCCGGCCGCCAGGAAGCCGGCGGCGAAGAAGCCGGCCGCCAAGAAGCCGACCGCCAAGAAGCCGGCCCCCGCCGCCAAGGCGACGGGCAAGGCCAAGGCCGGCGCAAAGTCTTCCAAGAAGAGTGGAAAGGAGTAGCCCGTGGCTGCCCAGGTAAGGACGACGGACGAGTCCACCCACAAGACGCGCGGGATCCGGCGCGTCATCACCGGAACCGTCACGTCCACCAAGATGAACAAGACCGTGGTGGTCACGGTCAGCCGTCGCTTCCGCGATCGCCGCTTCCACAAGTTCATCAGCCGGCGCGTGCGCTACAAGGCGCATGACGAGAACAACGGCTGCCAGGTCGGCGACCTGGTCGAGCTGGTGGAGTCGAAGCCGTACTCGAAGACCAAGAAGTGGCGGGTGGCCCGCACGCTGGTCCGCGCGCGAGAGGACATTTCATGATCCAGATGTCCTCGGTCCTCGACGTCGCCGACAACAGCGGCGCCAAGAAGGTCTACTGCATCAAGGTCCTCGGCGGCTCGCGCCGGCGCTACGCCTCGATCGGCGACATCATCGTCGTGTCGGTGCGTGAGGCGATCCCGGGCGCCAAGGTCAAGAAGGGCGAGATCGCGCGCGCCGTGGTCGTGCGCACCTCCAAGGAGATCGCCCGGCCGGACGGCAGCTACATCCGCTTCGACGGGAACTCCGCCGTCCTCATCAACAAGGAAGGCGAGCCGATCGGCACCCGCATCTTCGGGCCGGTCGCTCGCGAGCTGCGCGCCAAGCGGTTCATGAAGATCGTCTCACTGGCGCCGGAGGTGCTGTGATGGCCCACATCGCGAGGGGCGACAACGTGGTCGTGACCAAGGGCCGGGAGAAGGGCAAGCGCGGCAAGGTGAAGCGCCTGCTCAAGAACGGCCGGGTCGAGATCGAAAAGGTGATGATGGTCAAGCGTCACACCAAGCCGTCGCAGAAGAGCCCGCAGGGCGGGATCATCGACGTCGAGGGCTCGGTGGCGATGGCCAACGTGGCCCTGTGGTGTGAGGCGTGCAAGAAGCCGCGCCGTTCGCGCGCGGGTAGCAACCAGGCCGGCAAAAAAGTGCGGGTGTGCGTCAAGTGCGGCGCGCAGTTCCCGCAGCCGGGCATGTGATCGGACGAGGTTGAGCAGTCATGGCCGAGAACGAAAAGAACGGTCCGGAAGACGCCGACCAGCCCAAGCCGGCCGCTGCCGAGGGTGCGCCCGGGAAGGCCGCCAAGGCCGACAAGGGCGAGGCCAAGGGCAAGGGCGACAAGGGCAAGGCGGGAGCCAAGGGCGACAAGGGCAAGGGCGGGAAGGGCGGCAAGGTCGCCAAGGCTCCGTCGGGCCCCGCGGTCGCGTACAAGCGCGATCAGCCGCCGCGGCTCCGTCGCATCTATGAAGAAGAGGTGCGCGAGAAGCTGCGGGCGGAGTTCGACTACAAGAACCCGATGCAGATTCCGCGGCTCGTCAAGATCAGCCTCAACATGGGGCTGGGCAAGGCGACGCAGAACCCGAAGATCATGGATAACGCTGTCGAGGAGATGCGCGCCATCTCCGGGCGCACGCCGGTGGTCACGCTGGCCAAGAAGGACATCGCGACCTTCAAGCTGCGCCGCGGCGTCAAGATCGGCGTCATGGTCACGCTGCGCCGCGAGGCGATGTGGGAGTTCCTCGATCGCCTGCTGAACGTCGCCCTGCCGCGGGTCCGCGATTTCCGCGGCCTGTCGCAGAAGGCGTTCGACGGGCGGGGCAACTACTCCATCGGCATCAAGGAGCAGATCATCTTCCCCGAGATCGAGTACGACAGCATCGACTCGATGAGGGGCTTGAACGTGACCATCGTGACGACGGCGAAGACGGACGCGGAGGGACGGGCGCTGCTCCGGCTCATGGGCGTTCCATTCCGCCAGGCCGTCGCCGGGCAGGCGGACGCCGCCTCGCAAGGAGCACAAGCATGAGTCGTCTGGCCAAGATGCTGCCGAGGAAGCTCAAGTTCAAGGTGCGGCAGAAGAACCGGTGCCCGCTGTGCGGCCGTCCGCGCGCGTACATGCGCAAGTTCAACATGTGCCGGCTCTGCTTCCGCGATCTGGCGCTCAAGGGCGAGCTGCCCGGCGTGATCAAGTCGAGCTGGTGAAGGGCGCCTGACATGTCGATGACCGATCCCATTGCCGATTTCCTGACGCGTATCCGCAACGGCTTGCAGACGCGGAAGCTGACGATCGACTGCCCCCGCTCCGGGGTGAAGCTCCGCATCGCCGAGATACTGCGCGAGGAGGGTTTCCTCGACGCGGTGTCCACCGCCGAAGAGGGGCCGCAGGGCGTCATTTCGCTGACCCTGCGCTACGACAACAGCAATCACCCCGCGATCACCGGGCTCAAGCGCGCGTCGCGCCCCGGGCAGCGAAGCTACGTGCGCGCCAAGGCGATGCCCAGGGTGCGCAATGGCCTCGGGATCGCCATCGTGTCGACCTCGAGGGGTGTGATGACGGACCGCAAGGCGCGCGAGCTCAACGTGGGCGGCGAAGTCCTCTGCGAGGTCTGGTAGGTGCCATCATGTCGCGGATAGGAAAGAACCCGATCCAGATCCCCAAGGGTGTCAGCGTGAACGTCGGGAGCGACGTCGTCACGGTGAAGGGCCCCAAGGGGCAGCTGCAGATGAACATGCACCCGGCCATCAAGATCGTGTCCGAGGGCAGCGAGGTGATCTGCTCGCGCGCCGACGACAGCCGGCTCGCCCGCGCGGCGCACGGCCTGGTTCGCGCTCAGACGGCCAACATGGTCCGTGGAGTGAGCGACGGCTTCCAGCGCCGCCTCGAGATCAACGGGGTCGGCTACCGCGCCGAGGTCAGCGGCAGGAAGCTGACCCTGCAGCTCGGCTACTCCCACCCGATCGTGTTCGAGTTGCCGGATGGAATCACCGCGGCCGTCGACAAGAACCAGATCGTGCTGTCGGGCATCGACAAGCAGAAGCTGGGCGCGTGCGCCGCCACGGTGCGCGCCTTCCGGCCGCCGGAGCCCTACAAGGGCAAGGGCGTGAAGTACGTCGAGGAGACCATTTTGCGCAAGGTCGGCAAGGCGGCTGGCTAGGCGCCGTAGCAAGAAGCAACGAGAGCTTCGCCAGAGGTTAGATCATGGCTGGATACATCAAGATCCAAAGCCCGACCGCGCGTGCCCGCTGGCGCCGGAAGCGGACCATCCGCAAGCGGCTCACCGGTACGGCCGCGCGGCCGCGCCTGTCCGTGTTCCGCTCCAACTCGCACATCTACGTGCAGGCGATCGACGACGTCACCCAGCAGGTGCTGGCGACCGCGTCCGATCTCGAGAAGGAGCTGGCCGACGCGGCCTCGGGCAAGAAGAAGAGGGAGCGAGCCCGCCTGGTCGGCAAGGCGATCGCCGGCCGACTCAAGGCCAAGAACGTCATCCAGGTCGTGTTCGACCGGAACGGCTACATCTATCACGGCCGCGTCAAAGAAGTGGCCGAGGGCGCCCGCGAGGCGGGGTTGGAGTTCTGACATGGCGATCGATCTCAACGATGTAGGCGAGCTGGTCGACCGCGTGGTCTTCATCAACCGCGTGGCCAAGGTCGTGAAGGGTGGCCGCCGGTTCTCCTTCTCCGCCCTGGTGGTGGTGGGCGACCAGAACGGCCACGTCGGTGCCGGGCTGGGCAAGGCCAACGAGGTGCCCGAGGCCATCCGCAAGGGCACCGAGCAGGCCAAGCGGAACCTGTTCAAGATCCCGATGGTGCAGGGCAGCATCCCGCACGAGATCATCGGCGAGTTCGGCGCCGCCAGCGTGCTCCTGCGGCCGGCAGCGCCCGGCACCGGGGTCATCGCCGGCGGGGCGGTTCGCCCGGTCCTCGAGGTCGCGGGAGTTCGCGACATCCTGACCAAGTCGATCGGCACGTCGAACCCGCACAACGTCATTCACGCGACGGTCAAGGCGCTGAAGGACCTGCGCTCGGCCGAGCAGGTCGCCCGCACGCGTGGCAAGACCGTCGCCGAGATTGCGACGCCGGTCGCCGCTCACCACTAGGCGGGCGGGAAGCAGCAGGAGCAGTCGCCATGGCACTCAAGCTCAAGGTCACCAAGGTTCGCAGCGGCATCAACCGCCCGGAGCCGCACAAGCTGGCCCTGAAGGGGCTCGGGTTGACGAGGATGCACAAGACCGTCATCCTCAACGACACTCCCGCCATCCGGGGGATGATCCGCAAGGTCAGCCACCTGGTCCGGGTCGAGCCGGCTGACTAGGCCGCTCAGCAGGCGCACGAAGGCGTAGAAGAGGATCATCGATGGGCACGACACTCCACACCCTGGCTCCCAACCCGGGCGCGACCAAGAAGAAGAAGCGGATCGGTCGCGGTCCGGGGTCCGGAACCGGCAAGACCGCCGGCAAGGGCATGAAGGGCCAGAGGGCCCGCACCGGCCACCACGGCGCCCGGATCGGCTTCGAAGGCGGCCAGATGCCGATGCAGCGCCGCCTGCCCAAGCGCGGGTTCCACAACCCGTTCCGGGAGGAGGCCTACCCGATCAACCTCGGCATGCTGGAGCGCTACTTCCAGGCGGGCGGGCTGGTCGATCTCGATGCGCTGCGCGGAGTCGGGCTCGTCCCCAAGGGCGCCCGGATCGTCAAGATCCTGGGCGGCGGCGAGCTCACCGCGAAGCTGACGGTGAAGGCGCATCGATTCTCGAAGTCAGCAGTGGCCAAGCTCGAGTCGCTGGGCGGCTCGGCCGAGGTGATCGCGCTTCCGTCCATTCACGTCTCGGCGCAGGGGCGGCGGGGCGGAGAGGCGACGGAGGCGGGGGCGTAGGAAAGCCAGGCCGTTTCGGGCCCGAGCGGCACCGGGCGGCCTAACTCCACCAAGCGGAAAGCGGGAACAGGCGCGATCGTGGCCAGCTCATTCGCCAATATCAGCAAGATCCCGGAGCTGAGGAAGCGGATCTTTTTCTCCCTCCTCATCCTGTTGGTCTATCGGCTCGGCATCTTCGTCACCACGCCGGGCGTCAACCGGGTGGAGATGCAGAACCTCATCTCCACTGGCGGCTCGGGGTCGTTCCTGGGCCTCTTCAACATGTTCTCCGGCGGTGCGCTGGAGCGGCTGTCGATCTTCGCGCTCGGCATCATGCCGTACGTCAGCTCGTCGATCATCCTGCAGCTCCTGACCGTGGTCATCCCGGCTCTGGATCGCCTCAACAAGGAGGGCGAGCAGGGCCGGCGCAAGATCAACCAGTACACCCGCTACGGCACGATCGCGCTCTCCATCGTGCAGAGCTTCTTCATCGCCACCTGGCTCGAGGGTCTCGGCCGCGGCGGCGGCGGCGGGCTTGCCGGCGGCGAGGTGGTCACCGATCCGGGCTGGGCGTTCCGCCTGCTCACGTGCCTCTCGCTGACCACCGGCACGGCGTTCCTGATGTGGCTCGGCGAGCAGATCACCGAGCGGGGCATCGGCAACGGCATCTCGCTCATCATCTTTGCCGGCATCGTCGCCGACATGCCGGACGGGCTCACCCAGCTCTTCACGCTGAAGACGATGGGTGACTTCGACACCTTCAACCTCATCATGCTGAGCGCGATCGTGATCGGGACGATCGCGGCGATCTGCTACTTCGAGAGGGCGCACCGGCGAATACCGGTCCAGTACACAAAACGCATGGTCGGGCGGAAGATGTATGGCGGCACGCAGACCCACCTGCCGCTCAAGATCAACGTCTCCGGCGTCATCCCGCCGATCTTCGCGTCGTCGATCCTGATGTTCCCGGCGCAGATCGCCAACATGGTCGATACGCCGTGGATGCAGAGCTTCGCCAACGCGCTGCGGCCGACCGACTGGCGCTACCTCGTGCTCTACGTCGGGCTCATCGTCTTCTTCTCGTTCTTCTACACCGCGGTGACCTTCAACCCGGTCGACGTGGCGGAGAACCTCAAGAAGGGGGGCGGCTTCGTCCCCGGTATCCGACCGGGCAAGAAGACGGCGGAGTACATCGATCGCGTACTGACTCGCATCACCTGCGCGGGCGCGGTCTATCTGTCGGCGGTCTGCATCCTGCCGCAGCTGCTGCAGGCGCGCTACAACGTGCCCTTCTACTTCGGCGGCACGGGACTCCTCATCGTCGTCGGCGTGGCGCTCGACACCGTCCAGCAGATCGAGTCGCACCTCATCACGCGGAACTACGAGGGCTTCACCGGTCCGAAGGGACCGCGCATTCGCGGCCGAACGGTTGCTCGACCGCGCTGAAGCAACGCGCCAGCACTCGGCACCGATGCTGGGCGGCAGCATGAGGATCAAGTACAAGTCGGTGGAGGAGATCCGCCTCCAGCGCGAGGCTTGCCTGGGAGTCGCCGAGATCCTCGACGAGGTGTGCGCCGCCGCGGTTCCCGGGGTCTCGACCTGGGAGCTCGACCAGATCGCGGCTCGCGCGATCAAGCGGCTCGGCCTGCAGAGCGCGTTCCTCGGCTACTACGACTATCCGGCCGTGCTCTGCACCTCGATCAACGAGGTCGTGGTGCACGGCATCCCGCGCAAGGATGTCGTCCTGGCCGACGGAGACATCATCGGGATCGACTTCGGCGCGTTCAAGCACGGCTACTGCGGGGACTCGGCGCGAACGGTGATGGTCGGCGGCACGGTGCCTCCGCTGGCTCAGCGCCTGGTCGAGGTCACCCGGCAGGCCCTGGACCTCGCCATCGACCGGTGCCTGCCCGGCAGCCGGCTGGGCGACGTGGGGTGGGCGGTTCAGAATCACGTCCAGGTGAACGGATTTTCAGTAGTGACGAGCTTCGTGGGACACGGCATCGGCCGCCAGATGCACGAAGAGCCCCCGGTCCCCAACTACGGGCGCGAGGGAACGGGCAAACGCTTGAAAAGCGGTCTTGTGATCGCCATCGAGCCTATGGTAAATGCCGGGACCCACGAGGTAGAGGTCCTGGACGACAAGTGGACTGCGGTGACGAAGGACCGCAGATTGTCAGCCCATTTCGAACACACGATCGCCATCACGGATGACGGACCCTGGGTGCTGAGTCGCCCGAAGTCGTCTCCGGGCAATCCCGCACACGAGGCGTCGCCGTCGAGAGACGTGGCCTGAGGGAAGCGCGATGAAGGTTAGAGCGTCGGTCAAGAAGATCTGTCCCAAGTGCAAGGTGATCAAGCGCAAGGGCGTCGTGCGCATCATCTGCAGCAACCCGCGCCACAAGCAGCGCCAGGGCTAAGGAGAAGCGTCATGGCACGTATCGCTGGCGTCGACCTCCCGCGCAACAAGCGGATGGAGATCGCGCTCACCTACATTTATGGGATCGGCCGCCGCTCCTCGGGACGTCTGCTGAACAAGGCAGGCGTCTCGCTCGACAAGCGCAGCGACGATCTCGACGAGCAGGAAGTCCGCCGGATCCGCGACGCGATCGACGCCGAGGTCAAGGTCGAAGGCGACCTCCGGCGAGACGTCACCATGGCGATCAAGCGGCTGATGGACCTCGGCTGCTATCGCGGCCTGCGCCACCGGCGCGGGCTGCCGGTGCGCGGGCAGCGCACTCACACCAACGCGCGCACACGCAAGGGCCCGCGTCGGCAGGCCGTCAAGAAGCAGGGCGCCGCGACGGCCAAGAAGTAGCGATGAGCTCCATCCTTCATCCATAGCGAGCGGGGAATCACCGAATGGCACAGCCGAAGCGGCAGGCGAAGCGCAAGGTCAAGAAGAACGTCCAGACCGGCGTCGCGCACATCAGCTCCACCTTCAACAACACGATCGTGACCATCACGGACGTGTCCGGGAACGTGGTCTCGTGGTCATCGGCCGGCGCGTGCGGCTTCAAGGGATCCCGCAAGTCGACCCCGTTCGCGGCGCAGCTGGCCGCCGAGCAGGCGGCGCGCAAGGCGCAGGAGCACGGGATGCGCAACGTGCAGGTCTACGTGAAGGGCCCGGGCGCGGGCCGCGAGTCGGCGCTGCGCGCGCTGCAGTCGGCTGGGTTCAAGATCAGCGTCATTCGGGACGTCACCCCGATTCCCCATAACGGCTGCCGGCCTCCCAAGCGCCGGCGCGTGTGAGCGAAGAGTCATGGCGAGATATATCGGTCCGGTCTGCCGGCTCTGCCGGCGAGAAGACATGAAGCTCTTCCTCAAGGGAGAGCGCTGCTACACCGACAAGTGCGGCTACGAGCGCCGCTCTTACCCGCCCGGTCAGCACGGCCAGGCGCGCCGGCGCAAGCGCTCCGACTACGGCGAGCAGCTGCGCGAGAAGCAGAAGGTCAAGAGGATCTACGGGATCGCCGAGCGTCAGTTCCGCGGCTACTACTACAAGGCGTCGCGCATGAAGGGCGTCACCGGCGACAACCTGATCCAGCTGCTCGAGCGGCGGCTGGACAACGCGGTCTACCGGATGGGCTTCGCCAGCGACCACGCCGAGGCGCGCCAGCTGGTCCGCCACGGCCACTTCAAGGTGAACGGCCGCCGGGTGAACATTCCTTCGTACCTGGTGCGGGCGAACGACGTGGTCGAGGTGCGGGATTCGTCTCGCGCGGTGACTCGCATCGTCGAGGCGCTGGGCGCGGTCGAGCGGCGCGGCGTGCCGCGCTGGATGGAGCTCGACAAGGACGGCTTCAAGGCGACCGTGAAGGCGATGCCTGCGCGAGACGACGTGACGCTGCCGATCCGCGAGCAGCTGATCGTCGAGCTGTACTCGAAGTAGAGGGCGTCGGACCGCCGACGACTCCCCGCGCTACCCCGCAAGAGAGAACCCGGAGAATATGGAAACCACGTCCGCTCAGTCGCCTAGCCTTGGCGGCGCCACCACCGACTTCATGGCCAAGAACTGGCGCGACCTGATCCGGCCGCGCACTCTCGAGGTGGAGGAGAGGGCCGTCAACTACGGCAAGTTCACGTGCGAGCCTCTCGAGCGTGGCTTCGGTACGACGCTGGGCAACGCGCTGCGCCGGGTGCTGCTGTCGTCGCTGCAGGGCGCGTCGATCACGCACGTGCGCATCGACGGCGCGCTGCACGAGTTCACGTACCTCCCCGACGTGGTCGAGGACGTGACCGACATGATCCTCAACCTCAAGGAGGTGCTGCTGCGCGTCCACGATGACCGGACGTACACGGTGCGCATCGACAAGGAGGGGGAGGGCGAGGTGCTCGGGCGCGACATCCAGGTGACCGACGGGGTGGTCGTCCTCAACCCGGATCACCGCATCGCCACGCTGTCGAAGAGCGGCAAGCTCCACATGGAGCTGACCATCGGCACCGGTCGCGGCTACGTGCCGGCCGAGCGTCACAGCAAGAACTCGCCGGTCGGGACGATTCCGATCGACGCGCTGTTCTCGCCGATCAAGAAGGTCAATTTCACGGTCACCAACGCCCGCGTCGGGCAGCAGACCGACTACGACAAGCTGACCCTCGAGGTGTGGACCAACGGCGCCGTCGGTCCCGACGACGCGGTCGCGTTCGCCGCGAAGATCTTGAAGGAGCAGCTCAACATCTTCATCAACTTCGAGGAGACGGCGGAGCCGATCGAGTCACCGGTCAACGAGGAGCAGGAGAAGCTCAACGAGAACCTGTGGCGCACGGTCGACGAGCTCGAGCTGTCGGTTCGCTCGGCCAACTGCCTGCAGAACGCCAACATCAAGTACATCGGCGAGCTGGTGCAGAAGACCGAGTCAGAGATGCTGAAGACCAAGAACTTCGGCCGCAAGTCTCTGAAAGAGATCAAGGAAATCCTGGCCGAGATGGGGCTCAGCCTCGGCATGAAGCTCGACAACTGGCCGGGCACGACCCCGCTCAAGAAGTAAGGAAGCACCGCCATGCGCCATCTCAAGGCAGGACGCAAGCTGGGCCGGACCTCCGACCACCGGCGCGCGATGTACTCGAACATGGTCGCCTCCCTGGTGACGCACGGCCAGATCGAGACGACCGAGGCCAAGGCCAAGGAGCTGCGCTCGATCGCCGATCGCACGCTTCATTGGGGCGTCGGCGTTCACCAGCTGGTGGCCAGGGGCACCAAGAAGCTCAGCGACGCCGAGCGCGCGCAGGTCGTGCACGCGAAGCGGATGGCGCGCCGGGTGCTGAAGAACGAGGACGCGCTCGACAAGATGTTCGCCGAGGTAGCGCCCGAGCTGGCGTCGCACCCGGGCGGCTACACGCGCGTGCTGAAGACGCGGTACCGGGTCGGCGACGCGGCGCCGATGGCGCTGATCGCTCTGGTCAGCAACGGGGCGCGCAAGGACGCGGCGGCGCGCGACGAGTCGGCCCCGGCCAAGGGCCGCGCCAAGGGCGATGCGCCGGCCAAGGGCGAGAAGGCGGACAAGAAAGCCTCCACCAAGGCCAGCGCGAAGGCGTCCGCCGACAAGGGCAAGGCCAAGGCGAAGGCCAAGGGGAAGAGCAAGGCCGACGACGAGTAGCCGCGTTGCGATGACAGGCCGGTGACAACCGACCCGGGGCCGGCCGAAAAGCCTGCTAGTGTGACGCCCGCCGCAAGGCGGGTTTTGTTTTTTCGGGTAGCGTCCCGACTTTTTGAGTTTCCCCCCATGAGGTTGTCCATGAAGAGCACAGGCCTGGTTTCCCTGATGATCGCGCTTACCTGTTTCGCCTGCCGAGGCGGTGACGACGACGATGACGACGTGTCCGATGACGGGGCCACCGATGTGGGGGACGACACGGACGACGACGGCGGCGGCGAGGACACGACGGTCTTCGACCTCCAGAGCGACGACATGCCGGTCGGCACCGCGGTCACCCTCCGCGACGTGGTGGTCGTGGCGGTGGACGCGTACGGCGGCCGCGCTGGTGGGATCTATGTCCAGGAGCCGGAGGGCGGTGCCTTCTCCGGCGTGTTCGTGTTCGTGAGCGGTAGCGAGGCAGCCGGCCTGGTCGCGGGCGACGTCGTCGACATCGAGGGCGGGGTGAAGGACGAGTTCGCGCTCGACTCGGATGACACCGATCGCACGCTGACCGAGGTCTCGGCCCCGGACGGCGGCGCCATCGCGGTGACCAAGACCGGCACCGGCGACATCCCCGAGCCGGCCACGCTCGACCCTTGGGACCTGGCTGCCGACGATGCCGAGTCCGAGAAGTGGGAAGGCGTCCTGGTCAGGTTCGAGAACGTGCGGGTCAACAGCGCGCCGCGCGGGGTCAGCAGCACCGACACGACGCTCCAGGAGATGGTCGTGACCGGCCCGTACGCGGTCCAGTCGGCCCTGGTGGGTCTCGATGGCATCGTGGCCGGCGACTGCTACTCGTCGATCGTCGGCATCGGCGACTACTTCTTCAACTACAAGATTCTGCCGCGCTCGGCCGACGACCTGGTGGTCGGCGCCGACGGAGACTGCCTGCCGCCCGAGGAGGGTGCCGAGCTGTGCGGCGACGAGACCGACAACGACTACAACGGCCAGACCGACTGTCAGGACGCGGCTTGCGTCGACAGCGTGGTGGCGTGCCAGCCCGAGGAGGTGACCATCGCCGACATCCAGGGGGGAGACGTCGGGGATGGTGCGGCGGTCAGCCTGGTGGGCGTGACGGTCACCGCCGTGGAGCGCGAGGATGACGGCACCCAGAACTTCTGGGTGGCCGACGATGCGGTCGCCGCCGAGAGCAACGGCGTCATCGTGTTCTGGCCGGCGGCCGCTGGTGAGCTGCCCGCCGATGTGGTGGTCGGGGCGACGCTGGACATCCAGGCGACGGTCCAGGAGTTCGGGTGCATCGATGATGCATGTGCGGCCAACCCGCTGACCGAGCTGACCTTCGCGACCCTGTCGAACTTCGGCGAGGGAGACGTGCCCACGCCCTTGACGGTCGCCGACGTGACGACCCTGGCGACCGAAGCCGACAGCGCGCCGTTCGAGGGCGTCCTGGTGACCGTCGAGAACGTGTCGGTGGTCTCGCTGATCGACGCGGACAACCAGTTCACCATCGGCGAGGCAGGGGCCGAGCTGTTCATCGACGACATCATGTTCTCCTACGGCAAGGTCACCGCCGGGCAGTGCTTCACCTCCATCACCGGCGTGATGAATCGCGACATCTTCGACGGCGATCTCACGCTGGTGCCGCGCGACGCGGCCGACATCGACGACACGGCCTGCCCGTAGGGCGACCAGTCGCCGGGGCCCACGACGGGCCGCGGTGGCCGCGAGGGGGGTAGGGGCGCCCGCACGAGCAGGTGCGTGGCGCCCCGCTGCTCGCAGCAGCAGCGGAGGCGCGTCGCCCGTGCCTGGATCCTGATTCGCTCCGTGGCCCGGACTGGTGGAAAGGGCACGGTGGCGGAGCAACTGGCGTCAGGCTGGGCCGATACTCTCCGTCGGTGTCGAGGTATGTGGAGGTGGCGGTCCAGCTGCCGGTGCACGGGACGTTTCATTATTCGATCCCGGCGGGCGGACAGGACGTCGAGCTGATCGGGCGGCGCGTGCTGGTTCCGTTCGGTAGTCGGGGGGTGACGGGGCTGGTGGTCGCCGAGAGCGATGTGGTTCCTGGCGACGTCGAGGTGAGAGACGTCGAGGCGTTGCTCGATGTGGCGCCGGCGCTCTCTGGTGAGATGGTCGAGCTCTGTCGGTGGATCGCGGGGTACTACGAGGCTCCGCTGGGTGAGGTGATCCGGGCGGCCTTGCCGGCGGGGACTCGGGTGCGGGCGGCGACCCGGATCGAGCTGAGCGCGGAGGGGCGGCTGGCGCTGGAGGGGGCTGGTGGGGCGCTGGTGCGATCGCAGCGAGAGGTGCTGGCGGCGCTGGCGGCCGCTGGTGGGGATTTGCCGGCCGGGCAGGTGACGGGTGGGCGGCGGGGCGCGGCGGTGGTCGAGGAGCTGATGGCGGCGGGGTGGATCCGGCTGGTGCGGGATGTGGAGCGAGCGCGGGTCCGGAATCGGGTGTCGCGGGTCGCGGTGGTGT
Source organism: Kofleriaceae bacterium (assembly GCA_035489015.1). GTDB lineage: Bacteria > Myxococcota_A > Polyangia > Haliangiales > Haliangiaceae > DATFRY01. The sequence continues at coordinate 31,425 of DATHKR010000086.1, read as the reverse complement.
TGCGGTCGCCCGACGAGCGGGAGGCGGCGGAGCTGGGGCGGGCTCCGGCGCGGCGGGCGGTGCTGGAGGCGCTGGTGGCGGCGGGCGGCGAGGCGGAAGTCGCGGCGCTTCGCTCGGTGCACAAGCAGGCGGCGGCTCATCTGCGGTCGCTGGCGGGGGCCGGGCTGGTCGAGGTGCAGGAGCGGGTGGTGCGGGCCGATCCGTGGGCGGGGCGGAGCGAGGAGGGGGCGGGGTTGATCGCGCCGGTGTCCGCGCCGTTGCCCAGCGCGGGGCAGGCGCTGGCGCTGGCGTCGCTGCGCGAGGGGCTGGCGGCTGGTGAGTTTCGCGGGTACTTGCTGCACGGGATCACCGGCAGCGGCAAGACCGAGGTCTATCTGCAGATCATCGCCGACGCGCTGGCGGCGGGGCAGACCGCGCTGGTGCTGGTGCCGGAGATCTCGCTGACCCCGCAGCTGTCGGCTCGGTTTCGCGCGCGGTTCGGCGACCGGGTCGCGGTGCTGCACAGCGGGTTGAGCGACCGCGAGCGGTTCGACGAGTGGAGCCGGCTGCGCGACGGTTCGGCGCACATCGCGCTGGGGGCTCGCTCGGCGGTGTTCGCGCCGCTCGCCGACCTCGGCGTCGTGGTGGTGGACGAGGAGCACGACGGCTCGTTCAAGCAGGAGGAGGGGGTCCGCTACCACGCGCGCGACGTGGCGCTGGTGCGGGCGCAGCGGGCGCGAGCGCTGTGCATCCTGGGCTCGGCGACCCCGTCGCTGGAGTCGTATCACGGGGCCGAGACCGGGCGGCTGCAGCTGCTCACGCTCGGCGAGCGGGCCACCGCGCGGCCGCTGCCGACGGTCGAGCTGGTGGATCTGCGGGTCCACCGCGCGGAGCAGGACTCGCTCCTCACCGCTCCGCTGGCCCAGGCGGTGGCGGAGACGCTGGGCCGGGGCGAGCAGGTGATCCTGTTTCTCAACCGGCGCGGGTTCCACACGTTCGTGCTGTGCGTGAAGTGCGGGCACGCGTTTCGGTGTCCGTCGTGCTCGGTGTCGCTGACGTATCACCGGCAGGTGGATCGGCTGCTGTGCCATTACTGCGGCCACGCCGAGCGGACCGTGTCGAACTGTCCGGCGTGCGCGGCGACCGGGTCGATCGCGCGGCGTGGGCTGGGCACCGAGCGGGTGGCGGCCGGGCTGGAGCGGATGTTCCCACAGGCGCGGATCGCGCGGCTCGATCGCGACGCGGCGAGGGGCAGCGCGATCGATCGGGTGCTGGGACGGATGGCGCGCGGCGAGCTCGACCTCCTGGTCGGCACCCAGATGGTGGCCAAGGGGCACGACTTTCCGGGGGTGACGCTGGTGGGCGTCCTCATGGCCGACACGGGGCTGTCGCTACCGGACTTCCGCGCGTCGGAGCGGACGTTCCAGCTCTTGACCCAGGTGGCGGGGCGGGCCGGGCGCGGAGACCGGGCCGGGCGGGTCATCATCCAGAGCTACCGCACCGACGCGGTCGCCGTGGCGGCGGCGCGCGAGCACGACTACCTGCGCTTTTACCGGCACGAGCTGGAGGGTCGCCGCGAGCTCGACTACCCGCCGTTCGGGCACCTGGCGGCGGTCCGGCTGGACGGACAGGACGCCGACGAGGTCGCCGCCGAGGCCAGACGGCTGGCCGAGCGGGCGAGCGGCCTCGGGGCGGGGACCGACGGGTGCGGTGTGACCGTGCTGGGGCCGGCGGAGGCGCCGCTGGCGAGGCTCAAGGGGCGGACGCGCTGGCACATGTGGCTGCGCTCGCGCGAGCGGCGCGAGCTGCGGGCATTTCTGCGCGCTCTGGTGCCGCCGGCGGGGGCCGCTGCGCGCTCCGGACGGGTTCGGGTGACGATCGATGTCGACCCGGTTTCGGCGCTGTGAGAGAACCGGAGCAGACGGACCTTACGGGGATCGGCAACGTGCTAGAATAGTTTGTCTTTATGGGGATGAGCGCGACGCCTGCAGCCAGGATCCTCCTGGTCTCGAAGCTGAGGGACGCGGAGGAGATCGCCAGCGCGCTGGTCGGGGCGGGATTATCAGCTCCGGTGATCGCGTCGGGCGGGGACGACACGCTGACTCTGTGCGAGGAGGTGGCGCCGGACGTGGTGGTGCTGAGCGCCTCGCTCGACGAAGGAGACGCGCGGTCGCTGGCGACGGCGATGCGCGGGTCGCGGCATGGATCGCGGCTGCGCATCGTGCTCATCGGCGACGCGACCGGCCCGATCCGCAACGCGCTGGATGCGTCGGACTTCGAGGTCGATCGGTTCGTGGGGCGACCGCTGTCGGCCAAGGCGCTCGCGTTCGCCGTGCGATCGTGCGCCAGCGAGATCGCCGAGGCGAGCGCGGGCAGCGAGATGGAGGCCGAGGGGCAGGGGACGGCGACCGCGCGGCCGCCGATCGGACAGGCAGGCAGTCTGGTGGCCGCGGCGGAGGCCGGTGGTCGCGCGGCGACGGCTCCGATGATCTCGGGAGAGCGGACCGGGAGGGTCTCGCAGGGGGGGCGGCAACGAGCGCAGGAGGACGCGATCTCGGCGCGCGCGGCGTCGGGGCGCGCGGCGCCGGAGGCCGGTGGGGTCGGCGTGGCGGATTCGAGGTCGGGGCGCGCGGCGTCGGCGCGCGCGTTGTCGGAGGCCGGTGGGGTCGGCGCGTCGGACGCGACGTCGGGGCGCGCGGCTTCGGAGGTCGGTGGAGTCGGCGCGGCGGATTCGATGTCGGGGCGCGCGGCGTCCGAAGCCGTTGATGTCGGAGACTCGGAGACGAGTGGTGTCGCGGCGTCCGGCGAAGCGGCGATGTTGGCGCTGTCGGGGCTGCCCGCCGAGGGGGCCCCGGTGCTCGCCGATGGTTCGGCGGTCGGCGGCCGCGCCGGGCTGCCCGGGGAGCCGGGGCCTGCTGTGGCCTCCATGCCTGGGCTGTCCGGCGCGGGGCCGACCGGGCCGTCGGGACCGATGGCACCGGTTGCCGCGGCGCGCTCGCGGTCGCCGTCGCGATCGGGCGGAGGGACTTCTCTGTGGTCGCGGTCGGAGTCGGAGTCGACGCCACCCCCGTCTCGGGCGCGCGATGCGGGGTCTGCGGCCGCCGCGGTTCCGGGTGCGGCGCGCGACGAGGTCCTGGCGGGGGCTCGGCCGGGGACGCCCGCCCGCGGCTCGACGGCCGGCTTCCCCCCTGGGCGCGTGGTGGCAGCGGCGCAGGGGCCGGCGACCAGACCGATACACGGGGCGGGGCCGTCGTGGCCCACGCCGCGGCCGCTGCCGCCTCCGCCGCAGCCGCCGGAGCGGTTTCCCATGCGCATGGCGACGACGCCGGGCACCGGGCCGGGCATGCCGCCGGGGCCGGTGGTGGCCGGCTCGCGGCGGCCTGGCGACGGCCCCACGCCTGGCCTCGAGCGCGCCATGGACGAGGCGATCACTCGCTTCGTCAGCGACGCGATGAGCGCGCTCGAGACCGGATGGACGATCGATCCGGATCGCGACGGGCGGGTGCAGGACTCGGTCGAGGACCTGACCGCGCGCACGGTGAACGCGGGCAGAGGGGCCGGCCGTCGAGCGCGAGCTCCGTCGAGCGATTCCGACGCTGCCAGCGCGGACGGGTACGAGGATGACGGCGCTGACTCGGCTGCGGGTGAGGCCGGGGGGCGGCTCGCCAGCCCGGTGTATTCGCGGTCGGGCGACTTCGAGGCGGCGGCCCCGCTGGGTTCACGGCTGGGCGAGCCGGCGATGGGCGGAAATGGCAGCTCGGCGCCGATGGCGGGCGAGCCGGACGGCGTGTGGCGTGAGCCCCCTCCGGCGCCGGCCTGGCGCGAGCCGACCCTCATCCTGCCCGGTGGCGGCCAGGGCGCGGCCCCGGTGCCGTCGCGGGTCGACCCGGCGGACGTGGACGCGACCGCGCCGCAGTCGTCGTCGCCGTGGGATGAGGACGTGGCGGCCGACTCCTCGGTCGACGCCAGCGCGCCGGATCCGCGGCCGCGCCGGGTGCGTGCGCGGTCCGAGGGCGGCGTGGAGCTCGCCGATGACGCGGACGATCTGCCGGACTACGAGCTCGATCGCGATCTCGAGGGCGGGCCGGCCGGCTTGCTCGGCGCGCTCGAAGCGGGCGGCGATCCGGCGGCGCCTCCGCCGGAGGGAGAACGGCCCCGCAGCGTGCTCGCGCGCGAGCTGCGGCGCAAGATGTCGATGATGGCGGAGCGCCTGTTCCCCGGGCGCGGCGGCGATCGTCCGCGCCTCGACATGGGGCTGGCCCACGACGCGCACACCGAGATCGACCTCGCCTCGATCGGAGTCGAGACCCCGGACGACGCCGAGCGCTCCACCCCCTACGAGGCGATCCACAACGTCGACACGTTTGCCGACACCAATCCGCGGAGCCGGCTCGAGCCGACCCCGACGGGCGACATGCAGACCGACGAGCGAGAGGAGACGACCGGGCGGCGTCGATCGATCACCCGCGAGCCGCCGGCGCGCGGCGACCTGGCCGACATCGACGTCGCGTCGCTCATGGGCCGGCTCCTCCAGAACCGCTTCACCGGGCGGGTGCAGCTGCGCCGCGGCCCGGCCGAGAAGGCGATCCAGTTCGAGGACGGGCGACCGGTGTTCGCGATCTCCAACCTGCCGCACGACCGGATGGGCGACCTCCTCTACCGAGAGGGCAAGATCACCCGCGAGCAGCAGCAGCGCGCGCGCGATCTGGTGGTCGAGTCGGGTCGGCGAATGGGCGAGATCCTGGTCGAGTTCGGCTTCCTCAAGCCGCGCGAGCTCCTGCCGGCGGTCCGGCATCACATCGAGGACATCGTCTACTCGGTGTTCGCCTGGGACTCGGGCGAGTTCGCGGTGTCGAGCGGCGATTCGACCACCGAGCGGATCCGGCTGACCCGACATCCGGCCGCGATCGTGCTCGAGGGGGTGCGGCGCAAGTACGGACCCGATTTGCTCGAGGCTCGGCTCGGCTCGGCCGGGGCGGTGGTCGCGGTGCGCTCGCAGCGGCAGCTGGGCGCGATCGCGGCGGTGGCCGACCTGTCTCCGGCAGAGCGCGCCGTCATCCAGAAGCTGGACGGCGAGCGGACCATCCAGCAGGTGGCGGAGGCGGCCCAGGTCGATCACCTGGCGGCGCTCCAGCTCGCCTTTGGGCTGGTCGCGCTCGGCGTGGCCGAGGTGGTCGACCACGGGCCGTCGGCCCTCGAGCGGGCGCCGGTCCGCGCGCGGTCCCTGGTCGGCGAGACCGACATCGCGATCGACCGGCAGCGCGTCCTGGCCAAGCACGCGCTGGTCCACGAGGCGGACTACTTCACGCTGCTCGGCGTGCGGCGCGACGCGACCAGCTTCGAGATCCGCCGCGCGTACGAGGCGGCGCGGCGCGACTACGCGTCGACGGTGTTCCCGTCCGAGCTGCAGCGCGAGCTGGCCGGCGAGCTGGGCGAGATCAACCAGGTCATCGACGAGGCGTACCAGGTGCTGCGAGACGAGCAGGTGCGCCGCTCGTATCAGGCCAACCTGCTCGACTGACCGCGGCCGGTCGCGCACAATTCATGGCCGTGCTGCGCCTCGTCTTCATGGGCTCACCGGACTTCGCGCTGCCCTCGCTGCGCGCGGTCATCGCCCACCACGAGGTCGCCCTGGTCATGACCCAGCCGGACAAGCCGGCCGGCCGCGGGAACCGGCTGACCGCGCCGCCGGTCAAGCGGGTGGCCGAGGAGGCGGGGGTGCCGGTGATCCAGCCGCGCTCGGCGCGCTCGCCCGAGATCGCCGACGCGCTGCGCGCCACGGGCGCCGACCTGGGCGTGGTGGTCGCGTACGGCAAGATCCTGCCCCGCGCGGTGCTCGACGCATTTCCGCGCGGCTGCGTGAACGTGCACGCGTCGCTGCTGCCGGCCTACCGGGGCGCGGCGCCGATCCAGTGGTCGATCATCCGCGGCGAGCGCGAGACCGGCATCACCATCATGAGGCTCGACGAAGGCATGGACACCGGGCCGATGCTGCTGTCGCGGCGCGAGGCGGTCCGCGAGGACGACACCGCCGGTGCGCTGGCGACGCGGCTGGCCGAGCTCGGCGCCGACGCGCTGATCGACGCGCTGGGTCAGCTCGAGTCGGGCACCGCGGTCGAGACGCCGCAGGATCCGGCGCTCGCCACCTACGCGCCGATGCTGACCAAGGCACACGGCCTCGTCGACTGGAGCCTGGCCGCCGGTCTGGTGCGCGACCTCGTCCGCGGCGCCGATCCGTGGCCGGGGGCGGCCACCACTCTCGGCGGCGTGCCTCTCAAGCTGTACGGGGCCAGCGCGCCGGCCGAGCAGGGCGTCAACGGGCGCGCGACCGACGGCTCGCCCGGCCAGGTGCTCGCGATCGACGGCAGCGGCGTCCTGGTCGCGTGCGGCGCCGGCACGGTGCGCATCGCAGAGCTGCAGGCCCCCGGAGGCCGGCGCATGGCGGCGGCCGAGCTGGCCCGCGGCCGCGGCCTCGCGGTCGGCGCGACCCTGGGGCCGTGATGCGGCGAGGGCTCGGCCTCTCGATCGCGCGGGTGACTGCAGGACGGCGCGCGGCGACCGCGCCGCTGACACGGCGACCAAGGGACGCGGCGACCGCGCCCGCGACGACCGCGACCAAGGCCGATCGCGCCGCGCCCGGGACAGGCCGCCTGGTGCACCGCCGCCGATATGGCGTCAACGAGGCGGTGTGGATCGCCGTCGAGCGCAAGGCGCTACGACGACCGGCTACTCGCCGTAGCTCGAGGAGTTGCAACGCAGCGATCGGCGGTGAGGCGCACCGGATCGTTGATGTCATATCGGCGGCGGTGCACTAGGGTGCCTGCTCGTCCGCTGAATGCTCGGGAGGTGGCGCGGCGGGTGGTCAGGCGCGTCGACGGCGAGGGCGCCTACGTCAGCCTGGCGCTGGACGGGGAGCTGGAGCGCAGCCGGCTGGGGCCGGAGGACCGGGCGCTGGCGACCGAGATCGCCTATGGCGTGGTTCGCCATCGGACTCGCCTCGGGCGGGCGCTCGCGGTGCATGCGCCGCGCGGGCTCGATCGGCTGTCTCCGGCGGTGCGCATCGCGCTCGAGGCCGCCGCGTATCAGCTGCTGTTTCTCGATCGGGTCCCGGCCTATGCGGTGGTCGACGATGCGGTCGGCGCGATCCGGCGGGTGGCTGGCCCCCGGGTGGCCGGGTTCGCCAACCACGTCCTGCGGGCGGTGGCCTCGGCTGGTGAGCCGGCGGCGCCCGACCGCAGCGACATGCCGGCCCGGCTGGCGGCGATCTGCTCGATGCCTGCCTGGCTGGTCGACCAGCTGACCGACTCGCTGGCCGAGGACGAGTGGGAGGAGGGGGCCGTCGCGCTGACCGCGCAGGCGCCGCTGTGGGGGCGGATCGATCGCTCGCGGATCGACCCGGCCGAGCTCGCCCGGGTCCTCGCCGGCGAGCGGGCGGGCGCCTCGGCCGAGGAGAGTCGGCTCTGCGCCGACGCGGTTCGCATCACCCGGATCGGCAACCCGGACTCGAGCCGGTCGTTCAAGGACGGGCTGTGGACGGTCCAGGATCTGGGCGCGCAGGTGGTCGCGCGCATGGTCGGGGCGCGGCCGGGCCAGCGCATCCTCGACGCGTGCGCCGGGGTCGGCGGCAAGTCGACCCACCTGGCCCAGATCACCGGCGACCGCGCCACCATCGACGCGGCCGATCAATCGGCCCGCAAGCTGGAGCTCTTGACCGGCACCGCGCGCCGGCTGGGGCTGTCGTCGATCCGGCCGATCGAGGTCGACCTGCTTCAGCCGGGGCCGGAGCTGGACGGCCCCTACGACGCGATCCTGCTCGACGCGCCGTGCAGCGGGCTCGGCGTCCTTCGCCGGCACCCGGAGCTGAAGTGGCGAAGCTCGCCGGCGCAGGTGGCCGAGCTGGCAGCGCTCCAGCGCCGGTTGCTCGCCGCGCTGTGGCCGCGCCTCCGCCCCGGCGGCGTGCTGGTCTACAGCGTCTGCACCTTCACCGACGCGGAGGGACCGGCCCAGATCCACGATCTGCTCGCCGCCCACCACGAGCTCGAGCACGTCCCGCCCGAGCCGGATCCGGCGGTCGACTGGGGCGCGATCGAGACCGGCGGCCACCAGGTCAGGACCTGGCCGCACCGCCACGACGCCGACGCCTTCTTCGCCGCCCGCCTGCGCCGCCGCTCCTGAGCGCCGGGTCGCCACCCTCGGCGACGGTGTCGGTTTCGATGTAAGGTCACCCGGTGCCGCGCCCGATCGCCATCGCGCCCTCGATCCTGTCGGCCGACTTCGGCCGCCTCGGCGAGGAGATCCGCGCCATCACCGCCGCCGGCGCCGACCTCATCCACGTCGACGTCATGGACGGCCACTTCGTGCCGAACCTGACCATCGGCCCGATGATCGTCGAGGTGGTCCGGCGGAACACCTCGCTGCCGCTCGACGTCCACCTCATGATCGCGAACGCCGACGCTTACCTCGACGACTACGCCGCCGCCGGGGCGGACATCCTGGCCGTCCACGCCGAGGCCTGCCCGCACCTGCACCGGACCGTGCAGCGCATCCGCGACCTGGGCAAGAAGCCGTGCGTCGTGCTCAACCCGGCCACGCCGACCGACGCCGTCGAGCACGTGCTCGATATGCTCTCCATGGTGCTGGTCATGAGCGTGAACCCCGGCTTCGGCGGGCAGAAGTTCATCCCGGGGGCGCTACCCAAGCTGAGCGCCCTGCGCGATCGCGTGGCCGCGCTCGGCCTCGACGTCGCCCTCGAGGTGGACGGCGGGGTGAAGGTCGACAACGTCGATCGAGTCGCGGCGGCCGGCGCCGACGTCATCGTGTCGGGGAGCGGCATCTTTCACACGCCGGACTACGCCGCCACGATCGCCGCGCTCCGCGAGCGCGCCACCGCGGCTCAGTACTGACCGAACAGCTCGGTGATCCGCACGTCGAGCGCGGTCGCGACCTTGAACAGCGACGAGACCGACGCGCACGACTCGGCGCGCTCGATCTGCGACAGCAGCGAGACCGAGAGGTCGGTCCGCCGCGCCATCTGCTTCAGGGTCAGCCCGCGCGACTTGCGCAGCTCGCGGATGGTCCGGCCGATGGTGGCGAGGAGCTCGTCCTCGCCGCGCAGGAGCAGGCCCTTCTTCTTGGCGATGCGCTGGATCGCCTCGCGGAAATCCTTCACCGCGAACGGCTTGCGGATGTAGGCGGAGACGTCGTGCTCGATCGACGAGGCGGCCGTCTCCAGGCTCGGGAACCCGGTCAGGATGATGACCGCGACGTCGTCATCGACCTCCCGGATGCGGGTCAGGAGATCGATGCCCGACAGCTTGGGCATCATGAGGTCGAGCACGACGACGTGGTAGTCGCCGCGCTTGAGCTCATCGACGACCCCGGTCGGGTCGTCGAGCACCGCTACTCCGTATCCCTCCGACGTCAGGAAATCGCGCAGGTACTCGCGGACGTCATGGTCATCGTCGACGACGAGGATACTGAGCTGAGGCACGGTTCACGATCTCCGTGACGACACACCTTTTCAGAGAATCGCATCGTTCCTTGGTCGTCGGGGCGAGAGGATTTGAACCTCCGACTCCATGGTCCCGAACCATGTGCGCTACCAGACTGCGCTACGCCCCGGTACAGCGAGATAGGAGTTATCCCTACTTGAGCTGAAACTGTCAACTCTCCAGGCCGCAATCAGCACGGGATCTCTTCGCGCGCCCTACCAGCGCACCGCGGGGAGCGGGATGCGCACGCCGATGTCCACGAACCCGCCTCCGTCGGAAATCGCTCCGATCCGCACGTACGGGACCAGGCCGGCGTAGAGCCAGAGCGAGCCCTCGCCGCCCCAGCGCGGTCGCCGAAACTGGTCGAGCGCCACCACCGGACCGGCCGATGCGCCGACGAGGATGCCGCCCAGCCACCGGGTCCCCGCCGCGACCTCGCCCGACACCCGCCCGCCATCGCGCTCCGAGTAGGTCGAGAACCCGATCACGAACGCCCAGGCGGCGAGCGCACCGCGCTGCCGGAGCTCACCGACGGCGATCTCGCCGCCGAAGCTGGTGTCCCACGCGCCCTCCGTCCTGACTGCCCCCCCGAGTGCCCCCAGCGCGACGAAATGCGACGGAGGATCCGGATCTTGCCCCCGAACGCGCACTTTCTGGCCAGAGCCGGCCGCCGCGGTCTGCCCCCCGCCGGCGAGCCACAGTACAGTAGCGACTGGGAGCAGCGTAAGTCCGCGACGTGCCACTGCAGCCCTGCACGGCGCTTGGGGAGCCAACCCCCCGGTCACTTCCGCGCGCTCCGGCCTTTCGTGGGACAAGATATGGAAATGGTTCGGACCGAAGCGACTCCGTGCCCGTGCACGCCGCTTGCTTCTCGCACGATACCCCGTGGAGCCAGGACTCTCCAGTGACAACCAGCGAGGCCCTCACGCCATGCAGGAAGTGATGAGCGAGCGGGGCGGGCCGCCCCCCAGCCCCGCGCAAGCGGCGCTGGAGGACGCCTACCGCGCGCTCCGGCGCATCCCCGTCTTCGAGGGAGTGCCCAACCCGGAGCTGTGGGGAGCCATCGCCGCCGGTGACGTCGATCGTCGTCAGTACGACCGCGACCACTTCGTGGCCGATCCGTACACCGTGTCGAGTCAGGACGCGGGCAGCGGCCCGCGCATCCTCCTGGTCGCCGCGGGACAGCTCGGGGTCGGCGTGTTCGACCCGGGGGTCCTCGCCCACCGGGTCGATGACCAGGCCCGCTTCGAGAAGATGACCAGCGAGGAGCGCGAGGAGCTCTCCGCGCTGCAGCCGCCGCCGCTCGCGCGCGACGCGCGCAAGAACCTGGCGACGTTCATGGAGGGAGACATCTTCAACACCGCCGCGCTCATGTCGGGCGCCGGCGGCGACGTCGCCTTCTACACCCTGGCCCCGTCCGAGGTGATCTCCATCTCGCACGCGGCGGTGGCCGAGATGGCGGTCCGCTACCCGTTCTTCGAGGCGCGTCTGCGCCGCGCGATCGAGGTCGGTCGCGACCGCCTGCGCAACATCACCGGCGTCAAGCAGGAGATCCTCGACTTCTTCATCCGCCACGGCATCTCGGTGTCGGGCGAGATGGTGCGCGTGCGCCAGCTCGACAGCTGCATCGACTGCAAGCTGTGCGAGAAGGCGTGCGAGGACCGCTACGGCTCGCAGCGCCTGACCCTGGGCGGCTACCAGATCGGGATGCTCGACTTCGTCTTCACCTGCCGGACCTGCAGCGACCAGCGCTGCATCGACCCGTGCGAGTACGACTCGATCAAGTACGACCCGGACATCCGCGAGGTCGTCATCAACGAGACCTCGTGCGTCGGCTGCACGCTCTGCTCGAAGTCGTGCCCGTACAGCGCGATCGAGATGATCGACGTCGAGGACCCCTCCAACCCCAACTACCGCGAAGGGTTCCGCATGCGGCTGGAGGGGGACGGATCGCTCAAGTTCGGCCCCGGCAAGGCGCGCATCGCGCGGCCGCGCCGCATTGCCAACAAGTGCGACCACTGCGCCCAGTACGGCGACCAGGCGTGCGTCTCGGCCTGCCCGACCGGCTCGCTCATCGAGATCAACGCGTACGATCTGTTCCGCGAGCGGTCGCCGGCGGCCGCGGCGCTGGCCAAGGCCGGCTTCGGCCAGGACATGGCGCTCAACCACGCCGAGATGCTGCCGCCCGAGCCGTTCACCAAGGGCGTCGGAGTGCGCGACGCCGGCATGGCCAAGGTGCGGCGCGGGCGCCTGGCTCCGGTGCTGTTCTGGGGCATCGCGCTGGCGGCCTGGTTCCTGGCCCTGGCCGAGATCATGCTCCGCCTGTACAAGCCGACCAGCTCGCTCGAGTACGTGATGCTGCGCAACGAGGGGCTCGAGCCGGTCATCGCGCAGCTGAAGGTCGGGTTCCGGGCCGGCACCGACCTGGCCGTCAACTGCGGCTACGTCGGCGCGATCCTGATGCTCATCTCGGTCCTGTACGCGCCGCTCCGCCGCCTGCGGGTGTTCCGGCGGATCGCGTCCAACACCATGTGGTTCGACTTCCACATGATGGCCGGGACGATGGGGCCGATGTTCATCCTGCTGCACTCGGCGCTCAAGCTCGACAACTGGGTGTCGTCGGCGTTCTGGAGCATGATCATCGTGGTCGTGTCCGGCGTGATCGGGCGCTACCTCTACACGCAGGTGCCCGATCTCCTGAACGGGCGAGAGCTGGAGGACCTCGACCACCAGCGCGCGTTCACCCGGCTGCGCTCGCAGTACCCGGCCGCGACGGGCGAGGCCGACCGCATGCTGGGGGCGCAGCGCGATCGCGCGATGATGGTCGGACAGCGCGCGCGCCTGCTCGGCGCGTTCTGGTGGATCGTCTTGCAGGACGTGGGCCGGCCGGCGCGCTGGCTGCACCGGCGGGCGCTGTTCGCGCGCGCCAACGTGCCGCGCAAGGTCGCGCGAGAGCTGTCGCAGCGGACCGGGCGGTTGCTCCTGTTCGAGCGGCGGCGAGTGCTGGTCCCGCGCGCGCAGCTGCTGCTGCACACATGGAAGAAGGTGCACGTGCCGTTCAGCATCGTGATGGCTGGTATCTCGGCCGTGCACATCTGGTTGGCCTTCCAGTACTCGTTGTAGACTGGCGCGCTGCCCCATGCGGAGAGCAAAACTCCATCGAATCGCGCTCCTGGGCCTCATGGCGACCGGCGGGCTGCTCGTCGCGGTCATGTGGCCGCGCGGCAACCAGGGCGCCGGCCCGCCGTTGGCCGTGGCCCAGGGGCAGGACCAGGACTTCTTCACCTCGTCGCCGGGACCGCTCACCACCGAGCACAAGAACCTCGACGATCAGGCCCGCTGCAACGACTGTCACGTGAGCGGGTCCAAGGCGCTGTCGAACGACAAGTGCCTCGGCTGCCACGACCACGAGAACTTGAAGAAGCGGATCGACGCCGGCCAGGGCTACCACTCGTCCGGCGCGGTGCGCGGCCGCAAGTGCGAGACCTGCCACGTCGAGCACAAGAAGCGCAACTTCGACATCATGGGCTGGCGCACCATCAAGGGCGGCGAGAAGACGTTCAACCACGCCCTGACCGGCTGGCCGCTGCGCGACAAGCACGGTGTGCTCGAGTGCGCGGAGTGCCACAAGGACAAGAACAGCGGCGGCAGGCGGACCTACCTGGGCGAGAGCCGCGAGTGCGGCAGCTGCCACAAGGACGACGATCCGCACCAGTTCGACCGCCGCCCCATGATGCGGTGCGAGCGCTGCCACACCGAGGTGGCGTGGAAGCCGCGCCGCGAGCGGATGGACTTCGACCACAACAGCAAGGCCGACGCCGAGTTTCCGCAGGAGGGCGCCCACGCCGACGTCGCGTGCGGCAAGTGCCACCCGAAGTCGCAGTTCAACCTCAAGCGCAAGCGGCCGGGCAACTGCGGCAACACCGGCTGCCACGTGTCGTCCCACACCGGCCACCTCTTCGACAAGAAGGCGTGCGACTGGTGCCACTCGCCGACCTTCCGCTCGCTCAAGCGGTTCGACTTCAATCACCTGGCGCGCACCCGGTTCAGCCTGGCCGGCGCGCACGGCAAGCTCACCTGCTACAAGTGCCACACCAAGCAGCTGGGCGAGCGCAAGCCGGACCGCGCGTGCGCCAACTGCCACGCCAACGACAACCCGCACCGCGACCGGTTCGCCGCGTTCGGCCGGCCGCTGCCGGCCTGCGAGGACTGCCACCCGGAGTCGAGCTGGAAGCCGAACCGCTTCAACCACGGGGCCCGGACCAGGTTCCCGCTGCAGGGCAAGCACGGCCTCATCGCGTGCCGCAGCTGCCACCGGGGCAAGGAGCCGTACCAGTGGGAGCGCTTCGTGGACAAGACCAGCCACGGCGAGCGCTGCATGAGCTGTCACGAGCACGTGAACGTGCACAACAACGAGTTCACCGATCAGCCCAAGAGCAAGCCGCTGTTCAAGAAGGGGCCCGGCGGGCAGCGCGAGCTGGTCCAGACCTGCCTCGAGTGTCACTTCACCGCCGGCAGCATCCGCATGACCCAGGCCGGCTCGGACCGCATCCACGGCCCGCAGGGCCGCTGGCCGCTCAACTTCAAGCACGCGGGCGTCGCGTGCGAGAAGTGCCACAAGGACAGCGAGTTCAAGGACACGCCCAAGCAGTGCGGGGTCAGGTGCCACGAGGACTCGCTGCACAAGGGCAGCCTCGGCGACCAGTGCGACAAGTGCCACGAGCCGGGCCGCTGGGAGGCGACCCGCTTCGACCACAACAGCGACGACACCAAGTGGCCGCTCAACGGCCTGCACCGGAAGGTCCCGAAGTGCGACGACTGCCACCCGGGGCGCATCTACGCCAACACGCCGCGCGACTGCGCCGCGGTCGGCTGCCACGCCAAGGACGACGCCCACCGGGGCAAGCTGGGTGACCAGTGCGGCGAGTGCCACCTGGAGACCGGGGTCAACGTCTTCAACCACAACCTGCAGGCCGACTACAAGCTGGAGGACGCGCACCTGAAGACGCGGTGCGCCGAGTGCCACCCGTCGATCACGTTCAAGCCGCGGCCCAAGGACTGCTTCGGCGGCGGCGCCTGTCACCCGGAGCCGGCGGTGCACAAGGGCCAGTACGGGACCACCTGCGACGGCTGCCACTCGACGAAGACGTTCAAGGACGTCGCGCCGCAGCACGACGTCGGTGACTTCTCGCTGCGCGGCCAGCACGACAACCTGCCGTGCAAGCGCTGCCACGGGGACAACCTCCGCCCGCTGGCCGGCACCGGGAACTTCTGCATCAACTGTCACCGGCAGGACGACATCCACTCGAACTCGCTGTCGCCGCGGTGCGGGGAGTGCCACTCCCAGTGGTCGTTCGCGCCGGCCAAGTTCGACCACACCACGGTCGGCTGCAACCTGACCGGGCTGCACCGCACGCTGCCCTGCTACGACTGCCACAAGACCGGCAACTTCGGCGGCCTGTCGCCCACCTGCTACGGCTGCCACGGCGAGCAGATGCGGGCGGCCAACCAGGTCGCGCACGTGGCGGGCACGGTGCAGTGCGGGCTGTGCCACAACCCGAACACGTGGCGCCCGGCGGCGCCGGTCCAGGGAACCACCTACGGGCGGGAGTCGGTATGTCGCTAGAGGTACTAGGGCCCACGGTCGCGCGCCTCGCCGGATCGATGGCGCTGGTGGCGGCGCTCGCCGCGTCGGCGTCGGCCCAGAAGCTCGGCACCGACCGCTTCTTCGCGGATCGCCCGGTCGGCGAGGAGGAGCAGCAGAGCACCGTCTACGACGGCAGCTTCACGTCGACCACCTTCTACTACCGCGAGGACGGCGAGAACGGGACTCCGCCGTCGTCGATCGACGCGCCGCAGTTCTCGGCCAGCCCGGTCGACCGCATCTTCACCGACCTGCGCACGCAGCTCGATGCCAAGCACATCGGCGGGTCGCGCGGCTACTTCCGCGCCGACGTGCGCGGCCGGCTCAACACGACCACGTTCTCGACCGACTCGAATCCGTCGGACGGGACCTCGGAGACCGACGTCCCCTACCAGTCGGGCACGCGCTACGGCAACGAGCTCGACATCCGCGAGCTCTACGTCCGGCGCGACGGCGCCTCGGTCGATCTGTCGTTCGGGCGCCAGTACTCGCTCGAGCTGGCCGCCACCAAGTTCGACGGGCTCAAGCTGGAGGGGCAGTCGAGCGAGCGCTGGAAGTACATCCTCTTCGGAGGGCTGTACCCGTCCCGCATCTCGCGCGACCTGCGAGACGACTACCCGACCGGCGACGGAGATGTGGACATGCCCGGCTTCCAGGCCGGCGGTAGCCCGATCCTGCCGATCACGGGCGGGGCTGGCCTGGCGTACCGGTTCAAGGACGCGTACGGCGGGTTCGGCGCGGTCGGCATCCTGCCGCTGGCCGAGGACGCGGCAACCGGGGAGACCGAGAAGCCGCGCCTGTTCGCCACCGCCAACGGCTACTGGCGGGCGTCGCAGAAGGTGGACGTCTATCACTACCTGGTCGCCGACGCGGCCGGCGCCGACGGCGCCAGCCTGACCAACCTCACCTTCGGCATGAACCTGCAGCCGACCTCCAGCCTCCGCGCCTACGCCAACGTCACCCGCATCGACACCGACACGCTGAACGTCACGGCGCAGACCAAGCTCCAGGATCCGGACAGCATGCCGGAGGGTGGGCCGCCCAACACCGCCCAGAACAACCTCGAGGTGGAGCGGATCGCGCAGGAGTCGGCGCGGGTCGGCCTCAGCGCGGCGTTCGGTACCCGGGTCGAGGTGTCGACCAGCGGCGGGCTGCGCCGGCGCGGCGAGCTGCGCCTCGAGCCGGTCAACGGCGACCCCGCCGACAGGGACGACGACCTGGTGTTCGCGGCCGCGCAGGCGGCCGACATCACGGTCGGGATCGTCGATCGCCGGTCGATCGCCGACATGCGGATCGGTGTGTCGGGCACGAGCAGCTTCGGGGTGGGCAACGCCAACCTCTACCGCAGCAAGGCGCTCATCGGCCGGCTGGACGCGACCAAGGAGCTGGCCGACGGCCGCGCCGAGATCGAGACCAACCTGACCTACATCGGCAGCGACGACGACAACCGCGGCACCGCGTGCAACCTGGCGACCGGCGTGGCCACCTGCTACGGCGCGTCGTCGGTGAAGAGCATCACCGTCGGGGTCCTGGCGTTCTGGCGGTTCAGCCCGAGCTGGTTCGGGCTGGTGAGCGGTGTGGCCGGGCCGCAGTTCAGCGAGTCGGCGTCGTCGACCGGAGCGGCGCAGAGTCAGCCGACCATCATCACCAGCAACTTCCTGCTCCGCCTGGCCTACCGCTTCTGAGCCGGGCGGTTCAGAACTCGATCGTCCGGTAGCCGAACACCCTCACTCGCTTGAGGTAGGTGTCGAGGATGAAGAGGCAGGCGACGAACAGGACGACCCACGGCCAGAGGTCCTGGGTGTACGCGATCGACTGGCCGGCCGGGTCGTAGATCGCGGCCGGGGTGGCCTGGTCGCGGCCGCCGGTCACCTGGGCGGCGTGGCGGAGCGGGGCCTCGTCCGGATCGGTGTAGAAGTACTCGAGCGGGTAGGGCAGCGCGGCCGAGCCGACGCTCTCGGCGACCACACGGCCGCCGCGCTTGTGCACCGCCTTGAGCAGATAGCTGCCGTAGCGGTCGACCGCGAAGTCGGCGGTGTAGCGCCCGGCCGCGGTCTGCACCATCGGCACCGAGCGCAGAGTCTTCGAGCTGGCCGGGTCCACGATCTCGAGGGTGGTGTCCAGCTCGTTCACGAACCGGTCGTTGACGTCGACCGCGTCGACCACCACCTGGGCGCGCCCGTCGTGCACCTGGGCCACCAGATCGTAGCTGTCGTACACCTTGCGCCGCATGCTGGTGCGGACGACCTGGGCCCAGAACTTGGGGTAGCCGGCCCACTGGATCCACTCGGTGCTCCACCGGCTCTTGACGTCGCTGGTCCACGCCACCGAGGTGCCGGTGCCGAGCCGCCAGCGGGCCAGGATCGGATCGCCGGTCCGGTCGGCGATCAGCACCACCTCGGCGGTCGGCTTGGGCTTGGTGGCCACGTAGCCGTGCAGGGGCGGGGCGGTGGCCACGCCGGTGCCCTCGATCATCTCGACGTTCTTGTTCACCACCGCGCGGATGCGGTCCTCGACCAGCGCCGCCTTCTGCGCCTCGGTGGTCTCCTTCATGAAGATCCGGGGCAGGGCAGACAGGTCCTCGGTCATGTAGAGCCGGCCCTCGCCGTTGTCGGTGATCTGCTGGAGCAGGTTGCGGTCGGCGTCGCCGATGCCGACCGCCGACACCGTGATCCGCGACGCGCGCATCTCCTGGCACAGCTCGGCGATGCCGTCGTAGGGCGCCTGTCCGTCGGACAGGAGGATGACGTGCTTCACCTTGGCGTTGGCCGCCTGCAGGGTCTGGAAGGCCTCCTGCAGGGCCGGAAAGATGTGGGTGCCGCCGCCGGCGACCAGGCGCGAGATGTCGGTCGAGATCCGCAGCCGGTTCGAGGCGCGCTGCAGGCGGACCAGGGTGGTGGGCGTGTTGTCGAACACGATGACGCCGATGAGGTCGGACGGCGACAGCACCTCGACGGTGGCGCGGGCCGACTCCTTGGCCGCGTCCAGCTTGGGGCCTGACATCGAGCCGGATCGGTCCACCACCAGTACCAGCGCCACGTGCGGCTGCTCGCGCTCCTTCTCGGAGTCGAACCGGACCGGCATGATCTTCTCGATGCGGGTGCCCTGGTAGCCGCCCGAGCCGAACGAGTCCTCGCCGCCGGCCATGATGAGGCCGCCGCCCAGATCGCGCACGTAGCTCTCGAGCGCGGCCATCTGGCCCAGGCCCATGAAGTGAGCCGGGACGTCCGAGACCAGGACCAGGTCGAACTTCTCCAGCTCGGCGGCGGTGGCCGGCAGCCCGCGCGGGCCGCGCACCTCGACGTCGATGTTCTCGTGCTCGAGCGCGCGCTGGAGGTTGGCGGCCACGCCGGCGCTGCGCAGGACGCCGCCCTCGACGTAGAGCACGCGCGGGCGGCCCTTGACCGGCGCCGCCATGACGGCGGTGTTGTTGGCCTGCTCGGTGTCCTTCTCGGACTCGACCACGCGCAGGCGGTAGGTGGTGTGGCCGGCCCGCTTGGCCTCGCTCGCGAACGCCACCTTGGTCCGGCGGCCGGCCTCGAGCTGGACGGTCTTGCGCGGCTCGCGCGCGTTGGGGAAGTCGTCCTGCTGGAGGGCGAGGGTGACCTTCTGGGCGTGGGTCGACCACAGCTCGGCCGCGACCTCGAACGGCTGGCCGACCTTGATCTCGTCGGGCAGGCCGAGCGAGAGCACGCGCACCTCCGGCCGCCGCTCCGCCGCGAACGCCTTCCACGACACTCGCACGCCCAGCTGGTTGGCCCGGTAGGCCTCGACCAGGAGGTCGCCGCCGGTCTGGTTGCCGTCGGACACGATCACCATGCGGGGCAGGTAGCCGTCCGGGTAGAGCCCGTAGCCGAGCTGCACCGCGCTCTGGATGTTGGTGCCGGCCCCCTCGCCCGGGTGGCGGGCGATCGCCTCGTCCTGGTCGCGCTTCACCACGTGCGGCCGCTCGGCGAAGCTGACCACGTAGAGCCGGTCCTGCTCGCGGCGGGCCCCGTCGAGCTGGTCGACGTAGGCCCGCGCCGCGGCCAGCTGCTGGTCGGTGATCGACTCGCTGACGTCGACCAGGACCACGGTGGCGACCTTGTCGTCGGTCGTGGTCCACACCGGCCGGGCCAGCGCCGCGGCCAGCCCGACCACCAGGAGCGAGCGCACCCCGGTCGCCAGGTACTGCTGGGCCAGCGAGACGTCGGTCAGCGACTGGGTCCGGACCACGAAGAAGTAGGGGACCAGCGCGGCCAGGTAGAACCAGGTCGGCGAAAGGAAGTCGATGGTGCGGTCGCCCCAGTCGAGCGCGATGCCGCCCTCCTCGGGGGCCAGCCACAGGTGCAGGGCGACCGCGGTCAGCCCGGCCGCGACCACGCCGACCGCGATGCGAAGGAGAAGGCCCCGTGAAATCGAGCGCATGGATCTCAAATGGTGATGCGGCGGTTGAAGGTGAGCCACTCGGCGCAGAGGAGCAGGACCGCGGCGAGGACCAGGTAGAGCCAGATCGGCCGGCGGTGGGAGATGCCGGCGTCGTCGGGCGCGGCCAGCGCGACCCCGCCGAGGGTGAGCTGGCGGGCCGGGGCGATGGCCGACTCGGTGGCGCTCGAGAGGTTCGCGGCCAGCTGCACCTCGGCCAGGACCCGGCCCGGCGCCGCGCCCGCCGTCCGTTCGCGCGCGCGCAGGGTGTGGATGCCGACCTCGGCCGCGTAGAAGGTGGCCTGGCCGTCGACCAGCGGCGCCCGGGTCTCGCGCCCGCCCGGCGCGGTCACGGTGACCTCGGAGACGCCGACCACGCCGTCGAGCGGGACCCGCGCGCGGGTCCCGGTCGCGTAGGTGGTCAGGAGGTCGGCCTCGTCGGACGCGAACCAGTCGAGCACGTTGACCAGGAACAGCGGGAACGCGACCCGCAGCATGAGGTCGGTGCCGGTCAGGCTGAACGCGCAGGCGACCACCTTGCGGTCGGGGGTGCGGCGGGCCGCGATGATCGGCGAGCGCACCGAGCTGGCCAGGGCGACCTCGCCCCGGTCGCGGTCGAGCTCGAAGATGGACGACGAGTCGAAGTTGACGTCGTTCATGACCAGCCAGCGCATGACCGGGTGGCCCTCGTTGACCTCGGTGATGTGCGGCGCCGACAGCGTGCCCTTGACCCGGAACGGCGACGCATCGCCCGACGGGTTGAAGTAGAGCAGGTTGGTGGGCGGCGGCGGCACCGCGGCCGGGGTGACGTCGTCGAGCACGACCGCGGCGTACTCGGGCAGGGTGCGGGCCGCGACCTGGCGGTCGAACTCCTCGGGGACCAGCTTGTCGACCTCGATGTTGTCGTACACCAGCATCGCGCCCTCGAGGTAGAGGTTGTCCCGGGTGACCAGGAGGACGCGCTGCTTGCGGCGGGCGGGCAGGAGGGCCCAGGCCTGGTCGTCGAGCGGGAACGCGTCGCGCCGGGCCGGGCCGGCCGCCTGGCCGGGCGCCGCCTCGATCTCGAGCGAGGCGCGAAGCACGCTGTCCTCGCCGCCGCCGCGGCTGTAGATCTGGCGCAGGCGCTCGCCCGGGTGCAGCTCGAGGGTGCGCGCGTCGGTGGCCAGATCGCCGTTGTAGAGGACCAGGCGGCGGCGAGCCGGGCGGGTGCCGAAGTTCTGCACCTCGATGTAGACCTCGTAGGAGGTCTTGTCGGTGGCGTAGCGGCGCGCGTTGAAGGAGATGATGCCGACGTTCTCGCCGGTCGAGCCGACCGGGTGGTAGCGCACGTCGATGCCGGACAGGTCGATCGCGTCGAGGCGCTTGCCGGCCGGCGCGGCCGCCGCGGCGCCAGCGGCTGTCGGAGCCGTCGGCGCCTTCGCAGCCGGAGCCGGGCCGGGCGCCTTCCAGGTCACGCTGGCCATCGCCTCGGCGTCGTACGCGCCGTCGCCGACCAGGACGATCATCGGGTTGGGCCGCCCGCGCAGCGCATCGGCTGCCGCCCCGAGCGCGCGGCGGAGGTCGGCCGGCGTGTCGGACGCTTCGACCCCCTCGACCAGCTTCTCCAGGCGCGGCATGTCGGTCTCGAACCGGCTGAGCGGCGTGGTCTGCCCGTCCATGCGCATCACCATGGCGGCGTCGCCGGCGCCCATCCCGTCCAGCACCGCGCGCACCTCGTCCACCGCCGCCGCCATGCGGGTGCGCTCGCGTCCGTCGCGCTCGCCCCCGTCGCGCGCCTTCATCGAGGCGGACGCGTCGAGGAGGACGACCACGTTGCGCGCGTCGCGCTCCTCGCCGCCCAGGCGCGGCTCGGCCGCGGCCAGGAGCAGGAGCCCGAGCACGAACAGGGTGAGGAGCAGGGACAGGAGGCGCTTCAGTCGCTTCCACAGCGACGTCGCCTCCTTCTCGCGCAGGACCCGCTGCCACAGGGTGGAGAACGGCACCTCGAAGCGGCGCCGCCGCATCTTCAGCACGTAGGCGAAGACCGCCAGGCCGCCGAGGACCGCCGCGGCCCACGCGATCACGCTCGCCGCGATCGGCGACGCGAAGCTCATCGCAAAAAGCCCCCCTGGCGGAAGATGCGCAGGACCAGCTCGTCGAACGGCACCTGGGTGTGGGTGCGGAAGTACGGGATCGCGCGCGCGGTGCAGAACTGGTTCAGCTCGGCGCAGTACCGGTCGTGCTCGGCCTTGTACGCGTCGAGCAGCGAGCGCGACACGGTGACCTCCTTCAGCTCGCCGGTCTCGCAGTCGACCAGGGTCAGGTCGCCGTGCAGCGCCGGGTTGGCCTCGCGCTGGTCGAAGACCTGGAGGACGAACGGCTCGAACTTGTTGTAGCGCAGCTCGTTGATCCCCTCCTCGAAGCCGCGCGGGTCGTAGAAGTCGGAGATGAGGACGGCCAGGCCGCGCCGCTTCACCCGGTGGACGAACGTGTCCATGCACGAGCCGAGCTGGGTCAGCCCGCCCACCTCGACCGCGCGCAGGAACTCGAACACCTTGAAGATGCGCCGCTTGCCGCGCGACGGCGGCATCGACTCGTGCAGCACGTCGGAGAACGGGATGATGCCGACCCGGTCGAGGTTGCCGAGCCCGATGTAGGTGAGCGCCGCGGCCACCTGCATCGCGTAGTGCAGCTTCAGCGGGCTGCCGATCCGCATCGAGCGCGACGCGTCGATGAGGATGTAGATGTGGAGGTCCTCCTCCTCCTCGAACAGCCGGAGCAGCAGGCGGTCGATCCGCCCGTACACGTTCCAGTCGATGTAGCGGAAGTCGTCGCCGCTGGCGTAGCGGCGGTGGTCGGCGAACTCGATCCCGGAGCCGACCTTCTTGGTGCGCCGGTCGGCGCGCAGCCGCCCGGCGAAGGTCTTGCGCGCGACCACGCTCAGGTACTCCAGCTTCTTCAGGAAGCTCTCGTCGAACAGCCTGGTGCGGTCGTCGTCCACCCGGCTACCGCGCGCGCGCGCGGCTGCCGCCGCGCCGAGCTCGTCGGTGTCCGGGGCTGCGCGGGCTGGCTTCGGCATGCGCTGGGCCAAGGAGGGTCTCGCCGGGGCTAGACCGCCTCGGGCGTCCTCTCCATGATATCCGCGATGATCTTGTCCGGGTCGATGCCCTCGGCCTCGCCCTCGAACGAGAGCAGGATCCGGTGGCGGAGCGCCGGCTTCATCACCCGGCGGATGTCGTCGATCGACACCGCGTAGCGGCTGTCGAGCAGCGCGCGGATCTTGGCGCCCAGGATCGCGGTCTGCACTCCGCGCGGCGACGCGCCGTAGCGGACGAACTTCTTGACCAGGTCGGTGGCGCTGGCCCCCTGCGGGTGGCTGGCCTGCAGCACCCGCACCGCGTAGTCCTGCACCGTGCGCGACAGCGGGACCCGGCGGACCAGCTGCTTCATCTCGAGGATGCGGCGCTTGTCGAGGACCGGCTGCGGGGTCGGCTGCTCGTCGCTGGTGGTGCGGTCGAGGATGGTGTGGAGCGACTCGCGGTCGGGGAACTCCACCTTCAGCTTGAAGAAGAAGCGGTCGAGCTGGGCCTCGGGCAGGGGATAGGTCCCCTCCATCTCGAGCGGGTTCTGGGTGGCCAGCACGAAGAACGGCTGGTCCAGCTTGTAGGTGTGCTTGGACACCGTCACCGACGAGTCCTGCATCGCCTCGAGCAGGGCCGACTGGGTCTTGGGCGTGGCGCGGTTGATCTCGTCCGCCAGGACGATGTTGGCGAAGATCGGCCCGCGCTGGAACTCGAAGTGCTTGCCGCCGCGGTCGTCCTCGATGATGACGTTGGTGCCGACGATGTCGGCCGGCATCAGGTCGGGCGTGAACTGGATGCGCGCGAAGTCGGCGTGGATGCACTCGGCCAGCACGCGGACCAGCATGGTCTTGCCCAGCCCCGGCACGCCCTCGAGCAGCGCGTGGCCGCCGCCCAGGATCGCCATGATGACGCCCTCGACGATGTCCTCCTGCCCGACGATCATGGTGCCGATCTCCTGGCGGAGGCGGCGCAGGTCGGTGGTGAAGCCGTCCACGACGGTCTCGATGTCCCGGGCGTCGGGCGCCTGGCGCAGGTCGCTGGCGGTCTCGTTCATGGGTCTCCTTGGAGGTCCTCGCTCACGTCACGACGTCACATGGGGTGCGGCTTGATCTTCTGGAAGTACCTCTTCACGTAGTACTTGTAGCCGCTCGGAACCTTCTCGGCGTTGATGACTTCCTCGAGGACGGTCTTGTAGCGGGCGTAGACCTCCTTGTAGCCGCGCGAGGCGAAGCCCTTCTGCGCGGCCGACAGGATCGTCTCGCGCACCGACGGGCCCTTGCCGTGGATGCCCGACACCGCCTCGTCGACCGTCTTGCCGCTCTTGCCGGTCGGATCGCCGAGCAGGTCGGGATCGTGCGAGTCGCCGTAGGAATCTCCGCCCGGCTGCTGGCCCTTGCCGCCCGGCTGGCCCTTGCCGCCCGGCTTGCCCTGACCCGGCTGCCAGGCGCCGCGGCTGCCGCGCTGGCCGGCCGCGCGCCGCGCGAAGTCGGCGTTGCGCTTGTTGCGGCCGAAGCGGTCCTGCGGCCCGCGGGTGCCGCCCCGCTTGGCCCGCCGCATCGCCTCCTTGAGATCCTCGAGCTGCGACGACACTCGCTTCTGGTTGGTCATCTTGCGCTTGTCGGCGTCGACCTTGCCGGTCTCGCGCGCCATGTCCTCCATCTGGCGGGACGCCTGGCGCCGGCTCTCCTGGCTCTTCTGCCGCATCTGCTCCGAGGCCTGCTGCATGCTGCGGTGGAGCCGCTTGAGCGAGCGCTTGTCCTGCGACGCCTGCTGCTCCTCGCGCTCGCGCTCGAGGCGCTGGAGCTCGCGCTTCTTCTCGTCGAGCTTGCGGCCGAGCTGCTCCTTCTCGCTCTTGCTCTTTGCCCCGTCCATCTTGCGCTCGAGCTGGCGCACGTCCTTTTCCACCTTGGACGCGTTCTTCTCGGCCTGCGACTCGCGGTCGGCCTCGCGCTTCTCGAACGCCTTGGCCGCCTTCTCCATCGCCTGGGCCGCCTCCTGCGCCTGCTTGTCCGGGATCTCGCCCTTGGCCATCTTCTCGGCCAGCTTCTCCATCTCCTGGCGCGCCTTTTCGAGATCGCCTTGTTCGAGCGCCTTGCCCATCTCCCGGGCCAGCTGGCTCCTGGCCAGCTCCTGGCCGGTCTTCTTGAGATCGGCCATGGCCTCCTGGGTCATCTTCTCGCTGCCGCCCTTCATGTAGCGGTCGTGGGCCTGGCTGAGCCGCTCGAGCAGCTCTTCCTTGCTGATGTCGCCGCGCTCGGCCTGCTGCAGCAGCTTCTCGATCTCCTTGGTCAGCGCCTGGAGCTCGACGTCCTTGTCGGCCTCTGCCGCGCGGCGCAGCTCGTCGAGGAGGTCGCGGGTGTAGCTCATGTCCTCCTCGGACAGCGCGACCGGCTCGTTCGGGTCGCGGGCGCGGGCGCCGTCGCGCAGCACGTCGAACCGGTGCGCGGCCGAGTCGCCCTCGTCGCCGTGGACCGCGATCGAGGTCGGCCCGACGGTGAGGCCGGCCGGCACCGCCACGCGGATGCGGGTCTCCTCCCACGCGATCACCGCGGCGGGCAGCGCGCGGGCGCCCTCGCCGAAGACGACCTCGCCCGAGCCGGGCTCGCCGAAGCGCGCGCCGGTCAGCTCGATCTCGGCGCCGCGCGCGGCGGCCGGCGGATCGATCCGCGCGATGCTCGGATCGGTGACCGGCGGGACCAGGTACAGCCCGGACACCGCCACCGCGGCGGTGGCAAAGGCGAGCGCGGCGCGAGTGTCGCGCGGCCAGCGGAACGGGGTCGCGGCCGCGACCTGGGCCCGCTCGGCGGCGACGACCGCGTCGGCGATCGCGGCCTCCATGAGGAGGCGAGTCTCCTCGGGGCCGTCGAAGCCGGCGCGCAGCGCGTCCTCGAACTCGCACGCGCTGGCCAGGCGATCCGACAGGCCGGACGCGCGGTCGATGCGCGTGGCGACCAGCGGGGTGGGGAAGCGGCGCATCCAGCCGAGCGCGCCGGCGGCGAGGACGACCAGCGCCGCGCCGCCGAGGATGGCCAGGCCGGCGGTCGGCTCGAGGACGTCGTCGCGCACCAAGTAGATGACGACCGCAGCAGCCGCCGCCGCCGGGATGACGGCGAGCACCGCGGCATCCAGGGCCGACTGCAGTCGCAGCCGACGGCGCGCCCTGGCCACCAGCGAGTGAATTCGAGCGGTATCGGCCATGGGTGCGGGGCCTCCGTGCGCCGCCGGGGCTGGATCTCGTCCCCTGGGACCAGCCCTTTCAGCATAGCACTCGTTGGAAACTCGCCAGCTGCCGGAGGTCTTCCGTGCAACGCGCGAATCCTGGCCTCGATCTTGCCGATTTTCCCGACAGGGCCGCAGGGTTGCCCAGGTCAGGGCCCGAGCAGACGCTGTCCCGGACGCGGTCCCCAGACGGTGTCAGTGACAGCCCCGATCCACGAGAGCGCCCATTCTCTTTTGGGGTCCCCAACCCACCACCTGCCCAGTCCACGCGCGCCGACCGCGGCGGTCCCCGGCCCAGCATCCCCGGCGAGAGCGGATCGATCACAGCCGATCGCGCGAAGCGGCTGACCCGCCGAGTGCTGCCGCGGGCGCCGGAGGCCCAAAAAAGAGAAAGGAGCCGGGCGATGGGTCGCGGTCGCGGTGCGCGGCCGCGGCGCCCCCCAATGGGTCGACGCGCAGCAGGGGCTCCGCACCCCCGGCGAGAGCGGATCGATCACAGCCGATCGCGCGAAGCGGCTGACCCGCCGAGTGCTGCCGGGGGCGCCGGAGGCCCAAAAAAAGGAAAGGAGCCGGGCGGGTGATCGCGGCCGCGGGGCCTCTATTGCTCGAAGCGCAGCAGGGTGAACTTGTTGCACGAGGTGTCGACCGACTTCACGGTGTCCTTGGCCCGCTTGCTCGGGAGCACACTCTTCAGGCCGGCGGCGCGGCCCGACTCGGTGATGACGAAGAAGGTGCGGCCCTGGCGCGACGGGTCCTTCACGTAGCGCAGGAACTCCTTGTTGTCGGTGTCCTTGAAGACGGTGCGGGTATCGTCGGTCTCGCCGTAGATCTCGCCCGACGACCAGAAGTTTTCGCCCCGCCAGTTGAGCTGCCAGGCGATGAGCCGGTCGGCGTCCACCTGCATCCACGGCCGGCGGGCGTTGCCGCGCGCCTGCTTGCGTCCGCGCGCGATCAGGTCGGCCAGGCGAGCGCGCTCGGCCGGCGGGATCGCGATCGAGAACCGGTCGTCGCCCACCGACGAGACCTGACCGTGGAGCTCGAGCTTGTCGCCCGGCACCCCGGCGCCGGGGACGATCAGGCGCGCGGTCATCGGCAGGCCGCGGGCGAAGCCCTCGGGCAGGACGCTCTCGACCTCGAGGTCACCGGTCGCGGTGCCCGTCTCGCCTCCCCATTGGTCGGCCAGGTCGCGCAGCGACCAGTACTTGATCTCGACCCCGTGGATCTGGCGCAGGCGGTAGTAGGTGCGGTGGAGATCGCGCTGGCCCCAGTGCGGCGCGGCCGTCTGCATGTAGCCGTTGGAGACCCACAGCGAGAAGCCGAGCGCGCTGGCGAAGAAGCCGGCCAGGCCGATGGCGCGGACCCGGCGCCAGGGCAGGGCGAAGACCACCAGCGCGGCGGCGGCGGCCAGGCCGAACCCGAGCAGCGGGTCCGACACGTCCACGCTCCACGGTGGCCCGCTCGGCCACGGCCGGTCGTAGCGGTAGATGAAGAGCTCGATGAGCTGCTTCGGCTCGCCCAGCAGATCGCGGGTGACCAGGAGCGCGAGGGCGGCGCCGAAAAGGGCCGCCAGGGCGACGCGGCCGCCGCGGCCGGACAGGACGTCGTCGAGCCAGAACGCGACCAGCATCGCGAGCGGCGGCACCACCGGCAGGATGTAGTGGTGGAACTTGGTCTTGCTGAACGCGAACAGGGCCGCGCCGACGATCGCCCAGATGCCGAGCAGGAGCTTGACCTGGCCCTCGCGGGTGGCGGCGTGCCGGCGGGCGACCAGCGCGACCAGCGCGACCGGCACGAGCGCGATCCACGGCCACATGCCGACGCCGAGCACCGACGAGTAGAAGTCGAAGCTGCCGCGCTCGCCGTGCACGCCCTCGGCGACGCGCTCGAGCATGTGATAGAGGAAGTACTCGCGCGCCCAGGCGCGGCCGTCCTTGAACCACATCGCCAGGTGCCACGGCACCGCCACCACGATGGTGATGAGGAGGCCGCGGGCGAGCTCGACCTTGCCGACCAGCCGCCAGCGCCCGGTCAGGACCAGGTAGAACAGGCAGATCGCGCCGGCCAGGCCGATCCCGACCGGGCCCTTGCCCAGCACGCTCACGCCGATGAGGAAGTAGAACCAGTGCATCCACACCTGGCCGCGGGTGCGGACCGGCTGGAGGACGAGGTTCCAGGCGGCCAGCCCGACGACGCCGAGCACCATCGCGGCGCACAGGAGCAGCCCCGGCTGCCAGACGCGGAGGCCGGCCGCGAGCTTCGGGTTGGCCGAGAAGTAGAGGAGGTAGTAGATGGCCTGCCACAGGACGAACAGGGCAAAGCAGGCCAGGAAGACCAGGTTGGCGTCGAGGCGCACGCGGCCGCGCCGGAAGAACGGGGTCAGCGGCTCGTCGCCGCGGTGCACCGCCATCGCGAAGCAGGCGACCGCGCCCATGAGCGCGGCGACCAGCGGCATGTCGGTGATCGCCTGGCGCGCGACCAGGCAGTAGAACGGGCAGCTGATGAGGATCCCGAACGCGAGCCACGCGACCCGCCGGCTGACCAGTCGGGCCAGCATCCACCACATCATGACCAGGCCGAACGCGCCGCACAGCGCGAACGGCAGGCGGACGGCGAAGACGACCAGGTCGGAGTGGACCAGCTCGCCCGAGTAGCCGCCGGCGTGAGCGACCCCGAACGGCGTCATCCCGGCGGCGATGAGCCAGAACGTCAGGATTGGCTTGGACCGGAAGACCTCGTTCTGCCACTTGAGGAAGACCCAGTCGTGGTCCTGGATCATCCGCCGCGCGACCTCGCCGTAGTGGGTCTCCCACGGGTCGATGAGCTGGTACGACCACAGGCCGCAGACCAGGAGGGCGACGGCGAGGAGGGAGACCACGACCAGCTCGTGGCGCTCGAGGAGAGCGCCGGCGGGCGGCGTGCTCGCGGCGTCGGCTCCGTCCTCGGGGGCGTCGGACATCCGGGCAATCTACCCGAGGCGTGGCCGCACCGGAAGCGCACCCCGGTCGGCCGGCGCGCGCGCGTGACGGCGCGCGAACTGCGTTACGATGGCGGCTGAATGCCCCGGTTCCCCGGCCTGTCGGCGTCGACCCAGTTCCTGCCGGCGTCGATCCTCGACCGGCT
The DNA here is from genome assembly GCA_035489015.1 of Kofleriaceae bacterium. GTDB lineage: Bacteria > Myxococcota_A > Polyangia > Haliangiales > Haliangiaceae > DATFRY01. The sequence continues at coordinate 2,506 of DATHKR010000086.1, read as the reverse complement.
GAAGCGCCGGGCGGCGGCGTTCCAGGGGCCGGTCATCCCGCTCCACATCGGCGACACTCATCTGCCGCCGCCCGCGGGCAGCCGGCTGGGCGCGCTCGGCTTCTCGACCGGGCGCGATCCCGACCTGTACCGCTACTCGCCGCCGCCCGGGAAGCAGCGGCTGCTCGAGGCGGTGGTCGACAAGGTGCACCGGCAGAACCGGCTCACCTTCGTCGGACCCGAGCACGTCCAGATCACCGTCGGTGCGACCCACGCGCTGGCCTGCGCGGTGCGCGCGCTCCTCGACCCGGGCGATCACATGCTGCTGCCCTCGCCGTACTGGCCGCACATCCGCGGAGTGGCGATGGCGGCCGGGATTCGCCCGGTCGAGGCGCCGTTCTCGCACGTGCTCCTGCGTCAGCCCGGCGCCGACCCGGAGCAGCTGCTCGAGGAGTTCATCACTCCTCACACCGCCGGGCTCTATCTGTGCAACCCGAACAACCCGGACGGCAAGGTGCTGACCGGCGCCGAGCTGGCCGCGGTGGCGCGGGTGGCCGAGCGCCACGACCTCTGGGTGCTGAGCGACGAGGTCTACGAGGATCTGCTCCACGACGGGCGCGAGCACATCAGCATCGCCAGCCTGCCCGGCATGGCGGAGCGGACCGTCACGGTGTTCTCGTTCTCGAAGAGCTACGGGCTGGCCGGCCTGCGGGTCGGCTACGTGGTCGGGCCGAGCGCCGCGCTGGCCGGGCTGCGCAAGCTATCCCACCACACGGTCTACTGCGTGCCGCGCGCGATGCAGCGGGCCGCGCTGCTGGCCATGGAGACCGGGGCCGATTTTCTGGCCCAGGCGCGCCCGCACTACCAGGAGATCCGCGACGCGGTGCATGAGCGGCTATCCGGGCTGTGCCTGCGGCCGGAGGGGTCGACCTACCTGTTCCTGGACCTGTCCCGCTTCCGCCGCGCCGGCGAGCCGGACTCGCTCGGCGTGCTCGAGCGGATCGCCGACGCCGGCGTGCTGCTCGCGCCCGGGGCCGCGTTCGGCCACGACTATGCCAGCTGGGCGCGGCTGTGCTTCACCTCGGTCGAGCGGCCCGCGCTCGACGAGGCGCTCGACCGGATCGCGAGAGTCCTGTCGTGAGCGCGGCGGCGGCGGACGCGGTCCGTCGCCTGTTCCGGCGGGCGCTCGATCGAGTCGCTCCGGCCGGACCGGTGGAGCGGGCCCTGGCCGGGCTCGACCTGGCCGACTCGATCGTGCTGCTCGCGGTGGGCAAGGCGGCGGCCGGGATGGTCGCCGGAGCCGAGGCCGCGCTCGGCGATCGCATCGCGGAGCGGATCGCGGTGGTGCCGGCGCGCGAGGGCTCCGCCGCGGCGCCGACGGTGGGCGCGTCACCGGCCGGCGCGCCACCGGCGGGCGGATCGCGCGTCGTCGTCGAGGCCTCGCACCCGGTCCCGGACGCGCGCTCCGAGGCCGCGGGTCGCGCGCTGCTCGCCGCCGCCGCTCGCGCTCGCCCGGACCAGGACCTGGTCGCGCTCGTCTCCGGCGGCGGATCGGCCCTGGCCGCGGTCCCCGCCGACGGCATCGCGCTGGCCGACAAGGCCGCCGCGGTCGCCCGGCTCATGGCCGCCGGCGCGCCGATCGCCGAGCTCAACTGCGTGCGCCGCCACCTCTCGGCGGTGAAGGGCGGCCGCCTGGCCCTCGCCGCCGCCGCCCGGGTCACCACCCTGGTGGTGAGCGACGTGGTCGGCGACGCGCTGGCCGAGGTGGCGAGCGGTCCGACGGTGCCGGATCCGACTCGCTTCGCCGACGCATGCGAGGTGGTCGAGCGCCGGGTTGGCCGCGACGCGTTGCCGCCGCCGGTGTGGCGCCACCTCGAGGCCGGGCGGCGCGGCCTCGCGCCGGAGGGGCTGACCTCGCCGCGCCCGCGCGACCGCGCGATCCTGGTGCTCGGCCTGGGCGCGCTGGTCGACGCCGCGGCCGAGGAGGCGCGCCGCGCCGGCGCCGGTCCGGTCGAGGTGGTGCCCGAGCGGCTCGAGGGCCCGGTCGACCAGGTCGCCGGCCGCCTGGCCGCCGCCATCCTCGCCCGCGGCCCGGGCATCCTGGTCGCCGGCGGCGAGCCGACCATCGCGCTGTCTCCGGAGGCGGGCCGCGGCGGGCGCGCCCATCACCTGGCCCTGCTCCTGGCCCGCGCGCTGGCCCACGCGCCTCGCTCGACGGCGCCGGCCGGGCTCGCCATCCTTGTGGCCGGCTCCGACGGGATCGACGGGACCAGCGGCGCCGCCGGCGCGGTGGTCGACGCCGCCACCTGGGAGCGCATCCGCGCCGCCGGGCTCGATCCGGACGCGCACCTGGCCGCCTTCGACGCGGCCACTGCGCTCGCCGCCGCCGGCGCGCAGCTGGTCACCGGCCCGACCGGGGTCAACCACGCCGACCTGGTGGTGGCCTGGGCCGCCCCGCCGGCCCCGCGCTGAGGCCGCGCTAGACTGCTTCGCATGCGAAGCGCGGCGCTCCTGGCGAGCTCGTCCC
>DATHKR010000085.1:0-6080 GCA_035489015.1 Kofleriaceae bacterium | reverse complement strand
GGAGCCGGCGGCCGCCGCCGCGCGCGCGCAGTGGACGCGGCTGAGCTTCCGGCGCGGCCTCATCGAGCAGGCGCGCTTCACCGGCGACGGAGCGACCTTTGCCTACGCGGCCCGCTGGGGCGCGGACACCGCCGACATCTTCCTCGGCGCGCCCGGCGATCCGGTCCCGCGGGCCCGGGAGCTGGCCGGCGCCGACCTCCTCGCCGCCTCGCGGCGGCGCGAGCTGGCCCTGCTGGTGGATGTCGAGGTGACCGGGCGCCACGCGCGCCGTGGCGTCCTGGCCCGCGCGCCGCTCGACGCCGGCGCGCTCGCGCGCGCCGAGCTCCGGGACGTGCAGTGGGCCGACTACGGGCCGGGCGGCGAGCTGGCGGTGGTGCGCTGGGCCGGCGGCGCGGCGCGGCTCGAGTATCCGCCGGGCACGGTCCTCCTCGAGGAGAAGGGCGGCTGGCTGGGGGCGCCGCGCATCTCGCCGGACGGCGCGGCGGTCGCGATCGCGCGCCATCCGTCGCTGGCGAGCGAGCGGGGCTGGCTCGAGCTGGTCGACCGCGGCGGCGGCGCGCGCCGGCTGGGTCCGGACTGGGCCGTCCTCGGCGGACTGGCCTGGCGGCCCGACGGACGCGAGGTCTGGTTCAGCGCGGCCGATGGCGGCGCGCTCGAGCTCCGCGCGGCCAGCGCGAGCGGCGGCGCGGTGCGCACCCTCGCCAGCGCGCCCGGCGGCATCGCGCTCGAGGACGTGGCGCCGGACGGCAGCGCGCTGGTGCGCCGCGACGAGATCGATCTCCTGGTCTGGGCCGGGCGACGGAACGATCCGCCGCTCGATCTCTCCTGGCTGGACGGCTCGTCGGTGTACGACGTCAGCCGCGACGGCCGCACGTTCCTCATGGGCGACGGCCAGCCGATCGACGGCGCGCCGGACCGGGCCCACCCACGCGTGCTGATCCGCCGGAGCGACGGCTCACCGGCGGTCGCGGTCGCCGAGGGATTCCCGGGCGGATTGCTCGAGAACGCGAGCGGCGCGCTCGTCATCGCCCCGGACCGCGCCTCGCTCGCGCTGGTGCCGACCGGCGGCGGCGAGCCGCGCCCGGTCCCGATCGGCGACCTCCGGCCGATCGGCAAGGCGGCGGTGGCGCCGGACGGCGATCTCGTCCTGGTCGGGGTGACGCGCGCCGGCCAGCCCGAGGAGATCTACCTCGTCGAGCTGGCCAGCGGCGCGCGCCGGCGGATCGGGCGGCCGGGGCTCGAGCTACCGCCGATCGGCGGCTCGATCTCCAGCGACAGCAAGCAGGTCGCGCTGGTGGAGGCGTCCACCGACCTCCTGGTCCTGGTCTCGCTCGACGTCGATCCGGGCGGCAACGAGGGGGGCGAGGTGCGGCCGGCGCCGGGCGCTCAGCCGGGGGAGGGCTTCGCCCGCTTCCGCACTCGCCGCGCCCTCTACGTCGCGCGCCTGGGGGGAACGCGGATCGACGTCGGTCGCATCGACCTGGACACCAGGACGCGCGAGCTGTGGCGCACCTTCCGGCCGCCCGATCCCAGCGGCGTCCTCGAGATCTCGACCTTCGCGCTCGGCACGCTCTCCGACAGCTACGCCTTCACCTGCCGGCGCCGGCTGTCGACCCTCTATCTCGTGCAGGGGCTGTGAGCGGGCAGGGCCTCGGCGCGCGCCGGCGTCCCGGTCGATCTCCCGATCAGTTCTTGCAGAAGACGCTGCTCTGGCTCGGCTTGGTCTCGCCCGACCGGTACATGTACTTGTGCATGCCCTTGCCCTTGTCGCGGCAGATGAGCTCCTTGGCCCGGTCGCGCACGCGCTGGCCGCAGCTGACGTAGTCGTAGACCTTGCCGCCGCTGCGCAGGAGGCAGCGGCGCTCGACGATCACCGTGCCGTCGAGCTCGTACGCCCCGCACGACCCCTTGCGGTCGTGGACGCGCTCGTCGCTGTCGCCGCCGCCGCCGTCGCCGCTGCCCGAGTCGTCGCCGCCGGCGCCCGCGCCGCCGCCGCCGCCCGCGCCGCACGCCAGGCTGTCGGACAGGAGCGTCTTGATCGCGCCCATGCGGTACTTGTAGTGGGTCTTGCCGGCGATCTCCTTGCCGACGCCGGGCCGGCAGACGTGGTCGTACGCCTCGGTCCTGACCCGCTCCAGGCACTTCGGGTACTCGGGCCCGAGCGAGCCGCGCTGGCACTCGACCACGATGAGCACCGACTTGCCGGCGTAGTCGTAGGCGGTGATGTTGCCGTCGGTGTCGGGCCTCGGCCGGGCCGACGCGGTGCCGGCGAGGGCGAGGCAGAGGGCGGCGGGCAGCACGGTACATGAGACGAAGCGGAGCGATGTCATCGCGAACCTCCTGAAGGGATCAGCTCGTCCGACCGATCAGCCGGCGGACGTCGGACCGTTCAGCAAGCGACATGCCGCCGGATCCGGCGAGTCGCGGCGAGGATCTGCAGGAGAGCCGGCCGGACGGCCACGAGGCCGCCCCGGCGACACCTGTGGCGCTCGCGGCCACACCCGCGGCGGACCGCCGGTCGCCAGCACGCTCGCCACGGTCCGTATTGCGCGTGCTCGCGCGGCCGCGCCGGCGGGCATGGCGCTTGCTCCTCGCGTCCAGGCTCGCCAACACGGAGGAACGAACGAATGAACCGAACCAGTCTCGTGCTCTGCGTCTCGCTCGCCTCGACCCTGCTCGCGGCCGGCTGCCGCAAGACCAGCTTCGGCGCCGGCTGCGAGAAGTCGGCCGAGCTCGGCGCGCCCTGGACCGACCTCGCTCTGCCGATCGAAGAGGACAAGACCCGGGTCTGCTCGTCCTCGCCCGAAGAGCTCAAGCTGCGCTCCTACTCGTGGACCAGCGCGAGCGAGGCGCAGCCCGCCTTCGAGAAGGTGATGCTGGCGGCCGGGTACACCAAGGACCGCTGCGCCGCCGCGGCCTGCTACTACGACAAGGCCGGCTTCACGGTCAGCGTCCACCCGATCGAGTTCAAGGTGAAGAGCAAGAACCTCGTCACCGTGGTCATGTCCCGCAAGCCCGACCCTCGCCAGATGCGATAAGGTCGCAGCCATGGCGGGCGACGAGGGCGAGGCGCAGGCGGCGACCCTGCCGACCACCTCGGCCATTGTCGGGGTCGGTCCCGACACCTACGCGCCGGTGCCGCCGATGCGGCTGCGGGTGATCGGCGGCCCGGACGCCGGCGCGGTCTTCGCCGCAATCTCCGACAGCTTCACGATCGGCACCCACGAGCGGGCCGACCTCATCCTGCGCGATACCACGGTGTCGCGGTTCCACTGCCAGGTCGGGGTCGAGAGCGGGCGCATCGGGGTGCGCGACCTGGGCAGCCGCAACGGCACCTTCGTCGACGGCGTCTCGATCGTGCACGCCCACCTGGCCGACGGCGCCACGCTCGGCATCGGGCGGACCCAGCTCCGCTTCGAGCTGGGTGACGAGCCGGTCAAGATGCCGGTCGCCGAGGAGGAGCGGTTCGGCGGCATGGTCGGCCGCTCGGTGGCGATGCGCGCGGTCTTCGCCCGCCTGGCCAAGGCCGCGGCGTCCGACGCCACGCTCCTGCTCGAGGGAGAGACCGGGACCGGCAAGGAGGTCGCGGCGGAGTCGGTCCACTCGGCCAGCTCGCGTCGGGCCGGCCCGCTCGTGGTGGTCGACTGCGGCGCGGTCCCGCCCGACCTCCTCGAGAGCGAGCTGTTCGGCCACGAGCGGGGTGCCTTCACCAGCGCGGTGGCGGCGCGCCAGGGCGCCTTCGAGATGGCGGCCGGCGGCACCATCTTCCTCGACGAGATCGGCGAGCTCGGCCCCGAGCTCCAGCCCAAGCTGCTCCGGGTGCTCGAGCGGCGCGAGTTCAAGCGAGTCGGCGCCACCCGCTGGGCCCCGGTGGACGTGCGCGTCATCGCCGCCACCAACCGCAGCCTGCGCGGCGAGGTCAACGCCCGCCGCTTCCGCTCCGATCTCTACTATCGACTCGCCGTCCTCGAGGTCCGCCTGCCAGCCCTGCGCGAACGCCCCGAGGACCTGCCGCTCCTGGTCGAGAACGTCCTCCGCCGGCTCAAGCTGGCCGATCAGCCCGAAGCGGCGGCGCTCCGCACCGAGTCCTGCTACGCCGACCTCGCCCGGCACCCGTGGCCCGGCAACGTCCGCGAGCTCCGCAACTACATCGAGCGCTGCCTCGCCCTGGCCGAGCGCCCGCCCCCCGGCGGCGAGGAGGCCCCGTCGGCCGATCCGGGCGCACCCGAGCTCGAGGCCGCCACCGACCTCGACTTCAAGGCCGCCCGCGACAGCTGGAACAAGGACTTCGAGAAGCGCTACCTCGAGGAGCTCCTCGCCCGCCACGCCGGCAACGTCTCCGCCGCGGCCCGGACCGCCGCGATCGATCGCAAGTACCTCTACCGCCTCCTCTGGCGCCACGGCCTGCGCTGACGCGCCGGGCGGGCGCGAGGGCGATCAGAGCGCCGCGTCGGCGCCGGCGTCGGCGGGGCCCGCGTCGGCCGGGCCGCCGTCGATGATTCCCGCGTCGGTCGGACCCGCGTCGTTCCAGCCCGTCGGGGCCGGGCAGAGGACGTCCTTCTCGTCCACGGCGTAGCGGCCGTCGGCGTCGATGATCTCGACTCTGAGCTTCACCGTGGTGTCGAACGCCTTCTCGCCGAGCGCGAACGGAAGGAACTCGAGGTTCTGGTACGACTTCCGCTCGAAGTAGCCTTCTTCCTCCGAGGGCTTGTATCCCTGCGTGCTGGGGCACCCGCGCCCGACCACCGTGCCGTCGAACAGCGTCGCGGAGAACCGGGTCCTCGGGTTCCGCGGATCGAGGAAGTCGTCCGCGTTGCCCGGTTCGAGGCCCTTCATGCGGGCGTGCAGGATCAGGAACGTTCCGCTTTGCGTGCCAGCGATGAACTGCAGCTCGTCCGGCATCGGCTCGAACCCGCGCACGCCGGTCCCGATCTCGAGCTCGCCGCCTGGGGTCGACGACTCCATCGGCCAGAGGCAGCTGCCGGCGTCGCTCGATCCGGCGTCGCTGGCGCTTCCACCGTCGTCGTCGCCGCACCCGCTCGCGAGGATCAAGAAGAGGGGCGCCGCCCAGGCGCGTCTCGTCGTCGACATCAGGCTAACCACCCTCGGAAAATGAACGAAGCGGCGCGGACGAGCGACCAGCCCGCCGCGCCGCCGGCGCATCAGGTCAGAAGTTCACGACCCGGATGCGGTTGTTGTACGAGTCCGACACGTACATCCGGTCCGGTCCGTCCAGCTGGATGCCGAACGGCCGGTTGAGCCGCGCATCCTCAGGATGGCCGCCATCCCCCTCGAAGCCCCAGTCGCCCCGCTTGGGGCTGCACTGTCCCACGGCGGTCGAGATGACGCCCGAGGTGTCGACCTTGCGGATGCAGCTGTTGTAGACGTCGGCAAAGTAGACGGTGCCATCGGCGGCGACCTCGACGTCCACCGGCGTGTTGATGCGCGCCTCGGTCCCCGGCCCGCCGTCGCCGGAGTAACCGGCCTCGCCGGTTCCCGCGACCGTGTGCATGATCCCGTCGGTGTCGATCATGCGGATGCGGTTGTTGTTGCTGTCGGCGAAGTAGAGGTTGCCGCTGCCGTCGTAGGCGATGCGACCGGCCGGGTACGCCATCTGCCCGAACGGCTGGGCCATGCGCGCCTCGAGCGCGGGGCCCTCGTCGCCGCCGTAGCCGGGCGTGCAGGGCAGCGCGCACGCGACCATCGGCTCGCCGCAGGCGGTCTTGTCGGAGTCGAGGCACTCGACCGGCGCCTCGTCGTCACCGCAGGTGGCGATCTCCTCGACCACGCAGCTCCCCGCGATGCGGTGGATGATGCCGTCCTTGTCCACCGAGCGGATCACCTGATTGGCCTGGTCCATGATGACCACGTTGCCGTCCGGGTCGATCGCGATGCTGCTCGGGAGGTCGAGCGCGGCCTGGATGGCAGGACCCTCGTCCCCGGTGTAGTACGTGCGCCGGCCGGCGCCGGCGAAGTTCTCGACCATCATGGTCGACAGATCGACTCGCTTGACCCGGCTGTTGTGCCACGCGGCCATGTACAGGTAGCCGTCGTGGAACGTCATGCTCGGCGTGTGGTTC
>DATHKR010000084.1:0-31446 GCA_035489015.1 Kofleriaceae bacterium | reverse complement strand
GCGTCGGCTCGCGGCCAGGCGCGGAAATCCACAGGCGCGGCCGGAAAAGCAGGCACGCCATCGTCCACCCCGTCGGGGACGGGGTTAGATCGACCGATGCTGCTGCGCGAGCTGAACGTCGGCTGTGTGGGCGGGGGGACCGGGTTGCCCAGCTTGCTCGGGGGATTGAAGGCCAACCCGTGGCTGCGGCTGCACGCCGTGGTGACGATGTTCGACAGCGGCGGGAGCTCGGGGCAGCTGCGCGACGAGCTCGGCGTCCTGCCGCCCGGGGATGTGTTGAAGTGCGCGCTGGCGCTGTCGCGCAACGAGGGCGAGGCGCGGCGCGTGTTGCTGTCGCGGCTGCCCACGCTGGAGCAGCACGCGCGGCTCGGCGGACACACGGGCGGAAACCTGCTCCTCTCGATGATGGAGCAGTACAGCGGCGACTTCTTGGCCGCGGTCGACGGGCTGCGCGGCCTGCTCGGCTGCAAGGGGCGGGTCTGGCCGATCAGCGTCCAGCCGGCCACGGTGTGCGCGGAGTACAGCGATGGCTCGCAGTCGCGCGGGGAGGTCGAGGTGGACGACGGGCAGAGCCGCGGGCACCAGGTGCGGCGGCTCTGGCTCGAGCCGGAGGCGCCCATTCACCCGGCGGTCGCCGAGGCGATCCGCGAGTTCGACGCGGTGATCATCGGGCCGGGCAGCTTCTTCACCAGCCTCATGCCGCCCCTGCTGGTGCGCGGGGTGCGAGAGGCGCTGGCCAGCGTGGAGGGTCCGATCGTGCTCATCGCCAACCTCTTGACCGAGGGGCGCGGGATGGCCGGGTTCACCGCCGGCGAGGCGGCCCGCTGGGTGGCGGACGCGATCGGACGCCCGGTCGATGTCGTCATCGCCAACACCGGTCGCCCGTCGGCCGAGGCGCTGAGTGAGTACGCCGCCGAGCACAAGGAGCCGCTCCTGCTCGGCGATCTCGATCCGCGCACCCAGCTGGTCATGGCCGAGCTGTGGTGCACCGAGATCGCGCGCCACGATCGCCGCCGCCTGTCGTTCGCGGTGTGGAGCGTGCTGAGCGCGCGGCTGCTGCGCGCCGCCGCCGCCCCGCCGGCGTCCATCTAATTGGTGCACTGGCGGGAGCGAATCACCGGGCGACGGTGACCGCGGCGCCCTCGGTCAGCGACGCGATCGCGATCTTGACGATGCGCTCGGTCCCCTCGAGGCCGCTGGCGACCTGGATCGTCGAGCCGGTGTCGCGCTCGATCACGATCGGGACGAAGTGGATCGTCCCGGCGGCGCTCACCACCGCGACCCGCACGCCGTGGGCGTCGTTGAAGAGCGCGGTCGCCGGGATCTCGACCACCCGGTGGGGGGTCGGCAGCATGAGCGCGGTCTGCACGTACATCCCGGGCATGAGTGCGCCGTCCGGGTTCGGCACCCGGATCTCGGTCGTCATGGTTCGCAGCGCCGGATCCAGCTCGCCGGCGCTGCGGGTGACCTGGCCGTCGAAGGCACGGTCGCCGTACTCGCGCGCGACGATGCGGGTCGGCAGACCCACCCGCACGCTCGGCGCCACGTTCTGCGGGACCTGGACCATGACCCGGACCGGATTGATCGCGCTCAGCCGGAAGAGCGGCGTCGAGTTGCCGTCGGTGACCAGCGCGCCGCGGTCGATCAGCCGGGCGGTGACGATGCCGCCGAACGGCGCGGTCACCCGCGCGAACCCCTGGGTGTCGGCCAGCCGGCGCACGTTGGCCTGCTGCGCGGCGATGTTCGCCTCGGCCACCTGCACCTTGGCCTCGTCGCCGGCCGCCTGGGCCCGCCACTGATCGACGTCGGCCTTGGCCACCAGCTTGGCGTTGCCGAGGTGCTGGTAGCGGGCGAGGTTGGCCTGCGACAGAGTGCGAGCCGCCTTGGCGTCGACCAGCGCGGCCTGGGCCTGGACCAGCTGCGCGCGCCCCTGCAGGAGCGCGGCGTCCGTCTCCGGCACGTCGATCTCGGCGAGCAGCTGGCCCTCCTCCACCTTGTCGCCCATGTCGACCAGCCAGCGCCGCACGTAGCCGGACACCCGCGGGTAGAGGGTGGTCTGCTCGAGCGCCGTGACCGTGCCGGTCAGGTTCAGCGCGTGATCGCTGGTGACCGCGGTCGCCGAGATCACCTCGACCCGGGGCCTGGAATCCGCGCCGGCCGCGGTCTCGGTGGCGAGCTCCGCCTCCGCCTCTGCACGCGGCCAGTACCCGATCGCGAAGGCCACGCCGCCAGCCACCGCGAGCCCGGCCAGGATCACCACCACCCGCCGCCGCGACAGGACCGCCGGCTGCGGCATCTCGAACCCGAGATCCTCGTCGACCGGCTGATCGAACGGCTCGGGTCGCTCGGGCCGCGCTGACCCCTCGGGCCCGCTCACTCCCCGATCTCCAGGACCTGCGATCTCGGTGGCCGTCGCCGCAGCAGGCTGTACATGACCGGGACGAAGAACAGGGTCGTGACGGTGGCGAGCAGCAGGCCGCCGATCACCGCCCGGCCGAGCGGGGCGTTCTGCTCGCCGCCCTCGCCCATGCCCAGCGCCATCGGCAGCATGCCGATGATCATCGCGGCCGCGGTCATGAGGACCGGGCGCAGGCGGGTCATGCCGGCGGCAAGCGCGGCGTCGCGCGCGCCGCGCCCGATCCCGCGCTGGTCGTTGGCGAAGGTCACCACCAGGATGCTGTTGGCGGTCGCGACGCCGACACACATGATCGATCCCATCAGCGCCGGCACGCTCAGCGTCGTGTGCGACAGGAACAGCATCCACGCGATCCCGGCCAGCGCGCCGGGAAGCGCCATCAGGATGACGACCGGATCCAGCCATGACTGGAAGTTGACGACCATGAGCAAGTAGACCAGCAGGATGGCGAAGAGCAAGCCGTAACCGAGGCCGCGGAACGAGGAGTCCATGCTCTCGACCTGGCCGCGAACCGCGATGGTCGTCCCGCGCGGCAGATCCTTGTTCGCCTCGGCGACGATCTCGTTGACCGCGTCGGCGACCGTGCCGAGATCGGTGCCCTCGACATTCAGCTGGACGTCGAAGGTGCGCCGGACGTTGTAGTGGGTGACGTTGTCCGGGCCGGTGGTGCGCCGGACCGTGGCCAGGTTGCCCAGGGTCTGGGTGCCCTTCTCGGTCGAGATCGGCGTGGCGGCGAGCGCCTCGACCGAGCCGAGCGCGTACTGCGGCGTCTGCACCGCGACCACGTACTGGACGCCGCGCTTGTCGAGCCAGTACGACGGCGCGACCTGCCCGCTCGACGACAGCGACACCAGGAGGTCACTGGCGACCTCCCGCTCGGTCACGCCGGCCTGCGCGGCGGCCGTGCGATCGACCTCGATCTCGAGCGACGGAACCCGCTGGACCTGAGCCAGGTGGACATCGACCGCGCCCGGCACCGCCGCGATCCGGGCGGCCAGCTTCTCGGCCAGGGCCAGCGACTCGTCCTCGCTGCCGACCGGCCCGACCACCTGGACGTCGATCGGCGCGGCCAGGCCGAAGTTCAGCACCTGCGTCGAGATGTCCGGGGCCAGGAAGAAGAAGGTGGTGTCGGAGTAGGTCCGGCGCAGGACCTCGCGCAGCTCGCGGACGTACTCGGCGGTGGGGCGATGGCCGGGCTCGAGCGAGATCATGATCTGCGCGTCGGCCGACGAGATGAGCGCCCCCTCGCTGAGCGACAGGTTGATTCCGGACGACGGGATGCCCATGACGTCGAGCAACGAGCCCATGTCCTCTGGATCGATCACCTTCCGGATCGTGCTCTCGATCGCGGCGATGCGCTTCTCGCTCTCCTCCAGCCGCGTGCCCGGCACGCCGCGGACGTGGAGCTTGATGAGGCCGGCGTCGACGGTCGGGAAGAAGTCCCTGCCGACCAGCGGCAGGAGCGAGACCGAGCCGATCACGAACAGGACGAACCCCGCCACCACCAGCGCGCGGTTCTGCAGCGCCCAGGCCAGGTAGCGGCCGTAGGAGCCGCGGAACCGGTCGAACCCGCGATCGAAGGCGGCGAAGAACCGGCCCGGCGCGTGGTGGACCGCCTCGCGGGCCAGGAGGTAGCGGACCAGGGTCGGCACCAGCGTCCGCGACAGGAGATAGGACATCAGCATCGCGAACACGACCGCGAGCGCGAGCGGCACGAACAGCGAGCGCGCCGCGCCGGTCAGGAACGAGATGGGCACGAAGACGATGCAGATGCAGAGGGTCGACACGAACGCCGGCACCGCGATCTGCTGGGCGCCGTCGACGATCGCCCGGATGAACGGCTTCCGCTGCGCGAAGTTGCGGTGGATGTTCTCGATGGCGACGGTGGCGTCGTCGACCAGGATGCCGACCGCCAGCGCCATCCCGCCCAGCGTCATGACGTTGAGGGTCTGACCGAGCGCGTGAAGGAGGGCGATCGAGGCCAGGATCGACAGCGGGATGCTGACCACGACGATCAGCGTGGAGCGCCAGCTGCCGAGGAAGAGGAGGATCATGAGCGCGGTCAGGCCGGCCGCGATCAGCGCCTCGCGCACGACCCCGTCGATGGAGGCGCGCACGAACACCGACTGATCGAAGAGCAGCTTGACCTGCACGTGGCCCTGCGCCTCCTTCGGCAGCCGCTTGACCGCCAGCGGCAGGGTCTCCTTGATGCGCGCGTTGACGTCGAGGGTCGAGGCGTCCCCGTTCTTCAGGATCGACATCAGCACCGATCGGCGCCCCTCGACGTGGACCATGCTGGTCTGCGGCGCGTTGCCGTCGCGGACGTCGGCCACGTCGCGGACGAACACGGTCGTGTCGCCCACCGTCTTCAACGGGATCGCGCCCAGCTCGTCGACCGCCTCGGGGCTCGACTTGACGAAGATCGGGTACTCGTTGGTGCCCATCTTGGCGGTGCCGGACGGCAGGGTGACGTTCTGCGCGCTGAGCGCGGCCTGCACGTCACGCGGCGACAGGCCGGCCGCGTGGAGGCGCTGCGGGTCGATGTCGATCATGATCTGGCGCTGGCGGCCGCCGTAGGGGTTCGGCAGCTGCGCGCCTCGGATGGTCGCGATGTCCGCGCGAATGAAGTTGGTGCCGAGGTCGAACAGCTGCTGCTCGGACAGCGAGTCGCTCTGCAGCGCCACCTGCATGATCGGCACGCTGGTCGCGCTGTAGCGCATGATGAGCGGTGGCGTGGCGCCCGGCGGCATCTGCCTGACCGCCGACTGCGCCACGGCGGTGGTCTGCGCGATGGCCTGGTCGATGTCGGCGTCCGGCTGCAGATAGACCTTCACCACCGACTTGCCGGTCAGCGACAGGCTCTCCATGTGGTCGATGTCGCTCACCACGGTCGTGAGGAAGCGCTCGAAGTTGTTGACGATGCGCTTCTCCATCTCCTCGGGTGACAGCCCGCCGTAGTTCCAGATCACCGAGATGACCGGGATGTCGATGTTCGGGAAGATGTCCGTCGGCATGCGAAGGATCGACAGGACGCCGACCACGACGGTGAGCATCGCCATCACGATGAAGGTGTACGGGCGGCGAAGCGCGATCCGGACGAGCCACATACGACCCCGTCAGTAATAGGTACCCCGAGCGGAGTGGCAACTCGGTTTGCCGCTAACGGCCAAAGGCAGTGGGGTGGGCTCCGGTCCCACCCACGGCACGACAATGCAAGATTCCGCGGATAACCAGGGCCCAACCCATCGATATTCAGGCAACTGAGGACCGCTCCGGGTAGGGCACCCCCTTTGCAGTGGTCGGGCGCAACCCCTATCGAGGAGCCGCATGCGCCCCCTGTCCTTCGCCCTCCTGTTGAGCTCGACCCTCGCCGCCGGATGCACCTCCGGCACCATCGCCGCCGGTGAGGGCGAGGTGGAGACCGCCGATGAGCTCCGTCTGATGGAGAACAACCCCAACTGTGAAGACGTGGAGGTCTCGCCCGACGGGCTGCGGTTCCTGTGGAAGACCGACACCAGCGCGGTCGACATCCAGGTCGGCAGCCTGGTGGTCGGCGAGCGCGGCGGCGGCTATGTCCGCCGGGTCATGTCGATCGACCGGGGCGACAGGACGATCGACGTGGTGACCGAGCCGGCATCGCTGGCCGACGCGATCCTGGAGGGCGACATCGCCGCCCAGCTGGTCCCGGCCGGCGGCTTCTCGCAGGTGAACTGCCCCGCCGGCGCCACCTGCGCCGGGTTCGACCTCATCGACCTGTCCAACACGGTCCTTTTCGACGGCGACGTGGGCGGGGTTCCGCTCCAGGTCTTCATCCCGAGCGGCGGCCTCCACTTCTCGCCCGCGGTCGACTTCGACATGTCGATCGGCTTCCCCGGCAAGATCAATCGCCTGAGCGGGTCGGTGACCGGCAGCTTCAGCGCCGATCTCCAGGTCGTGGCCCAGGCCGGTGGCGCCCTCGACTTCGCCCAGGAGATCGACGTGAACGGCCCCACGCCGCTGCTCAGCTATCCGTTCACGTTCGTGGCCCCGACCCCGTTCGGCCCGCTGCCGATCGTCGGCACCGCCAACCTCGACGTGTTCGTCGGGTTCAACGCGCACGCCGGGGCCCAGGCGTCGCTGCAGACCGGCATCGACGCCACCGCCGAGATCGAGATCGGCGCCACCTTCGAGGACGGCGACTGGACCACGACCGCCGAGCCCTCGTTCGACGCGTCGTTCGACCCGGTCCAGCTCGACGCCAGCGCCGACGTGCTGGTCGAGGCGTACGCGCGGCCCGAGGTCAACGTGGTGTTCTACGGGGTGGCCGGCCCGCGCCTGTCGGTCGAGCCGCTGGTCCGCTTCTCCGGCCAGTTCGTCCCGCCCGATTCGCTCGGCGGCCAGCTCGAGGCGTGCATGCGCGGCGAGCTCGGCTTCTCGGTCAAGATCCTCAGCTTCGAGCTGGCCGACTTCTCGCGATCGCTCGAGCGCTGCCTGACCCTGTTCGACACCGAGCAGTCGTAGCCCGCGATCAGGCGGCGGCGAACTGCGCGTGATAGAGCGCGCGGTACTCGCCGCCGCGGGCCAGGAGCTCGGTGTGCGTGCCCTGGTCCACGATCCGGCCGCCGTCCATCACCAGGATCAGATCGGCGTCCCGGATGGTCGACAGTCGATGGGCGATGACGAAGCTGGTCCGGTCGGCGCGGAGCGCGGCCATCGCGTGCTGGACCAGGACCTCGGTCCGGGTATCGACCGACGAGGTGGCCTCGTCGAGGACCAGGATCGCCGGATCCATGAGAAAGGCGCGCGCGATGGTGAGCAGCTGCTTCTCGCCGGCGCTGACGCTGGTGCCCTCCTCGTCGATCACCGTGTCGTAGCCGTCGGGCAGGTGGCGGACGAAGCGGTCGACGTAGGTCGCCCGGGCCGCCGCGACGATATCGGCCTCGCTGGCGCCGAGCCGGCCGTACGCGATGTTGTCGCGGATGGTGCCGCCGAACAGCCAGGTGTCCTGGAGGACCATGCCGATCTCGCCGCGGACCGCCGCGCGCGGCAGCTGGGCGATGTCGACCCCGTCGAGCAGGATGCGCCCGCTGTCCAGCTCGTAGAAGCGCATGAGCAGGTTGACCAGGGTGGTCTTGCCGGCGCCGGTCGGGCCGACGATCGCGATGGTCTGCCCGGGCGACGCGGACAGCGACAGATCCTCGATCAGCGGCTGATCCGGCCGGTAGCGGAAGCTGACGTGCTCGAACACGACCTCGCCGCGGACGTGCGGCTCGAGGGCGGCCGGCGCCGACGCGTCGGGCCGCTGGTCCTCGGCGTCGAGTAGCTCGAACACGCGCTCGGCCGAGGCGACCCCCGACTGCAGCACGCTGGCCATCGAGGACAGCTGGCCGAGCTGCTGCGAGAACTGGCGCGAGTACTGGATGAACGCCTGGACGCTGCCGAGCAGCATCGCGCCGGAGGCGACCCGCAGCCCGCCGACCACCGCGATCGCCACGTAGTTCAGGTTCCCGATGAAGGTGATGGCCGGCATGATGACGCTGGACAGGAGCTGGGCGCGCAGGCTGGCCTGGAACAGCTCCTCGTTCTTTCCGGCGAAGCGGCCCTCGATGTCGCGCTGGCGGCCGAACACCTTGACCAGCGCGTGGCCGGTGAACGCCTCCTCGATCTGGCCGCTCAGCGCGCCGACGTGGGTCCACTGGGCGACGAACCGCTTCTGCGCCCGCCGCGCGATCCGGGCGGTCACCAGGATCGACAACGGCACGGTGACCAGCGCGATGAGCGCCAGGAGCGGGGAGAGGATCAGGATCATCACCAGCACGCCGATGACGGTCAGGAGGCCGATGAGGATCTGGCTCAGGGTCTGCTGCAGGCTGGTCGCGATGTTGTCGATGTCGTTGGTGACCCGGCTGAGGAGCTCGCCGCGCGGCCGGGTGTCGAAGTAGGCCAGCGGCAGGCGGTTGAGCTTGTCCTGGGCCGCCGCGCGCAGGCGGAGCACCGTGCGCTGCACGATGAAGTTGAGCAGGTGGTTCTGCAGCCACACGAACAGCGACGCGCCCAGGTAGAGGAGCATCACCAGCGCCAGCACGCGGGCCAGCGCGTGGAAGTCGATCCCGGCGCCGGGGACGACGTTCATCGCCTCGAGCATGTCGGCGGTCCTGACCTGCCCCGCCGCCCGCATCGCGTCGAGCGCCTGGTGCTTGGACATCCCGGCCGGCAGGTGCTGGCCGGCCAGCCCGGCGAAGATGATGTCGGTGCCGCGCCCGAGCAGCCGCGGTCCGCTCACCGAGAGGACGACGCTCACCACGGCGAGTCCGATGACCAGGAGGACCCCGCGGCGCTCCGGCGCCAGCTGCCCGATCAGGCGCCGCGCCGACGACTTGAACGCCTTGGCCTTCTGGGGCGGAGCGGCGCCAAGACCGGCGCCGAACGGCCCGCGCGCCGGCGGTGGCGACGCTCTCCGGCTGGACGATGGGTCGCTCATGCCGCCTCCTCCGCGCTCATCTGCGAGCTGACGATCTCCACGTAGGTCGGGCAGTCGCGGAGCAGCTCCGCGTGTCGGCCGCGGCCGACGATGACCCCGGCGTCGAGCACGATGATCTGATCGGCGTCGCGAATGCTCGACACCCGCTGGGCCACCGAGATGACCGCGGCGTGGCGGGTGCGGGGCCGGAGCGCGGCGCGCAGCCGGGCATCGGTGGCCAGGTCGAGCGCCGAGAACGAATCGTCGAACAGGTAGATCTCCGGGTCGCGCAGGAGCGCGCGGGCGATCGCCAGCCGCTGGCGCTGCCCGCCCGACACGTTGGTGCCACCCTGCGCGATCGGCGCGTCGAGCTTTTCCGGCATCGCCTCGACGAAGTCGCGCGCCTGCGCCACCTCGAGCGCGGACCACAGCTCGGCGTCGGTCGCGGCCGGGTTGCCGAACCTGAGGTTGCTGGCGACCGTGCCCGAGAACAGGTAGGGCCGCTGCGGCACCAGCCCCATCCGGGCCCACAGCACCTCCGGATCGATCTCGCGGACGTCGGTGCCGGCCACGCGGATCTCGCCGGCGGTGGCGTCGATCAGCCGCGCGATCAGGTCGAGGAGGGTGGTCTTGCCGGCCCCGGTGCTGCCGATGATCGCGGTGACCTGGCCGGGGTGGGTGGTGAACGAGATGTCGGCCAGGACCGCCGCGCGGGCGCCCGGGTAGCGGAACTCGGCCGCGCGCAGCTCGACGGTTCCGGGCACGCCGGTCGGCACGATCGGGGCCGCCGGCGGCACCACCGACGAGGAGGTGTCGAGCACCTCGACGATCCGCTCGGCGCACACCGCCGCGCGCGGGATCATGACGGCCAGGAACGTCGCCATCATGACCGAGACCAGGATCTGCATCAGGTAGCTGAGGAACGCCGTGAGCGCCCCGATCTCGATCCCGCCGCTCGCCGCGCGCTGCGCGCCGAACCACAGGACCGCGACGCTGGACGCGTTGAACACCAGCATCACCATCGGAAACATCAGCGCCTGGAGCCGGCCAACCCGCAGCGCGGTGACGGTCAGCGCGTCGTTGGCGGCGCCGAACCGGGCGGCCTCGGCCGGCTCGCGCACGAACGCGCGCACCACCCGGATGCCGGTGATCTGCTCGCGCAGCACCCGGTTGACGCTGTCGATCCGGGGCTGCATGGCGCGGAACTGCGGGACCATGCGCCAGATGAGGACGCCGATGCTCCCGGCCAGCACCGGCACGCTGACCAGCAGCAGCCGCGACAGGGTCACGTCGTCGCGCAGCGCCATCACGATGCCGCCGACGCACATGATCGGGGCGGCGACCAGCATCGTGCAGCTCACCAGGACCAGCATCTGGACCTGCTGCACGTCGTTGGTGTTGCGGGTGATGAGCGACGGCGCGCCGAAACCGGCCACCTCGCGGGCCGAGAACTCACCGACCCGCCGGAAGATGGCGGCGCGCAGGTCGCGGCCGTAGCTCATGGCCGCCCGGGCCCCGAAGTAGACCGCCGCGATCGTGCAGACGACCTGCAGCCCGGTGACGGCCAGCATGATCGCGCCGGTCGACACGATGACCCCGGTGTCGCCGGTGGTGACGCCGCGGTCGATGATCTCGGCGTTGAGGCTGGGCAGGAACAGCGAGGCGATGGTCGCGATCAGCTGCAGGCCGATCACGATCGCGAGCTCGCGCCGGTAGGGGCGCAGGTAGCGGCGCAGGAGGCGGATCAGCATGCTGGCTCACCCTCGATGTCGTCCCCGGCCCCGTCCGGGTCGGTTTCGTCACGGGTCCGGATCCCGTCGAGCACGACCGCGACGATCTCCGCCGCGGTCAGCGGCGGGCCATCGGTGATGCGCGGGTGGGTCCCGGCGAACGTCATCATCCGCACCAGGCGCGCCGCCTGGACCGGATCGCAGCGCAGCTCGTGGCGATGGGGCTCGAGCAGCTCGGCGATGGTCTGGTGGAAGGACTCGGTCCCCCGGGCCCGATCGACCGGGGGCGGCCCGGTCATGCTGAGGATCGACATCAGCTGCCAGATCCCCTCGACGCGGCGCTGCAGGATCTCGACCGCCGCGATGAGAGACGCCCGCATCCCGAGCGACCGGTCGATCCGGGCCAGCTCACCCTCGGCCGCCGCCGGATCGAACGCGCTGCAGATCGCCGCCGCGATCAGCGACTCCTTGTCGGGGAACACCCGAAACAGCGTCCCCTCGGCGACCCCGGCGGCCATCGCGATCTGCGCGGTGGTCACCGCCGGTCCGTGGTTCCTCAGCAGCGGGATGGTCGCGGCGATGATGTTCGCGCGACGGGCATCCGCCGACAGTGCAGTGGCACGAGCCATCGACCAGCGCCGACCCTAGCGGAGTGAGCGCTCACTCGCAAGTGAAATAGTTGTAACTACAGAACGTAGCCGCGAGTCGCTAGCCCTCGAGCTTCTCGATGATGAGCTCGATGAACTCCTTCGACCCGTAGTCCTTGTAGGAGTGGCCTTCCTCGAACCACCCGACCACGGGGTCCTCCTGGCCTTCCTTCATCCGGGCGGCGATCGTCCCGCGGTTGCTGACCTCGGCGAGCCGGCCGATCACCGCGTCCGAGTTCGGATGGTCCGCGTAGCGCTTTCGCAACCACGTGAAGATCAGGTAGATGAGCGCGGGATCCGCCTCCTCGACGACCCCCTGCGACTCGCTCGCGCTCATGGTGCCTTCCTCGATCCCCTCGAGGATCCTGAGCGCCGCCCGCTGTTCTTGCTCGAACGCCATCCGCCTCATCTAGCACTCGCGCGGGCAATACGTCGATATATCCGCCCGCCTCGATCGCGCCGACCTGGCGTTTGTTCGGGTCCGGCGGGGACGCTGGGTCGGTCGGGCGGGTCGGCCCGGCCGAGGGGCGGCCAAGGGCCGGCCCGGGGCGGCTCAGGACGGCGCCGCCGTGGAGCGCTGGGCCGCCCCTGCCGCCTGCAGGGGAAAGTCGAGGGTGAAGATCGCGCCCTGGCCGAGCCCCTCGCTCCGACAGCTCAGGGTCCCGCCGATCTCCGCGGCGGCATTGGCGCAGGAGTGAAGGCCGAAGCCCTGGCCCTTCCTCCTGGTCGTGAACCCGAAGTTGAAGATGCGCTGGAGGTTCTCGGCCGGGATGCCGACCCCGTGATCCTCGACCCGGACGACGATGCGTCCACCGGCGGTGCTGCAGCGGAGCAAGATCGTGGGCTCGCTCGCCGCGCTCGCCGCCCGCCGCGCGTTGCTGAGCAGGTTGAGGACGATGTGAAGGACCTTGTGGCGATCCATCGCGGAGCTCGGAACCTCCGAGTAGTCGCGGACGATGTCGACGCTCTCGGTGCCGAGCTCTCGGGCCGCCAGCACGTCGAACCGGATCGCCTCTTCCAGCAGATCGGCGATCTTCACCGTCTCCAGCATGCCGCCCATGGTCGCGTTGGACTGCTGCATGGCGACGATGATCTTGATGTGGTCGATGCTGTCGGCCAGCGTCTGGAGCTCCTCGAGGATGGTCGCCTTCTCTCCGCCGAGCACCTCGGCCAGCTTCGCGAGGTACCCGGGCAGCTGCTTGCCGCGCGGGTCGTCGCACAGGAAGTGGACCAGGTCGTCCCGGTGGTCGCTGAACAGGTCGGCGATCTTGCCCAGGTTCCACGCCTTGGACTCGTCGACGACGTTGCGGATCACGCCGGCCGACACGTTGACGGAGCTGAGCACGTTACCGACGTTGTGGAGGATCGAGCGGGCCACGTCGGCCATCCCGGCCTGGCGCGACATGTCGATGAGGCTGCGCTGCGCGTCGCCGAGCTGCTCCAGGCTGTCCCGGAGGTGCTCGTTGGCGGCGGCGAGCGCGGCGGTCCGCTCGGCGACCCGTCTCTCCAGCTCCTGGTACAGGGTGGCGTTCTCGATCGCGATGGCGGCCTGGGCGGCGAGGAACTGGATCAGCTCGACCCGCGCCGGATCGAAGACGCTGGTCGCGACGTTGTTCTCCATGTACATGACGCCGCTCAGCCGGCCCTGGTGGACCATCGGCACGCACAGGATCGATCGGGGCCGGGCTCGGGCGATGTACGGGTCGCCGGCGAAGCGGCCATCCAGGGCCGCGTTCGCCATCACCACCGGCGTGCGGCTTCGCGCCACGTAGTGGACCACGGCGGCCGAGAGCTCCTGACTGGTCTCGAGGTCCTGGGCGAGGTCGAGGCGCACCTGGTCCGGCTCGACCGAAACCGCGGCCGACAGCAGCAGCCGGTCGTCGCGCTGCACGACCAGGAAGCCGCGCTGGGCGCCCGCGTTCTGGACCAGGCTGCGCATCAGGCACTCGATGAGGTTGCCGAGGACCAGCTCGCTGGCGATCGCCTGCATCATGCGCATGGCGGCCGCGACGTCGAGCCCGACCGACGCGGTGAGGCCGGTCTCCCCCGTGATCGGGGCGTTCTTCTGCTGCGGCGCGGTCACGTCGGCGAGCAGCTCCGGGTGCCGCGCGGCCAGGTCCTGCGCCCTGGCCGTCGCCCCCCACGCGTGATACCCGTGGAACGCATCCATGAGGTACAGGCGCGCGATCTTGATCCGGCCCTTGTCGAGGTGAAACTGGCCGCACAGCGCGTTGGCCAGCGCCTCGTGATGGGCGAAGCCGTTCTCGCGCGCCAGCGCGATGGCGCGGTCGAAGAAGTGCATGGCCTGCTCGTCCTGGCCGCTCGCCTCCGCGCGCACCGCCGCGACCAGCTCGCTGCGGTGGGCGTGGTTGGCCGGCGCCGACGCGGCCCAGCCGCGCAGGGTCTCCTCGTCGGCGTCGAGGTCGCGATCGAGCGCCGCGCGCTCTTCCGGTGACGCCCCGCCGAGCAAGCCGACGCGAGCCAGCGCGCGGTAGAAGACGTGATCGACGGCCAGGACCATGCCGCTCACGAACTCGGCGACCTGGTCGACCTCGGCCGCCCTGGCCAGCACCGCGGCCGAGTCGCCTGCCAGGGAGGGCGGGACCATGTTCACCAGCCGATGGGTCCCGAGCAGGAACGGGTTCATGGCGAGGGCGCTCGCCCGCGCTTCCGCCTCCGCGCCGCTGCCGGCGGACGGCCTGGCGTCGGCCCTCCCGCGAAGCCCGTCGATGACCTGCGCCAGGGAGGACAGGAGGGACCAGTTGATCCGATCGCCGATGCTCTTCAGCAGAGCGGCGCTCTCCGCGATCTCGAGGGCGATGTCACCGAGGTTGTCTCCGGCGGAGAACCGCATGACCGGGATCATCGCGGCGCAGTAGCCGACGATGATGTGGTCCCCGGTCTCGAGACCGACGCGGAGCCCCAGGCGCAGGTGCTCCAGGCTCTCGGACACGTGCACCTGCGTGTGGGAGAGGAACATGCCGAAGACGAAGTGGGCGACCGAGGCAGACCGGCGATGGGGCGGCCGTCCGGCCAGGGTGACGCCGACCCGGGCCATCCGGTACGCGGCCGCGCGATCGCCGGTGATGAGCCCGTGGAGCAGGGCATAGCTGGGATAGAACTGGGCCGCGTCGGGCGGGTTGCCGAAGCGGAGCGAGAGGGAGATCTCCTGGACCACCACCTGCGCATAGAGGTCGTGGTTGGACATGAAGGCGGCGGGGATCAGGGTGGAGAGGGCATGCGCCAGCGCGAGCGCGTGCGGGTCACTCATGACCGGGAGGTCGACGAGTGAGCTGTCCCGCCCGGCGAGCGCCTGCTGGAGGGCGGCGAACGCCGTCTGGTTGGCGGCGCCGAGCGCGCCGGGCTCGGTCGGCAGCTCGAGACCCAGAATGGCGGCGGCCTCGACCCCGGCAGCGCAGGCCTCGGCCATGCGGTTGGTCTTGATCAGCACCCGGACCCGGCACGCCCGCGCGGCGGCTCGATGCTCCGCCGATCGGGCCTCTCGATCCAGGGCATCGAGCGCGGCGAACGCGGCCTCGAAGCGACCCATCGCCTCGTGGCATTCGGCGGTGGCGAAGTGGGCCGCGTGGGCGATCTCGTGGTCGGTCGCCCAGGCGCCCTCTCCGAGCAGGGTCAGGCAATGGCCGAGGAGGCCGAGCGCGGCGTCGTGGGCGGCCGAGTCGCGCGCCCGACGGCCGGCCCTGAGATCGAGCTGCGCCACCATCCGCCGCTCGGCGACGTCGACGATGAGGGCAGCCCCGAGGTTGAGGTGGTTGACGATCTCGAACAGGAGATCGTCCGGCGGCGCGTCGCCGCTCTTGAGCACGAGCAACCGCCCCATCTGGAGGTGCACCGCCGCCCGACGGGCCGGCTCGATGAGCGCGTAGGCAGCCTGCTGCACCCGGTCGTGCAGGAAGCGATAGCCGGCGTTGAGGTGAGGCGCCACCGCCGCGGTGTCGGCGTCCTCCTCCGCGCTCCGCACGTACTGGTAGCGCTCGTCGAGCGGGACCAGCAGGCCGTCGCTGAGCAGCTCCCACAGCGCATCGGCCACCGACGCGGTCGACCGGCTCATCGCCGTCACCAGGGTCTCGAGATCGAAGTGGTGACCGATGCACGAGGCGATCCGCAGCACCTCCTGGGTCGCGGGCTGGAGGCGATGGATGCGGTCGATCAGGAGGTCGATGACGTTGGCCGTGACCATGACCTCGTCGATGAGGTCGAGCTGCCAGGTCCACGCGCGGGCCGCGGCGTCGAACACCAGCAGGCGCTGGTCGACCAGCGTGGTCAGGAACTGGGTGAGGAAGAACGGGTTGCCGAGGGTCTTGCGCAGCGCCAGGTCGGCCAGCGGCGCCACGTGGTCGTCGGCGCAGCCGAGCGCGTCCGCGAACAGCTGGCGCACGTCGTCCGCGCCCAGCGGCGCGAGGGTGATCGAGCGGGCCGGCGCGCCCGACGCCTCCAGCTCGGCGAGGGCGTGGGTCAGCCCGTGGCCCGGGCCGACCTCGCCGTCGCGGTAGGCACCGAGGACGAGCAGGTGACCCCGCTCCGGCGAGGTCAAGAGCACGGTCAGCAGCCGGAGCGACGCGGCGTCGGCCCACTGCAGATCGTCGAGGAAGACGACCAGCGGGTGCTGCTCGGCGGCGAACACCTGCACGAAGCGCCGGAAGACCAGCTCGAAGCGATTCTGCGACTCGCTGGGTCCGAGCTCGGGAGCCGGCGGCTGCACGCCGATCACCAGCTCGAGCTCCGGCACCAGATCCACGACCACCTTGCCGTTGGGACCGAGCGCCGTGCGGAGCCGCGCGGCCCAGGTCGCCAGCTCGGCCGACGGCTTGGCCAGGATCGAGCGCAGGAGGTCGCGGCAGGCGCTGGAGATGGGCGCGTAGGGGACCGCGCGGTTCAGCTGATCGAACTTGCCGGCGACGAAGTGCCCGCGCATGACCAGCAACTTGTGCAGCTCGTTGACCACCGCCGACTTGCCGACCCCGGAGGGGCCGCGGATGAGCAGGAGCTCGGCCGCGCCGCCGCGCACTCGCTCGAACGAGGCGAGCAGCGCGGCCGCCTCGGCGGCCCGTCCGTAGAGCCGCTGGGGGATGCGCAGGACCCCGCTCACGTCGTCGCGCCCGAGCGGGAACGGCTCGACGTGGCCGCTGTCGCGCAGCCGGGCCGCGCAGACCTCCAGATCGGCCACCAGCCCTGCGGCTCCCTGGTAGCGGTCCTCGGCCGCCTTGGCCAGGAGCTTCATCACGATGGCGGACACCGCCGCGGGGACGTCGGGGACCAGCTCGTGCGGCGCCGCCGGCGTGCGCGCGATGTGGCTGTGGGCCAGCGCGAGCGGATCCGCGCCGGAGAAGGGGAGCACGCCGGTCAGGAGCTCGTAGAGCGTCACGCCGAGCGAGTAGAGATCGCTGCGCTGATCGACCGCCCGGTTCATCCGACCGGTCTGCTCGGGCGAGATGTACGCGAAGGTCCCCTCGATCGGCGCCGAGGTCATCACTGGCTGCGCCTCGCGCGACAGCCGGGTCGCGATCCCGAAGTCGATCAGCTTGCAGGCGCCGGTCTCGGCGTCGATGACGAAGTGCTCCGGCTTGATGTCCTTGTGCAGGATGTTCTGCTGGTGGATCGAGTCGATCACCCTGGCCATCGCGATGGCCAGCTCGAGGAACCGGCCGAGCGCCGGCCGCCCGCTCTCGATGATGGTGCGGACCGATTGCTCGCCGATGTCCTCGAGCATGAGCCCGGGGCCGTGGTCGGTGGCGACGAGGCCGTAGGTGCGGACGACCCCGGGCAGCGACAGCGAGCGCAGGATCGCGTGCTCGTGGTGCATCCTGGCCAGGTCGATGGCGCTCGGATAGTCGCGCCGCAGCCGCTTGACCACGATCGCCGACCCGTCGGCCCGGCGGACGCCGCGGAACAGCGTCGCGTACGAGCTGTCGTAGATCTTCGTGCTCGCCGAGTAGTCGAGCTTGCTCGACGACGGCTCGCCGCCCCTCATCCCCTCCAACGCAGCCTCCCTTCGACGACCGAGGGGACCAGTATACCGGACGGGTCGCGCGACCCGTCCGGCGCGAGCGCGCCCCGCATGAACGCCCCCGCCGGGGGACCCGGACATGCCCGACTCGCCCCGGCCGGGTGCGCTGTTGACCGCATTTCGGGGGGGCCGTATCGTCCAGGATCGTTTTCGGGGCGGAGGGACACATGGCGAAGGTTGGTCTGTTCTCGCGGCTCGGTAACCTCTGGCGGGGGTTCGTCTCGCTGTGGATCTCCGACGTCGAGAAGAAGCATCCGGAGATCGCGTACGAGAACGCGATCAACTCGATGGTCGAGAAGTACACGCAGCTGAAGCGCGCGACCGCCGCCATCATCGCCCGGCGCGACGACGTCGGCAGCCGGCTGCGCGATCGGAGCGCGGAGCTGACCCAGATCGGCGCCGACCTGGAAACCGCGGTCGAGACCAACCAGCAGGAGCTGGGGCTCATCCTGGTCCAGAAGCAGAAGGCGCTGCAGGCGACCGTGGCCGAGCTCACCGCCGACCTGACCCAGTCGGCCGCCGACGCGGACTCGGCCAAGGCCTCGCTCGTCACCGTGCAGGGCGAGATCAAGAAGCTGAAGGCCGAGAAGGACAACATGCTGGCCAGGATGGCGTCGGCCGAGGCGCGCGTCCGGGTGCAGGAGCAGCTCGACGGGCTGTCGCTCGACGCCGAGGTCAAGGCGCTCGACAACGTGCGCACTCACATCAAGGACACCATCGCCCAGGCCAACCTGGGCCAGGAGCTGGGCGAGGCGGACCTCGACACCAAGCTGAAGAAGCTGCGCCAGCAGTCCGGTGAGGGCACCGCCAAGGCCGAGTGGGAGCGCCTTCGCAACGCCTCCGCCGCCAAGGCGACCACCAAGAAGACGCTGTGACGATGGCCGGGGCTGAAAATCCGGCCCGGGGGGGGATCATGCCCGCCTGGGCCGAGGAGCTGCGCCGCCGCTACCTGCGCGGCGAGGCGTCGGTGTTCGTCCTCTACGGCAACGTGCACGACCGGGTGCTCCGCGGCGGCGAGCTGGTCGCGGTGTCCGAGTTCGTGGCCCGCGAGGTGCTGGAGAAGAAGGAGGTCATCATCCACTTCAACGTGTCGACCGGGGTCCGCTTCATCAAGAAGAGCGGGCCGGTCGACGGGCTGGAGGACCTCCTGGTCGAGCGAGCGCCGTCCAAGGTGCTGCCGGTGCTCGAGCACCTGCTGTTCACCCGCAACAACGTCGGCCTGCTCATCGACTACGTCGAGATGCTGGCCCCGGCCGGCGACGCCAGCTTCTCGTCGGAGCAGGACCGCCTGGCCGCGGTCACCCTGCAGCGCTGGTCGATGGCGCCCGAGCTGGAGGCGTCCGACAACGTGGTCATCCTCCTGACCGACGCGCCGTCCGAGCTGCACCAGAAGATCGTGTCGAACCCGCGGGTGGCGGCGGTCAAGGTGCCGATGCCGGACCGCGAGCTGCGCCGCCAGGTGGTGGAGATCAGCAACCGGGACCTCGACCGCGAGTGGTGCGAGAAGCTGGCCGATCTGACCGCCGGGTTGAAGGCGGTCCAGGTCAACGGGATCCTGCAGGCCCCGCCCGCCTCGGCCGAGGACGTCGACTCGCGCGCCCGCTACATCAAGTCGCTCATCGGCGACGAGAAGCGGGCCCGCAAGCTGGCCGCGGTCACCCAGGGCATGTCGCGCGAGGAGGTGAACGAGCTGGTCGGCGTCACCCCCAAGCCGGCGGCGGGCGGCGAGCCGAGCGAGGAGATGAACCAGGCGCTCGCCCTGCTCGCCCGCCGCAAGCGCGAGATCATCGAGCGCGAGTGCTTCGGGCTGGTCGAGTTCGTCGAGCCGGCCCACGACTTCTCGGTGGTGGGCGGGATGGACGAGATCAAGCGCGAGCTCGGCACCATCGCGCGCAACATCCGCGACGGGCGGACCAGCCGGGTGCCGATGGGGCTCCTGTTCACCGGCCCGATGGGGACCGGCAAGACGTTCGTGGCCGAGGCGTTCGTGCGCGAGAGCGGCCTGACCGGGATCAAGCTCAAGAACTTCCGCTCCAAGTGGGTCGGGTCGACCGAGTCCAACCTCGAGAAGATCCTCGACGTGGTCCGCGCGATCGGCAACATCATCGTCATCATCGACGAGGGCGACCGCTCGTTCGGCTCCGGCGGCGAGGGCGGCGAGACCGACGGCGGGACCGGCTCGCGGGTGATCGCGCGGCTCAAGGAGTTCATGAGCGACACGTCCAACCGCGGGCGCGTGCTCTTCATCCTCATGACCAACCGGCCCGACAAGCTCGACGTCGACATCAAGCGGGCCGGCCGGCTCGACCGCAAGATCCCGTTCCTCTACGCGCAGACCGCGCCCGAGGTGGAGGCGGTCCTGGTCGCGCAGCTGCGCAAGCACAAGCTGGTCGGCGAGCTCGAGTTCCCGCGCGACCGGGCGGCGGTGTCGGAGCGGATCGTCGGCTACTCCAACGCCGACATCGAGGCGGTCGCGCTGCTGGCCCACAACATGGCCGCCGAGCAGGCCGGGTCCGGCGCCGCCGAGCCGGCGATCACGGTCGCCCACTTCGAGCAGGCGATCGCCGACTACCTGCCGCCCCACGACGTGGCCATGCTGGAGTACATGGAGCTCCTGGCCGTGTTCGAGGCGTCGAGCCGGCGCATGCTGCCGCAGAAGTACGCCGGCATGTCGATGGAGGAGCTCCAGCGCCGGCTGGCCGAGCTCAAGATCGTCTGCGGCGACCGACGGTGAAGCGCCCTGGCTGAGGCGACGAAGACGACGAAGACGACGAAGAGGACAGGAGGAGACGAGACATGACGGATCTGTTCCCCGAGGTCGAGGTCAACGATGCCCAGGCCGAGGCGATCGCGCGCGGCCTCTTCGCCGTGGCCAAGGCCGACGGCAACCTGCACGAGCGCGAGCGCACCCTCATCAGCGAGTTCTTCGCGTCGATCAGCGAGCGGCCGTCCGACCTGGCCGCGCTCGACCGCGAGGCCGCGATCGCGCCGGCGACCCTGGCGCTGGCCCTGGCGCGCGGCCCGGTCCGCCAGCTGTTCCTCATGACCGCGCTCCTGCTCGCCCTGTGCGACGGCCAGTACGGCCCCGGCGAGGCCGCGCTCATCAAGAGCTTCGCGGCGGCGCTCGAGGTCGACGACGCCCAGCTGACCGAGCTGACCACGCGGGTGAAGGAGCACATGCTCGGCCAGCTCAGCCACCTCCAGAACACGGACGCCACGGTCGCCGTCGCGCGCGAGCTCGAGGTCTAGAGAAGTGGGCTGGGACAAGGTGAAGCGGCTGTTCGTGCAGTCGGAGCCGGGGTCGCTGCGGGTCCCGCCGCCGGCCGACCTGGCCCAGGTCGAGGCGCAGGTGGACGCCGACCTGGCCGCGCTCGAGCTGCCGCCCGGGCGGGTCGCCTCGCTGCCGGCCGACACCGATCCGGAGGCCCTGCGCGGCACCATCGACTTCCAGGCGCTCTACGATCAGGCCGGCATCCCCAACACCGACGAGGTCGAGCAGCTCGAGAAGTTCCTGGGCGGGCTCGACGACACCCTGCCCCAGGCCTCGCGGCTGGCCGCCGCCAAGGCGTTCCTCAGCGCGATCGGCAAGGCCCCGACCGACGTGGTCGGCGACGCCGGCCGCAAGATCGAGGTGGTCCGCGCGGTCGGCGAGACCAAGGGCAGCGACGCCTCGCGCCGCCAGGACGAGCTCCAGCAGGAGATCAACCGCCTGCTCGCTCAGGTCGACGAGTGCCGCCACGCGATGGAAGAAGTGGCCGGCGAGCTCGAGTCGGTCCGCACCCAGTGCGCCGGGGAGGAAGGCCGGCTCCAGGGGGCCCGCGTGTTCTTCGGCCACCTCGGCGCCGTCACCAAGTAGAGGTCGATGCCGGGGCACCCCGCCGAGGGGTGCCCCTCGTGGTGCCCTCGTGCACCACCAGAGAACCGCGGCGCCACCGGTGTCGCGCGGTATGTTGTCGATCTCGGATGCGATGACCTCGAAGCCTCGATCGGCGCCGCGAGAGATCCTGCGCCTGCGCGTCGTCGTCCGGGCTCTCGGTCTGGCTCCCGCCCTCATCGGCCTCCTCGTCCTGCTCGGCTGGTGGCTCGACCTGGCGGCTCTGAAGAGCATCGTCCCCGGCCTGGTCACCATGAAGGCGAACACGGCCGCCGGGATTCTCTCCTGCGGCGTGAGCCTGGCGCTCCTGTCGGCCGCTCGGATCGACCGGCCCACCCGCTACCTGGTGGCGGCGGCGGCGCTGGTCGCGGTGGCGCTCGGCGCATCGACCCTGAGCGAGTACCTGGTCGGCTGGGATCTCGGGATCGATCAGATGGTGCTCGCCGACACCGCGAGCACCATCAGGACGTCCCATCCCGGGCGGATGTCGCCGATCTCGTGCCTCTGCTTCGTGCTGGTGGGGGCGGCGCTTCTGACCGCGGCGCAGACCAGGTTCGAGCGCCTCCAGCAGCCCATCATCGCCGGGCTCGGCGCCTCCGTGGCGTTCATCGGCGGGCTGGCCCTTCTCGGCTACTGGCTCGATTCGGGGTTCAGCTATCAGCTGTGGAGCTACACGGGCACCGCGGTCCACACCGCGATCGGGTTCGTCCTGCTCGGGGCCGGACTGCTGGTCCTGGTTCGCAGCAAGGGCAGGCTGAGCTGGTCGCTGGAGCCGTCCAGCACCGCCGCGGTCGCGGCGGCCATGGCGCTCATGGTGCTCGCCACCGGGATCTCGTACAACGTGGCCCGCAACCTCCACCAGATCGCCACCCAGGTCGATCGGACGGAGAGGCTGCTGGCCGGGCTCCAGAGGGTGGCGACCGACATGACCACCATCGAGAGCAACCAGCGCGGCTACGTCCTGACCGGCGACGCGGAGCTGGTCGAGCTGGTTGCCCGGGCCAAGGCTCGCGTCCCGGGTGACACCGCGGCCCTGAGGGAGCTGACCACAGACGACCCGGACCAGCATCGGCGTCTCGATCGCCTGGAGCCGCTGGTGGTGCAGCGCATCGCATTCGCCGACCGCGCGATCGCGGCCGGCATGGACCAGGGATTCGCGGCGGCCCGCCAGATGGTGGCCACCGGGGCGGGCAAGGCGCCGATGGATCGCATCGGCGAGCTGCTCGAGGCGATGCAGGGCGAGGCGCAGGCGGCGCTCGACCGGCGCCAGGCAGAGGCCGAGACCGGCTCGGTGGCGATGCTGCTTCTCTTGCCGCTCGGGCTCTTCTTCAGCCTGACGACGATGTCCCTGGGGATGTTCCTCCTCAACGCGGGGGTCGAGGAGCGATCCCGGGCCGAGCAGGCCGCCTCGGACAGCCGGGCTCGCCTCGGCGAGAGCGAGGAGCAGCTGCGCCTCGCCGTCGACGCCACGCAGCTGGGCACCTGGGAGCTCGACCCTGGAACCGGACACCGGAGATGGTCGGACCGGAGCAAGGCGCTGTTTGGCTTCCCTGCCGCCGCGGAGGTGACCGGCGAGATGATCTCGGCGCGGACTCATCCGGACGATCGGCCGCGCGTGGATGCGGCCGTGCGCCGGGCGCTGCAACCCGACAGCGGCGGCGAGCTCGACATCGAGATTCGCCTCCCGGGCATCGAGGGGCGCGAGGAGCTCTGGCTGCAGGTCCGCGGTCGAGTCCTCGACGACGGTGGCCCGGCGCGCTTGACCGGCACGATGCTCGACATCACCGAGCGCAAGCGCGCGGAGGAGGGGCTGCGGGCGAGCGAGGGGCGCTACCGGACCCTGTTCGAGTGTGCGCCCGACGGCATCCTCATCGCGGACGGGGAGAGCAACTACCTGAGCGCCAACGCGAGCATGTGCCGGATGCTCGGCTACTCCATCGACGAGCTGATCGGGATGCACGCCTCGGACATCGTCCGCCCGACCGAGCTCGAGCACATCGAGCCGGCGCTGGACCAGATCAAGGCCGGGACCGACTACCACCGCGAGTGGCAGTTCCTGCGCAAGGATGGCTCGCTCTTCCCGGCCGAGGTGATCGCCACGATGATGCCCGACGGCACCCTGATCGGCATGGTCCGCGACATCAGCGAGCGAAGGCAGGCGGAGGCGGCGCTGCGCGGCAGCGAGGAGCGCTTCCGGACCATGGCAAACGGCATCCAGCAGCTGGCCTGGATCGCTCGCGCCGACGGATACGTCGTCTGGTACAACCAGCGCTGGTTCGAGTACACCGGGGCCGCGCCCGAGCAGATGGAGGGCTGGGGCTGGCAGACCGTCCACGATCCGGACGCGCTGCCCGAGGTGCTGGCGAGCTGGACGGTGGCGATCGGCGCCGGGGAGCCGTTCGAGATGGAGCTCGCGCTGCGCGGGGCGAACGGGCGGTTCCGCACCTTCCTGTCCCGCGTGCAGCCGCTGAAGGACGCGGAGGGGCACGTGCTGCAGTGGTTCGGCACCCACACCGACGTGGAGGCGCTGAAGCAGGTCGAGGAGAGGAGCCACCAGATCAACGCCGAGCTGGAGCAGCGAGTGGCCGATCGCACCGTCCAGCTCGAGGCGGCCAACGCCGAGCTGCGCCACGGCCGCGCCGACCTGAAGAGCCTGTTCGAGTCGCTGCCGGGGCTGTACCTGGTGCTCACGCCCGATCTCGAGATCGTGGCGGTCAGCGACGCGTACCTGAAGGCCACCATGACCACGCGCCAGGGCATCCTGGGACGCAATCTCTTCGAGATGTTTCCCGACAACCCGAACGATCCGGACGCGACGGCGGTGGCCAACCTGAAGGCGTCCATCGACCGGGTGATCCGGGACGGCGTGCCCGACACCATGGCCATCCTGAAGCTCGATGTCCGCCGACCGGATGGTGTCTTCGAGGAGCGTTACTGGAGCCCCATCAACTCACCGATGTTCGGGGTGGATCGCCAGATCAAGTACATCGTCCATCGCGTGGCGGAGGTGACCGAGTTCGTGCAGCAGAAGGCGCAACGACCCGGCGACGGCGCCGAGCCGGGCGCCCGGATGCAGCAGATGGAGGCCGAGATCTTCCAGAGCTCGCAGAAGCTGCAGGCGGCCAACCTCCAGCTCGAGGCCGCCAACCAGGAGCTGGAGGCGTTCAGCTACTCGATCTCCCACGACCTGCGCGCGCCGCTGCGCGGAGTGGACGGCTACGTCCGCATGCTCCAGGAGGACTGCAGCCACCTCCTCGACCCGGAGGGCCATCGACTGCTCGACGTGGTCAGCAGCGAGGCAAAGCGCATGGGCCGGTTGATCGACGACCTGCTGGCGTTCTCGCGCCTCAGCCGCGTGCCGATGCAGCGCAGCGCCGTCGACATGAACGAGCTGGCGCGCGGGGTGTTCGATGGCCTGATCAGCCCCGCGCCCGGCTCGGCGCCGCGCTTCGACCTCGAGCCGATGACGCCCGCGCAGGGCGATCTGCCGCTCCTGCGGCAGGTGTTCGTGAACCTGATCGGCAACGCCATCAAGTTCAGCCGTCACCAGTCGGCCCCGCTCATCGAGGTCGGCTGCGCCGAGGGGAAGAGCGCGGCCGGCGGGGCCGAGACCATCTACCACGTGAAGGACAACGGGGCCGGCTTCGACGAGAAGTACAGCCACAAGCTCTTCGGCGTGTTCCAGCGGCTCCACAGCGAGGCGGAGTTCGAGGGGACCGGCGTCGGCCTGGCGCTGGTGCACCGCATCATCCAGCGCCACAGCGGCAGGGTCTGGGCGGAAGGGAAGCCGGGAGAGGGAGCCACGTTCTACTTCACCGTGCCGCACAGCGAGGAGCGCAGCCCATGAGCATCGCCACCGAGGTGGACATCCTGCTCGTCGAGGACAACGCCCGCGACGCCGAGATGACCCTGCGCGCGCTCCGCAAGCGCAACCTGGCCAGCAGCGTGGTCCACGTGCAGGACGGACAGGAGGCGCTGGACTGGCTCCACGGCACCGACCTCCACGACGCCCGCCCCCGTCCGAAGGTGGTGCTCATGGACCTGAAGCTGCCCAAGGTGGATGGCCTCGAGGTGCTGCGCGCGATCCGTGCCGACCAGCGCACCCGGCTCCTGGCGGTGGTCGTCATGACCTCGTCGCAGGAGCAGCGGGACGTGATCGAGAGCTACCACCTCGGGGTGAACAGCTACGTCGTGAAGCCGGCGGACTTCGACAGCTACTCGGCGGCGGTCGCCGAGCTGGGCCACTACTGGTTGCTGGTCAACCAGGGGCCTCCCTGATGGATCGTCTACCTGATTGATCGCCCCGCCGGGTCGCGCTTGACCCTGCCCGCGGATGGGTCTAAGTCCACTCGTAGGGCGACGTGATGGGGTCTTCGATTCCGGACAACGAGCATGCGCGGCTCGGTGCGCTCCGTGCGCTCGGCATCCTCGATACCCCGCCCGAGCCGTTCTTCGACGCGCTCACCACGCTCGCGGCCAGCGTGTTCGTGGTGCCGATCGCGGTCGTCGTGCTGATCGACGACAACCGCCAGTGGTTCAAGTCGCGCCACGGGCTGGCGGTGGAGCAGACCAACCGCGGCATCGCGTTCTGCGCCCACACGATCGGCGGGCCGGACGTCACCGTGGTCGAGGACGCTCTCACCGACGCGCGGTTCGCCGAGGACCCGCTGGTGACGGGTGACCCGTTCATCCGGTTCTACGCCGGCGCGCCGCTGCGCACGCGCGACGGGCTCGACATCGGCACGGTCGCCATCCTCGACCGGGCGCCCCGCCGCTTCGACGAGGCCGACCGCCGCCTGCTGGTGCGGCTGGCCGGGACTGTCATGGCCGAGATCGAGCGGCGGGCCGAGCTGTCGCCGGCCCAGGCGGCGGTCGAGCGCAGCGATCCGCGCCTGCGCCACGCCCTCGCCCAGCTCCCGGCGGTCTTGTGGACCACCGACCGTTGCCTTCGCTTCACGTCGATCACCGGCGCCATGCTGAGCTCGGTCGCGATGGATGAGGCGCAGCTGCTCGGGGTATCGCTCGAGCAGCTGTTCGAGGGAGACCCCTCGCTCGAGATGGTGCTCGATGTCCACCGCCGCGCGGTGGCGGGTGAGCAGGTGAGCTACCCGCTCCACTGGGGGTCGCTGTCCTGCCATGCCCACCTCGGCCCCCTGCGCGACGCGGCCAACGAGATCATCGGGACCCTCGGGATCTCGATCGACGTCAGCGAGCAGGTCCGGGCCGAGCAGGCCCTGCGCCGCAGCGAGAGCCGCTTCCGGCTGATCGCCGACGCCACCATCGACGTGGTCTGGGACTGGGACGTCCTCGACGGGACCGTGATCTGGAACCAGGGCGTGTGCGGCGTCCTGGGCCATGCGCGCGAGGACGTCGGGTCGGACATCGCCTGGTGGGAGGAGCAGATCGCGCCCGAGGACCGCGCGCGGGTGGTCGCCAGCTTCCGCGCCGCGGTCGCGAGCGGCGCCGACGACTGGTCGGACGAGCACCACCTCCTGCGAGCCGGCGGCGACCGCGCCGAGGTGCAGCAGCGGGTCCGCATCCTGCGCGACGTGCGCGGCGCGCCGGTCCAGGTGCTCGGCGCGATCATCGACGTCACCGAGCGCAACCGGACCCAGCGCCGACTCCTCCACGCCGACCGGCTCGTCTCGATCGGGACGCTGGCCGCGGGCGTGGCCCACGAGGTCAACAACCCGCTCGCGTACGTGCTCACCAACACCCAGTACGCGGCGGGGCAGGTGGGCGAGGCCCTGGACGGCGCCCTGCCCGCGTCGCTGCGCGCCCGCCTCGAGCAGGTCAAGACCGCGCTCGAGGACACGGTGGTGGGCGCGCGCCGCGTGGCCCGCATCGTCAAGGACCTGAAGACCTACGCGCGCGAGCCGTCCGCCTCCGAGGACGAGCGGGCCGACCCGGTCCGCGCGGCCGAGGCGGCCATCACGATGACGCAGAGCTCGATCAACCAGGTCGCGGTGCTCGAGCTGTCGCTCCGGCCCGCCCCGCCGGTGGCGATCGACGAGGCGCGCCTGGTCCAGGTGCTGGTCAACCTGCTCGTCAACGCGGTCCACGCGGTCCACGCCCGCCCGGCGCCGGATCACCGCATCGCGCTGTCGACCCGGGGCGGCCAGGGCTGCGCGATCATCGAGGTGAGCGACACCGGGATCGGCATCTCGCGCGCGCTCCTGCCTCGCATCTTCGACCCGTTCTTCACCACCAAGGCGGGCACCGGGACCGGACTGGGCCTGTCCATCGTGGGCAACCTGGTCCAGCAGGCCGGCGGCCGGATCGAGGTCGACAGCGACTGCGGCAAGGGCAGCCACTTCCGCATCCAGCTGCCCGCGGCGGCCAGAATTCCGGCGGCGCCCGGCCGGGTGGCCAGCGCCGAGGCGCCCCCACCCCCTGCCGAGATCCCGCGCCGCCGCGTCCTGGTCATCGACGACGAGCCGCGCATCGTGCGCGTCATCGAGCGCTCGTTCGCCCAGGGACACGATGTGGTCGGGGTGATCGGTGGCCGCGCCGCGCTCGAGGTCCTCGCCGAAGACACCTCCTTCGACCTCATCCTCTGTGACGTGGTCATGCCGGACGTGAGCGGGGTCGATCTCCACGCCGCGCTGGTCGCGACCGCGCCCGACGTCGCGCGCCGCGTGGTCTTCATGACCGGCGGCGCCTTCACCGACCGCGCCAGCGCCTTCCTCGATCGGGTGCCCAATCGCCGCCTGGTCAAGCCGTTCGATCTCCAGGCGGTCGAGGCGCTGCTGGCCGACCCGCCGCGCTGACCGAGCGGAGCAGCTCGCGGGCGATGACCAGTCGCTGCACCTCGCTGGTGCCCTCGTAGATGCGGGTCACCCGCGCATCGCGGTAGAGGCGCTCGATGTCCTGGTCGCGCGAGTATCCGTAGCCGCCGTGGAGCTGCAGCATGCGGTCGACGATGCGGCCGCAGGCCTCGGAGGCGTGCAGCTTGGCCGCGCTGGTCTCGGCCGGGGCGCGGTCGCCGCCGTCGAGCAGGCGAGCGGCCCGCAGCGCGAGCAGCCAGGCGGCGTCGAGGTCGACCGCGCAGTCGGCGAGGACGAACTGGGTGTTCTGGAACTCGCTCAGCGCGCGGCCGAACGCGCGGCGCTCCCCGGCGTAGGCCAGCCCCGCGGCCAGCGCCGCCTCGGAGATCCCGATCGAGAGCGCGGCGATGCCGACCCGGCCGGCTCCCAGCGCCGACAGCGCGATGCCGTAGCCGGCGCCGCGCTCCCCGACCAGGCTGGAGAGCGGAACCCGGCAGTCATCGAGGTGGAGCGCCACGGTGCCTGAGGCGCGCTGGCCCATCTTGTCCTCCTCCTTGCCGATGACCAGACCGGGCGTGCCCCGCTCGATCGCGAAGCAGCTGATGCCGCCCGGGCCGGGGCCGTCGGTCCTGGCGAACATCACGTGCAGGGCGGCCTCGGCCCCGCCCGTGATCCACATCTTCGATCCGGACAGCACCCAGCCGTCGCCGTCCGGCCTCGCCGCGGTGGTGAGCGCGGCGGCGTCCGATCCGCAGCCCGGCTCGCTCAGGGCGAAGCTGATGAGGCCCGGGCGGCCGGTCGCGGGCGGCGTGAGCCATCGCTCCTTCTGGGCGGGGGCGGCGTGGTCCGACAGGATCCTGGACGCCAGGTTGCACGACGCGAGCACCACCGCGGTCGACGCGCACGCCTCGGCGATCGCTTCCATCACGAGCAGGTAGCCGACGTTGTCGATGCCGGACCCGCCGTCGCCGACCGGCACCTTCATGGCGAGCATCCCGAGCTCGGCCAGCTCGGCCAGCTCCTCGCGCGGGAACCGGCCCGAGCGGTCCCGAGCGGCGGCGCCCGGGGCCAGGCGACGCGCCGCGAACGCGCGCGCGGTGTCCGCGATCATGAGCTGCTCCTCGCTGAAGGGGACCTGCATCCGTTCGAGCCTGCGTGCGGTTCCGGGCATGGTTGCTCCTTGCTGTGGCCACGATCGTGGGCGGGACGGTGCCGCCGCGAAAGGGGCAACGCGCGGCCACTTGACAGGTGACCTGTCACATCGGAGGGTCGCGCGATGCCGAGGGCCCCCCGCAAGCTGCGCAGGCGCCACCCATCCACCGAGGTCCGCGCGGTGGTGGACGAGACGATCGCGCTCTACCATCGGCTGCGCTGGGTCGCCGACCGGATGCACGGCGACGAGGCGCGCTCGGCGGCCCGCCGCGGGGTGCTGCGCGGGCTGGTCCGCTACGGCGCGCAGACCGTGCCGGCCCTGGCCCGCCGGCGGTTCGTCACCCGCCAGTACATGCAGGAGGTGGTCGACGCGCTCGAGGTCGCCGGCCTCATCGAGCGGCTGCCCAACCCCAGGCACGTCCGCTCGCGCCTGGTCCGAGCGACCGCGCGCGGCGAGGCGCTGGCCAGGCGCATGGACGAGATGGACCATCGCGCGCTGTCCGCCGCGGTCGGCTCGATCGCCGCACGCGACCTCCAGGTGACCGCGCGGACCCTGCACGCGCTGCGGCTCGGGTTCGAGCACGGCCCCGAGTAGGCCGGCGCGCCCCCGGTAGGTCCCGGAATTTTCTCGAGATCCGACGGTCGGGACGGTACGCTGGCACCGTGCCGCGACCAGGCGACCTGGACGTACCCGCGCCCAGCGATCGACCGAAGCCGGGCGCGCGCGGGCCCGCCGTCACCGCGCGTGGTGGCACCACCTGGGGGCGCGGACGGCGGTACCGGTCGGCGCTGGCCATCGTCGTCGTCGGCGCGGCGCTGACCGCGGTCGCCTGCGTGCTGGCCAGGCACCGGGAGGCCGACCGGAACCAGGACCTGTTCGACCGCCGCGCGGCCGTGCTCACCGCGGCGGTCGCGCGGAGCTTCCAGATGACCCGCGAGGTGGTGCTGTCGCTGCCGGCGCTGTTCGAGTCGTCGAAGGAGGTCGAGCAGACCGAGTTCAGCTTCTTCGTGCGCCCCGCCCTGCAGCGCCACCCGAGCCTGGCCGCGCTGGAGTGGGCGCCGCTGGTCAAGCTCGAGGACCGCGCCGCGTTCGAGGACAAGGTCCACCACAACGGATACCCGCGCTTCGAGATCCGCGAGCCGGGGCCCGACGGAACCATGGTGCGATCGCCCGACCGGCCCATCTACCTGCCCCTCACTTACCTGGAGCCCCGGGTCGAGGCGGTGCGCGGGCTCGAGGTCCTGTTCGAGCCCGGCCGTCGCGTCGAGATCCAGGCGGCGATCGATCAGGGCACGCTGCACGTGTCGCATCGCTTCCAGCTGGTCGAGGATCCCCCAGGGGTGCAGTCGGTCGCGGTCTACGCGCCCGGCTACGATCTCACCCGCCGGCGGATCAACCCGGAGGAGCGGCGCGAGGCCCTGCTCGGCCTCGGCATCGCGCTGTTCCGGCTGCGCCCGCTCATCGACGGCGCGCTGGCCGGGCAGATGCGCGACGGCGTCGAGCTCGCCCTCATCGATCCGTCGGCGCCCGAGGACGTCCGGGTCCTCTACGAGACCGCGCCGGGCACCGCCACGATCGCCGACGCCGGCGCCGGCGTCATGGCGTACCGGGAGGTCTTCGACTTCGGCAACCGCCACTACACCGTGCTCAGCGTCGGGCGGATGGGCACCGCCTGGGATCAATGGCTGGCCCTCGCCATCGGCCTCGGCCTCACCCTGGTCGCGGCGGCCAGCTCCATCGCGCTGACCACGATCCGTCGGCTGCGCCGGAAGCTGGAGGAGAGCGTCAAGCTCGGCCAGTACACGCTCGAGGAGAAGATCGGCGAGGGCGGGATGGGCGTGGTCTACCGGGCCACCCACGCCATGCTGCGCCGACCGGCGGCCATCAAGATCCTCCGCAAGGAAGCCGCCAGCGAGAGCGAGCTGGCCCGCTTCGAGCGCGAGGTCCAGCTCACCAGCCGGCTGGCCCACCCCAACACCATCTCGATCTTCGACTACGGGCGCACCGCCGAGGGCGTCTTCTACTACGTGATGGAGTTCCTCGACGGGCTCGACCTCGACGCCCTGGTCCGCGAGCACGGCCCGCTCGAGCCGGGCCGCGCCATTCACATCCTCGCCCAGGTGAGCGGCGCGCTGGCCGAGGCGCACCTCATGGGCCTCATCCACCGCGACATCAAGCCGGCCAACATCGTCCTGACCGAGCGCCGCGACGAGCCGGACGTGGTCAAGGTCGTGGACTTCGGGCTGGTGAAGTCGATCGAGCCGAGCGCGGCCTCGATCGGGATCAGCCGGGTCGACGCCATCACCGGCACACCGCTCTACCTCGCGCCGGAGGCGATCATCTCGCCGGCGACCGTGGACGAGCGGATCGACATCTACGCGCTCGGCGCGGT
>DATHKR010000083.1:0-206617 GCA_035489015.1 Kofleriaceae bacterium | reverse complement strand
GCGCTCGCCGCGGAGCGCGCGGCGCAGCTCGGCTCGCGCCCGGGCCAGCCGCGACTTCACCGTGCCCAGGTCCACGGCGAGCGCGCGCGCGATCTCGGCGTACTCGAGGCCGTGGTAGATGCGCAGCACAAAGGCGGCGCGGAATTCGGGGGCGAGCCTCGCCACCGCCGCCGCCACCCTCGCGGCCACTGCGGTCTCCCGGGCGCCGTCGTCGGCGCGGGCCGGGGAGACGGCGTCGTCGTCGCCGAGGGACACCGCCAGGCCGGCTCCGGTCCGTCCCTCGCGGCGCAGCTCGTCGACCGCGCGGCGCGAGGCGATGGTCAGGATCCAGGTCGACAGCCGGGCCGGCCCGAGCGGGGCGAAGCCGGCCAGCGAGCGGAACACGTGCAGGAACGTGTCCTGGGACAGGTCCTCCACCCGGCTGCTCCGGTGCGGGCCCAGCATGCGGTGAAGGAGCCCGAAAACCGGCCGCTGGTATCGCTCGACCAGCGCCCGACACGCCGCCTCGTCGCCGCGCTGAGCCCGGCGCAGCGTCACCTCGTCGAGCTCGACCGGCGGCTCGACCGCTCCGGTGCTCGCGTCGCTTTCGGCTCGCGCTCGGGCCACGTTCACGCCCCGTTACTCGCTGTCCGGCCCGGGATGTTCCCGGCCCTCCGCATCGAGCGCAAGGCATGGAAGTTGTAAGACGCAGCGACTCGCGTGTCGGCCTACCAGCGAATCGCCCACAAAACCGCCGTTTGTCCCTCGCTCGGCCTGCTCGCGGCGTGCCTTTCGGTCGCATGCCTGGCTGGTTGTCTATCCGCCCCCGCGGAGGAGCAGAGCGACGCGCCCTCGCGATCGAGCGGCAAGGCGGACGGCTCCCAGCCGGCCAGCGGGCCCTGCCCGGCCTCCCCGGCCGGCCTCGACTGCCTGTTCGCGCTTCACGACGAGGTGCGAGCCACCTGCGACCAGGACCGGTTCGACGATCTCTACGAGAGCCTCGAGGCGCGGGTCGGCGAGCTGCCCCCCTGGCACGGCGGCCGGGCGCTGTTCGTCAGCATCGGGGCGCCGGTCGCGCCGGCCGGCGACTGGAACGGGTGGAGCCCCGACCAGGCCACCGACTCCGTGTGCGGGACCGAGCTCTTCACCGCCGTCATCGACGTCCCGTCCGGCCGCCACGAGTACAAGCTGGTCGGCGACGATGGCTGGCAGCTCGATCCATTCAACTGGGCCTTCGCCTACGACGAGTTCGCCGGCAACCCGGACGGCAGGAACTCGGTGCTCGACACCCACGACTCCGGCCTCGGCCACCTGGTCCAGCCGCCGGATCCGCTGTGCTCGGCGGCGCTCGGCAACTGCCGCGCGATGATCGCGTACCTGCCGCCCGGCTACGGCGCGCCGATCAACGCCGAGCGGCGCTACCCGACCGTGTTCCTGCACGACGCGCAGAACGTGTTCGACGACTCGACCTGCTGCTTCGGTCACGGCGGCTGGGAGATCAACCGGACCCTCGACCGCGAGATCGACGACGGCACCACCGCCGAGGTCATCGCGGTCGCCGCCGAGCACGGCGGGGCCCAGCGCCTGGCCGAGTACGGCGGCGAGCTCACCGACGAGTTCATGGACTTCCAGGTCGGCACCGTCCAGCCAGCCGCCGAGGCGCTGTGGCGGATCGATCCGGCCCGGGTCTACACCGCGGGGTCGTCGCTGGGCGGGCTCATCTCGTTCCGACTGGCCTTCGCCCATCCCGACGTCTATGCCGGCGCCGCGTCGCTGTCCGGCTCGTTCTTCATCGGCGAGGAGGACGACGACGTGGCGATGACCGAGGTGGTCAGCGAGACCGGCCTGCTGCCGCTCGCGCTCTACCTCGACCACGGCGGCACCGAGGCGAACGGCGCGGACAACCTGCCGTCCAACCAGCGCCTCATCGCCGCGCTCACCGCCGCCGGCTGGACCCGCGAGCAGTCGCCCGGTTGCGCGGCCGCGCCGGGCCAGCTGTGCACCTTCCACGCGGTCGGCGCGACCCACGACGAGCTGGCCTGGCGCGAGCGGAGCTGGCGCTTCCTCCGCTTCCTGTTCCCCGTCCCCTGATCCCGCCGGCCGGCGCCTCGATCGTGGGGTCAGCGGTCCCGCCCGCCGCCAGCCTGGCCGTGTCGTTCCGGCCGCTTGAAGGCGGCACGCGAGTTGCTGTACATCGATGACAAGGACACGGGAGGTCCATCGATGCACGCTGGGACACGCTGGCTGGCTTCGCTCGTTCTCGCGAGCGCCCTCGGATGCGGAACCGATCAGCCGGGCGACTCCGGCGACGATGGCGTCACCGACGACGGCGACGGCACGGGCGGCGACGGCACCGGCGGCGACGACGGCCTCGGCGGCGAGGTGATCGACGGCGTCACCCTGAGCGGCGAGGTCAGCGCGAGCGGCCGCTACTCCGGCACCATCTCGATCGCCGCGGACGCCACCATCCCCGCCGGGGTCGAGATCGACGTCGAGCCCGGCAGCGCGATCGTCGCCGCCGACGGGGTCGCCCTGACCGTGAGCGGCACCCTGCTGGTCACCGGCGCCACCGGCCAGACCGTGTCGATCGTGCCCGAGGAGGGCTCGCTCGGGTGGAAGGGGATCCGCGCCGAGTCGGGCGGCTCGGTCATCATCCACCACGCGACCGGAACTCGCGTGGCCACCCTGCTGGAGTGCCACGCCGGCGCGATCGCATGCGCGGTCGACGCCATCGACTTCGAGCACGTCGGCAAGATCATCAGCGCCGCCGCCACAGCCACCCTGACCAGCTCGCGAGTGGTCGACATGGCCAACGGCGCGGTCTACGTCCAGGCCGGAGGCGACCTGACCGTGAGCGACACCGAGCTCATGACGTCGCAGGGAGACATCGTCGTCACCGGCGGCGGGCGACTCCTGGTCGAGTACTCGAACATCGGCGGCACCGTCGACACGTACGAGCACTGCAACCTCCACATCGGCCAGGCCGACGCGCTCGTGGTCCGCTACTCGAACATCGTCACCGGCCAGTACGGAATGATGATCGGCGGCATCGACGGCGCCGAGATCACGCACAACAACTTCGAGGGCAACTCCACCGACATCGATCCAGTCGGCGTGGTGACCGCCGCCGACTTCACGGAGAACTACTGGGCCGACGGCACGCCGCCGCTCGGAGCCGAGTACGACTTCTCGTCGGCTGCGTCGGCGCGCATCGCCGAGGCCGGACCGCGCCAGTAGAGCGCCGAGCGGCGCGGCGGTCCTCCGGCGGGTCCCCTGCACCCGGCGCGTGCCCATTCGCGGGCAGCTGCTATGGTTGAGCGCCATGCGGCGCCGCTGGAAGCTCTACCTCTCGATCTCGGTCCTCGTCGTCGTCGCGGATCAGCTGACCAAGCTGTGGGCGCGCCAGTCGCTTCCGGTGGACGCGGCTGGCCGCGGCATCCGGGTGCCGGTGGTCGACAACTTCTTCGACCTGGTCCTGGCCCACAACACCGGGGCGGCCTTCAGCGTCATGGCCGGCACCTCGGGCGGGCGAATGCTGCTGACCGGGCTCGGCCTGGTCGCCGTCGGTGCGATCACGTGGATGGCCGCCCGCGCGCGTGCGGATCAGGGCGGCCTGGTGGTCGCGCTGGCGCTCATGGCGGGTGGGGCGGTCGGCAACCTCATCGACCGGGTGCGGCTCGGGACGGTGACCGACTTCGTGCTCTGGCGCTGGCACGAGCACGCCTGGCCGGTGTTCAACCTGGCTGACGCCTGCCTGTCAGTGGCGATAGCCCTGTTCGTCGCGAATTCTCTGCATGCCCTGTGGAGGAGCCGCCGGGCGGTCTAGACGGCTGAATCGGCACCAGAGCGGCGCCTCAGCGCGGTTTGCGCAAATTCGAAGTTTCTGCGGAGACCGATTCGCAATGCGAATTACAGCGATTCGCAGTTGTGTATTGGCACGACCTTGTTTAATTTCCGGCTAAGGACTCGTGGAACAGTTCCTGGGCGGCAGAAACGGCTGTACGGTCCGAACTGGCCTCCACCCGACCGCATCAGGATAGAGCAGGAAGAGAGAGAGGCTACCAAGTGCCGAATTTCGAACAGATGA
The DNA here is from genome assembly GCA_035489015.1 of Kofleriaceae bacterium. Classification (GTDB taxonomy): domain Bacteria; phylum Myxococcota_A; class Polyangia; order Haliangiales; family Haliangiaceae; genus DATFRY01. The sequence continues at coordinate 202,551 of DATHKR010000083.1, read as the reverse complement.
TCGCACAGCGCGTCCAGGTGTTCGTCTCCGATATCGCCGAGCTCGCCCGGCAGCAGGCGATCGAGACGCTCTCGACCGCCCTGGCCTCCGGCCAGGGCCGCGGACGCGGCGGCAGGGCCCCCAAGAACGGGGGACTCAGTCTCGCGCAGGCAAGTCGCGGCGGTCGACGTGGGCGCGATCGCTCCGGCAACCGCCGCTCCCCCGACGAGATCGATCGCGCCTCGCAGGCGCTCCTGGCCGAGATCCAGGCCAACCCCGGCCTCCGGGTCGAGCAGATCGGCCGCACGCTGGGCGCTGCGACCAAGGACCTCACGCTGCCGCTCAAGAAGCTCCTGTCCCAGCGCATCGTGCGCAGCGAGGGCCAGCGGCGCGCGACTCGCTACTTCCCGGCCGGCGGCGGCGGACGCGCGAGTGGGCGCGGCAAGGGGCGCGGCCGCGGCAAGGGCAAGCGTCGCGCGGGCTCGGAGGCGGCGGCCGGCGAGTGATCCCGGCGACGAGCGAGCGGTGACCCGGATGTACCGATCCTGGATCGGCGGCGAGAACGATTGACCGGAGGGCGACCGTGACCACCACGACGTCGAACATCGACACGATTCCTGCCAAGCTGTTCGACACCGCCCGCCGGCGCGGCTCGGCGCCGGCCTATCACGTCAAGGTGAATGGCGCGTGGCAGCCGACCAGCTGGCAGGTCTATGCCGACGAGGTGAAGGCAGCCGGCAAGGCACTCATGGCGCTCGGGGTCGAGCCAGGCGGCTCGGTGGCCATCCTGGGCTTCAACCGGCCCGAGTGGGTCATCATGGACGTCGCGGCGCTGACGATCGGCGGCGCGGCCGCCGGTGTCTACACCACCTGCTCGGCGGAGGAGGTGCAGTACATCGTCGAGCACGCCGAGTCGACGGTGGCGCTGGTCGAGAACCGTCACCAGTGGGAGAAGCTGCGCTCCCAGCGCGATCACATGCCGCATCTCCGCCACGTGGTGGCGATGAAGGGGGCCGGCCTCGACGCAGAGGGAGTCCTGTCCTGGGAGGACTTCATGGCCCGCGGCAAGGGCATCCCGGACGCCGACTTCCTGGCCCGGCTGCACGCGCTCGAGCCGAGCGGGCTGGCCACGCTCATCTACACCTCCGGCACCACCGGTCCGCCCAAGGGCGTGATGCTGAGCCACGACAACCTGTTCTGGACCGCCGGCGCGATGCACGAGCTCATGGGGGTGAAGGAGACCGACCAGCTGCTGTCGTACCTGCCCCTGTCGCACATCGCCGAGCAGATGCTGACCATCCACGGCCCCGTCCTCAGCGGCGGCGCGATCTACTTCGCCGAGTCGCTCGACAAGGTGTCGGAGAACCTCAAGGAGGTCCAGCCGACCGTGCTGTTCGGGGTGCCGCGCATCTGGGAGAAGATCCACGCCGGCGTGGCGGAGAGGCTGGCCCAGGCGACCGGGTTCAAGAAGTCGCTCATCACCTGGGTCCGCGGTGTGTCGGCCCGCAAGGTGGCGCTCGAGAACAGCGGGCAGAAGCTGGGCCTGGCGCTGTCCCTCCAGCACAAGCTGGCCGATCGGTTGGTCCTCTCCAAGCTCAAGCCGGCGCTCGGGCTGGGGCGAGCGCGCTGGTGCGTGAGCGGCGCGGCGCCGATCGCCAAGGACGTGCTCGACTTCTTCGCCACCCTCGATATCGCGGTCTTCGAGGTGTACGGGCAGTCGGAGGACACCGGGCCGACCACGATCAACCTGCCCGGCAGGGCCAAGCTCGGCTCGGTCGGCGTGCTCATCCCCGGCATCGAGGTCAAGATCGCCGGCGACGGCGAGATCCTGGTGCGCGGGCGCAACGTGTTCGCCGGCTACTACAAGGATCCGACCGCGACCAGCGAGGCGCTGATCGACGGATGGCTCCACTCGGGCGATCTGGGCGAGTTCGACGACAAGGGCTTTCTGTCCATCACCGGGCGCAAGAAGGACATCATCATCACGGCCGGGGGCAAGAACATCGCGCCCAAGAACATCGAGGCCGCGCTCAAGAGCACGCGGCTGGTGGCCGAGGCGGTGGTGATCGGGGACCGGCGCAAGTTCCTGACCGCGCTGGTCGCGCTCGACGAGGAGGCGGCCGGCAACTTCCTGCGCGAGAAGGGGCTGACCGACTCGCAGCCGCTGCACCAGAACGAGAGCATCCGGCAGGAGATCCAGTCGGCGGTGAACGAGATCAACAGTCGCCTGGCCCAGGTCGAGGGGATCAAGAAGTTCACGATCCTGCCCCGCTCGTTCACGATCGAGCACGGCGAGCTGACCCCGACGCTCAAGGTGAAGCGCAAGATGGTCAATCAGAACTTCGCCGATCAGATCGAGGCGATGTACCAGGGAGGCTGACCGTGGCGAGGTGTGGCCGGCTGATCGCGCTCGTGCTCCTGGCCGGCGCGTGCCGGGGCGGCGACGACAAGCCCGACCGCCGGGATCGGGCCGCCGAGAAGCCGGTCGGGGCCGCCGCCGACAAGCCGGCCGCCGACCAGCCAGCCCGGCCGCCACGCGACGAGAGCGCGCGGGCGCGCGAGCTGGCCCGGCGCTTCATCATCATGGACGGACACGTGGACGTGCCGCACCGGCTCAGCCTGCGGCTCGACGCCCATGGGCAGCCGACCGAGGACGTCTCCCGACGCACCGAGCACGGCAACTTCGACTTTCCGCGCGCGGTCGAGGGCGGGCTCGACGCCCCGTTCATGTCCATCTACGTGCCGTCCAGCTTCCAGAAGACCGGCGGCGCCAGGAAGACGGCCGACCAGCTCATCGACATGATCGAGAAGCTCGCCGCCAGCCACCCGGACCAGTTCCGGGTCGCCCGCTCGCCCGATCAGGTGGTGGAGAACAGCAAGGCCGGGCGCATCTCGCTGCCGCTCGGCATCGAGAACGGCGCCGCGATCGAGGACGACCTGGCCAACGTGGCCCACTTTCACAAGCGCGGGGTCCGCTACATCACGCTGACCCACTCCGAGGACAACCTCATCTGCGACTCGTCCTACGCGACGACCAGGACGTGGAAGGGGCTGAGCCCGTTCGGGCGCAACGTGGTGGCCGAGATGAACCGGCTCGGCATCATGGTCGATGTCTCGCACATCTCCGACCAGGCGTTCGACCAGGTGCTCCAGGTCACCAAGGCGCCGGTCATCGCGTCGCACTCGTCGGCCCGCCACTTCACGCCCGGGTTCGAGCGCAACCTCGACGACGAGCGGATCAAGGTCCTGGCCGCGGCCGGGGGCGTCATCCTGGTCAACTTCGGCTCGTCGTTCATCGATCAGCGCTCGCGCGACTCCTTCGACCAGATGCGCGAGGCGGTGAAGAAGCAGACCGAGGGGCGCAACCCGCCGCCGGGCGAGCTCGAGCGCGACGAGCTGCAGGCGGCCTACGCCGCCCAGCACCCGCCGGTGTTCGCCAGGGTGGAGCAGGTCGCCGACCACATCGAGCACATCGTCAAGCTGGTCGGTGTCGATCACGTCGGCCTGGGCTCCGACTTCGACGGGGTCGGCGACAGTCTGCCGACCGGGCTCAAGGACGTGTCCGGCTATCCCAACCTCATCCGGGTGCTGCTCGAGCGCGGGATGAGCGAGGCGGACGTGGAGAAGATCTGCGGCGGCAACTTCCTGCGGGTGTGGCGCGCGGTCGAGGACCACGCGCGCGCCGCCGGCGCATCGCCGGCCCGTCCTAAAGGAAATTGACGATCAGGCTGGCCTCGGTCTTGGTGTCGAGCTCGTCGGCCAGCGGGACGAACCCGTCGGCGTAGGGCAGGCTGAACGGCGGCCTCGGCGCCGGCGCGTTGTCGTAGTGGGCCTCGAAGCCGAACCGGAAGCTGATGTTCCCGCGCAGCGCGGTGGTCAGCGACAGCTTGCCGGTCAGTCGGTTGTCCTCGAACGAGTCGATCCGGCCGCCCGGGCTGTCGAGCTGGTTCATGTTCGACAGGATCTCGCCCGACGCGGCCAGCCCGGTGTCGGCGCTGAGCTTGCCGGTGTAGCCGACGAAGCCGCGCAGCGAGTGAATGGCGACGCCGTCGCCGGTGATCTGGTCCTCGTAGGTGAGGTCGTATCCAGCCTCGGCGAGCAGCAGGTGGTCGGGCCCGGCGACCAGGAGCTGGCGGCTGTAGCCGACCTGGCCATTGCCGACCAGCTCCTTGCCGGCCGGCTCGTCGGCCAGGATCCCGGCCGCCGCGTAGAGCGCGTCGTCGTCGGTCAGGTAGCGGTCGTAGCGCCCCTTGGCCATCCACGAGCGGGTGGTGGTCTGGGACTGGGTCGACACCTCGTCCTCGTCGATGGCGCCGTCGCCGTCGGCGTCATCGGCCAGGGCGATGCGCGATCGGGCGTAGGCTGCGCCGGCCTCGAGCGAGAACTTGTTGCGGTTGGCCTTGCGCGAGGCGGTGACGCCGGCGGCGAAGGTGGTCGTGCGCGAGTTGCCGGTGGTGAGGATGAGGCCGCTCTGGCCGGAGATCTTCCACTCGACCGCCTGCGCCTTGCGCAATGCCTCGGCCTCTTCCTTGCTGCCGTAGGTGAAGGCGGGCGGAGTCGGATCGGCGGCAGCGGGACCGACCAGGCAGACCGCGAGAGTGACGAGGACCGATGCGGCGGCGAGGCTCGCGCCGCGAGGACGACGGATCATGACGTCTCCTTTCAGACCGGCTGCTCGGAGGCGCACGCGCGGCAGCGCCGGGCCGCGAGCGGGATCTCCTCCAGGCACTCGGGGCACTTCTTGCTGGTCGGCTCGACCGGCTCGCCCGACTCCAGCCGGCGTCGCATCGCCCCCATGAACTTCACCACCACGATGAACAGGACGAAGGACACGACCATGAAGTCGAGGATCGAGCCGAACACCACCCCGATGCGGATCCCGCCCAGGGTGTAGCTCACCCAGTCCCCCGACGGCATCACCTTCCCGACCAGCGGCATCACGACCTCGCTGACCAGCGCGGTCACGATCTTGCTGAAGGCGGCCCCGATCACCACCGCGACCGCGAGGTCGATGACGTTCCCCTTCACTGCAAACGTCTTGAACTCTTTCAGGAGTGGCATGCCTGCCATCATCCACTGGCCGGGTCCCGACGCAAGTGAGGAACCGGGACAGCAGGCTGCCAATCGCAGTCAGGCACCCGTTCAGGCCGCCGGCCGGGCACGGACGTCGAATGAGACATGCTCGAACAGTTCAGCCACGAACACCGCGCCCAGCGCCGCCGCCGGCTGGGCCCCGCCGCCGTCCTCTCCGTCATCGCCCACGTCGGCGCGGTCAGCGCGCTGGTCGCCGCCGCGATGTGGCGCCTGGACAAGCTGCCGCCGGTCGATTCACCGATCACCTTCGCCGGGGCGATCGGTGTATCGACGCCGGAGGAGGGTGCGCCGAGGCCGAAGCCGCCCGCGAAGGATCGCGACAAGGTCCGCGTGGTGAAGACCCCGCGCCAGCCGACCGACCGCCACCGCGAGGCGCCGCCGCCCGACCAGAGCGACGAGCCCGGCGATGGCCACGACCAGGCCGGCGAGAAGCCGGGCGGGCCCAGCCCGTTCGAGGCGTGCCCGCCGGGGTCGGACTGCACCCCGTCGATCCTGCAGGACGTGGAGGCGCCCGCGTGCGGCAACGGTCGAGTCGAGAGCGGCGAGGAGTGCGACGACGGCGGACGCGCCGGCGGCGACGGGTGCTCGGATGCGTGCCGGACCGAAACGGTCGTGGTCGGCCAGGGAGCGATCGAGGCCCGGCGAATCGCCGGCGACCCGCAGATCGCCGCGCCCGACCCGGTCCGATCGCAGATGGCGCGCGCCCAGCAGAAGCAGGTGAGAGCCGACGTCCGCATCTGCCTCGATCGCGAGGGCGAGGTCGGCAGCGTCCGCGTGCTCCGCTCGACCGGCTATCCCGAGTACGACGCACGGCTGACCGATCGCATGCGCACGTGGCGCTACCGGCCCTACCAGGTGAACGGCGCCGCGGTGCCGGTCTGTTCGATCGTCACGTTCCTCTACCGGCTGGACTGATCGCCAGGGGGCGAAAGAATGCTCATGGTCGTCCTGGCTTCGCGTTCCGGAGGCGACCGGCGTGGATTGATGTCCTGAATCCGGGAGTGCCTGATTGGCTGGCTGTCCCACATCCCCGATGTCCCAGGTGGGAGAGCTGGCGCGTGCGATCCGTGCGCAGGAACTGCGTTTGCGGCGCGCCCCCGGCTGCGAGCCGTAGCTCGAGGAGTTCTGCGCGAACGCTTGCTTACGTTCTGGTATGCTGTTTGCGGTGCGCGTGCCGGAGGCGAGGGGCAAGGTGGGGCGGGACCGAGCGGCGAGCAGCACGTGGTCTGGCCTGGAGGGGGCTCTGTGAGCGAGCCGCCCAAGCCACAGCGCCGCGACAAGCGCTACCAGACGCGCCTCGCGATCCGCACGCGGATCGGCGGGCGGCCGCAGTCGCTGTTCACCGAGGACGTCAGCTTCCGCGGGCTGTTCCTCTGCACCGAGACTCCTCCGCCGCAGCGGCAGCTCATCCGCATCGAGGCCATCCTGCCGCCCAACAACGCGGCGTTCGCCACCCACGGCATGGTCGTCTACGTGGTCGGCAAGGACGACCCGAACGGTCGCACCCCCGGCATCGGGGTGCAGTTCTACGGGATGGGCGACGAGCGGCGCGCGTGGGAGAGCTTCATCCAGTTCATCCAGTGGCGCTCGGAGCAGGTGCCGGATCGCCGCGACGGCGGCATCGACGCGATGCCGAGCCGTCCGCCGACCGAGCCGCAGAGCGCCCGGCCGCGGTCGGACACGGCCCCGATGCTGTGGACCCCGACCCGGTCGCGATCGACGCAGCCGCCGCCGCCGCCGTTCCCGCAGCCGATCGCGCAGGCACCGTTGCCGCGCCAGCGGTCGCGCGGCACCCTGCCCTTCCGGGTCGCGATCGGCAGCGGCACGCACGAGAACCGCCGCTTCCACCGCTTCCCGATCGTGCTCGAGGTGTGGCCGCGCAACGTGGACGACCTGCTCCGCATGTACTCGCGCGACGTCTCGGTCGGCGGGATGTTCCTGCCCACCGCGCGCGAGATCGCGCTCGCCAGCGAGCTGCGGCTGGAGATCCGCCACCCCCACGCCGAGTCGGTCTTCCCGATGACGGCGGTGGTTCGGCGGCGCAGCGCTCAGCCGGTCGGCATCGGGATCGAGTTCATGGGCCTGGACGACCGGCGCCGACGCCAGTTCTTCGAGTTCCTCCACGCGCCCGAGCCGGACGACCCGGAAGTCGAGATCGAGATCATCGAAGGCGACTGACTTCAGTACCCCACCACCGGGAAGGTGGCGGGGTACCGTGCCGGTCCGGTCGGCCGGTCAGCGGAAGTCGACGCTGACCGCCATCGCGAAGCCGTGGTCGGTCGGGTAGCCCCACATCCCGATCGTGCCGAACGAGTTCAGGATCATCGTCTCACCCGGGCTGAGGGCGCTGGAGCCGGTCGCCTTGGTGATCTTCTCGACGATCTTGGCGTAGTCGTAGGCGACGTAGAAGAGCGGCGAGGCGCCGGTCCGACCCAGCGAGCGCTCGGCCGCGTCGGACCCGCGCGCGCCGACTGCCGCGACCAGGGCGTGCGGCTTGATGGCGGCGCGGATCGCGCCCAGGCCGGGGACCGCGCCCTCGGGGACCACCTGGTGGTACTGGCCGTCGGCCGCCAGCTCCGGCACCGCGCCGGGCGGCGCCTGCTCGCGGACGAGCTTGACCAGCGCCGACGGGTCGTCGGCCGCCACCACCGCGAAGGCTTCGACCGCGCGCGGCTTGCCGTCGGGACCGAGGTCGCCGTCGAGGACCGAGACCATCCCGCCGCGGATCTTGTCCAGCCCGGGCGGCAGCGGCTGCGACAGCGAGGCGCGCGCCTGGGCCATGTCCTCGGTCGCGGAGGCGTCGCCGCACGCGGTGCCGATCGCCTCGATGGCGGTGACCGCGTCGAGGGCGAGCAGTCGGGCCTTGTCCAGGTCCATGCCCAGCCCGAAGCTGCCGATCGCGGGCTCGGCCGGCGCACCGGCCAGCAGGCCGGGCACCTCGACGACCAGCTGCTTGAGCCGCGCGGTCAGCGCGGCCTCGGTCTCGAGCACGAACCGCATGCCGACCCGCTTGTCCGAGATGTCGTCGTAGCCGAACGCGAAGCGGGGGAAGCGGCGAGCCATGGCGCCCATCTGCTCCACGCACGCCGGCGGCACCGGGTTGTCCGGGCGGAAGAAGCTGGCCGCGGTCAGCACCTTCAGCAGATTGGCGGAGTCGACGTATGCGATGCCGTAGCCGGCGAAGCCGTGCTGCGCGGCCACCGCCTTGATCGCGCCACCGTCGGCCATGCTCGGGTTCGGCTTCTCGATGCCGAGGATGATCGGCAGGACCTTGTCGACCATCGCGGTCGGGCCGCCCGCCGCGATCAGCTGCCCCTCGCTGACCGCGACCACGACAACGCCCTTTGCGTCGCCGAACCGCCAGTAGGAGCGCCCGCTCACGCTGGCGGTGGGCAGGGCCAGGCCGGACTCGCGCTGCAGCCGCTCGACGGTGGCCAGGAGCGCCTTCTCGTCGGCCAGCTCGATCCGCATGACCGGCACGATGCCGACCCCGTAGATGGCGAAGCGCATCTTCGCGTCGATGCCGAGCAGCTTGCGCAGGCCGTCCTGGCTCATGTTGGCGCGCAGGTCGCGCAGGAGCGCGATGGCGAAGCGCGCGGGCGGATCCTCGGAGGCGGGCGGCTGGGGAACCGAGTCGAGCAGCGTGCGGACCATCGGTCCCCACTTCTCCCAGTACGACAGCGGGATCGGCTCGAAGCTGGCCATGGCGTACGGCGTGTCGGCCGGGATGTTGGCGAACAGCGGCGGGGCGGTGAGCTTGGCCGCCTGCTCGCGGCGCTCGGCCGCCTGGGCCGGCTCGGCCGGGCTCTGCTTCTTCGACTCACTCTTGCTGCACGCCGACGCGCCGGCGAGGAGCGCCACACCCAGCGCCACACCTGCCACCGCCGACCGCCCAGCCCCACTCACTCGCATCGCCATGGATCGCCTCCGTTGGAGAATGAGCGCGCGAGTATACTCTGGCGCATGGCCTCCCACATGTCTGGAAGCGCCAGCGCGAGGGGACGCAGGGCTTCGCGGCGCGCGCGGCCGGGCGCACCGCGCCGGGTCACTTCGGCTGGGCGATGTGACGCTGTCCTCGATCGGCCCTGGCACAAGGCCGGATTTCTGGCCTTCGACCCGCACGTCCGGCTCTGCTATATGCTCGCCGCATGATCGCGGCGATGAAACGATCTGGCACTCTGTCCCTCGCGCTGGCGGCGGCGTGCGCGTCATGCGGCAAGACGCCGCCGGCGAGTGAGCCGGCCCAGCCCGACGCGCCGGTCGCGACCGCGCCGGAGGCGCCCACCGCCGGCGCCGGCGCCGACCACCGCGCCGACATCTACGCGTCGGTCCGCCTGACCGCGGATCTGGCTGGCCTGTCGGATCGCGACCGGAATCTGTTGTCGGTCCTGGTCCGGGCCAGCCAGATCATGGACGGCCTGTTCTGGCAGAACAGCTACGGCGACAAGGCCGCGCTCCTGGCCCGGATCACCGATCCCGGGATGCGCCGGCTGGTCGAGATCAACTACGGGCCGTGGGACCGGCTGGGCGAGGACGCCCCGCTCCTGCCCGGGATCGGGCCCAAGCCGCCCGGCGCCGGCTTCTATCCGACCGACATGACCAAGGAGGAGTTCGAGGCCGCCGACCTGCCCGGCAAGGTCGGCCTGTACTCGCTCATCCGGCGCGGCCCCGACCGCAAGCTGCGCGTGGTCCCCTATCGAGAGGCGTACGCGGCCGAGCTGGGCAAGGCGGCCGCGCTCCTGCGCGAGGGGGCGGGACTGGCCGACGACAAGGGGCTGAAGAAGTACCTCGAGCTCCGCGCCCAGGCGCTGGTGTCCGACGACTACGAGGCCAGCGACATGGCGTGGCTCGACATGAAGTCGAACCGCATCGACGTGGTCATCGGGCCGATCGAGACCTACGAGGACGCGCTGTTCGGCTACCGGGCCGCGTTCGAGGCGTATGTCCTCCTGAAGGACATGGACTGGAGCAAGAAGCTGTCGCGCTACGCCCGGCTCCTGCCCGCCCTCCAGAGGGCGCTGCCGGTCGGCAACAAGTACAAGCGCGAGAAGCCGGGCACCGACTCCGACCTCAACGCCTACGACGTCCTCTTCTACGCCGGCCACGCCAACGCCGGCGCCAAGACCATCGCCATCAACCTGCCCAACGACGAGAAGGTGCAGCTGGCCAAGGGAACCCGCCGGCTCCAGCTCAAGAACACCATGCGGGCCAAGTTCGACCGCATCCTCACGCCGATCGCGCGCGAGCTGATCGCGCCGGAGCAGATCGGCAACGTGACCTTCGACGCGTTCTTCGCCACCGTCATGTTCCACGAGGTGGCCCACGGGCTCGGCATCAAGAACACGATCAACAAGCGCGGCACGGTGCGCGAATCGCTCAAGCAGCACGCCGGCGCCCTCGAGGAGGGCAAGGCCGACATCCTGGGCCTGTGGATGATCACGCGCCTGGTCGACCAGGGCGAGATCCGCGACGGGAAGCTGCTCGACTACTACGTGACGTTCCTGGCCGGCTTCTTCCGCTCGGTCCGGTTCGGCGCCAACGACGCCCACGGCAAGGCGAACATGGTGCAGTTCAACTTCCTCGAGCGCGAGGGCGCGTTCGTGCGCGACGCGACCAGCGGCAAGTACACGGTCGACCTGCCCAAGATGCGCCGCGCGGTCGAGGCGCTGGCCGCCCGGATGCTGGTGCTGCAGGGCGACGGCGACTACGAGGGCGTCGGCGTGCTGCTCGGCGAGATGGGCATCATCGATCCCGAGCTGAAGGGCGACCTCGGCCGGCTGGGCAAGATGTCGATCCCGGTCGACCTGGTGTTCGAGCAGGGGCTCGGCGTGCTCGGCCTGCCCGGGTCGTAGCGAGTCGACCGGGCGGCCGGCCCGACCTCCTGCCCGTCACTGCTTGCGCGGCGCGACGGTGAAGCTCGCGACCGCCTGCCAGCGGGTCTCCTCGCGCAGCTTCTTGCCCTCCTCCTGGATCATCGCGCTCATCGCCTGGCGCGCGCAGGTGGTCGCCTCGGTGGTCGCCGGGTCATACGCCAGCTGGCCGGGCGGAAGCTCCTCGGGCAGCTTGATCCACGACGACAGGTAGGTCTCGTCCTCGTCCCAGGCCGAGCCGTACTGGAGGGGCAACGCCACCGCCAGCGACTCCTTGCGGGTCTTCTCGAAGTACGCCTTCCAGCACGGGGTCAGCGCGGCGCGCAGGTCGGCCTTCTCGAGCGACTCGGTCAGCTTGCGCACCGAGCGCGCGCGCGAGCGGCTGTCGAGCTTCACGTGCACCTCGATCGAGTCCGACGCCGGGGCCGGCGCCGCCGCCGGCGCGGTCGGCTTGCGGGTCAGGTAGAGGTCGGCCGGCTCGCGCCGGACGAGGAGATCCGGGTCGAGCCCGTGCTCCATGAGCCCGGCCAGGTCGCCGAGCGCGCGCTGGCGCAGGAACGAGCCGGGCGGCGCCCCGCTCAGGCAGCGGTGGAGCAGGCGCGCAGCCCGTTCGAGCTTCTGTGGATCGGCGCCCGGTTCGCTGGAAAGGGCGCTGCCCTGCGCGCAGAGCAGCGGGGCGGGCGGCTCCAGCTTCTCCTGCTCGTAGCGCGCGACCGCCTCGCCGTACGCGGTCGACGCGTCGGCGATCTTGCCGGCGGTGAGCGCGCGGTCGCCGACCGCGGTGTAGAGGTCACCGAGGACCGACAGCTTGCTGCGCCGGCAGACCCCGTCGAAGCAGCGCAGGTCGCCGGCGCAGTCGGCCGAGCGCGAGCAGGTCTCGTGCTCGCGCGAGTGCCGGTCGAGCCCACCCTGCTCGCCCACCCCGCCGACGCCCTGCGAGCCGGTGTCGCATGCGGCGAGGATCGCCAGCGCGGCCAGCGCCGCGGTCGTGCTCGTTCGCATCACATCCTCCTCTCGGGCCGGCCCGGCGCCAGCGCGCCGGCCAGCCGCTCCATGGTCTCGTGGAACCCGACCGCCGGCGCGAAGCCGAGCTCGACCGCGGCGCGCCGGACCGGCACCGGCGGCCCCGACGCGAGCAAGGTGACCGCCTCGCGCGTGAACAGCGGCCGCCCGCGCCGGCGGGTCAGGCGCCAGGCCGCCTCCATCGCGACCGCGGTCGCCATCGCCGCGCTCCCCGGCATGCGGAGGCGCGGCGGCCGCGCCCCGGCCACCCGGGCCAGCTCGGTGAAGTAGCGGGCCCAGGTCACCCCGCTGCCGTCGTTGGCGTTGTAGACCCGGCCGGCCGCGGCCGGCGAGCGCGCGGCCAGGACCAGGAGGTCGACCAGGTTCTCGACCCAGGTCAGCGCCGCGTCGCCGCGCCCGCCGTCGATGAGCGGCAGGCGCCCGGCCCGCAGCATCGCGACCGGCATGTCGACCCAGTTGATCGAGCCGGGCCCGAACACGTTGCCGGGGCGCACCACGGTGACCGGCACCCGCCCGAACCGATGGAAGTCGAGGGCCAGCTCCTCCTGGGCCCGCTTGCTGCGGCTGTACGGGCCGCAGCCGTGCTCGCGGGGCAGGTCCTCGTCGCACACCTCGCGGGCCAGCTGCGAGCCGTACACCACGACGCTCGACACCACCACCACCCGCTCGACCCCGGCGTCGGCGGCGGCGCCGAGCAGGTTGCGGGTGCCGGTCACGTTGACCGCCTGGTACAGCGACTCGGCGCCCCAGTCGCCGACCACCGCGGCCAGGTGATAGACGGTGCGCACCCGGCGCAGCGCCGGGGTCAGCGTCTCGGGCCGGGTGACGTCGCCGCGCGCGATCTCGGCGTCGAGCGGGGCCGCCTCGCCGGGCAGGACCAGCGCGCGCACCGCGTCGCGCTCGCGGCGGAGGCGGGCGACCAGGCTGCGCCCGATGAAGCCGCTCGCGCCGGTGACCAGGACCGTCATGCTCGCGCCGTCCTCAGCAGCTCGTCGAGCGCCTCGCGCACCGCCGGGTTGGTCTCGATCTGGGCGTACTGCCTGACGATCGGCAGGACGTCGGTGTTGTCGAACGCGGCCAGCGCGCGCTTGGCGACCTCGCGCAGCTCGCCCTCCTCCTGGCGCACCACCATGAGCAGGAACTCGCCCGCCTCCACGCTCTGGATCTTGCCGATCGACTCCAGCGCGGTCGCCTTGACCCGCGGCTCGTCCGCCTCGCGGTAGATGCGGGCCAGCGGGTTGAACGCGTGCGGGAAGTGGAGCCCGCGCAGCGCGTCGATCGCCGCGTCGCGCACGGTCGGGTCAGGATCGGCCAGCCCGCGCCGGATCAGCACGAACGAGCGCTTGAAGAACAGGAAGCGCAGCGCGCGCACCGCCGCCCGCCGCACCCGCGGCTCCTCGTGCTCGTACAGGCGCTCGAGCGGGCTGAGCGCGGCGTACGACTGCAGCTCGCCGAGCAGCTCGGCCACCTTGGCCAGCGTCTCGGGGCGGTTCTCGTCGTGCCGGCTGGCCGCGTCGGCCAGGGTGAGCACCACCACCAGGGCGCGCCGGCGGATCCCGTCCGGGTAGCGCAGGTCGCCGATGATCGACGCCGCCACCCGGTGCGGATCGCCGGCCAGCTCCCACTCGATGAGGTCGACGAACCAGATGTCGGCGTAGGCGTGCTGCTGCTTGAGATACTCGGGGAACTCGGGCGCGTCGCCCAGGTCCGGGTGAGCGGCCGAGTAACGCCGCGCGATGATGGCGTAGCGGGCCCGCTTCTTGTCGCCGAGGTCGAGCTCGGCCAGACGCTCGAACATGCCGCGCACCTGCACGTAGTTGCCGACCGCCGAGTAGGACGCGATCGCGGCCAGGAGCGCGTTCTCGACCAGCTCGATCGGCGCGCCCTCGGCCAGGTAGCGCTCGGCGAAGCGAGTCCAGGTCTCGGCCGCCTTGCCCTGGTAGTGGCGATCGTAGGGCAGCCCGGTGCGCGCGGCGTAGTCGGCCGCCTCCTGGTAGAGCGACGCGGCCGCGTGCAGCTCGGCCCGCTGCAGGGCCAGCTTGATGAAGTCCTCGTAGTACTGCAGCACGTAGAACTTGAGGTTGTCGTCCTTGAGGACGCGGATGCAGTTGAGGTAGCCCTCGGCCAGGTTCTCGAACTGGCCCGACTCCTTGCCCAGCTTGAGCAGGATCTGGTAGCAGTCGAACGCACGCTCGCGCTCGCCGCGGGTCTCGAAGTCGTCGGCGACCTGCTCGAGCCGGCGCTGGCTGTCGACCAGCGCGCGCCGGCCGACCACCGCGTCGCCGCCCTGGCGGTCGATCGCCATGCCGTAGTTGAAGTGGACCAGGGCCTGCTCGTAGGGGCGGTCGCGCAGGGCCGGGCTGCGCGTCAAGGACTCCCAGGTCGACGCCGCCGCCTTGTACTGCTTGGCCCGCTCGAAACCGACCGCCGAGTGGACCGACATCACCTCCTGCGCGTAGAGCTCGGCCGCCTCGGCCCAGCGCTTCTCGACCTCGAGCACGCGGGCCCGCTCGGACGCGCCCTCTCCGCCGGGGAAGCTGTCCCGGGCCAGATCGAAGTAGTGCAGGTACAGATAGACGTAGCCGGCCTCGCGCCGGCGCTTCAGGTGGCGGTAGATCTCGGCCAGCCGACGAAGCCAGTCGTCGTACTCGTAGTCGATGACGTGGGTCTGCGCGATGAGCTCGCGGTAGGCGCGCTCGGCGTCGGCCAGGCGCCCCTGCGCGACCAGCCCCTCGGCCAGGGCGGCCGTGCTCTCGATCGAGCCGAACCCGTCACGCGCCACGGACCGGGGCCCCCTCGACCCGTGCCGCCGGCGGCGCGGCGCCCGTGGACGACGTATCGCCGACGATGTCGAGCGCGCGCTCGCGCCGGCCGGCCCGCGACGACAGCGCGGTGGCCTCGACGATCTGGTGGCGGTGGAGCAGCGGCAGGAAGTCCAGCGTCACCTCCGACGACGGCAGGATGATGATGCCGTACAGGTACGCCTGCTGGGCCATGGCCGCGACCAGGTCGGGCGCGATGTGACACTGGCCGTGAGTGATGATGTAGACCACCACCTGGCGGCGGTTGTCGCGCCGCACCCGCGACAGCTCGAGCAGGAGCTGGCGGAACACCTTGGCGTAGTTGCGCCCGTGCTCGGAGCGGAACGACAGCAAGTACGGCACCGGCAGCGCGCCGGACCGGCCGACCTTGACCAGCTCGTGCAGGCGCGAGTCGAAGAAGCGGAGCCAGATCTCGTCACCCTCGAGCGAGAGCTTCTTGGCCAGGGTCAGGGCCAGCCCGCGCGCGAACACCTGGCGCTTGCCGCGCATCGAGGCCGACGAATCGACCAGGATGTACTGCAGGCGGCGCTCGTCCTCGCGCTGGCGCTCGTGCCCGTAGTAGAGCAGCTCCTGGTCGACCACCTTCTGCTCGAAGATCTCCTGGTCGTAGGACAGCTCGGACAGGACCAGCGAGTCGAGGTTGCCCTTGCGCTCGATCGACGCGTAGCCGTCCACCGCGAAGGTCTGCACCCCCGAGGCGCGCTTGGTCTCCAGCACCGACGGAAGCAGGTCGAGCGAGAAGTTGGCCACGTCGTTGGCCTCGGTCGAGCCGAGCGCGGCGAACAGGTCGACCAGGTCGACCGAAGCGCCCAGCGCCTCGGAGCCGGTCGCGGTGTCCTCCTTGAAGAGGCCCAGCAGCTTGACCGTGTCGAGGTCGATGAGCTCGACCGAGGTGTAGATGTGGAGCGACTCCCGGGCCAGGTGCTCGAGGAACCCCCACAGCGGCTTGGGGTCGAACTCGCGGAAGTGCTCGGCCGGGTCGACGTCGGCGTAGATGCCGAGGTCGAGCGGCAGCTCCTCGGAGCCGGCCGCCTTGGCCGGATCGCGCCAGCGGTTGTAGGTGTCGCCCAGCGCGCGGCACAGGAGCACCGCGACCAGCTCGTCGCGCAGCCGCCAGCCGGCGACCTTCTCCACCACGTCGGAGCCGGACAGGTTGCGGAGCAGCTCGAGGTACTGGTCGATGAGCGCGCGCACCGGCGGCGGCGGGTTGATGCGGGCGAGCGCGGCGCGGCGCGGGCCGAGCGACCAGCCGGTCGGGCCGCGCGGCGTGGTGAACAGCAGCCCGACGTCGTGCACCACGAACAGCGGCAGGTGGATGCCGAGCCGCGAGATGGTGTTGAACCAGACCGCCGAGCGCATCGGCGCCATCGGGCTATCGACCTGCACCTGCGACAGCGCGAGCGTGCCGACCTGGCGGGCCAGAAACGAGCGGCTGCGTTCGGGCGGGATCGGCATCGTGCCGAAGGATGGCTCAGGACAGCTTGGGGGGCGTGGGCGCGGTCTCGCCCAGGTGGACCAGGAACGAGCGGAGCTGCGCCTTCTGGCCGAGTGACTCGTCGGCGCCGGCCCGGCACATGGCGGCGTTGGCGGCCGGGTCGCTCGAGATGGCGACGATGCGCCCGGCGAAGCCGGACGCGCGCAGCTCCTCGATCGCCTGGGTGCCGCTCTTGCGGCCGCGCCCCATGGCGAAGTCCATGAACACCACGTCGGGCGGCCGCGCGCCCTCGCCGATCACGCGCACGGCGTCGTCGGCGTGAGCAACCACCGTCACCTCGAGCCCCGGGATGCGGAACGCCTCGCCCCGGGCCGCCACCACATCATCGAAGATGAGGACGTGAAGAGGTTGCATGGTTCCTTCGGGCTCAAATTCCGGCGCTCGAGCTCCGTGCTCAGACCCCGAACTTGGACGACGCGAAGACACTCTCGAGGAGCTGGTCCACCTCTCGGATCATGCGCTGGGCGGTCTCGTTGTGGATCGCCGCCAGGGCCGCCTTGATCTCGTTCAGGTTCTTCAGCTGAGAGAATAGCTGGATGTCGGACAGCTCGCCGCCGGCGGTGAGCAGCTCGCGGATGAGGCTGAGCTCGCCGAGCAGATCCTCGAGGCTGGCCTGCGGCCCGATGAACCGCCGCTCGTCCGGGTGCTCGCGGTAGTAGGCGTCGACCACCGGGTTCACGATCTCGGACAGGAGCTCGGCCTGGTCGAGGTTGTTCCAGATGTGGCGAAGGATGAAGAAGTCCCCGTCGCACACGCTGGGCCGGCCGTCGAACACGGCCGAGGCGGCGAACAGCTTCAGCAGCTTCACCGCGCGCCGGTCGGACACGGTCACACCCTCGGACCGGATCTGGAAGATCAGGCCCTTGTACTTGGCCATGAACTCGTCCGGGAACACCATGAACCGGTCGAAGTTCTGCTGCAGGTCGCGCAGCTGGCGGGCGCTGATGATCGGCCGGATCGAGTCGGGTCGCCCGGGAGCGGTGCCGCCCTCCCGCCCGGTCATGAGCCGGATCTCGTTCGCGACCCCGCGGGCCAGGAGCTCGTGGAAGTGATACGAGTCGAGGTTCTCCGACAG
This sequence comes from Kofleriaceae bacterium, assembly GCA_035489015.1. GTDB lineage: Bacteria > Myxococcota_A > Polyangia > Haliangiales > Haliangiaceae > DATFRY01. The sequence continues at coordinate 185,193 of DATHKR010000083.1, read as the reverse complement.
GACCCGGAGCAGGAACCGGTCGAACATGGCCGACAGGTTGTCGTCGTTGGGCGCCTCGTTCGAGGCCGCGAACAGCGAGATGAGCGGGACGTCCATCACCTGCGGGCCGCTGGTGAACTTGCGCTCGTTGATGATGGTGAGGAGCGAGTTCAGGATCGCGGAGTTGGACTTGAAGATCTCGTCCAGGAACACGACCTCCGCGCTGGGGAGCATGTTCTCGGACCGCCGGATGTAGCGACCCTCGCGGAACTCCTTGATATCGACCGGGCCGAAGAGCTCGTTCGGCTCGGTGAAGCGGGTCAGGAGGTACTCGAAGTAGCGGGCGTCCAGGAGCCGCGCGAACATCCGGATGATCGCGGACTTGGCCGTGCCGGGGGGCCCGATGAGGACCATGTGCTCGCCGGCGATGGCGCTGATGATGAGGAGCCGGATGATCTCCTGCTTGTCCAGGAAATGGGCGTTGAGGGTGCGCGCCACCTCCTGGAACTGGGCGCCCAGGCGGGCGGTATCGCCGCCCAGCTTGGCCGTGTATGGGGGACTGACCATGTCCGGGTTTTCCGCTGCCTCGGGACTCTAAATCGAAGCACCACAAACCGAAACAGTCGACCTCCGAATTGCTCGGGGGCCGGGCTGGACGGGGGGCGAGGCACGCGCGTTCCGCGCGCCAGCACCTACCCGAAGGGTGCTCAGATGCCGTGGCGCGGGGTGGACTTCGGCGACGTCTTCACGGTGAAGCGCCGAGCTCGCCGGCGCATCGATCGATCTGCCGATGGGCCGCCGATGGGCCGCCGATGGGCCGGGTCCTCCGGTCCATCCGCCAGACGAGTGACCCCCGAGGTGCGCCGACGCGAGGTCGAGCGCGTCCATCGCCGCGATCCGATCATGTCGACGACGCGCTGCTCGAGCCGATCGCTCGACTCGCCGCGCGCGTCGATGACGATCACGCGTGGTGGATGCGAACACTCTGTCGACGCATGACGCATGCGGGGCTCCCCCGTGAGGTGTGGTGCTCGACGTCGTCCGACGGTGCGCGCGCATCGCGGATGGCGCGCGATGCTCCGATATACTGCGATCGAAATGAAGCGCGCGATCCGCGCGTCGATCACCGGCGCCCTCGTCCTCGCCGTCATTCCGGCGGTGGTCGAGGCGAGCAGCGCGAGCCGCCGCAGGAGCGACGCGCGGCAGAGCCGAGGCCGATCCGCCGAGCAGATCGGCAGCCCGCCGGCGCTGGCCGCGACCAGGCGGACCATCCGCATGGACCAGACCATCCGGTTCCACCGGCTCGGCCTGAGCGAGGGCCTGCCTCAGTTTCACGTCACGTCGATCGCGCAGGACCGGGTCGGCTTCATGTGGTTCGGCACCGAGGAGGGCCTGGCCCGCTACGACGGCGCGGCGTTCGTGGTCTACCGCCACCAGACCGACGGCCAAGGCCCGCTGCCCTCGTCGTCGGTCACCGCGCTGGCGATGGACCACAAGGGCAAGCTCTGGATCGGCACCGCGGCGGGGCTGGTCTCGTACGACCCGACCACCGACTCGTTCGCGCCGCTCGCGCCGCGCCCGGCGACGGTCGATCCGACGGCGCGCCCCGGCCGCGACCCGTTCGAGGTGGTGGGCTCGCTCCTGGTCGACCAGGGCGCGCTCTGGGTCGGCTACGGCGACGGCAGCCTCGACCGGATCGACGTCGCCACCCGGGCGGTCACCTCGCTGGGCAAGCCGGCCGGCAGCAAGGCCAGCGCCCCGATCAGCGCGCTGGCCCGCGACCACGAGCACTCGCTGTGGGTCGGCACGCAGGGAGACGGGCTGTTCCGGATCGATCCGTCGGGCAAGGTGACCGGTCACTACGGCGCCGAGGCCGGCGCCGCCAGCCTGTCGAGCGATACGATCAACGCGCTGCTGGTGACCGCGGACGGCGCGCTGTGGGTCGGCACCGAGGAGGCCGGCCTGGCCCTGATGGCGCCGGAGGGCGGGTTCGATCGCATCACCGGCGGCGACGGAGCCCGCCAGCTGACCGACTCGCGGGTGACGTTGCTGCTGGAGGACTCGAGGGGCAGCCTGTGGGTCGGGACCAAGAACGGCCTCAACCGGGTCGACCCGGTGAGCCGGCTTGTCGACCAGATCCTGGCCAGCCAGCCGCTCGACCCGGGGGCGCTGTCGTTCGGCTGGCTGACCTCGGGCGCCATCGGCCGTGACGGCGTCATCTGGATCGGGACCTTCGCCAACGGCCTCAACAGCTTCGACAGCCTCGCCACGCGGTTCCACTTCATCGACCCCAACCTGCCGGCCACCAGCTTCTGCGAGGACCGCGACGAAGTTCTCTGGATCGGCACCTACCCCGGCACGCTCATCCGCTTCGACCGGCGCGCGCGCAAGGCCGACGTCTACAGCCACCTGGTCACGTACGACGGCCGCGACATCGATCTGATGCCGACCCGGATCAACCGCATCCACGTCGCGCGCGACGGCACGGTCTGGATGCTGGTCGGCGGGACCGGCCTGGTCTCCTTCGATCCCACGACCGAGCTCGCCCGGGTCTACTCCGACGCGGAGACCGAGCTGGGCGCCAGCGGCGGCTGGGGCCTGGCGGCGGCCGAGGACGGCGTCCTTTGGCTGGCCACCTGGGGCGGCGGGCTGGTCAAGTTCGACCCGCGCGACAAGAGCTTCGTCCGCTACAGCGCGGCCGACGGCCTGTCGGGCATCCCGACCGATCAGCTCTACACGGTCGCGATCGACCGGCGCGATCCGAGCATCCTCTGGCTCGGGACCGCCAAGTCCGGCCTGGTCCGCTTCGACAGCAAGACCGAGACCTCCCGGATCTACCGCAACGTCCCCAGCAGGCCGGACAGCCTCAGCCACGATGACGTGCTCTCGATCTATCAGGCCGCCGACGGGATCCTGTGGATCGGCACCTACGGCGGCGGGCTCAACCGCTTCGACGACCGGACCGGCCGCTTCGAGCGCTTCGCCGAGAACGTCGGCATCTCCAGCGGCACGATCTACGGGGTGGCCGGCGACGACCAGGGCGTCCTGTGGATGAGCACCAACGGGGCCGGCCTGGTCCGCTTCGATCCCGCCACCCGCCGCGCGATCGCGTTCGACGCGCGCGACGGCGTGCCCAACGAGTACGGCCAGGGCTCGCCCTATCGCGGGCCGAGCGGCCGGCTGTACTTCTCGGGGCCGCCCGGGTTCGCCTACTGGTTCTTGCCCGAGGAGATCCAGCTCGACACCGCGCCGCCGAAGGTGGTGCTGACCAGCTTCCAGGTCAACAACCGCACGCCCGTCCTGGCGCGGCCGGTCTGGTTGGGCCCGGACATCGGCCTCCGCCACGACGAGACGCTGCTCGCGTTCCGCTTCAGCGGGCTCGGCTACACCAGCCCGCAGAAGATCCGCTACCAGTACCGGATCGACGGCTTCTCGGACGACTGGGTCGACGCGCCGGCGTCGCTGGTCACGGTCAGCCTCCCGTCCGGGCGCGGCGACTATGCCCTGCGCGTGCGCGCGGCCAGCCGGCACGGCAGGTGGGGCGCTCCGGTCGAGCTGGCCAGCCTGGCGGTGTCGCCGGCGCCGTGGAGGACCTGGTGGGCGTACGCGATGGACGTCGCCGGCGGGCTCCTGATCGTGTTCGGCTTCATCCGCCTCCACGGCCGCCGGGTCGCCCGCCTGCACCAGGCCAACCGCCTGGCCAAGGTCGAGCGCGACCTCGAGCTGACCGGCGCGGTCCAGTCCGGCTTCCTGCCCAGGGACAACCTCATCGTCAGCAACGGGCTCGAGGTGCGCGGCTTCTACCGCCCGGCCGGCACCTGCAGCGGGGACTGGTGGTGGTACGAGCTGACCGAGGACGGACGCCACCGCCTGCTGATCGGCGACGTCACCGGCCACGGGCCCGGACCGGCGATGGTGACCGCGGCGGTGGCGTCGGCCTACCGCGCCCAGACCGAGCTGGTCAGCGCGCTGCCGCTCGAGCGCCGCCTGGAGGCGGTCAACCGGGAGGTCCTCCGCGTCGGTCAGGGGACCTATCAGATGTCGCTGACCGCGATCGAGATCGACGTCGCCGGCGGCGAGCTGCGCGCCTTCAGCGCCGGCGGGCTGCCCGCCGTGGTCCTGTCCGACGGGCCGGCCGAGGTGGTGGTGTGCCGTGGCACGCCGCTCGGCACGCCCGCCTTCCAGCTGGGCAAGGCCTCGCGCCGGCTGCAGCCCGGCTCGCGCATCTTCCTCTGCACCGACGGCGTCATCGAGATCGAGCTGGCCAACGGCCGCTCGTTCGGGTTGCGCCGGCTCATCAAGCTGCTGGAGAGCACGTACCGGTCGGATCTCACCGAGACCACCATCGCGCTGTCGCAGGAGGCGAGCGCCGCCAACGGCCGCGCGATCCAGAAGGACGACTGGACCTTCGCCATCGCCGACTGGGAGCGTCGGGCCAGCTGATCAACCGGCGCGCGCGGCGCGCTACATCGAGACGTGCTCGGGCAGGACCGCGGTCAAGTGGCGGCGGAGCCGGCCGGCCAGGGTCTCGATGACCGCCTCGCCCACGCCCTCGACCACCTGGGCCCGGTGCCGCAGCCAGCGATCGGCCAGGAGCGCGTCGGTGGCCACGCCGGGCGGGACGCCGAGGCGCGGGTCGATCTGGGCGAGCGCGGCCGGCAGGGAGAAGAAGGTGGCCAGCCCGCGCTGGCGCTGGCCGGCCCGCTCGGGCGAGAGCACCGCGGACAGGAGCGGCGAGCGCGGACCGATCTCGCGGTCTCCGGCCTCGCCGACCACCAGGAGCGCGTTGAGGTGGACCAGGAACGCGGCCACCGCGCGCACGTCCGACTCGGCCGGGGCGCGCTCGAGCATCTGCTCGAACGCGGCCGCGAAGCGGGCCGGCGCCGCCACCACCTGGCGCGGCTCGGAGCCGCGCAGCGAGCGGTAGGCGACCGCGCGGGCCAGCTCGGCGTCGCGCAGGAGGAACACCGCGTCCTCCCAGTAGAGCGGCGGGCCGTCGCGGGTCATGGCGAGGAGCTGGGTCAAGGGCGCGCGGCGGAGCAGCGCGGTCACCACCGGCGCCACCTCGACGGTGCCGAGCAGATCCTCGTAGCTGGCCACGCTCTGCTCCTCGCGAACCCGGCGGACCGAGCGCCAGGTGCGCAGCCGGCCGGGCGGGCGCTGGCCCAGGTAGGTGGCCGACCCGGTCCACCACGAGATCTTGGTGTCCATCCGGGTCAGGCGAAACAGGTTGTGGAGCAGGCCGTGGCGGGCGAGGACCCGGCTCCGGCTCTGGCTCAGCGGGCGCGCGGCCATCTCCTGCGCGGTGTCGAGCACGCGCATGCGAGCCGAGGTCGACACCGCCCAGCTGTCGGCGCGCGGGTGGACCAGGAACAGGAGGTTGTGCACGCATGCCGCCAGGCACAGCTCGTCGGCCTCGAACACCAGCGCGGGCGGGCGCACCACCAGCTCGGCGATGACCTCGGTGCGCGCCTCGTCGACCGCGACCAGCTGCGGGGTGACGTGCGGGATCTGCGCCTCGAGGTCGCCGAGCGCGTCGATCGCGATCGGTCGGCCGACCACCAGCTCGCCGCCGCTGACCAGCGGCAGGACGAAGCGCTCAAGCAGCTCGCCGAGGTCGCTCCAGCCCATCCTGGTGGTCCTAGTCTCCCCGGCCGGGCGCGCGGAAGCCCCACAGGGCGAAACGACCGACCGGCTCGTTCACCACCGCCGGCTCGGCGGGCGGCTCGATGCGCGCGTCCAGCACCTCGGCCCCGCCGATCTCGATGCGGGCCAGGGCGCGCCGCTCGAGCGGCGCGAGCGCCGAGTCGCCGATCTGGAAGGCGGCGCCGCTGGGCGGGAACACGGTGTAGAGGCCGGCGTTGTGGCCGAGGCTGCGGGCCAGCACGTCGGGCGCGACCCGCGGGACCAGGTCCCAGCCGAGCGGCACCAGCAGGCCGGGCGCGACCTCGGCCAGCGGCGTGCCGAGCGGGATGACGTCGACGTCGGGGCTGGCCACGATCAGGATGCCGCGATCGGTCAGCGCCATCCGATGGCCGCGCAGGCTGGTCTGCGGCAGGAAGTAGATGAGGCGCTTCAGCCAGCGGGCCTGCTCGAGCGGGATGAGCGAGCCGACCACGCGGCGCGACGGGTTGAGGGACGGGGCCAGCTCGAGCGGCACGCCGACCGCATCGAGCGCGGCGATCTGCAGCGTGTCTCCCGAGGTGGCCTGGTCGAGCTGGATATCGAGCCGGGTCAGGTGCTCGATCCCGCTCAGCTCGAGCGGCGCGGCGATGGTGTCGACCTGGTCGCGCTGGCCCCAGAACAGGAAGAAGCGCGACGGCTCGAACAGGCTCTGGCACGAGGCGAGGTCGATCGGGTGGGCGTAGCCGACCTCGACCGCCACGTTCTCGGTCAGCGGGCGGAAGATGTCGATGCCGGGGGTGGACCGGAACAGGTCGAGGATGCGGGCCGGCAGGTCCTGCACGCGGAAGAGCAGGTGCACCCGGGCCCGGCTCTCGTCGAACGCGCTCTTGCGCTCGGGCGTGACCAGGCCGACCCGGCCGACCACCCGGTTGCGCCACAGGTAGCGGATCACCCCCTCGCCGAGGCCGTGGGCCACGACCAGGAAAAGCTCGCGCCGCTCGTCGGGGCGGAGATCGGCGCCGCCCGGGATGCGCCGGCGCGACAACCGGAGCAGCAGCCGGTCGAGCGGCAGATCGCGCTCGCGCGCGTAGGTCTGGGTGAAGTCCTCGCCGTGCACCATGATCGAGGCGTCGGGCGGCAGCGGGGTCAGGTCGGCAGCGTCGTAGCCGTACGGCGAGCGGTCGTCGCGGTACTTGACGAAGTGCTTGGCGGTGCCGGTGTAGGTCGCGCCGCCGACCAGGAGCGCGCAGCGCGCCGCGCGGTCGACCACGTAGCTCGAGATGGCCGGGATCCGGACCGCCATCTCGCGGCTGCCGAGCGGCGTGCGCACCTGGCTGATCTCGAGGGCGGCCAGGAGCTCGTCGAGGGGCGACTCGGCCGAGTACAGCCGGAGCCACGACACCACGCCTTCCAGGGTCGGGAAGATCAGCAGCCCGTAGCGGCCGAGCAGGATGCCGCGCGGGTCGGGCGCGACCCCCGGGGTCATGAAGCGCGACTGGCCGAGCGACACGTGCTCGAGGCCGCCGCGCCCGGGCGCCGTCGAGCGAGCCCAGTCAGGTCCGGTCGAGTCGCGGGGGCTCATGACCGCGCAGAATAGCATCCCGGACGGCGCCGCCGCCGCGCCGCGCGGGGCGGGCTCGGTCGCTATAATCGGGCCATGGGCTTCTTCAAGCGCCTGTTCTCGGCCGACTACCGCGCGGCGGTGGCGGCGGAGGCGGGCGGCGACTTCGAGCTGGCGGCCGAGCGCTACGCGCTGGCCGGCTATCGCGAGGCCGCGGTGCGGGTTCATCTGGCCCGGGCCAGCCGGGCGCAGAGCCGCGCCGACGAGATCAGCGCGCTGCGCGACGCGCTGCACTGGGCCGAGGAGGCAAGCCCCGAGCGCCACCGGGTGGTGCGCGCGCTCGGCCACGCGCTGCTGGTCAAGACCCGGGCCGAGGGGATCGCCACCGACCGCGACCGCGAGCGGGTACGCGAGGCGGCGCTGTTCCTGCTCGAGGCCGGCGAGCACCGCGCCGCCGGCGAGGCGTTCGAGTCGCTCGGCGACGAGGGCGCCGCCTCCACCGCCTACCGGCACGGCGGCCTGCTCGACCTCATGGAGCAGTCGATGGGGCGCGACGAGGAGCGGACCGACCGGGCTCGCGAGGTCCGCCAGTCGTTCGCCGACTACGAGCTCCACCTGCGCGGCGGCGCCCGCGACGGCGCGCTCGAGGCGATCCGCCGCTGCGTGGCCGCCGCCGACGAGAGCGCCGAGTACCGCCGGCTGCTCGACGAGCTGGAGTCGCGCATGGTGGCGGGCGGGCGGGTCGCCATCCACGTCCGCCGCGGCGAGCGGATCACCGTGGCCGCCCTGCCCTGCGTCGCGATCGGCCGCGATCCGCTGTGCGAGGTCGTGCTGCGCTCGGCCGGGGTGTCGCGCCGCCACGCCGAGATCGAGGTCGCGCCGGACGGCGCCGACGGCGCCCTTCGCTTCGCGCTGCGCGACGCCGGCTCGCGCAACGGCACCCGGCTGGGCGGGCTCCCGCTGGCCGGCTCGGTCCCGCTCAGCGGCGCGGGCAGCTTCGCCCTGTCCGACGACTGCGCCATCGAGTTCGCGGCCGGGCCGGAGCTCTTGACCCTGCGCATCGGGCGCGGCCTCGACCGCGGCAGCACCGCGCTGGTCGGCGGGACCGGCCGCGCCATCTCGCTGGCCGCGTTCGGCCCCGAGGTCGAGCTGCGCTTCGACCGCGGCCGCCCCATCCTCCTCCACCCGCCCGGCGCCGCGCTGGTCCTCAACGGCGAGCGCCTGATGGCCGGGGACGTGCAGCTCATCCACCGCGATCACATCGCGGTCGGCGCGCACGAGATCGAGGTGCCATGAGCGAACCGAGGAGCGCGGCCCGCCCGCCGCCCGGCCCGGCCGGTGGAAACGGCTGGCGCCGCCTCATCGCGTGGCTGCGCGGCGACGGTCCGGCCGAGCCGGCCGCGCTGCCGCCCGGCGATCCGCCCGAGCCGGCCCTGCTCGGGGTCAAGGAGGAGCTGTGGCTCGGCCAGCTGGCCGAGGAGGCGGCCGAGGGGCGCCGGCTCGACACCATCGCGGGTGACGAGTTCATGCAGCACATCGACTCGCTGTGGCGGTCGGGGCACGAGCGCCTGGCCCTGCAGTGGATGAGCAAGTTCCTGTCCATCCCGTCGGTGACCGGCGAGCGCGCGGTGTCGCTGCGGGTCTACCTGGTCGAGCTGTGCGACCGCCGCGGTCAGCTCGGCGAGGCGGTCGTCCACCTCGAGGCGCTGGTCGCGATCGACCAGCACGCGGCCCGCGCCCACTTCCTCCTGGCCGAGCACTTCCGCCGCGCCGGCGACGAGACCGGCGCGCTCCGCCACTACGAGGCGGTCCTGGCCCGCGACGTCGACTACCCGAACGCGCGGGTCCGGCTCGACCGCCTGCGCGCCCAGCGCGGCGTCGTCGCCCCCGCCCCGCTCGGCGCCACCATCGCCGGGGTCGACGCCGCGCACGGGGCCGGCGCGGCCACCGGCGCGCGCTACCTCCTGGTCCGCGAGCTCGGGCGCGGCGCGACCGGCGTGGTCTACCTGGCCCGCGACCGCGAGCTCGATCGCGACGTGGCGGTCAAGCTGCTCCACCCGCACCTGGCCGCGGCCGAGCGGGCCGAGGCGTGCGCCCGCTTCTTCGCCGAGGCGCGCCTGGCCGCGTCGCTCCGCCACCCCAACATCGTCGCCATCCTCGACCTCGACGAGGACTCGCGCCGCATCGTGATGGAGCTGGCCGCCGGCGGCACCATGCGCCAGGTCCTGCGCGAGCGCGGCCCGCGCACCCTGCGGCGGGCCCTCGACCGCCAGGTTCAGATCCTGTCCGCGCTCTACGCCGCCCACCGGCGCGGCATCGTCCACCGCGACCTCAAGCCGGCCAACCTCATGTTCCGCCGCGACCCGGACGCGCCCGGCAGCGAGGTCATGCTCGGCGACTTCGGCGTCGCCCACCTGCCCGGCGTCGGCGACGCGGCCCGCACCGACGCCGAGCAGGCCCGCCGCCAGCGCGACGCGGTCGGCACCCTGGCGTACATGGCGCCGGAGCAGCGCAAGGCGGGCGAGGCCTCACCGCGCTCGGATCTGTACTCGTCGGCGGTCGTCCTCTACGAGATGCTGACCGGCCGCTACCCGTGGCCGCCCCACATCCTGCTCAGCGGCGCGCGCAAGCGCGGCGACTTCCTCCTGCCGACCCACCTGCGCGAGGCGGCGCCGCCCGCGCTGGTCGCCGGGCTGCAGGAGCACCTGGATCAGCTGGGCGATCCGGACGTGTCAGTGCGCCCCGACACCGCCGAGGCCCTGAGCCGCGCCACCGAGCTGCGCGATCGGGCGGTCCTCGAGCTCGTCTGAATCCTCGAGCGGTGAATCCTCGAGCGGTGAATCCTCGACCGGCCGCGCCGGCGCCGGCCGGCGCGCATAAACCCGGCGCACCCAGTCGACCAGATCGGCCGCCTCCAGCTCGAGCGCGCGCCGGCACATCTCGCGCACGTGGAGCGGGAAGTCCTTCTCCAGGATCCACTCCAGATAGGTGGCGTCGGGGCCGCGGGCCAGCTCGCTCAGCGGCACGCCGGCGTGCTTGCCGAACCCGAGCACCAGGCGACCCTCCTCGTCCCAGCGGATGTGCCGGCTCGAGCCGACCCACGCGTCTCGCTCCGGCTCGCACACCTGGGCGATCTGGGTCCAGTCGCCGGCCAGGTTGAAGTGGGCCAGCATCCCGCGCAGCACGCGGCCGGTGGCGGCCACGTCGGCCGACGCGCTGTGGGCCGAGGTGAACTCCTGGCCGACGAAGCGGCGATGAGCGTCCTGCAGCGAGCGCGGCTCGCACCGCTGCCACAGGCGGAACGGATCGACCAGCTGCTTGCCGACCAGGCACATCGGCGGGGCCCCGATCCGCCCGAACTCCGCCTGCAACATCTCGATGTCGAACGCGAGGTTGTAGCCGATCATGACCAGCGCGCCGTCGAACACCTCGCGCACGTCGCGGGCCACGTCGCCGAAGCTGGGGCAGCCGGCCAGATCGTCCATGGAGATCCCGTGCACCGCCTGGGCCCCGGGGCTCATCGGGCACGACGGGCGGATGCGCCAGACCTGGCTGGAGCCCCCGTCGGGCCCCTCGAGGCCGAACTGCACGCAGAGCTCGATCACCTGGTCGTGAGTCCGGTCGGTGCCGGTGGTCTCGACGTCGAAGACCACGATGTCCCGCTCACGAGGAGGCTCTCGATCCATGTTCTTCCAGACTAATCGGCCGGTACGACACCCGGGCCGGCGGCCTTGCGACCGGCCGCGGAGCGAGGGTAAATCCCGCCATGGCCAAGACGCGCGGCGAGAGCGACACCCTGGGCGTGGTCCAGGTCCCGTCCGACCGGTACTGGGGCGCCCAGACCCAGCGGTCGCTCGAGAACTTCAAGATCGGCGGCGAGCGCATGCCGGTCGAGGTCATCCGGGCCATGGCGGTGGTCAAGAAGGCCGCCGCCCTGGTCAACGTCGAGCTGGCCGGCCTCGACCGCAAGCTGGCCGACGCGATCGCCGCGGCCGCCACCGAGATCATCGACGGCAAGCTGGACGATCACTTCCCGCTGGTGGTGTGGCAGACCGGCAGCGGCACCCAGACCAACATGAACGTCAACGAGGTGGTCTCGAACCGCGCCATCGAGCTCCTGGGCGGCGAGATCGGCTCCAAGAAGCCGGTCCACCCCAACGACCACGTCAACATGTCGCAGTCGTCGAACGACACCTTCCCGACCGCGATGTCGATCGCGGCGGTGGTGACGATCGAGGAGCGCCTCCTGCCCCCGATGCGGCGCCTGGCCGCGGCGCTCGAGGCCAAGGCCAGGGCGTGGAGCGACATCATCAAGATCGGCCGCACCCACCTCATGGACGCCACCCCGCTGACCCTGGGCCAGGAGGTGAGCGGCTGGGCGGCCCAGGTGCGCAACGCGCTCGGCCACATCGAGGCCACCCTGCCCCACCTGCGCCAGCTCGCCATCGGCGGCACCGCGGTCGGGACCGGGCTGAACGCGCCGGCCGGCTTCGCCGAGCGCATGGCGACCGAGACCAGCCGCCTGACCGGCCACACCTTCGAGTCGGCGCCCAACAAGTTCGAGGCGCTGGCCGCCCACGACGCCGCGGTCGCCACCTCCGGCGCGCTCAAGACCGCCGCCGCCGCGCTCATGAAGATCGCCAACGACGTGCGCTGGCTCGGCTCGGGCCCGCGCTGCGGCATCGGCGAGCTGGCCCTGCCCGCCAACGAGCCGGGCAGCTCGATCATGCCCGGCAAGGTCAACCCGACCCAGTGCGAGGCGATGACCATGGTCTGCGCCCGGGTGATGGGCAACGACGCGACCATCGGCGTGGCCGGCGCGAGCGGCAACTTCGAGCTCAACGTGTTCAAGCCGGTCATCATCGACAGCCTGCTCCAGTCGGTGCGCCTGCTCGGCGACGCGTGCGGCTCGTTCACCGACAACTGCGTCGACGGCATGGAGCCGGACCGGCGGCGGATCGAGGACCTCTTGCGCCGCTCGCTCATGCTGGTGACCGCGCTCAACCCGGTCATCGGCTACGACGCGGCCGCCAAGGTGGCCAAGACCGCCCACCAGAAGGGCATCACCCTGCGCGAGGCGGCGCTCGAGCTCGGCGTCATCGAGGGTGACGCGTTCGACCGCGCGGTCCGTCCGGAGGACATGCTGGGGCCGCGGGGCGCGAAGTGACGCGCGGGCTGGCGGCGGTGCTGGCGGCCGCGGCGCTGGCCGGCGGGTGCAAGCAGAAGGACGCCGACGAGCCGGCCCCGATCACCGCCGCGTGGACCGACGACTTCGAGCGCTCCGACCTGGGCAGCGACTGGCGCGCCACCTCCGACGTCTATCAGCTGGTCAACGGGGCCCTGAGCGCGCGGGGGGCCCACAACCACCCGCTGTGGCTGCGCCGCGCGCTGCCGCGCGACGCCGTCATCGAGCTCGACGTGTGGTCCAACACGCCTGACGGCGACATCAAGGTGGAGCTCTACGGCGACGGCCGCTCGTTCGACAAGGACGGCGGCCGGTACACCTCGACCGGCTACGTCGCGGTCATGGGCGGGTGGAGCAACTCGAAGTCGATCCTGGCCCGCGGCGACGAGCACGGCACTGCGCTGGTCGAGCGCCGCTCGCCCAAGGTGGAGCCGGGCAAGCGCTATCACTGGAAGCTGGTCCGCCGCGGCGGTCGCATCGAGTGGTTCGTCAACGACATGACCTCGCCGTTCCTGACCCTGGGCGATCCGTCGCCGCTCGACGGGCCCGGCCACCGCTACTTCGCCGTCGACAACTGGGAGTCCGATTCCTGGTTCGACAACCTGCGCATCGCGCCGTTCGAGGCCGAGACCCGGGTCCCGGCCGGGCAGCCCGCCAAGCCGTAGTCGGCGCAGTCGATGGCCGACGATCGATCGGGGAGCGTGGTCGACGAGCGCGGCGCGGTCAGCCCGGCCGAGGCTCGCTTCGAGGCCCGCCTGCGCGCGATCGGCCTGTGGCTTGGCCCGGTCGCCGGCGGGCTGACCGCGCTCCTCACCCACGACCTGTCCACCGCCCAGCGCACGCTGTCGGCGATCATGGTGTTCTGCGCGGTCTGGTGGCTGACCGAGCCGGTCCCGATGGCGGTCACCGCGCTGGTCGCGACCGCGATGGCGGTGGTCTCGGGGGTGGCGCCGGCCCGGCAGGCGTTCGCCGCGTTCGGCAACCCGCTCCTGTTCCTGTTCATCGGGTCGTTCTTCATCGCCGAGGCGATCAAGGTGCACGGGCTCGGCCGCCGCCTGGCCGGGACCCTGGCCCGGCGAGCGCGCGGGCGCATGTCGCTGGTGGTCGCCCTGTCGGCCAGCACCTGCGCGCTGTCGATGTGGATGTCGAACGTCGCGGCCACCGCCATCGCCCTGCCGATCGCGATCGCCGCGGCCGAGGCGACCGGCGATCGGAAGCTCGGCACCGCGCTGGTGCTCGGGGTGGCGTGGGGCGCGTCGGTCGGCGGCCTCGGCACGCCGGTGGGGACGCCGCCCAACCTGATCGGCATCGGCGCCCTGCGCGAGGCCGGCCACCACGTCGGCTTCCTGCCGTGGATGGCGCTGTGCGTCCCGCTGGTGATCGTCATGATGCTGGCGCTGTGGCTCCTGTTCGCCGCCGTGCTCGGGGTGCGTCCCGGCCAGCCACTGGTGTGGGACGGCGGCGCGCCGGGCGGCCGGGTGCCGTGGAACCGGGGCGAGAAGGCGGTGGTCGCCGCGCTCGGCGCCGCCATCGTCGGCTGGCTCGCGCCCGGCCTGCTCGAGGTGACCATGCCTGGCGCGGCCGTGACCAGGTGGGTCACCGGCCACGTCACCGAGGAGGTCGTCGCGCTGGCGGCCGGCTGCGCCCTGTTCGCCCTCCCCGCCGGGCCGGCCGGCCCGGGCGGAGAGCCCCGCCGCGCGCTCACCTGGAGCGAGGCCACCCGCATCGACTGGGGGGTGATCCTCCTCTTCGGCGGCGGCATCATGCTGGGCGACCTCGCGCGCACCACCGGGCTGGCCGCCACCTGGGGCGAGACGATGGTGTCGTGGACCGGGGCGAGCTCGCTCTGGGGCATGACCGCTCTCTGCATCGCGGCCGGCATCGTCCTGTCCGAGGCGACCAGCAACACCGCGACCGCCACGCTGGTGGCGCCCCTCGCGGTCGCCCTGGCCCAGGCGGCCGGGGTCTCGCCGGTCCCGCCCGCGCTCGGCGCCACCATCGGCGCGTCGTTCGGCTTCATGTTGCCGATCTCGACCGGGCCCAACGCGATGGCCTACGCGACCGGCCTGGTCCGCGTGCGCCAGATGGTGCGGGCCGGGATCGTGTTCGATGTGGTGGGATTCGCGATCATCCTCGGCGGCCTGCGCCTGCTCCTGCCGCTCCTGGGGCTGGATTAGGGCCGCGCGCGATCGCGACCGAATCAGGCTCCTGGAAAACCGGGCGCGAACCGCCGTAAGCTGCGGATCGCCTCGGCGGTCATGGAGCAGTTCGGCAAATACCACCTCATCCGCCGCATCGGGTCCGGGGGGATGGCGGAGGTGTTCCTGGCCCGCACCCAGGTGGCCCAGGGGCTGTCCAAGCAGCTGGTCATCAAGAAGATTCACCCGGCCTTTGCCCGCTCGCGCCAGTTCGCCGCCATGTTCGTGGACGAGGCGCGCATCGCGCTCGGCCTGAATCACCCGTCCATCGTCCAGGTGTTCGACTTCGGCCAGCTGGGCGAGAACTACTTCCTGGCCATGGAGTACGTCGAGGGGCTCGATCTCCTCCGCGTGATGCAGGAGGTCAGCCGGCGGCGCACCTTCGTGCCGCCGGGGCTCTGCTCGTACATCGTGCAGCAGGTGGCCAAGGGGCTCGACTACGCCCACCGCAAGACCGACGACTTCGGCGAGCCGCTCGGCATCGTCCACCGCGACATCTCGCCCCAGAACATCCTGGTCTCCTACGACGGCGCGGTGAAGATCGTCGACTTCGGCATCGCCCGCGCGATCGACGTCCACGAGGAGGAGGGCGTGGTGAAGGGCAAGTTCGCCTACATGGCGCCGGAGCAGGCGCGCGGCGAGCTGGTCGATCGACGGGCCGACGTCTACTCGGCCGGCGTGGTGCTGTTCGAGCTGGCCACCGGCCGGCCGCTGTTCTCCGGCAAGGGCAAGGACGTCCTGGCCCAGGTCAAGGGCGGCGCGGTGCCGCGCCCGCGCGATCTCAACCGCGACATCCCGGCCGAGCTGGAGGAGATCATCCTGCGCGCGATCGCGTTCCACCGCGACGACAGGTTCCAGACCGGGCGCGATCTGCAGACCGCGCTCGGCCGGTTCCAGTTCGCCATGGCCCGCCAGACCGGCGAGCCGTTCGACTCCGGTACCCTGGCCCAGTTCGTCGCCAACGCGCTCGAGCCGCCCGATCGGCGCGCGCGCCAGCGTCCGCCGAGCAGCCCGCCGGTGCCGGTGGCGGCGCGCGGGACCGAGCCGGAGCGTCCGCGCTCGCGCGAGGTGCGCGAGTCGACACCGGCGGCGATCGGATCGTCGGGCGAGCCGGCCCGCGAGTCGCGCGAGCGCCGCCACGTGGTGGTGCTGGAGGGGCACATCGCGGGCGGCCCGGCCCTCGAGCGCCGGCTGGGCAACCGCGAGGCGCTCCGCCTGCTCGAGGAGTTCCTGACCGTCGCGCGCGACATCGCCTTCAAGCACGACGCCTACGTCCACCGCATGGACGAGGCCGGCCTGACCTGCGTCATCGGCCTGCCGATTTCGAGCGAGGAGGACGGCTCGCGCGCGATCCGGCTCGCGCTGGCCCTCATCGACGCGCTCGACGGCATCGGGCTCGACGTCGAGCCGGAGCTGCGCCTGGCGATCGGCCTGCAGCGCGGCGTCGCGCTGGTCCGCCGCAGCCGCGAGGTGCGCGCCGGGTTCGAGCTGTCGGCCGCGACCACCGGGATGGCCCGCCGGCTGGCCAGCGAGGCGCAGGGAGGCGACATCCTGTGCGGCGGCGCGGTGGCGCGGGTGGCGCGCGACGACTGGACCTTCGAGGAGCTGGCCACCATCGACCTGACCGGGGCCGCGGCCGAGGGCGAGGTCGAGTGGGACCCGAACGCCAGCGGGCAACGGGCCCGGATCTACCGGGTGCGCGGGCCCAAGGAGCGGGTCCAGCGCCTGCGCGA
Source organism: Kofleriaceae bacterium (assembly GCA_035489015.1). Lineage (GTDB taxonomy): Bacteria > Myxococcota_A > Polyangia > Haliangiales > Haliangiaceae > DATFRY01. The sequence continues at coordinate 168,912 of DATHKR010000083.1, read as the reverse complement.
GCGCGGCGAGGCGGCCACCACCCTGGTCGGGCGCGAGCTCGAGCTGAAGGCGCTGCGCGACGCCTACCGCGACGTGCTGGTCCGCGGCGGCCACCGATACGTCATCGTGCTGGGCGAGGCCGGGGTCGGCAAGGGCGCGCTCATCGGCGCGTTCCTGGCCCCGATCCCCGACGGACAGGTGCTCCTGGTCCACGCCGCCGCGCGCGCGGCCACCTCGCTGACTCCGCTCGGGCTGCTGGCCGATCTCGGCCGCGACCTGCTCGGCCTGGCCGACGGGGCCGAGCCGCACGAGGTCCTGCGCCGGCTGGAGGCGGCGGCGCGCCTGTTCTACTTCGACCCGGCCGACGACACCGAGCTGCGCGCGGTGGTGCGCGCGGCCGCGCCGCTGTTCGGCGCGCGGCTCGAGGACGGCCCGGACATGGACGCCGAGGAGCGGCGCGACCGGATCAAGAAGATCATGGTGCGGATCGAGCGCCACTTCTCGGCCGACAAGCCGCTCGTCATCGTCACCGAGGACGCCCACTGGGCCGACGATCAGAGCATGGAGCTGTTCCGCGAGATGCTGGCGGTGCCGGCCTCGCGCCCGCTCCTGGCCATCTTCACCGCCCGGCCGGACCGTCGGGTGCAGGAGCTGGCCCGCGCGGCGCGCGGCGAGATCATCCGGCTGGAGGAGCTGGACGACGTGGCCCGGCTCGAGCTGCTGCTCCGCCGGTTCGCGCCGGACGAGTCGATGCGCGAGCTGGCCCGCCACGTCCTGGCCCGCACCGGCGGCAACCCGCTCTTCATCAACGAGATGATCGACTCGCTGGTCGACCGCGGCATCCTGGTCGCCGACCCGGGCGAGGGCGGCCTCTTGCGCTGGATGGTGCGCGACGCGGCGCTGCAGGTGCCGGCCACGGTCGAGGCGCTGCTGGTGACCCGCATCGACCAGCTGCCGCTGCTCGAGAAGGAGGCGCTGGTGTGCGCCGCGGTGCTCGGGCGGCGCTTCTCGACCGCGCTGGTCGAGGAGCTGACCGGCCGGCCGGCCGCGGCAGCTCTGGACGGCCTGGTCGAGCGCGGGCTGCTCGAGCGGCACGGCGCCCACCAGCTCGCCTTCCGCAACGACCTGACCCTGAGCGCGGCCTACGGGCTCCTGCCCGACGAGGAGCGCGCCGCCCTGCACCGCTCGGCGGCCGATCGGCTGAGCGCCTCGCCGTCGTACCGGACCGGCCAGGACGACGCGCTGGTCGCGCGCCACCTGGAGCTGGCCGGCGAGGCGACCGCCGCGGCCGACGGCTACGCGCGCGCGGCGGCCCACGCGGTCGATGTCGGCGGCACCCAGGACGCGTTCCGCCAGCTGACCCGCGCGTTGAAGCTCCTGCCCGCGCACGAGCACGAGCGCCGCTTTGCCGCGCGCGGCCAGCGCGAGGAGGTCCTGCGCCGGCTGGCCAGGCGGCCGGCCCAGCTGCGCGAGATCGACGCCATGCGCAAGGAGGGCGAGGCGCTGGGCGACCCGGGCCGGCTGGCCCTGGCCCACTCGCGGCTGGCCCAGTTCTACATCGACGTGCGCCGGCTGCCCTCGGCGCTGCGCGCGGTCGAGCCGGCCCAGGCCTACGCGCGGCAGGCGCACGCGCCGCGCGCCGAGGCCGAGGCGCTGCGCCTGCGCGCGGAGATCGCCCGCCAGTCGGGGCAGAACGCCGAGGCGCTGGCGCTGTGCGATCAGGCGCTCGCGCTGTGCGGCGACGCCGGCGACGACCTCGAGGCGCGCGCGGTCATCCTCAACACCCGCGGCAGCGTCCTCTGGAACACCGCCCGGCTGCACGAGGCGCTCGACGCCTACGCCGAGACGCTGGTCATCTACCGCATGCTCAAGCTGACCCGGCTGGAGGCGCGCGCGCTCAACAACATGGGGCTGGTCCTGGCCGCGCTCGGCGAGGCCGAGGAGGCGCTGGCCCACTACAAGAGCTCGCTCAAGCTCGATCAGGCGCTGGGCGATCGATCTTCCATCGCGCTCAAGCTGGGCAACATCGGCCAGTGCTACGCCGACGTGGGCGAGATCGAGCGCGGCGAGCGCTACCTCAGCAAGGCGCTGGGGATGTCCCGGGAGATCGGCGAGCGGGCCAACACCGCCGACGTCCTGGTCTCGCTCGGGCAGGTGAAGCTCCAGCGCGGCGACCCGGCCCGCGCGCTCGAGCTGTTCGAGCGCGGCCTGGCCCAGGCGGTCGAGGACAACGACAGCTACCAGCAGGTCCGCGCCCTCATCTATGTGTGTCTGGCCCAGCTCGAGTGTGGGGTGCCGGCCGACCGGGTGCTGGAGGCGGCGCGCTCGGCCACCCAGATGGCGCACGCCACGCTGATGGCGATCGGCGAGATCTACGGGCTGGCGGTGCAGGGCATGGCGCTGGCCCGGCTCGGCCGCGCGGCGGAGGGGGCCGAGCTGACCGGGCGAGCGGTGGCGTTGCAGGGAGAGATCGAGCAGCCGGAGGGGTCCGAGCAGATCCTCCACTTCCACGCCCGCGTGTGCGAGCTGGCCGGTCGGCTCGAGGAGGCGCGCGACGCGCTCCGGCGCGGGCGGGCCGAGGTGGAGCGCAAGGCGGCCCGGCTGCACGACGCCGCGCTGCGCGCCACCTATCTCGCCGCCCAGGTGCCGCGGATGATCGCCGACGGCTACGCGCGGCTGGTCGAGCCGCGCGGCTGATCGTCGGCGCCGATCGCGCGGCTCACAGCCCCTCCTCCGGATCGTCGGACGGCTCCATGTGGATCGTCACGTCGTCGATGGCCGGGATGGTCGCGCGCAGACGGTCCTCGACCGCGTGGGCGATGGCGTGGGCCTCGCGCAGCGGCAGATCGCCGTCGACCAGGAGGTGCAGGTCGAGCTGGGCGGCCACCTCGGTGCCGCGCGAGCGCACCCGGTGCACGTCCTCCACCCCGTCGACCGCGCGCGCCACCGCCGCCACTCGCTCCGGGTCGATCACCGCGCGATCGATGAGGACCGTGATGTTGGACTTGAGGATGCCCCACGCGATCCGGCCGACGAACACGATGATGGCGAGCGCGCCGAGCGGATCGGCCCAGCCCGCCCCGAAGTAGGACGCGGTGAACGACGCCGCCACCCCGGCGGTGACCAGCAGATCCGACGCGGTGTGGGCCGCGTCGGCGGCCAGGAACGCGCTGTCCAGCTCGCGCGCGCGGCGCGCCTCGTAGCGCGCGACGACCAGGTTGACCAGCCAGGTGCCGCCGACCACGGCGAAGCCGACCGCGGAGGTGTGCGGCGCGGGCCGCCCGGTCAGGAGCGCCTCGATCGCGTCCCAGGCGAACTTGAACGCGGCGATCCCGACCGAGACGCCGATCGCCGCCGCCGCGACCACTTCGAGCTTGCGGTGGCCGTACGGGTGGCCCTGATCGGGCGGCGCGTGGGCGAAGCGGAGCACGACCAGGCCGATGACGTTGGCCGCCGCGTCGAGCAGCGAGTGGACCGCGTCGCTGGCGATGGCGAGCGATCCGGACCAGACCGCGTAGGCGGCCTTGGCCGCGAACACCGCCGCGTTGAGGACCAGGATGCCGAGCAGCACCCGGCGGACCGCGCGGCCGCGCTCGGCCTCGGTCGTGGAAGGAGCGGTGGCCGGGCGCGCCACCCGGTGGCCCCGCTCACGCCGTCGGGGGCCGGCCATCGTCTCCCGCGATCGCGGTCCGCTCGTGCGCCACGATCACCGAGCAGGGCGCGTGGCGCACGGTCGCCTCGGCCACGCTGCCGAGGATGAGCCGGCGCAGGCCGCGCCGCCCGTGCCCGCCGATCACGATCAGGTCGTGCCCGTCCTGGGCGCGCTGGTCGATCGCGTGGGCCGGCGAGTCGTTGACGATCGTGCACTCGATCCGGGCCCGCGGCCGACCCAGCCGCGCGACCACCGCCTCCGCCTTGGCCCGCGCGCCCACCTCGAACGACGAGCGGACCGGCGCCAGGGCCTTCTCGCTGATCGCGCTCGGCACCAGCGAACCGGTCAGGGCCGGCAGGCTCCACGCGTGGAGCAGCTCGATCTCGCCGCCCTCGGCGAGCAGATCGAGCGCGATCTCGAGCGCGTGATCGGCGCGCGGCGAGAAGTCGGTCGGGACCAGGATGCGGCGGTAGCCCTCGGCGCCCGCGCCCCTGGGCCGGGCCACCATCACGTGGCGCCGGCACAGGCGCACCACCCGCTCGGCGACGCTGCCGAGCAGGAGCCGCTTGATCCCGGTCCGGCCGTGGGTGCCGATCACCACCAGATCGACGTCGAGCTGGTCGGCCGTCTCGCTGAGGCTGGTGTCGGGGAAGCCGTCCATCTCGCGCTCCGACGCGGCCACCCCGCGGCCGCGCACCCGCTCGACCAGCTGGCCGAGCTGCGCGCGGTTGGCGGCGGCGTGCTCCGATACGATCCGCTCGTACTCGATCAATGCCGCGCTCTCCGGGGCCAGCGCGGCGTCGGCGGTGTCGATGGTGGTGCCGGCGTGGGCCAGGATCACTTCACCCTTCACGTGGCGGGCGATGCCGACCGCGTGCTCGAGGGCCACCTCCGACTCCGGCGAGAAGTCGGTTCCGACCAGGATCTTCCTCAGCTTCATCGTCCGACTATCGTCCGACCTGCACCTCTGTGTCATCCTCACCAGCGGAGGCGAACCCGTCCAGTGATCTTTCGGCAGCTGTTCGACACCGGCTCCAGCACATACACCTATCTGGTGGCGTGCCCGGACAGTCGCGAGGCGCTGCTCATCGATCCGGTGCTGGGCCGCATCGACGACACCTGCCGCCTGATCCGCGAGCTCGACCTTCGCCTGATCCTGGCCGCCGACACCCACGTGCACGCCGATCACATCACCGGGCTCGGCGAGCTGCGCGCGCGAACCGGCTGCGCCACGATCATGGGCGAGCAGGCCCAGGTCGCGTGCGCGTCGCGGGTGGTGAGCGACGGTGATCGCATCTCGATCGGCGGGCTCGAGCTGCTCGCCCGCTACACCCCCGGCCACACCGACGACTCGTACTGTTACGTCATGTCGGATCGGGTGTTCACCGGCGACACGCTGCTCATCCGCGGCACCGGGCGGACCGACTTCCAGAACGGCGATCCACGCGCGGCGTATCGCAGCCTGTTCGATGTGCTCTTGCGGCTGCCCGACCAGACCGTGGTCTACCCGGCCCACGACTATCGCGGGTGGACGTCGAGCACCATCGGCGAGGAGCGCGCGCACAACCCGCGCCTCCAGGTCGGCAGCGCGGACGAGTACGCCGCGGTGATGGAGAGCCTCGATCTGCCCAGCCCGGCCATGATGGACGTGGCGCTGCCGGCCAACCGCGCCTGCGGCCAGCCCGGCCGCTCCACACCGTAAGGCGAAGCCCGGCGCGAAGCCCGGCGCAAAGATGCGCGCCAGGCGCGGCGCGCGCGGGCCACGTCGCCCCGGACGTGCTATGGGGCCTGTCGTGGACGCGCGCGTGGAACGAACCAACCTGCGCACCATGGTGACCATCGGGATCGGGGCGCTCGTCGGCCTGGCGCTGGTCGCGGCGGTGGCCCTGGTCGCGCTGACCGGGATGCTGGAGCGCTCGGCCCGCGACATGGCGGTCGCCAGCCGCAGCGCGCAGATGGCGGAGGAGCTCGAGCTCGCGCTCCTCGGCCTCGACCGGACCGTCGATCCGGTCGCGCGGCGGAGCCGCGCCCGCGAGCTCGGCCGCCGGTTCGCGCAGATCGAGATCCACGTGGCCGACGACCACGAGGCTGCGCTGCTCGAGCGGGTGCGGCGCGCGGCCGGCGCGTACCTCGCGGCCAGCCCCACCGACGCGGACGGTCCGGCCCGCGCGGTGTTCGGCGAGCTGCGCGAGCTGGTCTCGCTCAACGGACGTCAGGCCGAGGAGGCGGCGGCGCGGGCCGGCGAGCTGCACCGGGTCGCCACCTGGCTGGGCGCCACCATCGCGGGGCTGCTGGTGGCCGGCACCGCCGGCCTGCTGTTCTGGCTGCGCCGCCACGCGCTCGCCCCGCTGCTCGACCTCGGCGAGGCGCTGGATCGCTACGGGCGCGGCGATCGCTCGGCGCGCGCCCGCGAGGAGGGGCCCGCCGAGCTGCGCGAGATGGCGCGCCGCTTCAACGAGCTCGCCACCGGGCTCGACCGCCAGCACGTCGCCCAGCTGACCTTCCTGGCCGGCGTGGCCCACGACCTGCGCAACCCGCTGGCCGCCATGCGCAGCTCGGCTGATCTGCTGTCGAGCGGGACGCCCGGCGAGGAGCGGGTGCGCCAGGTCTCGCGCATCCTCCATCGCCAGGTCGACCGGGTCGACCGCATGCTCGGCGACCTGCTCGACGGCGTGCGCATCGAGGCGGGCGAGCTGGAGCTGCGCCGCGAGCGGTGCAGCGTGCCGATCCTCGCCGAGGAGATCGTCGACCTCTACCGATCGACCACCCAGAGCCACGTGATCGAGCTGGTGATCGCCGGCGAGGGAGCCATCGTCCAGGCCGACCCGGCCCGGCTCACCCAGGTGCTGACCAACCTCATCTCCAACGGCATCAAGTACTCGCCCGACGGCGGGCGGATCGCGGTCGCGGTCGGGGTCGACGGCGACCACGTCGCGATCTCGGTGGCCGATCCGGGCATCGGGATCGACGCCGCCGATCTGCAGCGCATCTTCGAGCCGTTCCAGCGGGTCGGCCTGACCCGCGACCAGGTCCCGGGCACCGGGCTCGGCCTCTCGGTGGTCCGCCGCATCGTCGAGGCGCACGGCGGCGAGATCCGCGTTCTCAGCGAGCCGGGCCGCGGATCGACCTTCGAGGTGCGCCTGGACCGGCTTCGGGACGCCGTTTCCGCCGTCAGTCCGACCACATAGCGCCCCGCTGGACGCCGCGAGCGACCTTCCGCTACCTTCGAGGTCGATCAGTTTTTCCCTGGTCTGTCGTCTAGCTTGAAGAGTCCCCTGAAGCAGGAATGGACCGTTTACCGGTTCGCAGTCGTGGTGTCCCTCCTGTGGGCCACTGCCTGCGGCGGGGACGACGGTGGTGAGCCGGACGCAGCGTCCGCTCTGGATGGCGCGCCGCCGGGCGACGCGTTTCTGGGCGACGCCGCGGTGGTCGACTGCTCTGGCGATCACCGCGAGAGCGCCGACAGCAGCAACGATCCCTTCTCCGACGGAAAGAACGGATCGCCGGAGCGGACCAACCTGTCGCTCGGGGCCAGCGGGCGCGGCTTCACCGTGTGCGGACAGCTCGACCCGGCCGAGGCGACCGGGCAGGTCACCGACTACGACTCGTACGTGTTCGAGGTGGATGGACCGGCCCAGGTCAACCTGCGCATCGAGCTCCGCGCCACCGCCGAGGCCGGCCAGATCGGGCTCGACCTGTTCCGGGTCGAGGACGGCCTGCCGGTCCCGGTCGCGACCGGGCCGTTCCTCAACGGCTACGCGCTGGTCGCCGGCGTGGTGGTGGCGCCGGGCAGCTACTGGGTGAGCGCGGTCGGCTGGCCGCCGGCGACCGACGGGCCGATCGGCTACGCCATCTCGGTGGCGGAGAACCTCGACAGCTGCCCGCCGGCCGAGGGCATGCCCGACTACTCGGAGGCGGCCGACGCGGACAGCCGCGGCAACGACACCGTCGCGATCGACTACCCGGCTCCGCCGCGAGTGACCGAGGCGGACGACCAGCCGGAGCCGACCGCGCTGGTGCTGACGGCGGGCACGGTCGCCCTGGTGCACGGGCAGAGCGGCGCGGTCGAGTCGGCTGGCGACTCGTACCTCGACCGCGACGCGTACGAGATCGAGACCGGACCGGACACCAGCGAGCTCGAGCTGCGGCTCGCCTGGGAGGACGGCGACGTCGATCTCGACGTCTATCTGTTCGAGGCGGGCGATCCGGGCAACGACTACAGCGTCGGGCTCGGCACCTCGATCGGCGGCAGCGGCGACGAGCTGCTCACCGTCAACGTGGATCCCGAGCAGCGCTACTGGCTGTGGGTCGGCGCGTTCGACAGCACCGCCCAGGGCGGCGGCACCGACCTCCCGCGCGACTACGACGTGACGCTGTGCCCTCGCCAGCACGCGCCGTCGCTCTGACCGGGGCCGCGGCTCGCGGCCGTCACCGGCGCTGGCCGGCCAGCCACGCGGTGTAGTGGGCCACGGCCCAGACCTGGTCGCTGCCGAGGTGACCGTAGGCCGGCATCGGGCCCTGCATGCCGTGCGCGATGATCTGGTAGAAGTCGGCCGGGGTGCGCGACAGGCGCATCGGGTGGCGCAGGAAGTCGGGCGGCACGAGGACGGTGCGGTAGGAGGCGGACCAGCGGGGCACCGGGTCGCGCGGTGCGGTGAGCCGCGGCCGGGCGCGCCAGGCGGCCAGCTCGGTGGCGCTGGCGTAGGTCGGATGGCACTGGTCGCACTGGAAGACGGCGTGGTAGAGGCGCGCGCCCTCGGCCCGGCCGGCGGCGGCGGTGGCCTCGGCGGCGTACGGATCCGGCGGCAGCGGCGGGCGGGCCTGGCGGCGGCGGCGGTCGCGAAAGCCGCGCCGCGCGGGCGAGAAGCTCTTGATGTAGTCGATCACCGGGCCGAGCTCGGCGTCCGGCATGTGCCAGGGAAGCATGGCCGTGCCGGTCAGGCCGTCGCGGATCACCCGCGCGATGTCGGCGTCGGCCGGCAGATCACCCTCGGCGGCCGGCGCGAACTTGAAGGTGGCGGTGCGGAGGTCGCGCGGCGGCGGCCACAGGAAGACCGCCGCCGGGCCGAGCCCGTCGCCGCGCTCGCCGTGGCAGGTCGCGCAGTAGCGCCGGTACAGGCGCTGGCCGCGGGCGAGGCGCTCGGCCGGGATGCGCGCGCCGCCGAGCAAGACGGCGCGGCCATCGTCGTCGGTGCACGCCGCCCCGACGACGGCGACGACGGCGACGACGGCGACCACGGCGACGGCCAGCGCGGCGGCGCGGCTCATGCGGCGCGCCCGGCCACGAGCAGCACCAGCCCGATCGCGGCGGCCGCCGCCATGTGCCAGCGGGCCAGGGTCGGCGCCGGCGCCCGGCGGGCCGCGAGCAGGACCGCGATACCGCCGGCCGCGACAAAGGCGAGGTGGAGCGCGGCGAGGACGAGGAGCGGGGCGGCGGCCGGGCCCGGGGGCCAGGATTCCGTCCCGGCCAGGATTCCGGCCAGAGCGGCGGCCGCGGCGATCGCGGTCAGCACGGCGGCCATCGCGAGGCGGCGGCGAGTGACCGGCAGGAACAGGACGGCAGCGCCGGCGGCGACCGCGGCCACGGCCAGCGCGTCGGGCCACGACGGCATCGCCAGCGACGGCAGGCCGCGGGCCACGCTGGCCAGGATCAGGCCGCCACACAGGATCGACCACGAGGCGAGGTAGATCGCGGTGGCGACGGCGTCGGCCAGGCTGGCCGGCGGAGCGCCGCTCGCCTCCGCGCCGCTCGCCTCCGCCGCGCTCGCCTCCTCCCACTGGCCGACCCAGTCGCGCCCGAGCCGGGCTGCCGCCTCGCCGTCGCCCAGCTGGTGCGGCCCGCGCGCGACTCGCGGCGGCGCGGCGAAGCTCTCGGCCGGCGGCGGCGACGCCACCGACCACTCGAGGGTCGGCACCTGCCACGGGTTGGCCTCGGCGCGCCGCCCTCGCCGGAACGACCACACCAGATTGGCGAAGAAAAGCAGCTGCGCCGCGCCCAGCGCGAAGCCGGCCCAGCTCACCCAGCGGTCCAGGTCGCGGGTCCCCTCGAGGAACGCGAACCCGGCGGTGTCGTAGTAGCGGCGCGGCTGCCCGGCGTAGCCGACCGCCAGCATCCCGCCGAAGGTCGCCACCGCGCCGACCAGCGTGCCCCAGAAGTGAGCCACGGCGAGCCGCTCGCCCAGCATCCGCCCGGTCATCTTCGGGAACCAGAAGTGGATCGCCGCGAAGCTGCCCATCAGCGTCGCCGCCGCCATGATGAGGTGGAAGTGACCGACCACCCACATCGTGTCGTGCAGGTAGATGTCGAGGGTGATCGATCCGAGGAACAGGCCGCTCAGCCCGCCCAGCCCCAGCACCGCGATGGTGCCGAGCGCGAACAGCATCGGGGTCGACAGCCGCAGCGAGCCGCGCCACAGGGTGGCCAGCCAGTTGACCATGAGCACCGTCGCCGGCGCGCTGATCGCCAGGGTCAGGAGCTCGAACCCGGCCCCGACCATCGGCGACAGCCCGGCCCGGAACATGTGGTGCCCGTAGACCAGCGCCGACATCGACGCGATCGAGATCATGGCCAGCACCGAGCCGAGGTACCAGAACGCCGGCCGGCGCGAGAAGAACGCGACCAGGTCGCCGACCACGCCCCAGACCGGCAGGATGAGGATGTAGACCTCGGGGTGGCCGAAGATCCAGAACAGGTGCTGGTAGAGGATCGGATCTCCCTGGCCGGCGGCGAACACCGCCGTGCCGACCACCCGATCGACCAGGAGCAAGAGCGTGGCGGCCACCAGGATGGGCGCGAACAGGGCGGACAGCGCCGACGCCAGGAGCACGCCCCACACCGCGAGCGGCAGGCGCAGCCAGGTCATCCCGGGCGCCCGCCGGGCCACGACCGTGGTGACCAGGCCGATCGCGCCGAGGGTGGCAGCGGCCCCGGCCAGGAGGATCGCGACCATGATCAGCGTCTGCCCCGCCCCCGGCGCGCCGTCGCCGGTGGCGAGCGGCGGGAAGCTGGTCCACCCGGCCGACGGTGCGTAGGCCGGCGCCACCAGCGCGGCGACCGCGGTCACCTGCGCCGCGGCGGTCAGCCAGAACGACAGCGCGGTCAGCCGCGGCACCGCCATCCCGCGCGCGCCGATCGCGAGCGGCACGACGTAGTTGCCGATCCCGCCGAGCAGGATCGGCGTGACCGCGAAGAAGATCATGATGAGGCCGTGGCTGGTGAACAGCGCGGTGTAGGCCGGCGGGGTGACCGCGCCGCCCGCGCCGGCGAACAGGATCCGGCCGACCAGCGGGACCGGCTCGCCCGGGAAGGCGCGCTGCCAGCGGATGACCATGGCCAGGGCCCCGCCCACCGCCAGGAACAGGAGCCCCGAGCACAGGAAGCGGATCGCGATCACCTTGTGATCGGTCGCGGCCAGCCGCCGCCACAGCGCCGCTGCCCCCACCCTGCCCCGCCTCATCGGCCCGCCCGCGCCCGCCACGGCCAGCCCCACCGGCGCGCGTCGGCCGGATCCGCGCCGGCCGCCACCCCGTCGGGCCGCTCGCGGGTCGGCTCCTCGGCCCGCGCGCGCGCGTCCTCGGCCGCGATGGCGAGCGCGTCGCGCGAGCTCTGATCGACCCAGCGATCGAACGCCGCGCCGTCCATCACGGTGACCACGCCGCGCATGAGGTAGTGGTGGACCCCGCAGTGCTGCGTGCACGCCATCTCGAACGCGCCGCGCTCGACCGGGCGAAACCAGGTGGTGGCGATGCGGCCCGGCACCGCGTCCAGCTTGACCCGGAAGTGGGGCAGGAACAGCGAGTGGACCACATCCGACGAGGCCAGCTGCACGATCACCGGCCGCCCGACCGGCACCCGCACGTCGCCGGCGGTCACCACGTCGTCGTCGGTGGCGAACCGACCGTCGCGCCCGGCGAGGCGCGCGTTCCACACCCACCGCTGCGCGTTGATCTCGATCCGCACCGCGCCCGGGTCGCGCTCGGCCCGGTCCACCGCCAGGAACGCGCCGTCGAGGTCGCGCATCGACGTGACCAGGAGGTTGCCGTCGACCGCGGCGAAGATCGCCGTGGTGATCCCGAGCGGGACCAGGATCGCCCGCCAGGTCGCGGGCCGCGCCAGCCGCCCCCGGCCCGGTCGCTCGCGCCAGCGCAGCGCGGCGAACACGAGGAAGCCGATCAGGAGCGCGGCGAGGCCAGCGGTCATGAGCCCGGTCGCGTGGAGCAGCTGGTCGATGCGCCAGCCGTCGGCGGACGCGTCGGTCGGCAGCGCCGCGACCAGCGGCGAGGTCAGAGCCGCCATCGCCGGAGCAGGCGCCCGATGACCAGGCCAGCCACCGCCGCGGCGGCGAGCGGAAGGAGGATCAGGGCGCCGATGAACAGCATGCCCCCTGTGGTGCCCTCCTGCCCCGTCGCGCACGCCGGGCACGCGACCCCGATGAAGGCAGTGCCGGCCACCGGCGGCGATGGTAAGGCGCAGCGGGTTTGAAATCGAGCGATCTCGCACTAGGCTTCCACGGTGGCGCGCCGACCGCGAAGCACCATCGACGCGGCGGTCTCCGCCGCAGCGGCCGCGGCGATCGCGCTCGTCGCCTTGGCGCCAGCCGGCTGCCGCGACCGCGCCGATCCGGACGCCGCACCGCTCGAGGTGCTGGGCGTGGTCCCCGACTTCGCCTTCACCGATCAGACCGGCGCGCCGGTCCGCGCCGCCGATCTGCGCGGGCGGGTCCACGTGGTCAGCTTCCTCTTCACACGCTGCCCGACGATCTGCCCGGTGACCACGCTCAAGATGGAGCGGCTGGGCGAGCGCCTGGCCGGGCGGGCCGACCCGGGCGCGGTCCAGCTGGTCTCGTTCAGCGTCGACCCGGAGCACGATTCCCCGCCGGTCCTGGCCGCGTTCGCCGCGCGCTACCACGCCGACCCGACCCGCTGGAGGTTCCTGACCGGCCCGCCGGCCGCGGTGAAGGCCGCGGTCGAGAGCGGATTCCGCATCGCGGTCCAGCGCGGCGCGGCGACCGCCGACGGCGCGCCGAACATCGTGCACGGGACCCACTTCGTCCTGGTCGACCGCGATCTCCGGATCCGCGGCTACTACGACTCCGACGAGGCGGCCCGGCTCGATCAGCTGGTCGCCGACGCCGTCACTCTGACCCGGGAGCCCTGAATGCGATCGTTCACCCGCGAGCTCACCTTCAACGTCCCCGCCCGCATGGACTTCATCAACATCACCGGCGCGGTGGAGGCGGCGCTGGCCGAGAGCCGGGTCAAGGAGGGGCTGTGCCTGGTCAACGCCATGCACATCACCGCCAGCGTCTTCATCAACGACGACGAGCCCGGGCTACACGACGACTACAAGCGCTGGCTGGAGAAGCTGGCGCCGTTCGATCCGAGCCCGGACGTGTACCACCACAACCGCTCCGGCGAGGACAACGGCGACGCCCACCACAAGCGCCAGGTGATGGGGCGCGAGGTGGTCGTGGCCATCACCGAGGGGAAGCTCCACTGCGGCCCGTGGGAGCAGATCTTCTACGGCGAGTTCGACGGCCGCCGGGCCAAGCGCGTGCTGGTCAAGATCATCGGGGAGTGAGGCCGGCCGGCTGCGCCTGCGCCGGCTGCGCCTGCTCGGGCTCGGGCGGCGGCGCGGCCGGGACCGGCCCGCAGTGCTCGCGCAGGAAGCGGAGCAGGCGGTCGATCGCGATCGGCTTCTGGAGCACCAGAGACGCGGTGGTCGGCGCGTGGAGGGCCACGCCGGACAGGACGCAGATCGGCAGCGCACCGCTGCGCTCGTCGCGGCGGACCCGGTCGACGAACTCCCAGCCGTCCATGACCGGCATGGTCAGGTCGACCACCGCGGCGCTCGGCGCGTGCTCGGTCACCGCGCGCAGCCCGCGCTCGCCGTCCTCCGCCTCGACCACGGTGTAGCCCTCGCCCTCGAGCAGGAAGCGCAGCGTCTCGCGCAGGACCCGGTCGTCGTCGATGATGAGCACCGGCCGGGTCGCCTCGCCGTCCGCCGCCGCCGGGCGGCGCGGCATGCGGAACCAGAACGTGCTGCCCTGGCCCGGCGCGCTGTACACGCCGACCGATCCGCCGTGCGCCTCGACGATCTCGCGCACGATCATGAGGCCGAGCCCGGTGCCCGCCACCGGCCGGCTCGGATCGATCGCGCGCACGTAGCGCTGGAACAGGTTGGGCAGCACCTCGGGGGCGATGCCGCGGCCGGTGTCGGCCACCGCCACCTCGACCTGCCCGCCCCGCTCGCGAACCTCGACGGTGATCGTCCCGCCCTCGGGGGTGAACTTGACCGCGTTGGAAAGCAGGTTGGACAGCACCTGGGACAGCCGGCGCCGGTCGCCGGTCACCCCGGCGTCGAACCCGGGCACCTCGAAGCGCACCGATAGCCCGCTGGCGTCGATGAGCGGTTGAAGGTCCTCGATCGCCTGCCCGACCAGCCCGCCGACGTCGACCAGCTCGCGCCCGCCGCTGTACGCGGTCCCCTCGAGCTGGGCGAGATCGAGGAAGTCGTTCACCAGCGCGACCATCGTGCGGATGTTGTTCTCCATCTTGCGCAGGTCGCCGATCACCGCCGCCGGCAGCGGGCCGCGGTGACCGCGCAGGAGCATGTCCGCGCGCAGGAGCAGGCTGTTGAGCGGCGAGCGCAGGTCGTGGGCCACCACCGAGTAGAAGTCGAGCCGGCGCGCCTCGGCCCGCCGCCGCGAGGTGACGTTGCGCATCGCGACCGTGGTGGTCGCGGCGAAGTCGGCCGGCAGGCGGCGCGCGGTCGGCGCGTACACCTCCTCGCCGATCTCCACGTCGGGCAGCGGCAGGAGCGCGGCGCCGCCCTCGGCGCCGCGGACCAGCGACAGGTCCAGATCGGGCAGGATCTCGCTGGCCGGCCGGCCGACCAGGCCGCCCGGACCGACCAGCATCGGGTTCAGCACCCGCTCGGCGTCCTCGTTGGCGTAGGTGATGACCCCGCGCTCGTCCAGAGTGAACAGCACATCGGGCACCGTCGCCAGCAGGCGGCGGATGTGCTCCTCGGTGCGGCTGACCCGCTCGAGCAGCTGGCGCGCACGGATGAGGTTGTCGACCCGGGCGCGCAGCTCCTCGTCGGCGTACGGCTTGGCAAGGTAGTCGTTGGCTCCGGCCGACAGACCATCCACCAGCTGGGTGGTCTCGTGATGGGCCGTCAGGAGCAAGATCGCGAGGTTTGGCGCGGGGCTGCGCGAGGAGCGGAGGAAACGACAGACCTCCAATCCGGACACCCCCGGCATCATCCAGTCGAGGACCAGGACGTCCGGCAGGCTCGATCCGCCGGCCAGCTCCTCGAGCACGACCGATCCGTCGTGGAAGACGCGGACCTCGTACGGCCCGGCCAGGGCGCGGTCGGCCCGCTCGGCGTCGAGCGGGCTGTCATCGACCACCCACACCAGCCGCCTCGGGCCGCCATCGGACACCCGGTCACTTATGGATAGACACGGAACAACTGTCAATCTAGAAGGACAATATAGGGCTTCCTCGCCGCTGGCCCCGCCCCTGGTGAAACGACGTGCCGGAGATCCTCATCGTGGACGACAGCCAGGTGATGCGCCAGATGGTGATGGCGTGCCTGCGGGCGGAGGTCGGCCTCGCCTTCACCGAGGCGGCCAGCGGCCTCGAGGCGATCGAGAAGCTCTCGCTCGGCCAGTTCGCGCTGGTCGTGCTCGATCTCAACATGCCCGACATCAACGGGTTCGAGGTCGTCGAGTTCATCCGCGGCCAGGACACGCTGCGCGACCTGCCGATCCTGGTGGTGACCACCCGCGGAGACGAATCGTCGCGCGCCCAGGCGCTCGAGGTCGGCGCGACCGCGTTCATGACCAAACCGTTCACCCCCGAGGAGATCCTCGCCCAGGTGCGCGCCCTGCTCGGCCGCGAGCGGCGCGCCGTCTCGTGAGCGGCCCGCCGTGAGCTCTCTCGATCTCAAGGAGTTCCTGGCCGGCTACCTGATCGAGGTCGATGAGCACCTGCGCGGCGCCACCCGCAACCTCATCGAGGTCGAGCGCCTGGCCGCGGCCCACCAGTCGATCGCGCGGCCGGTGCGCGAGCTGTTTCGCTCCATGCACACGGTCAAGGGCCTCTCCGCCATGGTCGGGGTCGATCCGGTGGTGGAGCTGGCCCACGCGATGGAGACGGTGCTGCGCACCGCCGACCGCGCCGGTGGTCACCTGGACGCCGACGCGGTCGACATCCTGGCCCGCGGCGTGCGCGCGGTCGAGGTGCGGGTGGCCGCGGTCGGCGCCGGCAAGGAGGTCCCGGCCGCGCCGCGCTCGCTGGTCGACGCGCTCGCCGCGCTGACCGTGACGGCCGCCGCGCCCGCGGGCGGACCGGTCGCGCTCGAGCTGCCCGACGAGCTGCGCGGCAAGCTCAGCCCGGCCGAGGCCGAGGAGCTGGCCGGCGCCGTGCAGACCGGCCGCCGCGCGGTGCGAGTCGACTTCGTGCCGTCGCCGGCGCGGACCGAGCGCGGCCTCAGCATCACGACGGTGCGCGAGCGGCTCGGCCAGCTCGGCGACCTGGTCAAGGTCGTCCCGATGTCGGTGGCGCGCTCGCCGGACGCGCCCGGCGGGCTCGCCTTCGCCCTCCTGGTGGTGACCGGCGCCGACGACGCCGCGCTGGCCGACGCGGCCGGTGCCGAGCCGGCCGCGGTCGTGACGCTGGTGGCGGCCCGGCCCGACCCGCTGGTCGAGCTGGCCGACGCCGGCGACTCCGGCTCCCTGTTCCCCGACCAGATCGATCTCGTGGGCGAGCCGGGCGGCGTGGTCCGGGTCGCGGTCGCGCGGCTCGACGACGCGCTCGAGCGGCTGTCCGCGCTGGTCGTCACTCGCTTTCGCCTGATCCGGGCCACCGCCGACCTGGCCGCCAGCGGGGCCGACGTGCGCGAGCTGCGCCACATCGTGCAGGAGAGCGGGCAGCGCCTGCGCGACCTGCGCGCCGCCATCATGCGCGCGCGCACCATCTCGGTCGCCGAGCTGCTCGAGCGGGTCCCGCTGGTCGTGCGCGGGCTCAGCCGCACCACCGGCAAGGAGGTCCGCCTCGAGGTCGACGCCCACCGGGCCGAGCTGGACAAGGCGGTCGGCGAGCGGCTGTTCCCCGCCATCCTCCACCTCATCCGTAACGCGGTGGATCACGCGATCGAGCCGCCCGCCGAGCGCGTCCGCCTGGGCAAGCCGCGCGAGGGCCTCATCCGGGTCGAGTGCCACGAGCGGGGCCAGAACCAGCTCGAGCTCATCATCTCCGACGACGGCCGCGGGATCGACCACGCCCGGGTCGCCGCCCGGGCCGGGCGGCCGGAGCCGGCCACCGACGAGGAGCTGCTCGCGCTCATCACCACGCCGGGCCTGTCCACCCGCGACGAGGTCACCACCACCAGCGGGCGCGGGCTCGGCATGGACATCGTCAAGCGCATCGCGGTCGACCAGCTGCGCGGCGACCTGGTCCTCGCCACCGAGCCGGGCCGCGGCACTCGCTTCACCGTGCGCGTGCCGCTCTCCATCACCATCGTCGACGCGTTCTCGTTCTCGTGCGCCGGGCAGTCGTTCGTGGTGCCGGTGTCGATGGTGGACGAGATCATCGAGGTCGACCGCGCCAGCGTGCGCCGGCCCCCGGAGCCGTCGGTGAGCAGGCGCGCCCCGATCGGGCTCTTCGATCGGCGCGGCGAGACCGTCCCGATCTGCGACCTCGAGTCGTGCCTCGATCTGGGCGTTCCGGGCGCAGCCCCGACCAAGGCGATCCTGGTCCGCCGCAACGGGCGCCCGTTCGCCTTTGCGGTCGACCGCATGATCGGCCAGCAGGAGGTCGTGGTGCGGCCGGTCGACGATCCGCTGGTCCGCGTGGTCGGGGTGGCCGGGTCGACCGACCTGGGCGACGGCCGCCCCACCCTGGTCATCGATCTCCTGGCGCTGAGCGCGCGCATGAGCAGCGCGGACAGGGCGATCGCGTGACCAGCCTCTACGTCCTCTTCCGGGTCGGCGATTCGGAGTACGCGCTGCCGGCCGCCGAGGTGGTCCAGATGGAGTCGTACGAGGGCGCCACCCGGGTCCCCGGCGTCGCGGCCCACGTGATCGGCCTGGTCCAGATGCGCGGCCGGGTCGTGCCGGTCATCGACCTCCGCCGGCGCTTCGGCCTGCCCGCGGCCGAGCCGACCCTCGACTCGCGCGTGGTGGTGGTCGAGCGCGGCGGCCGCGTGGTCGGCCTGCTGGCCGACTCGGCCCGCGAGGTCATCCAGCTCGACGAGTCGACCCTGGAGGCCCCGCCCGAGGTGCTGACCGCGCACGGCGACGGGTTCGTGAGGTCGGTGGCGCGCGCGGGCGGCCGGCTCGTCATGTTGATCGATTTCCAGAAGGTGGTCGGGGAGGAAAGCACCAGCCATGGCCAGTAACGGGAACGGACAGAACGGGGTCGATGCGGCGCTGGCTCGGGCCGAGCAGACCGCCGCGTCGCTCCATCGCACGGCCACCCAGGCGCGCTCGATCGAGGAGTCGGCCACCCGCCTGGCCGCCAGCGGCAACGAGCAGGCCGCGGCCACCGATCAGGTCCGCGCGGCGATCGAGGCGATGGCCAGCGCGATCGAGGTGAACGCCACCACGGTCCAGTCGCTGGCCCGCTCGCAGTCCGGCGTGGCCGAGACCGCGCGCGACGTCCAGGCCGGGCTGAGCGGCGCCGCGGCCGGGCTGGAGGAGATGGCCGCGTCGATCGAGTCGGTGCGCAAGGACACCGAGCTCCTGGCCACCTCGGCCGAGGGCGCGGCCGCGACCATCGAGGAGACCGCCCGCTCGGTCCGCGCGGTCGCGGTCAACGCCGAGGAGCTGTCCGCGGCCAGCGAGGCGCTGCTCTCCACCGCCACCGAGACCGGGGCCAGCATCGCGGACGTCAGCGCGCGCGGCGAGGAGAACGCGGCCACGGTCACCGAGATCGCCGGGACGATCGAGGAGATGGCCAAGGGCATCGCCCGGCTGACCAGCGACGCCAACGCGATGGGCGGCCGGATGACCGATACCGCCAGCGCGATCGCCGGCGCCACCCGCGCCAGCGAGGCGATGGCCGCCGAGGCGGCCGAGATGGCCGCCGCGGTCGAGCAGACCGCCAGCACCTCCGAGCAGATGGCCCGCTCGGTGGCCCAGGTGGCCGAGAGCGCGCGCCAGCTCGAGACCGCCGCGGCCAGCGCCGGCGAGAACATGACCGAGGTCGCCGCGTCGGTCGAAGAGGTGGCTGCCACCGCCGAGAAGAACGCGACCGTCATCGAGGGCAGCGCGGCGGCGATCGAGCAGTCGGCCCGCTCGGCCCAGCGGGTGGCGCAGAGCGCCGAGCAGATCGGCGGCCTCATGGCGCAGACCTCGGCCGCGTCGGGCCAGCTCGAGGCGTCGACCCGCCGGATCGGGGTGGTGGTGAGCGGGGCGCGAGCGACCGCGGACAAGGTCGGCGGCATCGCGCGCGACGGCGGGGTGACGCTGTCGCGATCGATCGCCGGGCTGGGCGGCGTCCGCCAGGCGATGGTCGGATCGGCGGCCGTCATCAAGGAGATGGGCAAGCGCGCCGAGGACATCGGCGACATCGTGCAGACCATCAACCTCATCGCCGACCGCACCAACCTCCTGTCGCTCAACGCCAGCATCGAGGCGGCGCGGGCCGGCGAGCACGGGCGCGGCTTCGCGGTGGTGGCCGAGGAGATCCGCGCCCTGGCCGACCGCGCGGCGGCGGCCAGCGCCGACGTCGCCAAGATCGTGCGCGGCCTGCAGTCCACCGCGCGCGAGGCGGTCGCCGCCTCCGACGACGGGCTCAAGGTGGCCGACGAGGGCTCGCGCCAGGCCAGCGAGGCCGAGCGCGCGCTGCGCGCGATCCTCGAGGCGATCGACCAGCTCGGCGGCGCGGTCCGCGAGGTCGAGGCCGGATCCCAGGAGCAGGCCGAGGCGGTCAAGGCGGTGGCCCAGGCGACCGCGCGGGCCAACGAGGAGTCGCGCGCGATCGGGCGCGCCACGGTCGAGCAGACCCGCGCGCTCGAGAGCCTGGCCCAGGGCAGCGCCGAGATGCGCCGGATGGCCCGCGAGACCCGCGAGGCCACCGCCCAGCAGGCGCGCGCGCTGCGCGAGGTGGTGCGCGCCAACGGCCAGCTGGCCGGCAGCGCCGAGAAGGTGTCGCGCGCGATGGCCGAGCAGGCCAACGGCTCCAACGAGCTGGCCAAGACCGCGCTGCAGATGCGCCGGCTGACCCAGCGGACCGCCGCCGGGCTGGGCGAACAGAAGGAGTCGCTGGCCGGCGTGTCGGCGAGCGCCAGGGAGGTGGCCGCCGCCACCCAGCGGACCATCACCGGCCTGTCGGAGCAGGCCACGGGCGCGGCCGAGGTCGCCCGCGCGATGGAGGAGGCCCGCAAGCACGCGGCCGAGACCGCCCGCGCGGTGGCCGAGCAGACCCGCGCGGTCCGCCACATCGAGGCCAGCGCGCGCTCGGTCAATCGCCTGGCCAGCGAGGTGACCCGCGCGACCGGCGAGCAGGGCGCGGCGCTCGGCGCGCTGACCCGCGAGGCGGACGAGGTCCGCCGGGTGGCGCGCCAGTCGGCGCGCGCGGTGGCCGAACAGGCGACCGCGGTCGGTCAGCTCGCCTCCACCGCCAGCCGGCAGAACACCGCGCTGACCGCGCTCGCCCAGTCGGTCGCCGAGCAGGCGGTCGCCTCGGCCGAGGTGGCCCGCACCAACACCGACATGCGCGCGCGGGCGCGCGAGATCGCCGCGGCGGTGACCCAGCAGACCCGATCGACCGCGGCGCTGGCCGGCGATGTGGAGACCATCGCGGCCAGCGTGTCGCGCGTGCGGGCCGCCACCGCCGAGGACGCCGAGTCGATCCGCGCCATCACCGGGACCCTGACCGAGCTGGTCGCCAGCCGGCCCGCCCGTTCCTCGATCGAGACCTCGTGACCCGTCACGATGTGACCGCGCTGTCGCCCGCCGAGCTCCAGCGCCTGGAGCAGGTCGACCAGCTCGCCGCGCTCGGCGAGGGCGGCGTCGTGCCGCTCATCGAGATGCTGACCGACCCGAGCTGGGTGGTGCGGCGCGCGGTGGTGGCGGCGCTGGCCGCGCTGGGCGACGCCGCGGTCGAGCCGATCGCCGAGCTCCTGGCCGGTCGCCGCGACGACGAGGGTCAGCTGGCCGCGTGCGTCGACGCGCTGTCGGCGTCGACCGGCGAGGTCGACCCGGTCGCGCTTCGCCTGATCGGGCACGACAACCCGGCGGTGGTGGCCGACGCGGTCCAGGTGCTCGGCCGCCGGCGGTCGAGCGCGGCCCGGCCGGTCCTGGTCGGGCTGGCCGGCCACGCCGACGACAACGTCGCGGTCGCCGCGATCGAGGCGCTGGGCCGCCTGGGCGGGCGCGCCGCGGTCGAGTCGCTCATCCAGATCGTCGACGGCGAGGGCTTCTTCCGGGTGTTCCCCGCCATCGACGTGCTCGGCCGCAGCGGCGACCCTCGCGTGGTCGAGCCGCTCGCCCGCCTGCTCGATCACCCGCAGTTCGCGCCCGAGGCGGCCCGCGCGCTGGGCCGGACCGGCGATCCGGACGCGGTCCGCCCGCTCATCGGCCTGGCCGAGCGCGGCGGCGAGGCGCTGGTCCGGGTGGCCGTCCTCGCCCTGGCCGACCTGGCCGAGCGCCATCGCGAGCGCTACGGTGACTCGGCCGCGGTGACCGAGGCGCTGCGGGCGGCGTCGGGCCGCGACGTCCTGGTCCGCCGGATGGGCCAGAGCATCGCCGAGGCCGACCCGGGCGAGCAGGTCGCCGCGGCGCGCATCCTCGGCGCGGTCGGCTCCGACGACGCGGTGCCGATCCTGACCCGGCTGCTCGACGTGCACGACCCGGTGGCCAGCGCGGCGGCCGAGGGGCTGCGCCGGATCGGCGAGCGGGCCGAGGCCCACGTGGTCGCGACCCTGCGCGACGGCGACAGCGAGCGGCGGGCGGCGCTCCTGCCGATGGTCTCGCGCCGCGGCGCGACCGAGGCGGTGCTGGCCTGCCTGGACGACCGCGACCCCGGCGTGCGCGCCGCTGCGTGCGACGCACTGGCCCGCATCGGCCACACCTCGGTGGTGGCGCGCCTGTTCCCGCTCCTCGGCGACGCGAGCCCGCGCGTCTCGCAGGCGGCGGTCGGCGCGATCCAGTCGCTGGGCAGCACCGAGACCGAGGAGCTGTGCCTGGCGGCGGCGCGCTCGCAGCGGGCCGAGGTGCGGCGGGCTGCGTTCCGCATCCTGTCCTACTTCGGCTACTCGTCGGCGCTGTCGCTGTTTCGCGAGGCGCTCGACGATCCGGATCCGCGGGTGCGCGACGCCGCCATCCAGGGCCTGCCCTACGTGGAGGAGCCGCAGGCGCTCGACGAGCTGCTCGGGGTCGCCCGCCACGCCAACGAGCGGGTCCGGGCGGTCGCGCTGCGCGCGCTCGGCCACAGCCGCAGCGACGCGCGGGTGGTCTCGGTGCTGCTGCGCGCGCTGGCCGATCCGGACGCGTGGGCGCGCTACTACGCGGCGCAGTCGCTCGGCCGCCTCGGCGTCGAGCAGGCCGCCGCGGCGCTGACCCGTCTGCTCGACGATGGCGCCGGCCAGGTCCGGGTGGCGGCGATCGAGGCGCTCTCCCACCTGCGCGGCGAGCTCGCCTTCCAGTCGCTGCGCGCGGCGGCACAATCCGGCGATCCGGACGTCAGGCGGGCCGGCCTCATCGGGCTCGGCATCTCGCGGCGGGCCGAGGCGGAGCCGATCCTGCTCGAGTCGACCCGATCGCTCGATCCAGCCACCCGCCTGGTCGCGGTCTCGGCGGTGGCCGACTACGACTCGGACGAGGTGCTGCGCGCGCTCGAGCGCGCCGCCCGCGACCGCGACGACAGCGTCCGCACCGCGGCGATCGGCTTCCTGTCCGGGCGGTCGGGGGCCGAGGCGACTCACGCGCTGGTCAGGATCCTGCCCCGCTACCCCGAGCGCGAGCGCGTGGTCGAGGCGCTCTCGGTGTGGGTCGACGGTCGCGTCGACGCGCTGGTGGCCGCGCTGGCCCAGGCCGACGACGAGGGCGCCCCGTTCCTGGTCGCCGGGCTGGTCCGGATGCGCCGGCCCGACGCGTGGCGGGCGCTGGTCGGGGCGATGGCGCTGCCCAGCCCGGCCGCGCGCAAGGCGGTGGTCGCGGCGCTGCCGGCGGTGGCATCGCGCGAGGCGCACGCGGCGCTGGTCCGGGCCGCCGGCGAGGACACCGACGCGGAGGTCCGCCGGATCGCGTCGCTCGTCCTCGCCCGCCAATGAACACATCCCCCCAGCTCTTCACCATCCTCAGCGGACTGGTGGAGGAGCGCGTCGGCCTGCACTACGGGGCGGCCGAGCGCGACGTCTTCCTCGACAAGGTCGCGGCCCGCGCGCTCGAGGCCGGCTTCGACTCGCTGCTCGACTACTACTACCGCCTGCGCTACGACGACCCGGACGGGGCCGAGCTCGACGACCTGGTCGAGGCGCTCGTGGTCCACGAGACCTACTTCTTCCGCGAGCTGGACCCGCTGGTGATCGCGATCGAGGAGGTGATCGGCCCGCGGCTGGCAGCCGGCGGGCGGGCCCGCATCTGGTCGGCCGCCTGCTCGACCGGCGAGGAGCCGCTCACCGCCGCGATGCTGCTCGAGCAGCGCGGCTGGCTCGACCGGGTCGAGGTGGTCGCCACCGACGTGAGCCGGCGAGCCCTGGCCCGGGCCCAGCGCGGCGAGTTCTCGCCCCGCTCGCTGCGCGGGCGCAGCCCGGACGACCTGGCCAGCCGCTGGCTGCGCGAGCGCCCGCGCGGGGTCGAGTGCGACCGCGCGCTCATCGACGCGATCCGCTGGTCGCGGCTCAACCTGTTCGACGGTGACGCCGTCGCCCGGATGGGCTCCTTCGACCTCATCCTGTGCCGCAACGTGCTCATCTACTTCGCCGACCAGCGGGCCGCGCACATCGCCCGCTCGCTGGCCGCCGCCCTGCGCCCGTCCGGCGTGCTCCTGGTCGGGGTCTCGGAGTCGCTCATGCGGTTCGCCACCCCGCTCGAGTGCCAGGAGCGGCGCGGCGCGTTCCTCTACGCCAGGCCGGCCGGGACCGCGCCATGAGCCGCCGCGTGCGGGTGCTGGTGGTCGACGACTCCGCGTTCGCGCGCAAGGTGGTGCGCGAGAGCCTGACCCGCAGCCCGAAGATCCAGGTGGTCGACGTGGCCCGCGACGGGCTCGAGGCGGTCGAGAAGATCGCAGCGCTCCGCCCCGACGTGGTCACCCTCGACCTGGTCATGCCCAACCTGGACGGGCTCGGCGTGCTGCGCGCGATCGGCGCCCAGCCGGACCCGCCGCGCGTGGTGCTGGTCAGCATGTCCGACGCGACCAGCGATCTCGCCCTCGACGCGCTCGCCCTCGGCGCGGTCGACCTGGTCCACAAGCCGACCGCGCTGGCCAGCGACCGGCTCTACCAGATGGCCGACCAGCTCATCGCCGTGGTGCTGGCCGCGGCGGGCGCGCGCGCCCCGTCGAGGGCGGTCGCGCCGGTCCGCTCGATCGCGGGGCCCACCGCGCCGCGCGCCCGGCTCCTGGTCATCGGGGCGTCGACCGGCGGCCCGCAGGCGTTGACCCGCCTGGTGGCCGCGCTGCCCGGTGATCTGGCGGTGCCGGTCGCGGTCGTCCTCCACCTGCCGGCCGAGTACACGCAGGCCTTCGCCCGCCGGCTCGACGAGGCGGCCGCGCTCGCGGTGGTCGAGGCCGAGGACGGCATGTCCCTCGATCCCGGGCGGGTCGTCATCGCGCGCGGCGGGATTCACCTGGTGGTGAATCGCCGCGGCGAGCAGCTGGTCGCCCACCTCGACCACTCGCCCAGCACCTCGCCGCACCGCCCGTCGGTGGATGTGCTGTTCGAGAGCGCGGCGCGCGCGGCCGGCGGCGCGCTGGTCGGCGTGGTCCTGACCGGCATGGGCTCTGACGGGGTGATCGGCGCGCGCGCCATCCGTGCCGGCGGCGGCGCCGTCCTGGGCGAGGCGGAGTCATCCTGCGTCGTCTACGGCATGCCCCGCGCGGTGCGCGAGGCCGGCCTGTCCGACGCCGAGGCGCCGATCGACGAGATGTCGGCCCTCATCCTGTCGCGGCTCTGACGGGTTCACCCGCGCGGAGTCGGGCCCCGGTTCAAGGGATCGGCCCGCCCGGCCGACTTCATCGGGACGCATGCCTGTCCCGTCCCGCCGGTTCCTCCTCGCGTGCGCGGCCGCGCTCGCGGCCCTCGCCGCGTCGGGTCGGGCTGGCGCGGCCGGGCCGCGCGGCACCTATACCTGGGCGCCCCCGGATCGCGTGCAGACCGGCGCGCGCGGCGCCGGGTCGAACATCATCTACATGAACCGGTGCGAGGGCGGCTGCACCATCTCGCCCGGCTTCGAGGACTCGCGCACCGATCACTCGAGCATCGTCGACGCCACGTCGTTCCTCGACGAGTTCCCGTACGGCGACCTGGCCTGGGACTCGGTGGTCGCCTGCGTGCGCGACATGTATCAGCCGTTCGACGTGGTCGTCACCGACGAGGATCCCGGAAGCGAGCCGCACTTCGAGACCATCGTCGCCGGCGACCCGGAGGACATCGGTCAGCCGACCGACGTCGGCGGGGTGGCGCCGTTCAACTGCGCCGTCATCCAGAACGCCATCACCTACGACTTCGCCAACCTGTGGCCCGACATGCGCGACCTGTGCGAGACGGTGGCGCAGGAGACCGCTCACGCCTTCGGGCTCGATCACGAGCACCTGTGCCCGGATCCGATGACCTACCTGGACGGCTGCGGCGAGAAGGCGTTTCGCGACCAGGATGCGCCGTGCGGCGAGTACGAGGAGCGCCCGTGCGTGTGCGGCGGCGACACCCAGAACTCGTACGCGCTCATCGCGGACACCTTCAACTCCACCAGCACGTCGGCCACCGCCCCGACCGTCTCGATCGCCTCGCCCGCC
Source organism: Kofleriaceae bacterium (assembly GCA_035489015.1). Taxonomy (GTDB): domain Bacteria; phylum Myxococcota_A; class Polyangia; order Haliangiales; family Haliangiaceae; genus DATFRY01. The sequence continues at coordinate 143,314 of DATHKR010000083.1, read as the reverse complement.
GACGCGGCCCATGTGCAGCCGGGCTTCGCCATCGAGGTCGCGGCCGAGGACGACGTGGCGGTCGTCAGCGTGGAGGCGTACCTCGACGACGAACTGCTCGGCAGCGACGTCGCCCCGCCCTACCGGTTCACCGCGCCCGACCGCCTGGCGATCGGCGACATGGCGCTGCGGGTGGTCGCCACCGACGGGGCCGGCGACGCCGCGACCCAGATCATCCACGTCGTCGGGACGACGCCGTGCAGCGGAGCCGACCCGTGCAGCGACGGCCAGGTGTGCGCGAGCAGCGCGTGCATCGCTGGCCCCGACCAGGAGGGCGGGCTGGGCGCGCGGTGCGATGCGAACGAGGACTGCCAGACCGACACCTGCGGCGACGACGGCCACGACCGCTACTGCGCCGCCCCGTGCGACGACGGCGACTGCCCCGACGGCTTCCAGTGCCGCGGCGGCGGCGTGGCCGGCCTGTGCTGGCCGGCCGACCAGGACCCGGGCGGCGGCTGCCGCGCAGGCGCGACCGGCGGCGAGCGCGGCGGCGACGGCCTGCCCGGCACCGGGCCGGGCGGAACGATCCTGGTCATCGGCCTGCTCCTGGCCGGGCGGCGGCGCGCCCGGCGGCGCGCGCGCTGAGCTGTCGCCGACCGATCAGCCCGGCGAGGCCCCGGCGGCCGCGCCGCGCGACGAGCGGACCCGCTCGATGCGGGCAAAGGCGCGCTCGCGAGCGAGGTCGCTGGCCAGCCGGCCGCTGGCCCGGCTGGCGGCCAGGATCTCGCGCGCGGTGGTGCCGACCGCGTCGATGAGCGGCGTCGCGTCGGCCAGCCCCATCACACCCTGGCTGACCCCGCGGATGACCGCCCCGGACGAGGCCATCACGTCGGGCACGAACAGGATCCCGCGCGCGGCCAGGCGCGCCTCGGCAGCCGGCTCGGCGATGACGTTGTTGGCCGCGCCGCACACCGCCCACGCCCTGACCCGATCGGCCGCGCCGGTGGTGATGACGCCGCCGATCGCGCACGGGCAGACCAGATCGACGTCCTCGAACAGGATCGCGTCGGCCGCGACCACCCGCCCGCCGGTCTCGCGCGCGATCGCCTCGGCCCGCGCCGCATCCACGTCGGCCACCACCAGCCGGGCGCCGGCCGCCGCCAGCGCGCGCGCCGCGGCGGCGCCGATCGCGCCGCATCCCTGCACCGCCACGCGCAGACCGGCCACCCCGCCCCCGCCGGCCACCTCCGCGCATGCCTCGACGCAGCGGACCAGCGTCCGCGCGGTGGCGCCGGTCAGGTCGTCGTGCTCGGTGTTGACGAACGCGCAGTGGCGCGCCGCCGCGGCCAGATCGTCGATCGTCGTGCCGAGGTCGCCGGCGGTGCGGACCAGCCCGCCCAGCTCGGCGACCAGCTGACCGAGCCGCGCGAACCCGGCCGGCCGGTCGAGCCCGGGGTGATCGAGCACGACGATCTTGCACCCCCCGGCGTCGACCCCGCCCAGCGCGGTCTTGATCACCATCGCGCGCGCCAGCGCGGCCGCGTCCGCGATCGCCGCCGCGAGCGACGGATAGGCGCGAGTCCGGATGCCGCCGACCGCCGGGCCCAGCGTCATGTCGTCCACGACCAGGACCGCGCGCAGGCCGCTGGGCGGGTCGGACCAGAGCGTCACTCGCGCGCAGCCCAGCGCGGCGACCAGCTCGAACAGCGACGAGTCCTCGGCCCGTTCGCCCATGGTGATTGGCACTATAGCAGCGGCCCGTCCCGGCTCGAGCCCCCGCCGCGATGGCGCAGGTGCGCGAGTATTCGGCGCTCTACGCGCCGCGTCATCTGTATGGGCCAAAACTCCTTTACCTGCGCGGGTGACGCACGCCAACATGCCTCTCGCCGCGGGAAGCTCTCGAAGCCATGGAGGTACTCTGTCGTGATCCGTTCCGGTACCGTCGTCGCCGCGGCGACGCTTCTCGCCTCGTCCACCGCTCTGGCTGACCGACCGCGGCCCACCTATGTGCCGGCCAATCCAGACCTGGTCGAGGTGATCCCGACGGACGCGGCGCTCGGCGTCCCGACCAACGTCATCTACCTGAACGGCTGTTTCGGGCCGGGCGATTGCACCATCACCCCCGGGGCCGAGGACTCGATCACCAACCGCTCGAGCATCATCGAGCAGACCTCCACGGTGAGCGCGTTCGACGCCGGCGACACCGCGTGGGCGGCGGTGGTCGATTGCGTGCAGAAGGCATACCTGCCGTTCAACGTGGTCGTCACCGACGTGGACCCGAGCCCGGCCCCGCACTTCGAGGCGATCGTGGGCGGTACTCCCGACGAGATCGGGTTCGACGCCAGCACCGGCGGGGTCGCCCCGTTCACCTGCGGCGTCATCAACAACGCGATCACCTACAGCTTCGCCAACCTGTACCAGGGCTCGGTGCCCGACATCTGCTGGACGGTGGCGCAGGAGAGCGCCCACGCCTTTGGCCTCGACCACGAGTTTCTGTGCGAGGACCCGATGACCTACCTGACCGAGTGCGGGTCGGAGAAGTGGTTCCGCAACCAGAACGTGCCGTGCGGCGAGTTCGAGGCGCGCCAGTGCATGTGCGCCGGCGCGACCAGCCAGAACTCGTTCGCGACCATCCGGGGGCTGTTCGGGGCCGGCACCGACACGCCCCCCACGGTGGCGATCACCCAGCCGGCCGACGGCGACAGCGTGCGCAAGGCGTTCGTGGTGAACGCGACCGCGACCGACGACATCGACGTGGCCCGGGTCGAGCTGTGGATCAACAGCCAGCTGATCGGGACGGTGGCGAAGCCGCCGTTCGCCTTCACCGTGCCGCCGACCGTGTCGGACGGGGTGCAGCAGGTCCAGGTCAAGGCGTACGACATCTACGAGGCGGTCGCGACCGCCGAGATCGAGGTCACCCAGGGCGTGCCGTGCGAGAGCGCCGACCAGTGCCTGGACATCGAGACCTGCGTCGACGGCCGCTGCGTGCTCGGCCCGGGCACCCCCGGCGGGCTGGGCGAGAGCTGCACCGGCAACGAGCAGTGCGCGTCGGGCCGGTGCGGCGACGACGGCGAATCCAAGCACTGCGCCGAGCAGTGCGACCTCGGCGGCGGCGGGTGCCCGGACGGTTTCGGCTGCCGCAAGGCCGGCGACGTCGGGGTGTGCTGGCCCGGCTACGACGACGGCGGTGGCGGGGGCGGATGCCAGGCGGTCGACGGCGGAGATGCCGGCGGCCGGTTCGCGCTGCTTTCGCTCGGGCTGGCCGCCGCGCTATCGTTCCGGCGCCGGCGCCGGCGCACCTGAGGCGCGGCATCAGCGAGGACGCGTGGCGACAGGATCGACCGAGGCACCCGCACCCGTCGAGCTGACCGGGCTCGCCCTCGCGATCCTGGCCGCCGAGACCCTCGACGGCAAGCTGGCCGCGATCCCGCCCGGCGCCCGCGATCATCGCCGCGAGCCGGCCCGGCGGATCGAGGCGCCGGCTCGCCCGCCCGAGCTGCGCGTGGTCGCCGCCCGCGCCGTCCGGGTGCCGCCGGTGACCGGGATGGCCGACCCGAGCCAGCGGGCCCGCATCCTCCACGCGCTGGCCAACCACGAGCTGCAGGCGGTGGAGCTGTTCGCCTGGGCGCTGGTCGCGTTCCCGGACGCCCCGCCCCGCTTCCGGCGCGGGCTGGCCGCGATCTTGAACGAGGAGCAAAGCCACATGCGGCTCTACATGGGGCGGCTGGAGGCGCTCGGCCGCCGCATGGGCGACTTCCCGGTCACCGGCCACTTCTGGAACCACCTGGGCCAGATGTCGACCCCGCTCCAGTTCGCCTGCGTGATGGGCCTGACCTTCGAGAACGCCAACCTCGACTTCGCCCAGGACTACGCCGAGGCCGCGCGCGCGATCGGCGACGTCGACACCGCCGCGGTGCTCGACCGCGTCCACCGCGAGGAGATCCGCCACGTGCGGTTCGCCTGGCGCTGGATCGAGCGCTGGCGCGGCGACCGCGGCTCCACCTGGCAGATCTACCAGGACAGCGTGGCCCCGCCGCTCGGGCCGGGCCGGGCCCGCGGCCGCCGCCTGTGCGTGACCAGCCGGCGCGCGGCCGGCCTCGACGACGAGTTCATCGCCGGGCTGGAGTCGTCGGTCTCGATCCGGCCGAGCGGCGCGCCGCGATGACCGGCGCCGGCGCCGCGCCGTCTCGCCTGCTGGTCGCCAACCTCGAGGCCGAGATCGACATGGCCCGCGAGCTCACCCCCGGCCCGCATCCGCGCCTGTCGGCCGCCGCCGCGCGCGTGGTCGGATCCGCCGCCAGTCACATGGCGCTGCTCGCCCGCCCCGGCGACCGGCTGTGGCTGCCCGCCCCGGTCGCGCCCGAGGAGGCGTGCGCCGCCGCGCGCGATCGCGGCCTGGTCATCGAGACCGGTCCGCTCGACGAGGTCGGGCCGGCCGCGGCGATCTGCGCGTGGGCCGAGACCGGGGCGGTGGCCCGCCTGCGCCTGGGCCGGTCGCCGGCCGCGGCCGCGCCGTCCGTCGATGCGCTCGCCGCCGGGGTCGGCTGGCGCGACGCGCTCTGGCACCTGCAAGCCGATCCGCAGGTGGTCGCGCGCGCCAACCACCGCGGCTTCGCCCTGGCGATCGCCGCGGGGCGCGGCTGGGCCCTGCCCGGCGCGACCATGGTGCGCGACCTCGATCAGCTGGTCGCCCACCTGGGCGCCGACGGGGCCGGCGCCGGCCACGAGCGGGCCTGGGTGGTCAAGGCGCCGCTGTCGGCGGCCGGGCGCGAGCGCATGCGCCACCGCGGCGACGAGCTCGGCCGCGGCGACCGGGTCCGCATCGACCGGCTGTTCGGCCGCTTCGGCGAGCTCCTGTTCGAGCCGTGGGTCGATCGGATCGACGACCTGGCCTGCGCCGGGCTGGTCCATCCCGGCGGGGTCCATCTGTTCGCGCCGCACCGGCTCGACAACGACCCGCGCGGTGTCTTCCGCGCGGCGATCATCGATGACGCGGGAGGCGGACCGCTCGCCGACCACCGCGAGGAGCTCGAGCGCTCGGCAGCGGCGGCCGGCGACGCGCTCGCCGCGGCCGGCTATCTCGGGGCGTTCTCGGTCGACGCTTACACCTGGCGCGCCCGGGGCGGCGCGGTCCATCTTCAGCGCATGAGCGAGATCAACGCGCGGCTCTCCTTCGGCCTGCTGGCCCGGGTCGCGGCCGAGGACGCCGGCGCGCCGGGCGGGCCGTTCGAGCTGCGCCCATGACCGAGGAGCCACGACGATGAGCAAGAAGGCGACCAGTCCGTTCAAGCTGGACAGCTTCGACCACTCGACCTACGACGAGGCCGAGGGGGCCAAGCTGGGCCGCGCGCGCATCACCAAGACCTTCACCGGCGAGGTCGAGGGGACCAGCGTGGTGGAGATGCTGAGCGCGCACAACGCGAGCGGTCCGGCCGCCTACGTCGCGCTCGAGCGGGTGAACGCCCGCGTCCATGGCCGCGCCGGCAGCTTCGTGTTCCAGCACTGGGGCGGCATGGGCGCGGACGGCGGCCAGGAGCTGCGCCTCGGCGTGGTGTCGGGGACCGGCACCGGCGAGCTCGAGGGCATCACCGGCACCGCGAACATCCACATCGACGCCCAGGGCAACCACACCCTGGAGCTCGACTACGATCTCCCCTGATCGGCTGCGCGCCGGGCTACGGCGCGGGGACGGCGCTGCGGCTGGGTAGCGGGCCCTTCACGGTCAGCTGCGAGTCGTCGCGCGTCACGCGCTCGATCAGGATCTCCACCGATTCCGGATCGATCTCGACGTACTTGCGGATGACCGCGGCGACCTCGGCGCGCAGCTCCTGCAGCCTGGCCCCGTCGATGCCCGCCCGGTCGTGAGCCAGGACCAGGTGCAGCCGGCCCTTGGCCTCGTCCCGGCTCGAGCGTCTGGTGCTGACGAAGAAGCTTTTTATCTCGTTCCACATGTTCGAGCCTCCGCGACGGTTGCCGAGGTCAAGCCGGCGAGAGGCCGAGCGCGCGCCCGAGACGGCCGAAGAAGCCGATCCCGGTCTCGCGCACCACGTCTGTGTCGGTCCCGGCCACGCGGCGCGCGGTGGCGTTGAACGCCTTTGCCGCCGGTGATTTCCCGTTGAGCGCGGCCGGCGTGCCCTTGTTGGTGGTCGCGACGATCTCGTCGTCCATCGGGATGGCGCCGACAAGCTCGAGCGCGAGGATCTCGATCACGTCGGCCTGCGACAGCATGTCGCCGCGCCTCACCATGTGCTGCGAGATGCGGTTGACCAGGAGGCGGGTCGGCGTGCTCTGGGCGGCCAGCAGGCCGACCACGCGATCGGCGTCGCGGATCGAAGACACCTCGGGGGTGGCCACGATGATCGCCTCGTCCGCGCCGGCGATGGCGTTGCGGAAGCCCTGCTCGATGCCGGCCGGGCAGTCGATCAGCACGTAGTCGTGGGTCGACTTCAACTCCATGATGAGCGCCTTCATCTGCTCGGGCGAGACCGTGTCCTTGTCGTCGGTCTGCGAGGCCGGCAGGAGGTGCAGGTTCTCGATCCGCCGGTCGCGGATGAGCGCCTTCTGCAGGGTGCAGCGCCCCTGCACCGCGTCCACCAGGTGGAAGACGATGCGGTTCTCGAGTCCCATGACGACGTCGAGGTTGCGCAGGCCGATGTCGGCGTCGACCAGGACCACGCTGTGGCCCAGCTGTGCCAGCGCCGTGCCCAGGTTGGCGGTGGCGGTCGTCTTGCCGACGCCGCCCTTGCCGGAAGTGATGACGATGGCTCGACCCATGACTGTCTCCTCTCAGGCAGCGGCGCCCAGGCCGCTCGGAAGTCTTCCCTGGTACCGCTCGACCACGATGGTGCGGCCGGTGGCGTACGCGATCTCCGCGCCCAATCCGGGGGCGTCGGACTCCCCCGCTCGCGCCACCAGCCGGCCGATGCGCAGCTGCTGGGGCTCGAAGCGGAGGGCGAAGATGAAGCCGCGCTCGCCGCCGACCGCGGCGTGAGCGACGCCGCGCAGCCGGCCGAGCACGATGATGTTGCCGCGCGCCTGGATCTCGGCGCCCGGGTTGACGTCGCCGACCACGATGAGGTCGGCCGGCGCCTCGAGCACCGCCCCGGAGCGGATCGGCCCGATGACCATGCGCGGCACCGAGACCGGCTCGACGGCCGGCGCGGGGGCCGGCGCGGGCATCGCCGCGGGATCGGGGGCAGGCGTCGCGTCTGGCTCCGCGCGCTCGATCTCGGTGACCTCGGCGACGGGTCGCCGCGGCGGCGGCCCGAACTCGACGATGCGGAGGTCGAAGCGCTGGGTGACCTCCTCGATCCGGCCCAGCGCGCCGACCGGCAGCCGGCCGCCCAGCACCCGCACGCAGGTGTCGTTGCCGGCGAAGAAGCCGGGCGATTGCTCGAGCCGGGACATGAGCTCGATCGCGATGTCATCGAGCCCGGCGCGAGCGTCGATCACGATCTCGAGCCCGACGCGGGTCCCCCGCAGGGTGACGGCCGGCCCCTCCGGCTCCGCCCCGTCGCGCTCCGCGGCGTCTTCGACGTCGCAGTCGGGTTCGATCTCGGCCTGGCTGGACTGCTGGAGAGGCATCATTCGTTTCACCGGTGCGCCGCGCGGCGCGTGCAGGTACCCCTTCGTGCCGTACCGCCAACCGGGCGGACGGGCAACTTTTCGACTGCGACGCCGCGCCGACGGCAGTCGGCGTCCGTCGGAGCGCCAGAGCCGCGGTCAGTCGCCGCGGCGGATGGAGCCAGGCGCCGCTCGACTCAGCGCGGCGCGGCGATCGAGCCCGAGCAGGTCTCGACCTCGAGCACGAGCGAGTCGAAGAAGAAGTGTGTGTTGAGGCTGGCGTCGGTCGTGGCGCGGACCTGCACCGTCACCGTCTGGCCCCGGTAGTCGCCGTTGGCGCGCGCCTCGAACTCCACGTACGCCCCCGGGGCGGTGGCGTCCTGGTTGGTGAACCGCGCCAGCTCCTCGGCATCCTCCCCGCCGGGCGGCTGGATCTCGACAAAGGCGTTGTCGAACGGCTGGTCCACGGTCTCCGAGGTGGCGATCTGCCGCACGCCGCGCAGGCGAACCCCGGTCGCGTCGGCCGGCAGCGTGACGTTCTCCTGCAGCGAGTCGACCGCGCTCGGGTAGCCGGCCAGGTACGCCAGGAAGGTGCCGCTGTCGGCCGGGATCTGGAGCGTGTCGGGGAACTCGTCGGCCCCCTCCTCCAGGATGATGGCCAGGCCCCCGCTCGACTGCTCCGTCCACGCGACCCCGGCACCGCTGTCGAAGTTTCCGTTCTCGAGCAGGTCGATGGTCTCGAGCGCGCAGCCGGCGTCGAGGCCGGCCCCACCGTCGACGCCGCCGCCGCCGCCCGACGCGTCCGGGAACCCGACGATGACCGCCGCGTCCGGGTTGCTGCCCGGCGGGGGCGGATCCTTGACCCCGGAGCCCGCGTCGTCCACCTCCCGAGCCCCCTGGTCGTCGTCGCCATCCACGCTCGCGGTGGCGCACGCCGCCAGCGGGAGCGAAAGAAATACGCAGAGTCGGACGGCCAGTGTCGTGGGAATCGTCAAGACCCCGAACTCTCCCAAAGGACCCGCGAAGGTCGCAACCCCAAAGTGCCCCGGGACGCGAAATGACCGGGTTCAGCGGCCCGAAGTGCGGCCCCTACCCAGCATCCCGGCGCGGCCGGGCCGCGCACACGATGACCGGCTCGCGCTTGCCCTTCACCTGGAGCGGCTCGTGCGCCACCAGCTCGATGGTCGGCAGCGCGCCGGCGCAGGCGCGCGCGACCGCCTCGGTGACCAGGACCTCGTCGGCGTCGGCGGCCGAGCACAGCCGCGCCCCGGTGTTGACCACGTCGCCGATGACGGTGAAGTCCATGCGCGCCTCGGAGCCCATCGCGCCGTGGACCACCTCGCCGCACGCCACCCCGACCCCGATCGCGAACGCCTCGCCCGCGACCCGCGCGTCGTGCACCGCGGCCACCATCGCGACCGCGCACTCGACCGCGCGCCACACCGCCCGCTCTCCCTCGAACAGGGCCATGAGCGCGTCGCCCACGAACTTGTCGATGTCGCCGCCGTGGGCGACCACCACCCGGGCCTGAGCGTCGAGCATGCGGTTCAGCATCTCCACGACCGCCTCGGGCGAGACCGTCTCCGAGAAGTTGGTGAAGCCGCGGATGTCGCTGAACAGCACCGTCGCCGCCCGCCGCTCGCCGCGCCGCGAGACCCCGCGCAGCCCGGCCACCTCGACCGCGTGGGCCGCCCCGCGCGACACGAACTTCTCGAGCTGGATCTTCGCGCGCAGCCCCGAGACCATGTGGTTCACCCGGGCGCCGAGCCGGGCCACCTCGTCGCCCCCGGCGTCGGCCCGCGCCACCGACACGCCGAGATCGCCCTCGCCGACCGCGTCGGCGACCTGGCCGATCTGGTTGACCGGGCGCAGGACGAAGTACTGGAGCAGCCCGACCAGCATGACGAGGATGGCGAGCAGCGTCCCGGCGCTGAACCAGGTGCGCTGCTCGATCGTCTCGGACCGCATGCGCGCCGCCATCGCGGTCGACAGGCTGACGCTGACCGCGCCGCGCAGCTGATCCGCGCTGCCGTGGCAGCGGCGGCAGCCGTCGTGGTTGAACAGCGGCTCGACCAGGAGCGAGCGCTCGCTCTCGCCCTCGCCCTCGAAGCTGGCCACCCCGGCCTTGCGGGTCAGCACCTCGGCCACCCGCGGCGGCGGGTCCTGGTGCCGGGTGGTCCAGTAGCGGCGCCCGACGTTGTCGTAGAGGTCCAGGCGGCGGAGCGCGCCGGTCTGGGCCGCGGCGTCGAGGAAGTCGGCGATGCGGCGGCCGAGCTGCGACAGCATGATGAAGCGGAGCGAGTGGTCGACCACCGCCTCGATCTCCTCGCTCTGGCACCCGCTGCCGGCCGGCGGGGCCAGGGCCAGGGCCAGGACGCCGCGCACCGGGCCCTGCTTGGGGTCATGACAGCCGACGCAGCGGTCCTGCATCGGCAGCGGCACCAGGTCGAGGGTGCCGCCGCCGCGCCGCGGGACCCGGCTCGGCCGCGCGCCCGGCGCGGCCGCCGCGCGCACCTGCTCGGGGCCGAGCCCCTCGATCGCCCCGCCGAACGCGAGCTCGCCGTGCGCGTCGAACACCGCCGCCGCGCGCACCCCGGCCGGACCGGAGGCCAGCTCGGCGAAGTAGTCGTCGAGCAGCTCGGCCTTGCGCGCGGTCATGATGTGGAGAAAGCCGTCCTGGACCAGACCGACCAGCGCGTCCTCGCGTCGGCTGGCGCACCCGGCCCGGTCGACCTCGATGGCCAGGAGCCCGCGCAGCGGCTTGCCGTCGCGGTGGCACTCGCGGCAACGCTCGTCGGCCGGGACCGGCCGGTAGATGACGTCGCCGTCGGTGCGGCGCTGGCCGTCGGCCAGCCCCTCGCGCACCCGGGCCGGCACGTCCTCGGGGCGCGGCGGCGGGGGCGGCGGCGCGAACACCTCGATGCCGCGCTGGTCGAACACCTGCACGCGCGCCTCCGGCGTGCGCTCCACCAGCTCCGCGATGAGCGACTTCACCTGGATGCCGTCGCCCTGCAGCATCGTGTGCTCGACCGCGCCGATGATCATGTGCGCGATCGTCTCGGCCGACTGGCGGGTCTCCCGCTTCAGCATGTCGACCTCGCGCCGGGTATCGCGCGCGGTCTGGTAGAGCAGCACCAGCCCCACCACCACCGCGACCGCCAGGAAGATCTTGGCGATCATGTGACGGGTGACGAATCCGAAAACGCGCACCGCTGGGCTCCCCGCGCGCGCCAGTATACGCCGCGACGGTACAATGCGTGCGTGACCGGCGATCTCGAGGCGAGGCTGGCGCGCGAGCTCGGCGGCGGCGGCGCGGTCGTCGCGCTGACCGGCGCCGGCGTGTCGGCCGAGAGCGGCATCCCGACCTTCCGCGGGCCCGAGGGCTTCTGGACGGTCGGCTCGCGCGTCTACCACCCGGAGGAGATGGCGACCCAGGCCGCGTTCCGCGCGATGCCGGACGAGGTGTGGCGCTGGTACCTGGCCCGGCTCGGCAGCTGCCGCTCGGCCGATCCCAACGACGCCCACCGCGCCCTGGCCGGGCTCGAGCGCGCGCTGGGCGATCGCTTCCTCCTGGTCACCCAGAACGTCGACGGCCTCCACCTCCGCGCCGGCAGCTCGCGCGCGCGCACCTACCAGATCCACGGCAACATCGACTTCATGCGCTGCGCCGGCGCCCACGACCAGGAGCTGGTGCCGATGCCGGACGGGCTGCCGCCGGTGCGCGACGACGCGCCGCTGGCCGACGAGGTGCGGCGCCGGCTGGTCTGCCCGCGCTGCGGCGGCCGCGCCCGCCCCCACGTGCTCTGGTTCGACGAGTACTACGACGAGGAGCTGTTCCGCTTCCAGAGCTCGCTCGCCGCCGCGGAAGGCGCGGCGGTCCTCGTCACCATCGGCACCTCCGGCGCCACCAACCTGCCCACCCAGATGGTGCTGGCCGCCAGCCGGCGCGGCGCGCTCCTCATCGACGTCAACCCGGACGACGGGCCGTTCGCCGCCGCCGCGCGCGCGGCGGGCGGGGTGTGGCTGGCCGGCAGCGCGACCGCCGAGGTGCCGCACCTGGCCGACGCGATCGCGCGCGCCGCCGCGCCGAGCTGAGCGCCAGCGCGCGGCCAGCGCCTGAACCGCCCGCGGCGCGGAACTTGCTCCTTTTCGCCCCGAGGAGGCGATTCATGAGCGCGACGACGTCGATCTGGATGGCGGGCTCTGCCGGCGGCCGCCAGGACGAGGCCCGTGGCAACGGCGCGGCCGAGCTGCCGGCCGCGAGCGAGGCGGACGTGTGCGTCGTGGGCGCGGGTATGGCGGGCCTGAGCACGGCTTACCAGCTCGCCCGCGAGGGGGCGCGGGTCCTGGTCCTCGATCAGGGGCCGATCGCCGGCGGCGAGAGCGCGCGCACCACCGCGCACCTGGCCAGCGCGCTCGACGATCGCTTTCATCGGCTGGAGAAGCTGCACGGCGCCGAGGGGGCGCGGCTGGCCGCCGAGAGCCACGCCGCCGCCATCGACTCGATCGAGCAGATCGCGCGCGGCGAGGACATCGCGTGCGACTTCGCGCGAGTCGACGGCTACCTGTTCGCCACCCGGCCGGGCGACACCGAGGAGCTCGACCGCGAGCTCGACGCCGCCGGGCGGGCCGGCCTCGCCGTCGAGCGAGTCGACCGATCGTGCTGGCCGTGGTTCGACACCGGCCCGTGCCTCCGCTTCCGCCATCAGGCCGAGTTTCACCCGCTGCGCTACCTCCACGGCCTGGCCCGGGCGATCCGCCGGCGCGGCGGCCTCATCGTCACCGGCGTGCGCGCCGCCCGGCTCGAGGGCGGCAGGCGCTGCCGGGTCATCACCGCCGACCGCCGGGTGATCCACGCCGGCGCCCTGGTGGTCGCCACCGGCTCGCCGGTCCACGGCGTGGTCGCGATCCACGGCAAGCAGGCCGCCTACCGCTCCTACGTCATCGCCCTCGAGATCCCGGCCGGCGCGGTCGGCCACGCGCTCTACTGGGACACCGGCGATCCGTACCACTACGTGCGGGTGGCCCGCTCCGAGCGCGCCACCCTCGAGTGGCTGGTGGTCGGCGGCGAGGACCACCGCACCGGGCAAGCCGACGACGGCGAGGAGCGCTTCGCCCGCCTCGAGGCGTGGACCCGCGAGCGCTTCCCGATGGCCGAGCGCGTGGCCATGCGCTGGTCCGGACAGATCCTCGAGCCGGCCGACGGGCTCGCCTTCATCGGGCGCAGCCCGGGGCTAAACCCGAACCTCTACCTGGTCACCGGCGACTCGGGCAACGGCCTCACCCACGGGGCGCTGGCCGGCATCGTGGTGGCCGACCTCGTCCTCGGCCGCGAGAACCCGTGGGCCGCTCTCTACGACCCATCGCGGGTGAAGACGCGCTCGCTCGGCGGCCTCCTGCGCGAGAACCTCAACGTGGCGGCGCAGTACGCCGACTGGCTCACCCCGGGCGCCGGCAAGGGCGAGGTCGCGCTCGAGCCGGGCACCGGCGCGGTGGTGCGGCGCGGCCTGCGCAAGGTCGCCCTCTACCGCGACACCGGCGGGGAGCTCCACCAGCTCTCGGCCACCTGCCCGCACATGGGCGGCGTGGTGGCGTGGAACTCGGTCGAGGGCTCGTGGGACTGCCCGTGCCACGGCTCGCGCTTCGACGGGACCGGGCACGTCCTGAGCGGCCCGGCCCGCCGGGACCTGGCCCGCGAGGAGTAGCCTCGGCTCAGTTCTTGGCCGGCGGAGGAGGCGCGGGTGGCGCCGACGTCGCGGCCGGCCCGCCCCGGGTGGACTTCGCGAACGTCGCCTCGACTCGCAGCTTCTTCCCGTCGCGCTCGATGGTGAGGATCGTCTTCTGGCCCGGGCGCGCGTCCTGCAGCACGTAGACCATCTCCTGCACCGATCGCACGTCCTGGCCGCCGATCTTGAGCAGCCGGTCTCCCTTCACCAGACCGGCCGCCTCCGCCGCGCCGCCCGGCCTCACGCCGTCGAGCAGCACGCCCGGCTTGTCGTCAGTGTAGCTCGGGATGGTCCCCAGCGACGCGTTGAACGAGCGCCGATCGCCGACCGGCATCGAGCTCGGCACCGCGCGGTAGGTCAGCACCCCGCCCATCGCCGACGCCGCCACCGCGATGTCCGCCGCCGCCGCCGCGATCTGCGCGGTGCCGACCGCGTTGATCCGGTCCGCGTCGTCGCTGGTCTTGTGGTAGTCGGCGTGGTTGCCGGTGAAGAAATACAGCACCGGGATCTTCTCGCTGTAAAAGGACGTGTGATCGGACGGGCCCAGCCCGCCGACCTCGCTCATCTCGCACTGGATGCGCGCCGCCTCGCACGCCGGCCGCACGAGCGATTTCCACTCCGCCGCGGTGTCGGTGCCGAACGCGGTGACCGTGTTGCCGCGCATGCGCCCGACCATGTCGAGGTTCACCATCCCCATGAGGTCGGTCGGCTTGAGCCCGCCCGGCAGGTGCTCGACGAACTGCTTGGACCCGATGACGCCCAGCTCCTCGGCAGTGAACGCGACCAGGTAGACGTCGCGCTTGAGCCGGTCGCGCTGGGCTACCAGCCGCCGCCCGATCTCGAGCAGCGCCGCGGTCCCCGACGCGTTGTCGTCGGCGCCGTTGTGCGGCGCGCTCACCCCCGGCTCCAGCGAGCTCTCCCCGCCCATGCCGAGGTGGTCGTAGTGCGCGCCGACCACCACCACCCCCGGCATCGCGTCCTTGGCCCGGTTCTTCACCACCCCGACCACGTTGCGGGTCGCCTGCCGCTTCACCTCCAGCCCGACCTCGAGCGAGACCTGCGCGCTGCCGCGCAGGAGCGCCTCGCCGACCGAGCGCTTGACCGTCACCACCGGGATGCCGACCTCCTTGATGAGATCGGCGGCCAGGAGCGGCGGCAGCGGCGCCTCCTCACCGCCCCCCTCCGGCGCGTCGACCACGATGAGACCGATCGCGCCGTGCTTGCGCGCCTCGACCGCCTTGCGATGCGGGTCGCCGCCGCGCTGCTCGTCCTCGCGGCTCTTGAACAGCCCCTTGGGCACGAAGCGGCGGACCACCGCGATCTTGCCGTTCAGCTTCTTCTTGCCCCACTCGTCGCGCCCGCCGGTGCTGATGCCGTAGCCGACCGCGACGGTGCGCCCGCGCACCGCCTTCTGCGCCGAGAACCCGGCCGGCACGAACGCGTCGGCCGGCGCCGCCGCCCCACCGACGGTGAGCGAGGTCTTCGCGCCGACCCCGACCGCGACCGGGACGTCGAACGGCTGGAAGTAGCCGCCGTCCACCCCGCCCTCGATGCCGGCCTGCTTCATCTGTCCTGCCAGCCAGTCGGCCGACGCGTCGATGCCGGCGGTCCCGACCCCGCGGCCCTGGCGCGCGTCGTCGGCCAGCCAGCCGATGTCGGAGGCGATCCGGTCGGCCGGGGTCCGCTCGGCCGCGTGCACCTCCCCCTCGACCCAGTCGGCCACGTAGAGGTCGGTCTGGCCCTCCACCGCCTGGTGGCGGTTGGACGCGAAGGCCAGCTTCTTGCCGTCGGGTGAGAACATCGGGAAGCCGTCGAAGCCGGGCGCGTAGGTGATGCGCTCGAGGTCGGTGCCGTCCACGTCCACCGCCCAGATGTCGAACTCGCGCCCGCGCGGGTCGCCGTAGTTGGACGAGAACACGATGCGCTTTCCGGACGGGTGGAAGTACGGCGCGAACGACGCCGAGTCGAGGTAAGTCACCTGGTGCGCCTCGGTGCCGTCGGCGTTGCCGACGTAGAGCTCGAGCTTGGTCGGCCGGACCAGCCCCTGGCCGAGCAGGCGCTTGAAGTCTTCCAGGTCCTTCCCCTGCGGGCGCGAGGCCCGCCAGACCAGCTGCGAGCAGTCGGGCGAGAAGAACGCGCCGCCGTCGTAGCCGGGCGTGTTGGTCAGCCGGGTGACGTTCTTGCCGTCCTTGTCCATGCGGTACAGCTCGATGTCGCCGTCGCGCGTCGAGGTGAAGACGATCGATCCGTCGCGCGGGCAGATGGTCGCCTCGGCGTCGTAGCCGGGCGTCTGGGTCAGCCGGCTCAGCTCGGACCCGTCCGGCCGCGCGGTGAAGATGTCGTACGAGTCGTAGAGCGCCCAGACATAGCCCTGCGAGTGGTCCGGCTCCGGCGGGCACGCCTCGCCGCCCAGGTGGGTCGACGAGTAGAGGACCTTCTGGTCGCCGGGGAAGAAGTACGAGCAGGTGGTGCGCCCCTTGCCGGTCGACACCAGTGATGGGGGCGCCGATCCGTCGGCCGGCACCCGGAAGATCTGGTCGCACTTGTACGGGGGGCGCGCGCTCTGGAAGATGAGCTCACGCCCGGACGAGGACCAGTACGCCTCTGCGTTCTCGCCCTGGTTGCGGGTGAGTTGCACGATCCCGGCCAGGTGCGCCTCCTCCTTCAGCCGAAGGCGATCACCGCTCCCCTTGCCGTCAGCCGCGCCCGGGCCGCCCGCGTTCTCCACCGCGGCGCCGCCGGAGCCGCCGCACGCCACACCGGCCAGCACAGCCGCGCCGGCCAGCGCGCGCATCCGGTTCCATCTCGGCTGTCGATTCGATCGTCGGTCGACTTTCATGGGGGCGCAGTTTAGCGTTCGTCAGCCCATGAAAGCCATCCGCGCCCACCGCCCTGGCGGCCCCGAAGTCATGGTCCTCGAAGAGCTGCCGACGCCGGCTCCCGGCCCCGGTCAGGCCCTGATCGCCGTCGAGTACGCCGGCGTCAACTTCATCGACGTCTATCACCGCACCGGCCTCTACCCGATGCCCACGCCGATGCCGCTCGGCCTGGAGGGCGCCGGCGTGGTCCAGGCGGTCGGATCCGGCGTGGCGCTCGGGCCCGGCGCTCGGGTGGCCTGGACCAGCATCCCCGGGTCGTACGCCACTCACGTGGTCGCCCCCGCCGATCGCCTGGTCGCGATCCCGCCCGGCCTGTCGTCGGCGCAGGCCTGCGCCGCGATGTTGCAGGGCCTGACCGCTCACTACCTGACCCAGTCGACCTACCCGCTCTCGCCCGGCGGCACCTGCCTGGTCCATGCCGCCGCCGGCGGGGTCGGCCTGCTCCTCTGCCAGCTCGGTCGCCGCGCCGGCGTGCGCGTCATCGGCACCACCTCGAGCGACGAGAAGGCGGCCGCGGCCCGCGCCGCCGGCGCCGACGCGGTCATCCGCTACGACCAGATCGACTTCGCGGCCGAGACGCTGCGCCTCACCGACGGCGCCGGCGTCGACGTGGTGTACGACTCGGTCGGGGTGACCACGTTCGAGGGCAGCCTGCGCTGCCTGGCCCCGCGCGGCATGCTGGTCCTGTTCGGCCAGTCGAGCGGCCCGGTCCCGCCGGTCGACCTCAAGCTGCTGGCCGCGCGCTCGCTCTTCCTCACCCGGCCGACGCTCGTCCACTACACCGCGACGCCGTCCGAGCTGCGCACGCGCGCCGACGACCTGCTGTCATGGGTGACCAGGGGCGAGCTGCACCTCACCATCGACCGCGAGCTGCCGCTCGAGAGCGCGGCCGAGGCCCACCGCCTGCTCGAGAGCCGCGCGACCAGCGGCAAGCTCCTGCTCGACATCTGAATCGGAGCCGCGGCGCGAGGCCAGATTTTCAGCCTCGAGCTCTCGGTGCCGAGGGTCGGACTCGAACCGACACTCCCGTGAGGGAAGGGGCTTTTGAGACCCCCGAGTCTACCATTTCTCCACCCCGGCAAATCCGGTCGCGTTTCTAGTCCGAAGCCTCCAGCGCGGCAAGCGCGGCGAGGATCTCGCCGCGGGCATGCTCATCGCCGCGGCGGGCGCTGACCTCCGCGCCGCGCCGGTACACGTCCGCGGCGCGCGGCGCGTCGCCGTTCGATGCCAGCGCATTGCCGTACATGAGATAGGCCGGCACGTAGTCTGGCAATTTGTCGACAAGCTCCTGAAACACCTGGCACGCCTCGGCGAGCTCGCCGCGGCCCACGTGCTCCATGGCGAGCCCGTAGCGGGGGAACGGGTCGTCGGGCGTTCGCGCGACGAACTGGCGCAGCACGGCTAGTCGATCCATCTGGCTACTCGCGCCTATGATACAACCTGACGAGTTTCCCGCCCCTTGGGGCACGGCCAAATGGCGCACCCGTACACCACATTCGTCGGCATCGACCTCGGCGGCGGCCGGGGGAAGAGCACCGCGGTGGCGCGCCTGCGCTGGAGCCCGGGTGGCGCCGGCGGCGGGGCCACCGCGTGGGTCGAGGAGGTCTCCACTCGACACCGCGGCGGCGAGCCGTGGTGCGACGGCGCGCTGGTCGACTACCTCACCTCGCTCGGAGAGGGCGTGGTGGTCGCGATCGACGCTCCGCTCACGGTGCCGGCATGCCTTCGCTGCCAGGTGCCGCGCTGCCCCGGCTACCGCGCGTGCGAGGTGCCGGCCACGGTGTGGCTGCGCACCGTCGGTGAGGAGCTGCAGGCCGCCTCGATGGCCGGCTCGATGTTCGACGATCGCGATCGCATGGCCGCCGCGCCGTCGTCGGGGCCGTCGCGCAGCATCGGCACCAGCGCGGGGGCGGCGCCGGTCTCCAAGCAGCGGCTCGCGCCGTACACGCATCGCTGCACCGAGGTGATGCTGCACTACACGCGCAACCTGGTGCCGCGCGAGAACCTCAGCCAGGGAGTCGGCCCGGTCTCCGCGCGCGCCGCGCACCTTCGCCGCGTGCTGGCCGGGCACGGCTTCGAGCTCAACCGCAACTTGCTCGAGGTCTCGCCGCGCGGGACGGTCCACGCGCTGTTCGATCGCCGCCGCGCGCGCGGCTACAAGCGCGACGCCGATCCGTGGAACACGCGCGCGCAGATCATCGAGGAGCTCGGCGAGCGCATGCGCTTCGCCCCCTCGAGCCGCCTCTCCAAGGAAGAGGTGCTGCGCAACGACCACTGCTTCGACGCCCTGATCAGCGGCTACACCGCGGTCCTGTGGGCGCAGGGCGAGTGGAAGCTGCCCGAGGGCGGCGGCGAGCCATTCGCCACCGACGGCTGGATCTGGGTCCCGCCAGAAGAAGGCTGAGCCCTGAACAGGCTCAGGCGGCGTCGACCGCCGCCACCCAGCCCAGGTAGTCGCGCCACGACTCCGGCAGCTGGGTAGCACCCAGGTTCAGCGCGAACTCGATCGGCAGGTGCTCGGGCCGGTCGGGCCGTCGGCGCAGCTTCATGCGCGCCTGCTCCGGGGTGCGCCCGCCCTTGCGCCGGTTGCACGGCCCGCACGCGGTGACCAGGTTCTCCCACGAGGCGGAGCCGCCCTGCGAGCGCGGCATCACGTGATCGCAGGTGAGCTCGCGCGCCGGCAGCCGGCGCAGGCAGTACTGACACTGGTAGCCGTCGCGGTAGAAGATGTTCCGCCGCGACATGGCGATCCGCATGCGCCGGCGGCGCACGAACTCCATCAGCCGCACCACCGCTGGGGTCGGCACGCTCCAGGTCCGCGACCGGAGCACAGCGTCGTAGTTACGAATGACTTCCACCTTGCCCAGCACCAGCATGGTCACGGCCCGCTGCCAGCCGATGACCTTGACCGGTTCGTATGTGCTGTTCAGGAGGAGCGTGCGCGAAGCTACCACTTTGGATCTAGGATAACCGGCGGTCGCGACACCGGCAAACACCGACCGAGTGGCCCACGCGGGGGACCCTCCGACGCCAGGCGTCACCTACATCGGCGCCACATCACAAGGGCGCGACTCGCCCGCGGGTTCCGTCGCCTCAGACGTCGCGGAAGGGCATCCCGTGGGCGCCGCCCGAGGCGCGCGCTTCGCCGCTGGATCCGGCGGCGTGGCCGCCCTGGCCTCCCCGCGACAGCGAGGATGGCGAGTCGTTCGGGTCGTCGTCGTCGGACAGGTCGGCCGCGTCGAGGCCGTTCAGCATCTGGCTCCCGCGCTCGCGCAGGAACTCGAGAAACGCGATCGCGCTCGGCAGATCGATCGCCGCGATCCCGTCGATGACATCGCGGGCCTGGCGGCGCAGCGCCTCGCCGGGCGCCTCGGTGCCGTGCACGACCGGCATGCCCTCGACCTGGGGCAGCTCCGGCGGCGGCTTGGCCTCACCCCAGGGTGGCGGCTCGCCGGCCTCGACCCCCGCCTCGGTCAACCAGTTGTGGATGTGCCAGTGGAGCAGGTCCGAGCGGTAGCTGAACCAGCGCTCGCGCTCGGCCGGATAGGCCAGAAGGACGTCCTTGAAGCGGCGGAACGCCCCCTTGCCATCGATGGAGATGATGAGGCGCTCCCTGAGACCGGGGTCGGACACCGACGAGACAAAACGCTCCATCCAGCGGTACTGCTCGCGCGACGAGGCCGGCTCCACACGCACGTAGTTCTGAATGTTCTCTGCGATCTGGCGCTTGCGCAGGGGCGCTTCCGGGTCCCCCGCCACCACCGTCAGCACCTGGCCGTTGGAGCGGTCGAGGAAGCTCTCGGTGTCCGGGGCGTTGCGCTCGACCGCGGTCTCGAGCGCGTCCCAGTCGACGGATATCGATGTCGGACTCATTTGGTGTGGCCCTCGTAGGCCTCAAATCCCCAACAGTAGTACCGCTTTGCACTCATTGCAAGGCGCCTTGACAGTGGGAGGACTACCGCTAGAATCCCCGGGCCCATGGCACGTGTAACTGTCGAAGACTGTCTGGAAAAGGTTCCCAACCGATTCGCCCTCGTCGTGCTCGCCTCGGAGCGAGCGCGGCAACTCGCACGCGGCGCCGAGCCGCTCACCGATTGCGACAACAAGCCGGCGGTCACCGCTCTGCGCGAGATCGCCGAGGAGAAGGTCATGTTCCGCGAGGACGTGACCGACACGGTGAAGGACTTCATCGCCGAGCGTCGCGACGCAGGCTTCATGTGATCTCTGATCGGCGCCCGCAGCCGGCACCAGGAGCCCGCCCTCCCCGACTCGACCCCGCCCGCCATTAAGTTGCCCTCTCGGCCCGGCTGAGGACAGATCCGGGAGGTGCGCAACGGGGCATCGACCGGCTCGCCCAGCTCGCCTCCCTCCTCCGCCGAGAGGCTGGCGCGCGGTGACTTCGTGCGGCTGGTCTACCGGCTGGCTCGCACCCACGCGACCGGCGTCCTGACCATCTTCCCCGGACCGCATGTCGCGAGCGGCACCGGCGTGCGCGCGGCCGGCCGCGTCCTGGTGCTCCGGCGCGGCCACCTCATGGCGGCCGACGCCGAGGCCGGCAGCCGCGCGACCGCGCAGCGGCTCGAGCGCCTGGCCGCGCTCGACAGCGCGCGCTTCTACTTCGACGGCGGCGTCGCCGCGTATCCGCCGGGCGCCCTGCTCCGCCAGTACAACCTGGCCGCGTGGGCGCGCAGCCACCTCGAGTCGCAGCTCGACGCCGCCCGCGCTCACGCGATGATGAGCGAGCTGGCCGGCATCCGGCTGGCGCTGCGGCCGGAGCTGGCCCCGGAGCTCGGCTGGTGCGACGACACCGACCGGCGGATCCTGGCCGCGATGGCGGTGCCGCGCCGGCTCGACCAGATCGGCGCGCTGGCCCGCACCGCGCGCTTCCGGCTGCTCTCGTTCCTCTACTTCCTGCGCGCGGTCGGCGCGGTGAGCCTGGGCGGGGTGGCCGCGCCATCGCTCGCGCCGCGCTCGCACGACGACGAGGCGTGGCGCCTGCTCGGGGTGCCGGCCGGCGCCGACCGCGAGACGGTCAAGCGGGCCTACCGCCGGCTGGCCCGCGCCCTCCACCCGGACATGCATGGCGGGTCCAGCGACGAGCGGCGGCGCCAGCTCGAGCGCAAGCTGGCCGACGTCAATTGCGCCTATCGCCGGCTGGTCGACGCGGCATCTGTCTGAGCGGATCCGCGCCCGCCCGAATCGACCCGTGACGGCGAGTTGTGTGCGGAGGCCGGCTACACTAGGCTCGGTGAGCGGATGGCTGCCGGCTCCGCCAAGCTGGTCTGCTTCCTCCTGCATGGGCAGGAGTACGCGGCCGACATCGCCAACGTCGTCGAGACGCTCGCCGTCCGACCGGTCACCCGCGTGTTCCTGACCCCGGCCTGGCTGGCCGGCATCATGAACCTGCGCGGCGACGTGGTGGCGGTGCTCGACCTGTCGCGCCTGCTCGGCATGCCGCCGACGGTGGTGACCGACGAGAGCCGCATCCTCCTGACCCGCCACGCGGGGCGCCGGGCCGGCCTCCTGGTCGATGGCCTGGCCGAGCTCCGCGCGTCGCAGGAGCGGCTCGAGCCGCCCCCGGTCACGCTGGCGCCGGAGGTGGCCGAGCTGCTGAGCGGGATCATGACCTTCCCGGCCGGGGAGGTCGTCCGCGTCCTCGATCTGGCGGCGCTGTTCGAGTCGGACCGGCTGGAGTCTCTCAGCGGAGCGAGGAGCTGATGGTGCGTTTTCGTTTCCCGATGTTCCTCAAGTTCTGGATCGGCTGCACGCTCCTGGCCACGCTGCTCATCGTCGGCGGCCTGCTGGTGGTGCGCAACGAGACCCGGACCGCCACCCGTGGCTCCTTCATCGAGCGCCACTACGAGCGCTACATGAAGTACCAGGAGGGGCTGGGCCGGGCGGTGGCCGCGGTGGCCGATTTTCTGGCCCACGATCCGCGCCTGGCCCGGGCCCTGGCCGGATCCGGGGCCAGCGCCGGGGCGGCGGGCGCCGCGCCGGGCGAGGGCGCCGCGGACGAGGCCAGCGCGGTGAAGGTGGCGGAGTCGATGTACGAGCAGCTGGCCGGCAGGAGCTCGCTGCGGCCCGGCGTGTTCCTGGTGTTCGACGAGCAGGACCTGGTGTTCGCCTCGCCCGACTCGCCGATCGACGCGGCCGACCTGCGCGAGCTGGAGCCGGTGACGCGAATCCGCCAGGGTGGTGCGTTCTTCAACGAGGTGCTCATCCACGACGGCCAGGCGCTGCAGGTCACCGGGGTCGCCGTGCACGCGCCCGGCGAGAAGCGGGTGGTGGGCGGCCTCCTGATCGGTATCCCGGTCGAGCGGTACATGGACGAGTACCGGGAGCTGAGCGACACCCGCAAGGAGTCGCAGCACCGCATGGTGCTGCTCCACAAGGGTCGCGTGGTCGCGTCGGTGTTCCCGACCGCCGACTGGGCGGAGCTGGCCGAGCAGCTCCAGCCGACCAGGTGGATGCAGGAGAAGGAGAACGGCGAGGAGCGCACCTACGTGCGGCTCAAGCAGGGCGACTTCGAGTTCTACCGCGGGACGGTCGATGGGTTCGCCGGCGTCACCGCCGGCGTGGTCGGCGAGCTGTTCCTCCTGCGCACGCGCCGCAGCGTCGAGGTGCAGGACCCGGGGCTGCCGATCAAGGAGCTCATCGTCGGCGCGATCCTGTCGCTGGTGGTCGCCTCGCTCCTGGCCATGTGGATCACCCGGCCGATCAAGCGGTTCGTGCGCCAGTCGCAGCGCATGCTCGACGGCGGCGCCGACCTGGCCCAGCGCATCGAGATCCGCTCCACCGACGAGGTCGCCGATCTGGCCGGCAACATCAACCAGGTGTTCGCGCGCCTGTACCAGCTGGCCGGCGAGGTGCAGGGCGCGTCGTTCCAGGTCGGGGCGTCGTCGGCGGAGATCAGCGCGGCGTCCAAGCAGATGCTGGAGGGGCTGCGCGACCAGACCCTCAAGATCGAGAGCTCGACCGCGGCGGTGACCGAGCTGTCGGCGTCGATCCAGCAGGTCGCGGCCAACGCGGTCGAGGCAACCAAGGTGGCCGAGAAGTCGAACCTGGCGGTGACCGCGGCGGTCGACCGGATGCAGCAGATCCGCGGCTCGGTCGAGGAGGCGGCCGAGCGGATGCACGAGCTGGGCGAGTCGTCCAAGCGGATCGGCAACATCGTGGAGGTGATCCGCCAGATCAGCGAGCAGACCTCGCTGCTCGCGCTGAACGCGTCGATCGAGGCGGCCCACGCCGGCGAGCAGGGGCGCGGGTTCGCGGTGGTGGCCGACGAGGTGTCGTCGCTGGCGCGCCGGGTCGGCCAGTCGGCCAAGGACATCGAGTCGCTCATCCAGACCATCAAGGAGCAGACCGCCGACGCGGTCGGCTCGATGCAGGTCGGCTCCCGCGAGGTCGAGGGCGGCACCGAACTGGTCACCAACACGCTCAACGACCTGCAGCAGCTCATCTCCGTGGTCAAGGACACCGCCGCTGCGGTCCAGGAGCAGGCGCTGGTCTCCGACGAGATCGCGCGCAACATGGACGCGGTGCAGAAGATCGCCGCCGAGATGGTGGCCGGCTCGGAGGAGGCCGTGCTGCAGGGCGAGCAGCTGCACGCGCTCGCGTTCAACCTCGAGCAGTCGGTCGGCGGCTTCAACATCGACGGTGCGGGCGGGGCCGCTGCGCGATCGGCTTCGGCCCGGCCGACCGACGGGCTCGGCCGGCCGCCGGCGCGCCCCTCGCCGTCTCAGCCGCCCGCCTTGCGCAGCTCCAACCCGGAGCGACGGTCATAGCCCCGGGCGGGCAGCAGGAGCCCGGTAGATGCGCGCCCTCGAGCCCGACCTCCTCCGGCGAGTCGGCCACAGCCTCGCCGACCACGCCGGGCTGCGCCCGCCCGGCTGGGTGCTGGAGGCGCGCCTGACCCGGCGGATCATCGCGCTCGGCCTGGACAGCGGCGAGCGCTACGCCGAGCTCATCGAGTCGCCCGACGGCGCGCCGGAGCTCGAGCTCCTGGTCGAGTCGCTGCGGGTGGGCGAGACCCGCTTCTTCCGCCACCGCGCTCACGTGCAGGCGGTGACTGACGTGGTCATCCCGGCGCTGGCGGCGCGCGGCGGCGGCCGTATCCGCGCGTGGAGCGCCGGCTGCGCCAGCGGCGAGGAGCCGTACACCCTCGCCATCCTGCTGGCGCGCGGCCTGCCCGCGCCGACCTACCAGGTGAGCGTCCACGCAACCGACATCAGCAAGGAGGCGCTGGAGGCGGCGCGCGCGGGGAGCTACCCCGGCTCGGCGCTCGAGCATGTGCCCGACGCGGTGCGGACCGCGTTCGAGCAGGCCGGCGACGGGCGAGTGCGGGTGGTGCCGGCCCTCGCCGACCTGGTCGACTTCGAGCAGCACAACCTGGCCGACCCGAGCTACCCGCGCCAGCTCGACCTGGTCTGGTGCCGGAACGTGCTCATCTACTTCTCGCCGGAGGCGCGCCGGCAGGTGGTGATTCGCCTCATCGACAGCCTGGCCCCGGGCGGCTTCCTGTTCGTCGGCTACGCCGAGACCCTGCGCGACTTCGACGCGCTCGAGGCGGTGCGCACCCCGGACGCGGTCCTCTACCGCAAGCCGGTCGCGCCGGCGCGGGTGCCCGCGCCGCGGATCGGCACCGACGCGGGCAGCGGCGTGCGCCCGATCCGGCCGGCCAGCGAGGGGATCCGGCCTCGCCCGCCGTCGGCCCCGATCGCGCGCCGCCGCCCGTCGGTACCGCCGCCGTCGCCGCCGAGCGGGCTGGCCGGGCTCCAGGCCGAGGAGGCGGTCATCGAGCTGCGCGGGCGCTACGACGACGGCGTCAGGCTGACCCGCGAGCTGGGCGCGGCGCTGTCCGGCTCGTACCGGCGCGTCATCATCGACCTCGACGGCGCGGCCTACCTCGACGACGCGGCCGGCCTGGTGCTGCGCCGGGCCTGCTCGGCGGCGCGCGCGGCCGGCGTCGAGGTGTCGCTGGTGGCCGAGCGGCAGAGCACGCGCCGGTGGCTGGCCCGCAGCGGCGCGCTCGAGGAGAAGTCGTGAACCCGGAGCGCGGCGGCGCCGACCTGTGGGCGCGGTTCGTGTCGAGCGGGGTCGAGGACTCGCGCCGCCTGCTCGGCGCGCTCGAGGCGGTCGGGCTCGACCGGCTCGGCGACGACGACGCGCGGGCCGGCATGCGCGCGGCCGCCTACCTGGCGTTCTCGATCGCGTCCCAGGCGCTCCTCATGGGAGCCGAGCCGGTCGGCCGGCTGGCGCTGGCGGCGGAGCGCATCCTCGACCACGTGCTGGCCGGCGAGGTGGTCGGCGAGACCTCGCTGCCGTTCGTGGCGTCGGCCTGTCACACGCTGGCCCAGGCGTTCGACATGCTGGCCAACCCGGACCGCTCGGGGGCGCGGGTGGAGGGCCTGCCGCTCGAGGCGGCCCGCTACGAGCTGGAGACGCTGGTGCCGGGGCCGGGCCAGCGCGCGGCGAATCCGGCCGCGCCGGATGTGCCGCTGTCGACGGTCGGTCGGCGCGGGCCCGGCGGAGCGGCCGCGACGACGCCGGGCGGCGCGCGGGTCGCGGCGGAGCCGCCGGTGCGACCGGGCGCAGCGCCGGGCGCGAAGAGCGCGACGCCGCGCGCGGCGCCGGAGCCGCCGGCAGCGGACCCGATCGTCGACGCGCCCGCGGCCGCGCCGGAGGCCGCCAGCTGGACTCCGACCGTCGACGACGACATGGTCGAGCTCTTCTTCACCGAGGTGCACGAGCGGCTCGAGGCGCTCGCCATCAAGCTGGTCGACGTCGAGAGCCGCCCCGACGACGCCGAGCTGCTGCGCGACGTCTTCCGCGACCTCCACACGATCAAGGGATCGTCGGCCATGGTCGGGCTGCGGCCGATGAACGACCTGGCGCACGCGGCGGAGGATCTGGTCGGGCAGCTGCGCGAAGGCAAGCTGCGCGCCGAGCGCCCGGTCATCGACGCGCTCCTGGCCGCCCTCGACGTCCTCCGCGACGTGGCCGGCCGGGCCAGCCGGCGCGAGCCGCTGGTGATCGACGCCGGCCCGCTGGTCCGCCGCCTGCGCGATCCGCGCGCCGCGGCCGCCGCGCCCCCGCCTGGCGGGCCCTCCCCGGCCGCCCCGGCGCCCGCGGCCGATCCGTCGGCGGCCCTGGCCCAGACCCGTCAGACCATCCGGGTCGACTTCGACAAGCTCGACCAGCTGCTCAACCTGGTCGGCGAGCTGGTGCTCGGCCGCGATAGCCTGCGCTCGTCGCTCGGCGCGATCTCCTCGCTCGGCAACGAGCTGTCGTCGGATCGCCAGCTGGCCCGCCGGCTCGAGACCATGGCCGACCTGGGCGGGACCGGGCGCGCCGCCGCGCGCTGGAGCGAACGCCGCGCCGCCGCCGCCACGCTCGCCCTGCCCGGCCCGCGCGCCGCCGTGCCGCTGTTCCGCCCGGCCGCCGCCACCGCCCTGACCGAGCTGCGCGAGGAGCTGGGCCGGGTCGAGCGCGTGCTCGGCGACATCGCCAGCGAGCTCGACGGCTCGTCCACCCGCCTCGACTCGGTCTCGGCCGAGCTGCGCGAGTCGGTCATGCGCCTGCGCATGGTCCCGGTCGGCGGGGTCATGCGCAAGCACCACCGCACCGTGCGCGACCTGGCCAACTCGCTCGGAAAGCGCGCCCGCGTGGTCCTGGCCGGCGAGGATACCGAGCTCGACAAGCTCCTGGTCGAGGCGCTCGACGAGCCGCTCCTCCACCTGGTGCGCAACGCGGTCGACCACGGCATCGAGCTGCCCGAGGCGCGCACCGCGGCCGGCAAGCCGCCCGAGGGCACCATCCAGATCCGCGCGTCCCAGCGCGGCAACCAGGTCGTCATCGAGGTGACCGACGACGGGCGCGGCATCTCGCCGTCGGTGGTGCGCGCGCGCGCCCGCGAGCGCGCGGTCTGCCCGCCCGAGGAGCTGGCCGCGATGGACGACCGCGAGGTGCTCGACCTCATCTTCCGGCCCGGCTTCTCCACCGCCGAGGTGGTGAGCGACGTGTCCGGCCGCGGGGTCGGCATGGACGTGGTCAGGCAGACGATCGTCCACCGCCTGAAGGGCTCGATCGACATCCGCTCCACCGTCGGAGAGGGCTCGGCCTTCACCCTCAGCCTGCCGCTCACCCTGGCCATCACCCAGGTCCTGCTCGCGCGCGCCGGCGGCGAGGTGCTGGCGGTGCCGCTGGACGCGGTGGTGCGAACCCTGGCGATCGGTCCGGATCAGGTCCGCCTGATCCAGGAGCGCGAGGTGCTGACCGTGCGCGACCGCCAGGTCCCGCTCATCCGCCTGGCCGATGTGCTCGAGCTCGGCAGCGACGACGTCGACCACGGCGAGCTGTGCGTCATCCTGACCGAGCAGGGCGGCGACATGTTCGGGCTCGCGTGCGAGGGGCTGCTCGGCAAGAAGGAGATCGTCATCAAGTCGCTCGGCGATCTCCTGCGCCAGGTCCCCTGCGCGGCCGGCGCCACCCTGCTCGGCGACCGCTGCGCCCTCATCCTCGACGTGCCGGCGGTGATCGCGCGCGCCCTGGCCCAGCGGCGGACCGCGAGCGGGTCCGCCCGCGCCCGCCGCGCCCGCGCCCCCGGCGCCGCCGTGGCCCAGGCGCCGCACATCCTCCTGGTCGAGGACTCCGACGTGGTCCGCGAGTCGCTGCGCCGGCTGCTCACCGAGGCCGGCTATCGGGTCACCGCCGCGCGCGACGGGGTCGAGGGCCTGGCCGAGGCGGAGGCGCAGCGCTTCGACCTCATCTCCACCGACGTGATGATGCCGCGCATGGACGGCTACGAGCTCACCCGCGCCCTGCGCGCCACCGCCGAGTACCGCGACGCGCCGATCGTGATGGTGACCAGCCGCGGCGAGCGGATCGATCGCGTGCGCGGGTTCGACGCCGGGGTGGACGAGTACATCACCAAGCCGCACGACCGCCACCTGCTGCTCAAGGCGGTCGCTCGGCTCCTGGGCGAGCGCGCGGTGCGCAAGGAGCGCGGCTCGTGAGGGTGATGCTGGTCGCCGACGACCCGGTCCTGCCGGAGCTGCTGCGCCGGCCGCTGGTCCCGCTCGGCCACAGCCTGACCGTGGTGTCGAGCGCAGCCGAGCTGCGCCGCCGCCTGGCCGAGGAGTCGCCGCGCGCGGTGATGCTGCCGCGCCGGCTGCCCGACGCCGAGCTGTCCGACGTGGTGGCGTGGATGCGCGGCCAGCTCGACGACATCAGCATCGGCACCATCGTCATCGGGCTGGAGCCGCGCGACCGCGACCACGCGCGCGACGTGCACGCCGACGGCTTCCTCTTGATCCCGTTCGCCGACCGCGAGGTGCTCGAGGTGCTGGGCGCCAGCACCCGCGCGCGCAAGCTCATCCTCTTGGCCGACGACTCACCGCTCATCCACCGCCACACCGCGCCGATCCTGGCCGACGCCGGCTACGAGGTGGCCAGCGCGATGGACGGGGCCGAGGCGCTGACCCTGTGCCGGGCCCGCCCGCCCGACCTCCTCATCCTCGACATCGAGATGCCGGAGGTGGACGGCTACGGGGTGTGCAGCCAGGTCAAGAGCGACGCCGCGCTCGCCCACATCCCGGTCCTCATCTGCTCGTCGCTGGGCGAGGCGCACGACCTCGAGCGCGGCTTCGACGCCGGCGCCGACGACTACATGGTGAAGCCGGTGGTGCCGGAGGAGCTCTTGACCCGGGTCAAGCAGCTCCTGTCCGGGACCATGCCGTCGTCGCGCGAGCGCATCCTGGTGGTCGACGACTCGCCCGCCCTGCGCCACTACGTGGCCGACTGCCTGGCCCGCCAGGGCTTCGAGGTCGCCACCGCCGAGAACGGCCGCATCGGCCTGGACAAGGCCATGGAGCTCAAGCCGGCGCTCATCGTCAGCGACTACGAGATGCCGGAGATGACCGGCTTCGAGCTGGTCCACGCGCTGAAGCGCAGCCCGGAGACCCGCAACATCCCGGTCATCATGCTGACCGCGCGCGAGTCGCGCCGCGACATGGCCCAGATGCGCGCGGCCGGCGCGTCCGCCTACCTGGTGAAGCCGTTCGCCCAGGACAAGTGCGTCGCCATGGTCGAGCGCACCCTGGCCGAGCGCCGCCTCATCGACTACAAGAAGGCGTCGAGCCTGTACATCTCGGAGGGGGCGCGGCGCGCGGCCGAGGAGCGGGCCGCCGACGGCGACCTGGCCGGCGTCCGCGCCGACGAGCGCGAGATGAGCGTGCTCTTCTCCGACATCGTCGGCTTCACCCAGATGTCGAGCCGGCTCGGCCCGCGCCAGGTCATCGAGCTCCTCAACGACTACTTCGACGTCATGTGCCCGCTGGTCACCGCCGAGCACGGCGACATCGACAAGTTCATCGGCGACGCGATCATGGCGGTGTTCGACGTCGGGCCGGGCTGGGACGATCCGTCGGAGCGGGCGGTCCGCGCCGCCCTGGCCATGCAGGAGGCGATGGCCGGCTTCAACCGCGACAGCCCGATCGAGCTGCGCATGCGCATCGGCATCAACACCGGCCCGCTGGTCCGCGGCGACCTCGGCTCGCGCTTCGTGCGCCGCGACTACACCGTCATCGGCGACACGGTCAACCGGGCCAACCGCTACGAGGCGCGCTGCCCGCCCGACGGCGTGCTCATCAGCGAGACCGCCCGCCAGCGGCTCGGTGCGCTGGTCGAGGTGCGCGAGGTGAGCGGGCTCGAGCTCAAGGGGGTGAGCGAGCCGGTCACCGCCTACGAGGTCCTCGCCATCGCGCCGCGCCCGGAGGCCGAGTCATGAACCCGACCCGACCGACCCGGCCGATCGACCGCAAGCTGCGCGTGCTGGTGGTCGACGACTCGCTGTTCATGCGCGCCGCCATCGCCAGGCTGCTCACCGACGACGGCCGCTTCGAGGTGATCGGCCAGGCCAAGGACGGCGAGGAGGCGGTCGCGCGGGCGGTCCAGCTCGGGCCCGACGTCATCACGATGGACTTCAACATGCCGCGCCTGAACGGCGCCGAGGCGGTGCGCGAGATCATGACGCGGCGGCCGACGCCGGTGATCATGTTCAGCGCCCACACCCGGCAGGGCGCGCGCGAGACGTTCGAGGCGCTGTCGGCCGGCGCGGTCGACTTCGTCAGCAAGCCGGCCGGCGAGGTCTCCGCCGACTTGCGCGCGATCGCCGACGAGCTGGTCGCCAAGCTCATGGGTGCGGCCGGCGCGACGCCGCAGGCGCTGGCCCCGCTGCGCCAGGCCAAGCCGGCCCGCCCGGCCTTCCTCACCACCTGGCCGCCGGCCGGACCGCGCATCCTGGTGGTGGCGGTATCGACCGGCGGGCCGTCCGCGCTGCAGCGGCTCATCCCTGCCCTGCCGGCCGACACCCGCTTCTCCGCGCTCATCGTCCAGCACATGCCGGCCAACTTCACCACCACCCTGGCCGAGCGGCTGAACGCGCTCTCGGCGGTGACCGTGCGCGAGGCGCGCGACGGCGACCGGCCGATCGCCGGCGTGGTGTACGTGGCGCCGGGCGATCGCCACCTCGAGGTGAGCGACCGGGGCTTCCTGCGCCTGGGCGACGGGCCGCCGGTCAACGGCTGCCGGCCGTCGGCCGACGTCACCATGGCCGGTGCGGCGCGCGCGTTCGGCTCGCGCGCGATCGGGCTGGTCATGACCGGCATGGGGCGCGACGGCACCGCCGGGCTGGCCGCCATCAAGCAGGCCGAGGGGATCACGCTGGCCCAGGACCAGGCCAGCTCGGTCATCTTCGGCATGCCGAAGGCGGCGATCGACGCCGGCGTGGTCGACGAGGTGCTGCCGCTCGACCGGATCGCGCGTCGTCTACAGGATCTTTGACGCGACGGCGACCGCTCAGGAGAAGCCGAGCAGGCGGCCGCCCTGGTACACGGCGAAGCTCACCACCCAGGCCAGCACGGTCATGTACGTGAACAGGAACAGCGGCCAGCGGTAGCCGCGTGTCTCGCGCTTGACCACCGCCAGGGTGCTCATGCACTGGCAGGCCAGCGCGAAGAAGATCATGAGCGAGAGCCCGACCAGCGGGGTGTAGACCGGCCGCCCGTCCTCGCGCACCTCGGCCCGGATGCGCTGGCGCAGCGTGGCGCTGTTCTCGTCGACGTCGCCGCCGGCGCTGTACACCACGCCCATGGTCGACACGAACACCTCGCGCGCGGCGAACGCGCCGATGATGCCGATGCCGATCTTCCAGTCGAAGCCGAGCGGCGCGATGGCCGGCTCGATCGCGTGGCCGAGCCGGCCGCCGTAGCTCTGGCGCAGGCGCTCGGCGTCGCGCTCGTGCTCGAGGGCGGGAGCCTGCTCGGCCGACGCGGCCGCGATGCGCGCGTCGTAGTCGATCTCGGTGTGGCGCGGGAAGCTGAGCAGCGCCCACAGCGCGATGGTGCAGGCCAGGATGATGGTGCCTGCCTCGCGCAGGAAGTAGGACGTGCGCTCCCACATCATCCGCACCACGTCGCCCAGGCGCGGCACCCGGTACGGCGGCAGCTCGATCACGAACGGCAGCCGCTTGGCCTTGAGCGGGCGGATCCGGCGCGACAGCACCCACGCGGCCACCAGCGCGGTGACCGCGCTGAACAGGTACATGCCGATCATCATCAGGCCCTGCACCGGCAGGATGCCGAGCACGTGGCTGGCCGGGAACAGCGCGGCGATGACCAGCGTGTAGATCGGCAGGCGGGCCGAGCAGGTCATGAGCGGCACCACCATCATGGTGAGCAGGCGGTCGCGCTGCCGCTCCATCGTGCGGGTGGCCAGGATGGCCGGCACCGCGCACGCGAAGCCGGACAGCATCGGCACGAACGCGCGACCGTGCAGGTTCATGGACTTCATGATCCGGTCCATGAGGTACGCGACCCGCGCCATGTAGCCCGAGTCCTCCATGAGCCCGATGAAGAAGAACAGGAGCAGGATCTGGGGCAGGAAGACGACCACCGAGCCGAACCCGGCGATGACCCCGTTCACCAGGAAGTCGGCCATGAGCCCGGGTGGGACCAGATCGGTGGTGCGGTCGCCCAGCCACGAGAACGCGGCCTCGATGAGGCTGATCGCCGGATCGGACCAGGTGAACAGCGACTGGAAGACGATGAACATGACCGCCAGGAACACGGCGAACCCGCCGACCCGGTGGAGCAGGACGCGGTCGACCCGCTCGGTGAAGCTGCGGTCCGGTGCACCGTGGCAGAGCGACGCCACCTCGCGGTCGAGCCAGCGATAGCGGGCCTCGATCACCTCGTCGTCGATCCACGACCCGACCGCGCGGCCGCCGGCCGGGGCAGCGGCGACCGCCCGCCGGAGCGGATCCGGGACGCCGCGCAGCTCGTCGCCCTCCTCGAGGCTCATGAGCGCCCACAGCGCCATCGCCGGGGTCTGCGGCCACTCGGGCGGCAAGGTGGCGCGCACCGAGTCGATGTGGCGGGCGAGCTCGTCGGACGGCTGCCAGCGCCAGACCGGCTCGGGCGGCGCGCCGGCCGCGGCCGCCTCGCCCAGTCGCTGGCCGATCATCACGCGCAGCTCGGCGATGCCGCGGCGGCGGCGCCCGTCCACCTCGACCACCGGGCAGCCGAGCGCGGCCGACAGCGCCCGAGCCGGCGGCGCGGCGCGCTTGGCCTCGTCGACCATGGTCAGGGCGACGGCGACCCGCAGGCCCAGCTCCTGCGCCTGCAGCACCAGGTACAGCCCGCGAACCGGCTGCGACGCATCGAGGCAGAACACGATCAGCTCGGGCCGCTCCAGCCCGTCGAGGCCGAGCATCGCGTCCAGCGCGATCTGCTCGTCGGCCGAGCGAGCGACCAGCGAGTAAGTGCCGGGGATGTCCAGCAGGTCGACCGAACGCCCACCCGAGAGATCGAGGCGGGCCGTGCGGCGGTCGACGGTGATGCCCGGATAGTTGCCGACCTTGGCCCGGCTGCCGGTCAGCGCGTTGAACAGCGTCGTCTTGCCGCTGTTCGGGTTGCCGGCCAGCGCGACGATGGGGCGGCGCTCGCTCATCGTCGCACGAGCACCAGCGCGGCCTCGTGCCGGCGGATCGACAGCCGCCCGCTGCGAAGCTCGATCTCGAGCGGATCGCCCAGCGGAGCCACGTTGACCAGCGACACCACCGTGCCCGGCGTCAGTCCCATCTCGAGCAGCCGTCGCCGAAACGGCCGCTCACCGCCCACCGACTCGACCACCGCGCGAGCCCCGCGGCCAAGCTCGTCGAGCGTGCGAGCCTCCGCGCGCACCGAGCGAGACGATCCTCTGAACTTGAAAATCACTTTCAAAACACAATATCACGCCTGCCCAGCCCCCGCCAAGCAAAGCCTCCATCGACGAGAGCCATCGGGCGCCCGCGCGAGGTCGACGGTCGATCCGAGTGACGCCGCCGAACGGCTCGCTGCCCCCTCGCGCCCTCGCGACGTCGACCGCCGGGCCCCCTCGCCTCGCACCCTCGCACCCTCGCGCGATCGTCGACCACCGGACCCCTTCCCCCCCTCGCGCCCTCGCCTCCTCGCACCCTGGCGACGTCGACCGCCGGGCGCCCCTCGCGCCCCTCGCCCCTCGCGACGTCGACCGCCGGGCCCCTGGCGCACTCGCGCCCTCGACCGCCGGGCCCCCTGGCGCACTCGCGCACTCGCGCCCTCGCGACGTCGACCGCCAAGCCCCTCGCGCTCTCGCGGCGTTGACCGACGGCCCCCTGGTGCCCTCGCGCCCTCGCGGCGTCGACCGACGGCCCCCTGGCGCCCTCGCGCCCTCGCGCCCTCGCGGCGTCGACCGCCGCTCCCCTCGCCCCTTCGCCCCCGCCACCCTCGCGACGTCGACCGCCTAGCCCCCGTGGCCCGCAGCGGATCATCGTGATGCCGGCCCCGATGGGCGGGCCGCGATGGGCCCGGGCCAGTCGGTGATCTGCGTCGTTCGGTGAGGACGATGGCGGCGGCGCGGCGCGCATCCGGCCTGGTTCGCTCTTGCGTGAATCGGGCGAGGGGTGATAGACGTGGGCTCGTTTGAATTTGAAATTTATTTTCATTTTCGTTTCAACGTTCCTTCGGAGGAGAGCCAGCGTATGAACAAGATGAAGAAATCGGTGGCGATTTGGCTTTTCTTGGCGGCGGTCGGGTGCGGCGGCGGCGACGATGACGATGGTCAGGGCACCCCCGACAGCGGCGGTGGCGGGGCTGCTGATGCCGGCTCTTCTGGCCCCGACGGGGCGGTCGGCGCCTGCTCGGTGACTCCGGGCGCGTGGGCGGCGCCCTCGTTCGCGACCGGCGCCGCCGATGCGCTCGCGCTGCGCGCTCAGCTCGACGAGCTCGGCACGCTGATGCGCGGCGCCGAGCAGGAGACGATGACGGTCGATGACATCGCCGACCTGACCGCGCTCTTCGAGGCCGGCGATCCCAGCCTGGGCGGGGTCGTCACCGCCGGGTACGCGCCGGTCGTCGAGGACGTCTTCGCCGACTTCGTGGCGCTCGCCCTCGCCGGGGTGCAGGACCTGGTCGACGACGAGAACCAGTGGACGCCGGGGGAGAGCGGCGGCCTGTTCGGCGACGACACGCGCGGGCTCAACACCGGCGGGCTCGAGGTGCGCCAGCTGGTCGACAAGGGTGTGTTCGCCGGCGCCGGGATGTACGCGTACGCCCTCGGGCTGACCGAGGGCCCGATCGGCGAGTCGACCATCGACGCCCTCGCCGGGGCCTGGGGCAGCAACGAGACGCTCGCCACCGACGAGCCGACCGATTCGGCCAACTACTCCTTCGCGATGGGCTTCCACGCCGAGATCGCCGAGGCGCTGACCCGGGCGCGCGCCTTTGCGGCCGACGACGCCTGCGCGGCCGAGCGCGACGCGGCGCTGGTGACCTTCTTCCGCGCCTGGGAGCAGTCGATGGTCGCCCGCACGGTCTACTACGGCAACCTCGCCGCCGGGCTGGTGGCCGCCGCCGCCACCGACACCGAGCGCGCCAACGCGCTGCACGAGCTGTCCGAGGGGATCGGCCTCACCCTCGGCTTCCACGGGCTCCAGGATCCGGCGAGCGGCCCGCTGGCCGGTGCCGGCCGCGTGCTGACCGACGCCGACGTCGAGGCGATCGCCGCCGCCCTCGGCGTGGACCTCGCCGATCTCGGCGCGTCGACCACCGGCGAGTTTCTCGAGGACCCGGCCGCGCTGCAGATCGGCGTCGAGAGCGTCGAGGCCACGGTCATCGAGGTCTTCGACCTGACGCCGGCGGACATCCTCACCTACCGCGCTCCGACGGAGGGCTGAGGTGGACGCCGTGCGTGCGCTGCTGCTGGCGGCGCTGGTCCCGCCGCTCGCCTGCGGCGGCGGTGGTGGCGGCGGTGGCGGCGGCGAGGCGCCGCCGGACGCGCGCGCGCCCGACACCTTCGACCGCGGCGCGATGGTCGCGCACCTGGCCGAGGCGGTCTTCCTCGCCACCTACGAGTCATTCTCGGCCCGCGCCGCCGAGCTGGTCCCGGCGGTGGACAGCTACTGCGCCGCGCTGGGCGGCGACGCCGAGGCCGAGGCGATCGCGCGCGCGGCCGCGCAGGACGGGTGGCGGGCGGCCATGCTCGAGTGGCAGGCGGCCGAGGTCATGCTGGTCGGCCCGGCCGCGATGGACGATCGCGCGCTGCGCGACGTCATCTACTCGTGGCCGGTCATCTCGACCTGCGCGGTCGACCGCGAGGTGCTGGACCACTACCGCGATCCGGCCGCCTACGACATCGGCGAGCGGCTCAGCAACCGGCGCGGCCTGCCGGCGCTCGAGCGCGTGCTGTTCGCCGCGGACCTCGAGCACACCTGCCCCGCCGGGGGGCCGCCCGACGGCTGGGACGAGCTGGCCGACGCCGAGCGGCTGGCGGCGCGCTGCGGCTACGCCCAGGCGGCGGCGGCGGACCTCGCCACCCAGGCGGCGGCGGTGGCAACCGGCTGGCGCGCCGACGGCGGCGACTACGTCGGTGAGCTGGCCCGCGCGGGCGAGAGCGGCAGCAGCCTCGCGTCGGCCCAGCAGGCCGCCAACCTCATCTCGGACGCGATGTTCTATCTCGACACCGAGACCAAGGACATGAAGCTCGCCGAGCCGGCCGGCATCGCCGACAACAGCTGCGGCGCAGTCGAGGAGCCGTGCCCCGACGAGCTCGAGTCTCGCGCGTCGGGCCAGTCCAAGGAGAACGTCATCCGCAACCTGGAGGCGTTCCGCATGATCTATCTCGGCGATCGACCGCCGGACAGCGGCGGGCTCGGCTTCGACGACTTCCTTCTCGGGGTCGGCGCCAGCGACGTCGCCGAGGACATGGGCGGCCGGATCGACGCGGCGATCGCCGCGACGGCGGACATCCCGGGCACGCTCGAGGAGGCGCTGGTCGCCGACCGCGAGGCGGTGGTGAACGCCCACGCGCAGGTCAGGGCGGTGACCGACGCGCTCAAGTCGCAGTTCTTGACCGTGCTCGGGCTCGAGATTCCCGACGGTGCGGCGGGCGACAACGACTGACGCGAGCGAGTCAGTCAGCCAGGAGACAGCCATGAGCGCGGACAAGGAGGCCGGACGCAGCGCGCCAGCCGGCCCGGGTGCGAGCGAACGATCGGTGGGCCTGCGCCGCGCCGAGCGCTGGCTGATGCGGCCGATCGACCCGGCCGGGCTGGTCGCGTTCCGCGTCCTGTTCGGCCTGCTCCTGTGCGCGGGGCTGATCCGGTTCCTCCTGTCCGGCTGGGTCGGGCGCTGCTACGGCGAGCGGGAGTTCTTCTTCCACTACTGGGGCTTCTCCTGGGTGGAGCCGTTGCCGCTCGCCGGCATGGTGGCGCTTCACATCGTCCTGGCCGCGCTGGCGCTCATGGTCGCGCTCGGCCTGTTCTACCGGGCCAGCGCGCTCCTCTTCTTCCTCGGCTTCACCTACGTCGAGCTCATCGACGTCACCAACTACCTCAACCACTACTACCTGGTCTCGCTGCTCGCGCTGCTGATGGTGTTCATGCCGCTCGGCCGGGTCGGCTCGCTCGATGCGCGCCGTCGGCCGGCGCGGCGGCTCGACGCGCTGCCGGCGTGGACGCTCCACCTGCTGCGCTTCCAGGTCGGCGTGGTGTACGTGTTCGCCGGGCTGGCCAAGCTGGGCACCGACTGGCTGGTCCACGCGCAGCCGCTCAACCTGTGGCTCACCGCGCGCGTCGACACGCCGGTCATCGGATCGCTGCTCGACGAGGTCTGGGTGGCGTACGCGGCGAGCTGGGCCGGCTTCCTGTTCGACACGACGATCGTCGTGTGGCTGTCGTGGCGCCGCACGCGTCCGTTCGCGTACGCGGCCCTGCTCGGCTTCCACTTCCTGACCCACGTCTTCTTCGACATCGGGATGTTCCCGTTCATCATGTCGACCGCCGCGCTGGTCTTCTTCTCGCCGTCGTGGCCCCGGCGGTGGGTCGCGCTGGCCCGACGGCTGGCGCGCCGACCGGCGTCGGCGGCGGTCGCGTCGACGGTGGCGCCGGTGGTCGCGCCGGCGATGGCGGCCAGTCGCTGCCGTCGCGCGGCGCTGGCCGTGGCCGCCGGCTACTGCGCGCTCCAGGTGCTGATCCCGCTCCGCCACCACGTCTACCGCGGGAACGTCCTCTGGGACGAACAGGGGATGCGCTGGTCGTGGAAGGTGATGGTGCGCGAGAAGCACGGCAGCGTGACCTACCGGGTGCGCTTCACCGACAGCGGCAAGGAGCTGCAGGTCAGCCCGCGGCGCTACCTCGACTCGCGCCAGGAGCGCGAGATGGCCGGGCAGCCCGACCTCATCGCCCAGCTCGCGAGCCGCATCGCTCGCGACTTCGAGCGGCGCGGGCGCGGACCGGTCGAGGTGCGCGCCGACGCCCTGGTCTCGCTGAACGGCCGGCCGGCGCAGCCCATGATCGATCCGGCGCGCGACCTCGCCAGCGTCGACCGCTCGCTGGCTCCGGCCGACTGGATCCTGCCCGCGCCGGTCGAGCCGCCCATCAGGCTGGCCCCGCGCGGCGACGCTCGCCACGCGCGAAGGGGAGGACCGTGAAGACCACGACGCTCTGCGCCGCCATCGCAGCCGCGCACCTGTTGCTGGCCGCCGCCGCGGCAGCCGATCCGCCGCCCTGGCCCCGGCCGACCCCGACCACCCCCGCGGCGCCGCCGTCGACGACGCCCGCGCCCACCCCCGCGACCGCGACGCCCTCCGGCGAGGTCGTCGTGATCCAGGGCGAGACTCGCGTGACGCCCGGCTCGGCGCACATCATCGAGAGCGAGGAGCTCGAGCGCCACGAGCGCGACGACATCCACCACATCCTCTCGGCCGTTCCGGGCGTCTACGTGCGCGAAGAGGACGGCTACGGCCTGCGCCCCAACATCGGCATGCGCGGCGCCGGCTCCGACCGGTCGAGCAAGATCACCCTCATGGAGGATGGCGTGCTCATCGCGCCAGCCCCCTACTCCGCCCCGGCCGCGTACTACATGCCGCTGGTCACTCGCATGACCCAGATCGAAGTGTTGAAGGGCCCCGCCGCGATCCAGCACGGGCCGAACACGGTCGGCGGCGCGATCAACCTGGTCTCACGCCCGGTCCCGTTCGAGCGCGCCGCGGAGATCGACGCCGCGCTCGGCGGCGACGGCTACGGCAAGCTGCACGGCGCGTACGGTGAGAGATGGCGCCGCGGGGGCGTCCTGCTCGAGGGTGTGGGCCTGCGCTCGTCCGGGTTCAAGGAGCTGGACGGCGGCGGCGACACCGGCTTCGCCCGCAGGGACCTCCTGGCCCGCGGGCTGTGGAACACCGATCCGGATCGGCCGCGCTATCAGGAGATCGGGCTCAAGGTCGGCTTCGCCGACGAGACCTCCCACGAGACCTACCTCGGCCTCACCGACGCCGACCTCCATGCCACGCCGTACCGGCGCTACGCAGGCAGCCAGCGCGACCGGATGAAGTGGCGGCACTGGCAGCTCCAGGCCAGCCACCGCCTCGAGCGAGTCGGCCCGTTCGACCTCACCACCACGGCCTATCACCTGCGGTTCGACCGCACCTGGAAGAAGCTGAACGGCTTCGACACCGAGCGCACGTTGAACGAGATCCTGGCCAACCCGGACGTCGGCAACAACGCGGTCCTCTACCAGGTCCTGACCGGCCAGGCCGACAGCGCGAGCCCGAGCGAGACCCTGCTGCTCGGCGAGAACGCACGCGACTTCACCTCCCAGGGCGTCCAGATGGTCGGCCACGTCCGCGGCCCGCTGCTCGCGTTCGACCACGAGCTCGAGGCCGGGGTCCGCCTGCACATGGACCGGGCCCGCCGCCATCACACCGAGGAGAGCTACCTCATGGTCGGCGGCGATCTCATGCGCGACGAGCGACCCGAGGGGACCACGCGCGACGAGACCGGACGCGCCACCGCGCTCGCCCTCCACGTCCAGGACCGCGCCCGCTGGCGGGGCCTGACCGTCACCGCCGGCCTGCGCACCGAGCTCATCGCGACCGAGCTCGACGATCGACTGCAGCCGGAGCTCAGCGCCGACGAGAGCTACGCGGTCTTCATCCCCGGCGCCGGCGCGTTCTACGAGATCGGGCCATGGCTCGGCGTCCTGGCCGGGGTGCACAAGGGGTTCGTGCCGGTCGCGCCCGGCCAGGGCGACCTGGCCAGCCCCGAGGAGAGCATCAACTACGAGGCCGGGGCCCGCCTGGCGCGCGGGTCCATGACCGCCGAGCTGATCGGCTTCTTCAACGATTACTCCAACCTCGGCGGGGTCTGCACGCTCGCCATCGGTTGCTCCGACCAGGAGGTGGACGCCGAGTTCGACGGCGGTCGCGTGCACGTCTACGGCCTCGAGGCCGCCGCCCGCGCGGAGCCGGGCCTGGGCGGGCGCGTATGGTTTCCGCTGTCCGCCGCGTACACCCTCACCCGCTCCGGGTTCCGCGAAAGCTTCTCGTCGGGCAACCCGGAGTGGGGCGACGTCGAGGCCGGCTTCGAGCTGCCGTACCTGCCGCGCCACCAGCTCGCCGTGAGCGCCGCGGCGCGCACGCGCACCCTGGAGCTGGCGGTGTCGGCGCGCCACGTCGGCGCCATGCGCGACGTCGCCGGTGACGGGCCGCTCGACGGCGCCACCGCGACCGAGCCGGCGACCGTCTTCGACCTCGCCGCGCACGTCCTGACCGGCTCCTGGGGCGAGACCTACCTGACCGTGCAGAACCTGACCGACGAGGCCCACGTCGCCGCGCGACGCCCGTTCGGCGCGCGCCCGGGCATCCCGCGCCTGATCGTCATCGGCTACAAGAACCGCTTCTTCTGACGCTCTGGGGCGCCGGACGGGGCTGCGGCGGGCGGCCCGAGCGCTCCCCGGCGGGTCGCCGCCGGGGGCCGAGCGCTGGCGCTGTTCGGTGCGAGGAGGGGGACTCGAACCCCCACAGGTTACCCCACCAGATCCTTAGTCTGGCGCGTCTACCAAGTTCCGCCATCCTCGCGGAGGTGCTCGTTTCGGCTAGGACGGGCATGTTTAGTTGGCGGGCTTGCGGCTGTCAAGAAGGCCGGCGCGCGGAGCGCGGCCAGTCGGCCGGGATCGCGGCGAACCTTGGTCGCGCGCCCTGCGTGGGGCATAGTTAGCTGTCCTGGACTTCATGCAGCTCCCCAGTCAGAACCGAGAGCCCATGATGAGCCGGGCGGGGCTCATCCTCAGTCTGTACGGCGCCCTCGCCCTGCTTGCCCTCCTCATCTCGGCCGGCCGCGACGACATCGACATCTACCGGATCGCGGGCCGTTCCACCCCCCTGTTCCTGGCCCTCAGCCCGCTCATCGGGCTGGCGGTGGGCCTGGCGGTGGTCTTTCTGTCCCGGTTCGCGGTTCATCGCCTCGAGTGGGCGCGGCGCCTTCACACCGACTTCCGCAGCCTGCTGGGTCCGCTGGCCGGGCGCGAGATCCTCATCCTGGCCATGGCCAGCGCGGTCGGCGAGGAGCTCCTGTTCCGCGGCGCGCTCCAGCCGATGGTCGGCATCTGGGCCCAGGCGGTCGTGTTCGCGCTGCTCCACATCGGGCCGGGCACTCGCTTCCTGCCGTGGACGCTGTCCGCGTTCGCGGTCGGCCTGGTCTTCGGCTGGCTGTTTCAGCTGACCGGCGACCTGGGCGGTCCGATCGTGGCTCACTTCGCGATCAACTTCATGAACCTCCACTTCATCGCCCGGTTCCAGGTCCCGTCGCCGCCCGCGGCGCGCGACGCCATCGGCCCGGCCGCCTGATCGCGCGGCGCGCCCGCCGCCACCCCGGGTGGGTGATGCGGCGCGTTCGAGCGGAGCCCGGAATCAGCGACGCTCGGGCGTTCTCCATCGGGTTCATTCACGGCGCGGCGCCGAAAGCCAGGAGCTGTTTCGCCTGTGCTCCCATGGCTTACCGCGTCGGCGAGGGGGTCCGACGGCTCCAGTGGAATTTTCCAATGGCCGACCGTTTCCCAAGAGAAAGGCTTTGACCGCCACTCGTGGGCAGCGCTAACAAACATTCTCGCTGAGACCCATTGCGGTGCCCATCGGGGGATGGGGGCTGCGGCGAGGGGTCGGAGTCAGAGAGGAGGTTGTCGGGATGTCTCTAGGCAAAGTGAAGTGGTTCAACGACGCCAAGGGGTATGGGTTCATCACGCATGAGGACGGGCGCGACGTCTTTGTCCACTACTCCTCCATAGAGGGGGACGGCTTCCGGTCGCTGGCCCAGGGCCAGGATGTCGAGTACGAGGCCGAGGAAGGGCCGAAGGGTCTGCACGCGTCACTCGTGAGGAAGCTTTCCTCGCAGATGCAGATGGCGCACAATTAGTCGGACGCTGGAGCCTACTCGGACCTGAGAGCGGTCGCGCACTGCCCGCGAGGGGGGACCCGGCGGCCGCACCGCTCGAAAGAAGAGCCACTACTGGCCAGGGGAAACCGGTAGTGGCTCTTCGTCTATCCGGACTACCGGAAGAGGCCCACGGCCTTGTACTCGCCGGTCGCGTGCTCGCGCAGGATCAACGTGAAGTGCTCGCGCCTGAGCCGCACGACCATGAAGAGGTCGCCCGGCGCGGTCGCGAGGTCCTCGGGCAGCGCGCCGAGTGCCTTGCGATAGCCGGCGGCCGACAGGATCTTCCAGTCGCGGGGCATGCGGTCGCGCGTCTCGCGCAGGATGTTGCGATAGACGGCCCCGATCTCGGAGCCGCTCTGCGCCACCAGCCCGGCCGCGTAGAACGGGATGCCGCTGACCCGGACCATCTTCGACAGGTCGGAGTGGGTGAAGCCGCTCAGCCACAGGTTCGCGGTGTGGCCGGCGCGCGGATCGTCGGGCGCCGGCGCCGCGCTCTGCGCCCGCGCGGCCGATGCCTGGGCCGAGCCGTCGTCGGCCGGCTCGATCTCCTCGGCCTTGTCGTCGCCACCGCTCGCGCCCGGCGCCGCCATCTCGCCCTGTCCGGCGGCGCCCTTGTTGCGGCGCGGAACCCGTCCGAGGATGGAGCCGTCGTCGAGGCCGCGGTCCTTCTGGCCGCCGCGCGGCGGCGTGGTCAGGATGTACGGCTCGGCGCCGAACGTGCCGCACTGGCGCCAGTCGCGGTGGAAGGCCCAGTGGAGGTAGGTCTTGCCATCGGCCGAGTGGATCGCCTCCGGCGGCGGGCCGAACGGGCCGGACGACAGCACCGTGTCGAGCGCGGCGACGTCGAACGGCAGCACGCCGGACGGGCGCGCGATGTTGACCTTGTCGACGGTTCCGTCGGGGTTGATGATGATCTCGATCTTGGTCCACAGCGTCCAGTCGTTCAGCGGATCGCTGGCCGCCTTGTCGTCGAGGTCCTCGAGGAAGCCGAAGCCCCACAGCTCGTGGATGCGTCGGTGCATGCCGGCGATGTAGAGCGCGAACGGCGCGGCCCTGGTCTTGAGCGCGGTCTGGTTGCCGGGCCTCACCTCCGGCGTGAAGTTCTCGAGCGACGACTTCACCGCGGCCAGCTTCTGCTCCCAGCGGCCGCGGCGCAGTGACTTGGTGCGGCGGGCGATCTTGCTCTCCTGCTCCGCCTTGTCGTGTCCGACGATCCGCTCGTAGGAGTCGAAGTCGAGCTGGGTCTTGATGCCGCGCTCGCCGCTCTTGCCGGCGCGGCCGCGCTTGCCGCCGTCGCCGATCCGGCGGCTGCCGCCGTCTCCCTCCATCTCCTGCTCGACCACCGGGCCGCCCGGCGCGCCGCGCCCCTGGATGCCGCGCATCGACAGCATGCCCGGCTTCT
Organism: Kofleriaceae bacterium; assembly: GCA_035489015.1. GTDB lineage: Bacteria > Myxococcota_A > Polyangia > Haliangiales > Haliangiaceae > DATFRY01. Next base: position 99,982 of record DATHKR010000083.1, on the reverse strand, counting down.
TGGCCTCGGTGCCGTCGCCCTCCTCGCCCTCCGCGCCCTCCTGCCCCTCCTTGCCGGTGTCGATGCCCTTGGCGACCTTGTCGTCGCCGCTGTGCGAGGTCTCGTCGTCGCGGGTCGCGTCGAGCTCGCTGGCCTCGGTCTCCTCCAGCTGCTTGATCTCGTCGTCGGCGCCGCCGACCTGGTCGCTCTTGACGTCGCTCTTGGCCGAGGCCGCGGTCTTGCCGCGCTGCTCGCGCTCGAGGTTGGTGTCCTTGGCGTGGGTCTCCTCGGTGACGTCGCGGTTCTTGTCCGACAGGAAGCGCGCGTCGTCGGGCGCCTTGTCCACCTCGTGCTCGTCGGGGACCTCGACCGCCTTCATCCGGCTGCGCTCGATCTCCTCCTTCTTCTTCTGCTGCTCCTCGGGCGGCGGCTCCGGCTTGGGCTGGACCGGGGTCACCTTGGGCGGCTCGACCAGCGCCACCTCGGGCATCTTCTCCGGCTCGATCGGCGGCGGCTTGTCCCGCTTCGGGGCCTCCATGCGGGTCGCATTCGCGGCCTCGAGGGTGGGATCCGGCAGCGTGATGGACTCTTCCTGCTTGGGCGCGGGCTCGTCGTCCATCGCGACCCACTCGACGTTCACCTCGTCCGGCTGCTCGCCGAACTCGGCGCTGATCCTGACCGTGCGGTCGACGATGAGCTCGCAGCTGAGCGGGTCGCCGCCCTCCGGCTCGGCGGTGCGGAGCATGAGCGCCTCGTACAGATCGCGGCCCGGCTGGCCCGGCTCCGGCACCTCGCCGGGGATGTCGTCGCCGTAGAGCGCGTCGAGCGCCCAGCCGAAGACCCGGTGGGCCTGCGGCCCGCACGGGCCGTCGAATCCGGAGAAGGTGCTCTTCTCGCCGCGAGTGGCGACCAGGGTGACGCGAGCGCCGGGCTCGACGTCCATGTCGCAGTGATCGTCGGGCTGGCCCGAGCCGACGCAGCGGATGCCGTCCGTGGTGGACAGGACGACTCCTTGACCCTTTCCGTCCCGCTTGACCGTCAGCAAGACGCGGGGCCGATGCGGGGTCCGGGTCGCCTCGTAGATCGTGGCCGCCACCGGGTGCAGGAGGAGCGAGGCCGCCAGGGCCAGACCCAGCGTCCATCGCGACTGTCGGTGCAAATGGGCCAAGAGATTGACGACGTTAGCAGTGGACCCGGGCCCGCCGCGCTCACTGGGTATAGCAGCGGGTCAGGGGGCCTACAAGGTTGGGGTCCGGGCCGGTGGCTGGGGTATCGGGGGTCCTGGGGTGGTTGAACGGCTGGGTGCGGTTCGGGGCCTGGGGTTAGGCGCCTCGGGGTTCGATGCGGTTGCCTTGGGGGGTGATGGGCTTACGCCAGGGGCGACGCATTGGTCGACGAGGCGGCGCGGGGCGGGTGGCGCGGGGCGGCGCGGCACGGCTCGGAGCTCGGTAGGGAGGATGTGGGGCTGCGTGGGGCGCGAGTCGGGGACGGCTCGCGCGCCGCGCGCCACGAGGGTGGGCCCACTCGGGGGAGGCCCGCGGGGCGCCCGCGGGCGGGCGGTGGTGCCGTCGGCGGACGCACGCGCCGCCGGCGGGATGCGCAGACGGCAGACGTCGGGCCGAGCCGCCGTCGACGGTGTGGGGCGGACGGCGCCGGAGGTCGAGCTCTGGCGCCGTCGACGGATGGGGGGCGACGGCGCCGGTGGTCGGGTCTGGCGCCGTCGGTGGGTCGGGGGAGGTCGGCGGTGGGGCTAGCTTCGGGCTCTTGGGGGGGGGTCGGGTGGGCGGCCGAACTGGCGGTAGACTCCGATGACGACTCCGAGGATGTCGACCTGGCGGAACTCGCTCTGCCGGACGTAGATGGGCTCCATGGCGGCGTTGGCCGGCTGGAAGCGGATCACGTCTCCTTCGGGGAAGTAGCGCTTCACCGTCGCCTCTCCCTCGATCATGGCGACCACGATCTCTCCTCGCGATGCGGTCGGGGTCTTCTTCACGAAGACGTAGTCTCCGTCGAGGATCCCGTCCTCGATCATCGACTGACCCACCACCCGCAGGGCGAAGACCTCGCGCGAGGAGCCGATGAAGAAGCGATCGACCACCACCGTGTCCTCGACGTTCTCGACGGCGAGGAGCGGTTGACCGGCGGCGACCCGGCCGAGGAGCGGGATCTCGCACAGCTCGTCGCCGAGGCGGGGCGCGATGGCGGCGCCGATGTCGGTGATCGAGCCGGGGCGCGGCCCCGACGCGATACCCATCGGGCGCATGGCGCGCGACTTCAGATCCTCGCGCGCCAGGAACCCCTTCTTCTCGAGGGCCTTCAGATGGTCGCTGACGCCGTTGGTGGACCGGATGCCGAAGTGCTCACCGATCTCGCGCAGGGTCGGCGGATACCCGCGGCGGTCGATCGAGGTGGAGATGAAATCGAGGATGTCTTGCTGGCGTTGCGTCAGATGGTCGGGCATGAGTGCGGCTCCCCTCGTACTGAACAAACAGACCGTACTGAACATATCTGCCCCATGTCAAATAAACTGCAGGTGAGAAGGGTTTGGCCGCATGGCGGGTGCGCGAGGGGGGCGGCGAGCCTTTAGGATCACCGACCGATGAATTCCGTGCCCCGGATCGCGAGCTGGGCCGTGGCGCTCGTCGTCGCGCTCCCCGCCGGGCTCGAGATCGGCTCGCCGGCGACAGCCTCGCCGCCGGAGGCGGGTGCGAGCGCGGCACAGGGCGGCTCGAGCGGGCCGGCTGGCTCGACCCCGGCTGGTGGCGCCGCTGGCGCGATCACCGCGGCGCCGCCGTCCCCGGCCCCGCCGACCGATCCGCCCGAGCTGGCCGCTCTTCGCGCGGCGTTCCTGTCGGCCGACCCGGACGAGCTGGCCCGCGCCGGCGCCCGCCTGGCCGCTCGCCGGCTGGCCGGTCCCCTGAGCGGCGGCGACCGCGAGCTCGCCCTCGCCGCGGCGGCGGCCGCGCCCTCCGCGCCGGACGCGGTGTGGTTGCTCGAGCCGCTCGGTCAGCTCGCCGGCTCCGCCGACCGGCCGATCGCCGCCGCCGCGTCGCGCGCCGCCGCTCGCATCGCCGGCGCCGTCGATCTCGATGCGCTCCTGGTCGGCGACGTGCCGCTCGACTGGGTGAGGGCTCGCGCGGCCGAGTACCGGAGCCGCGCGGCCGATCCGGGGCGGTGGGTCGACGTCCGCGTTGCCAGCCTCGAGGTCGCCGCCCACCTGGTCCGCGCCCTCGGCGAGCGCGCGACCCCGGCCGACTCGCCGTACGACCTGGCCGCGGTTCTGGCCGACCCGGAGCCGGAGCTGCGCCGCGCCGGCGTCGAGCTCGCGCCCACCCCGCTCTCGCCCGACGCCCTCCGTTTGATCGCGACCCGGGCCGGCAGCGACGACGATCCGGCGGTCGCCGCCGCGGCGGTGCTCGCCGTGTGCGAGGGGCTCGCGTTCGGCGATCCGGCCGGGCCGGTGATGGCCGCGCTCGGCTCGCGCGGTCTGGCCCGGGCCCGCGCGCTCGCCTCCTTCGGCGATCTTCCCGACGGTGCGCGCGACGCCGCGGCCCGCTGCGTGACCGCCGGCGGCGACCGCGCCAGCGAGGCGAAGTGAGCCAGCCCGAGGCCGGCGGCGGCGTCCCCGGGGCCGGCGAGCCGGCAACCGGCGCGATCGACGACGCCGGGGGGCCGCGACCGCCGCGCCCCGCGCCGCGCACCACCGGCGGTCATCGCCTGATCCGCACCGCCGGGCTCCTCTCCGCGGCGACCATGCTGTCGCGCCTGCTCGGCCTCGTTCGCGAGCAGCTGTTCGCCGCCCTGCTCGGCGCCTCGCTGTTCGCCGAGGCGTTCATCGTCGCCTTCCGCATCCCCAACCTCCTGCGCGACCTGTTCGCCGAGGGCGCGCTGTCCCAGGCGTTCGTCCCGACCTTCAAGGCGAGCCTCAAGCGGGGCGGCACGTCGGCCGCGTACCTGCTCGGCAACCGCGTGGCCGGCACGCTCCTGGCCGTCATCGCCATCCTGACAATCGTGGCCGCGGCCGGGGCGCCCGAGATCGTGCAGTCGATGGCCGGAACGTTCGCCGACACGCCCGGCAAGTTCGAGCTGGCGGTGATCCTGACCCGCATCATGCTGCCGTTCCTGGCCATGGTGTCGCTGGCGGCGGTGGCGATGGGCATGCTGAACGCCCAGGACCGCTACGCCACGCCCGCGCTGGCGCCGGCCACCTTCAACCTGGTCTGCATCACGATCGGCCTGACCCTGTGGGGGCTCGGCCTCGACGGGCGCAAGGTCGCGATCGGCTGGGCGATCGGCACGCTCCTGGGCGGAGCCGCCCAGCTCGGGATCCAGATGCCGACGCTGTGGCGGCAGGGGTGGCGGCCGCGGCTCGGCGTCGATCTCATGCTGCGCGATCCGCACGTGCGGCACGTGGCCGCGCTCATGGTGCCGGCGGTGGCCGGGCTGGCCGCGGTCCAGGTCAACGTCTTCGTCAACACCATCTTCGCCACCCAGGAGGCCGGCGCGGCCGCGTGGCTCAACTACGCGTTCCGCTTCCTGCAGCTGCCGATCGGGGTCTTCGGGGTGGCGATCGCGACGGTGACGACCACCCGCTACGCCGACGCCGCCGCCGACGGCAACCGCGCCCGCATGGCCGAGCAGCTGGCCGAGGGGCTGCGCCTGGTCGCGTTCCTGACCGTGCCGGCCACCGTCGGACTGGTCGTGCTCGGCGAGCCGATCATCCAGCTCATCTACCAGCACGGCCGGTTCGGCTCGGCCGACACTCGTGCCACCGTCGCCGCGCTCGACCTGTACAGCCTGGGGCTGGTCGCCTACGCGGCGGTGAAGGTGGTGGCGCCCAGCTTCTACGCGGTCGGGCTGTCGCGCCTGCCGATGATCGCGTCGGTCGGCGCGGTGGCCGGAAATCTGGCCATCAACCTCATCCTCCATCCGATCTACGGCTACAAGGTGCTGGCGCTCGGCACCGCCATCGCCGCCACGCTCAACTTCGGCATCCTCTACGTGTCGTTCCACCGGCGCATCTCGCCGGTGGCGAATCGCGCGCTGCTCGGCCACCTGGCCCGGGTCTCGCTCGCCGCCGGGGTCATGGGCGCGGCGACCTGGGGCAGCCACGCCGGCATCGCCGCGGTGCTCGACCCGCGCAGCCTGACCGGCCGGCTGGTGCTGGCGCTCGCGCCGGTCCTGGTCGGCGTGGCGGTCTACGCCGCGTGCGCGCGCGCGCTCCGCATCTCGGAGCTCGAGCACTACCTGCGGCGATTCAGCCGCCGCCGCTGAGACCGCGCCCGAGGCCGGTCACGGCGGCGCGAGGGCGAGGGCGCCACAGGTGGATGGCAGCCGTCGCAGGTGCCGGCGTGGGGGCGCGGCCATCCGCGACGGCGCGTACGACGACCCGGTCAGCCGCGAAGTTCGCCGCGCTGCGATCGTCCGCTGGCTGTCGCGTCTGTACGGAGGGCGCACCGATCTGTACGAGCGATGCACACCGGGAGGGTGCGATCGCCGCGCAATCGCGGGGCTCGGGCTGGCCTGCGCGGTGCAAAGACCGCCTGCGCCGGGAGAAGAAAGCGCCGTGACACGGGCGACGACAGCGGGGACGACCAGAGCGACGGCGATCGCGCGGCCGACGCCGGAGCGGACCGCGACACCGACGGCGGCTCGACCTTCGCGCACCCGAGCGTCCCGATGGCCCGGCGGCAAGCCAGGCGACGCCGATGGCGGCGACGACGACCGACCTCGGCGAGCGGACGACCGCGCGCCGCCGCGTCCGCTGGCCGCTCTATGGATGGGGGGGAGTCAGGGTCTCGCGCACGGTCATCGTCTCGCCGGCGCGGACCACCACCTGCAAGGTCTTGCCGACCTGGGCGACCGGGTTGCGCAGCGCGAGCGTGTGGGTGCCGGCGGGCAGGACCACGCTGCACGGGGTCTCGGCGCACCGCTCGGATCGGCCGACGACGCGCACCTCGGCCCAGGGGGACGAGCTGATCCGGACCGTGCCGGTCGCGCCGGTCGCCGACCCGGTCGAGGTGCCCGCGCCGCGCGCCGCCGCGCGATGGCCGCGCCCGCCATCGCGGTCGCCGGACGGGTGGGCAGGTGCAGCGCGCGGGGGCGCGCGCACAGGATCGATGTGGTGTTGCGTCTCCGGCCGCGCCGCCGAGATGTCCCCGGACGGCGTCGCGGCCGGAGGCGGCACCACGCCAGGCGAGGTGCCGGCCGGCGCGGCCGGCCGGGCCGGCGCGGCCTCGCGCCGCGACACCACGCCAGGCGCGGCTGCGCCCGGGGCGGCGCTGCTCGCCCGCGGCGGCGCCGCGGCCTCGTCGCCTGGGGCCAGATTTCTGGCCGCCACCGCCGCCCCGCCCACGGCGATCGCGAGCGCCGCGGCGACGACGCCCCGGCGCAGCCAGCGCGAGCGCGCCCGCGGGTGAGTCGGCCCCGCGTGAGTCGCCCCGGCGCTCGCCGCGCCCGCCCTCGCGTCCTCGCCGTCGCCGGCCTGTCCGCGGCCATCCTCTCCGTCGCCGGTCTCGCGACCGCGACTCTCCAGATCGCCGCTCTCCCGATCGCGGCTCTCCTGCTCCTCCTCGCGCTCGCCGTCCTCCTCGCCTTTCCCATCGCTCCCCTCCCCCTCGCTCCCCTCGACGGTCGCCGCATTCGAGCGCGCCGTCGCGGCCTCCTCCGCCTGCGGGAACAGGTGCGTCACTCGCTCCTCGCCGTCGTCGAGGAACGTGGCCACCGGGCCGGCCGGCAGCGCGATGGTCGCGCCCCCTGCCCCGCCGCCCTGCTCGCGCCCGGGGAACAGGCCGCGCACCCATGCTGCCAGCATCTGATGGGTCGGGCCGCGCCGCTCGATCCCCGCCCGCGCGTCGACCAGGTACTCGTCGAGGGCCAGGTGCATCGCGCCGGCCCCGTCGAATCGCTCGGCCGGGTCGGCCCGGGTCGCGCGCGCCACGATCTCGCGCAGCGGCGCCGGCGCGCGCTCCGGGTCGAGCGGGGCCACCTCGCCGCGCCGGGCCAGCGCCAGCACGTCGGCCACCTCCTTGCCCGGGTACGCTCGCCGGCCGGCCAGCGCTTCCCACAGCACCAGCCCGACCGCGAACACGTCGGTGCGCGCGCTCAGCGCCTCGCCGCGCGCCTGCTCCGGCGCCATGTACGGCGGAGTCCCGCGCACCCGGGTCTGCTCGCCGACCGCCGTCTCGCTGGTCGCGATCCCGAAGTCGAGCAGCTTCACCTCGCCGCTGTACGACAGGAGCACGTTGGCCGGCGTCACGTCGCGGTGGATGACCCCCTGCGGCTCGCCGTCCAGCCCCGACACCTGGTGGGCATACTCGAGCGCCTGGCATGCCTCGAGCCCGATGAAGGCGACCAGCACCGGATCGAGCGCTGCGCCGCGCTCGCCGGCGCGGGCCAGCGCGGTGGCCAGGTCGACCCCGTCCACGAACTCCATGACCAGGAACAGCTCGTCGCCGGCGCGGCCGAAGTCGAACACCGGCACGATGTTCTTGTGGGCCAGGGACATCGAGAGGCGGGCCTCGCGCACGAACATCTCCGCGAAGCGCGAGTCGCCGGCTCGCTCGCGCCGGATGCGCTTGATGACCACGCGCTTCTCCACCCCGCCGGGCGCGCGTCGGCGGGCCAGGAACAGCTCAGCCATCCCGCCACGCGCGAGTGGCCGGACGAGCTCGTATCGGCCGAGCGTCCGGCCCACGCGAAACAGTATAGCCCCGCGGTCCTTGCCCGTCCCCGACCCTCCCTTCAAGATCCTGACTGGATGAGGCCGTCTCTCAGGGCACTGGCGGCGGCGATCGCCACGCTGGCCGCTGCCCGCGCGGCCGGCGCGGCCGAGCCACCACCGCCCGCCCCGCTGGTCGTGTTCTACGCCGCGCCCGAGCTCGGCCCGGCCCGCGCCGCGGTGCGCGGCGCCCTGGCCGGTGCGGCCCAGCGGCTCGGCTCCGCGCTGATCGATCTCTCGCCGCCCGAACAGCCGCCGGTCGGCGCGGCCCTCCAGCTCCGCCGCGCGATCGAGGCGTACCAGGACTTCCGCTACGCCGAGGCGCTGGCCAGCGCGGACGCCGGCATCAGCGAGGCGGCCGCCACCGGCGGGCTCGGCCTGTCCGGCACCGATCTGTCCGACCTGCTCATCTACCGCGCGCTCGCGCTCGGCGAGCGAGGCGACGCCGCGCGCGCGTGGGACGACTTCATCCGCGCCGCCACCGTCGATCCGTCGCGCCGGCTCGACGCGGTCCGCTTCCCGCCGCGCGTGATCGAGAGCTTCGCGCGCGCGGTCCAGGCGGTCGCCGGCGCGCCGACCGCCACGCTCACCGTCGATCTGCCGCCCGGCTGTCAGCTCTGGCTCGACGGCCGCCCGATCACCGGGCAGTCGTCGCTCACCACCGCGCGCGGCGAGCACTACGTGCGGGCCCGCTGCCCCCAGCGCGCGCCGTACGGGGCGCGCATCCTGGTCGCCGAGGAGCGCCACCGCCTGGCCCCCGAGCTGCCCGCGCAGACCGCCCCCACCGACGACGCGATCCGCGCCGCCGCGCGCGCTCGAGGGTTCGGCTCGGTGGTCGCCGCCACCCTGAGCCGCCCCGGCGAGGGCGCGACGATGCTCCTGACCCTGCGCTGGATCGACGGCGCGCGCACCCGCGCCACGGTGGTCGCCCGCCTGGCCCGGGCGGATCGCGCGGCCCCGATCGAAGACGCGCTCGATCGCCTGCTCGCGCCGGTTGCGCCGGTCGCGGTCGCGTCGACCGCCGCGCCCGCCGCCCCCTGGTATCGCAGCCCGTGGCTGTGGGGCATCGCCGGGGCCGCGGTCACCGCCGCCGTCTTGATCCCGTTCGCGATCGATCAGGCCTCGCCCTCCGATTACGACGTCCGCCCGCGCGGCGATCTCCCGCCGTGACGAGGCCGCTCGCCGCCGCGCTCGCCCTGGGCCTGTCGGTCGCGGCCGGCTGCGGCGAGGGTCGACCGGTCCTCCGCCCGGTCATCGACACCGCCGGCGCCGACTCCGACGCCTATCCGTACGCCGGCCTCACCGCGCTGGTCCTGTCGGTGGCGCGGGCCGGCGAGGAGACGTCGGTGACCGTCCCTATCGGCGAGCCGCTCGAGCTGGCCGGCGCCGACTACGGCACCGATCTGGTGGTCCACCTGTCCGGACTGTCGGGCGAGATCGAGACCGCGTACGGCCGCACCTGCGCGGTCGATCTCACGCCCGACCTCCTGGCCGACGATCCGGAGATCCACCTCTACCTGTCGCGCATCGTGAAGTGGGGCGAGACGCCGAGCGAGGTGGACGGGCAGCGCACCGGGATCATGGCCTACCCGCTCCCCGACGGGCGGGCCGCGTTCGTCGGCGGCTGGCCCAGCCCGATCGCCGACCGCTTCGATCCCGAGGACGGCGCGTTCGTCGAGCTGGCCGCCGAGCTCGCGCCGCGCCGCGGCGGGGTGCTGGCGCCACTGGCCGACGGGCGCGCGCTCCTCATCGGCGGCCAGGACGGCGACGACGACGGTGTCCCGCTGGTCGAGGTGATCGATCCGCGACCGCCCGAGCGCGGCCTCGGCCCGGCCGGCACCCTCGAGTCGCAGCCCGGCCCGCGCCTGCGCGATCACGCCGCGGTGACGCTGGTCGACGGCAGCGTGCTGGTCGTCGGCGGTGAGGAGCAGGACGCCGCCGGCGAGGCGTTCACGCCGGCCGTGCGCGCCGCCTGGCAGCTCGGGTTCGGCGACGGCGGCGTGCTCGAGGCGCCCCGCCGGCTCGGGGTCGAGGCGTCGAGCGCGCGCGCCGGCCACTCGATGACCCGGCTGGGCGATGAGGTCGGCGCCGACGTGCTCATCGCCGGCGGCCGCGACGAGACCGGCGCGCCGGTCGCCCAGGCCGAGCTCTACCGCCCGCTGCGCCAGGACTTCGAGGTGGTGGACGGCGCGGTCCTGACCGTGCCGCGCTGGGGCCACACCGCCGTGCGCCTGCCGGGCGGCTCGATCCTCATCCTGGGCGGGATGACCCTGGTCGAGGGCGAGGAGCGGCCGGTCCAGGCGCTCGAGCTCTACGATCCGGTGCAGGGCGTGTTCGAGGTGGTCGGCGAGCTGCCCGCCTCGGCCGGGCTGACCGGCATGAGCGTGTCGAGCCTGCCCGACGGGCGCGTGCTCCTGGCCGGCGGGCTCGACGCCGACGGTGAGCCGGTCGCCACCGCGCTCATCGCCAGCCTCGACTCGCTGAACGGCGAGGTCAACGTCAGCCAGACCGATCCGCTGGCGGCCGCCCGGGTCGGGCACGGCGCGGCCCGCCTGTGCGACGGCACCATCCTCGTGGTCGGCGGCGCCACCGACGACGGCGCACCCGCGTCCGAGCGCTACAACCCGCCGTCGGCCAACCGCCGGTGACTCGCCAGCCGCCGGTGAGCTCGCCGGCCGCCGGTCCGGGTCAGTCGTCGGCTCCGCCCGGCGGCGGCTTGAGCCCGTGCTTCTCCATGCGGTAGATGAGCGCGCGCCGGCTCAGGCCCAGCTTGCGCGCGGCGCGGGTCTGGTTGCCGCCGCACGCGTCGAGCACGGCGAGGATGGACGAGCGCTCGATGTCGGCGATCTGCTGCTTGACGTCGACCGCGCCCGGCTCGCCGCCGAGCTCGAGCGCCGCGCCACCGACCGTGCTGGCACCGGCGACGCCGAGCCCCGCGGCCGCGCCGCCGGCGGCTGCTGCCGCCTCGCGCACGCGCTCCGGCAGGTCCTCCACCTCGATCACGCTGCCGGTGGCCAGCACGCTGGCCCGCTCGAGCGCGTTGCGCAGCTCTCGCACGTTGCCGGGCCACGCGTAGCGCTCGAGCGCGCGCTGCGCGGCCGCGGTCAGGCGCGGCACCGCCTGGCCGAGCTCGCGCCCCATCTGGGCCAGGAAGAAGTCGGCCAGCGGCAGGATCTCCGGGCGGCGATCGCGCAGCGGCGGGACCACGACGCTGAAGCCGCCGACCCGGAAGAACAGGTCCTCGCGGAACGCGCGCCGGGCCACCTCCGCCTCGAGGTCGCGGTTGGTCGCGCACACCACGCGCACGTCCACGTCGATCTGCTGGGTCCCGCCGACCCGCGTGATCTTGCGCTCCTCGAGCACGCGCAGCAGCTTTGCCTGCATCGGCGGCGGGATCTCGCCGATCTCGTCGAGGAAGATCGTCCCGCCCTGGGCCGCCTCGAAGTAGCCGACCTTGCGCCGCTCGGCCCCGGTGAAGGCGCCCTTCTCGTGGCCGAACAGCTCGCTCTCGAGCAGCGTCTCGGGCAGGCAGGCGCAGTTGAGCCGCACGAACGGGCGCGCGCTGCGGCTGCTGCGCCGGTGCAGCGCCTCGGCGACCACCTCCTTGCCGACGCCGGTCTCGCCCATGATGAGGACCGTCACCGGGGTGTCGGCCACCTTGTCGACCAGCGAGTACACCCGCCGCATCTGGGGCGACGCCACCACCACGTCGCGCTCGGGCGTGCGCGCCTCGCGGACATCGGCGGTGACCATGGCCACTCGCGCCGCCCGCGCCGCGCGCAGCGCCGAGCGGGCCCGATCGACCAGCTCCTGGGCCTGGGCGGCGTGGACCGGCAGCACCGCCACGCCGATGCGCACCTCGATGTCGCCGTCGCTGCCGGCCCGCGCGGCCTCGGCCAGCCGCCGGGCCAGCTCCTCCGCCTCCTCCTGGCCGGACTCCGGGGCCAGCACCGCGACCTCGTCCGGCCCGTACTCGGCGATCGTGTCCATCGGGCGCAGCGCCGCCGCGACGCGGTCGACGGCGCGGTCGACCGCGGCCTGGCCGGTGCCCTCGATGCGCACCATCAGCAGCGCCGCGCTGCGGTGGTAGCGCGCGGCGCGGTCGGCCTCGGCGCCAAGTCGCTCGTCGAGGTGACTGACCGAGTCGAGCAGGGTGCGGCCGGCCGCGCCGCCGCTGATGCTGACCACGACCGTGACCGGCCCGATCTCGATGTGGTCGCCCGAGGCCAGCTCGACCGCGCCGTCGATGCGGACCCCGTTGACCCGCGTGCCGTTGCGGCTGGCCAGGTCCTCGACACGGACCCGCGGGCCCTGCCGCGCAATGCGTGCGTGCAGGCGAGAGACTCGCTCGCTGTCGATCGGGACGGTCGCCACCCGCGTGCGGCCGAAGGTGATCTCTCCGCCGTCGGCCAGCGGCAGGAGGCGCGTGCGCGCCTCGGCGGCGGGGCCGGAATAGACCGCGATGAGCACCCGCTCGCGCGCGATCGCGTCGGTGAAGGCCGCGGTCGGGTCCGCGACGGTCGGGAACTGGTCGGGCATACTGCTCGGTGCGTGTGGTTGTACGGCTGGCGTACTAGTGTGTCCGATCGACACAGCCTGCGTTCGACAGGTGCCGGGTATTGTTCAATGATGATGGCAGAAGACTTGCTTGGTTCGACTGCGGAGAACGGATGAGAGCCGGAATTTTTGCCGTCGTGCTGGTGGTGGGGAGTGGAGCGTGCGGATCGCCGGCGGATCCGCCCGACGACGTGGACAGCGGTGGGACGACGGTCCAGGACGGCGGCCCCGATCCCGGCGGCGACGCCGCCCCTGGCACCGCCGGGCTGCGCCTGACCTTCGGCAGCGACCCGATCCTGCCCGGCGCCCTGGGCGGCGATCCGTACGGTGCGTACGTCGACGAGACGCGGGTCGAGCTGCGCGATCTGCGCGCGGTCGGCGACTCCGAGACCGGCGAGAACACCACCCGGCCGTCGCTGTCGCTGCGCTGGGGCGACAGCAGCGGTGGCGGCGACGACGGCCGCGATGATGGCGGCGGCGACGACCTCGCCCGATCGGGCGGCGAGTCCGACGACGACGTCGAGGTCCTGTTCCCGACCGCGCCGCCCGGCTACTACTCGTACATCAAGGCCGACATCATGAGCTATCGCGTGCGCGGCACCGTGAACGTCGGCGGCAGCGCTCGCTTCGAGATCGACGACTCCCCGCCGACCCCGCTGTCCATCACCATCGCGCTCGACGACTTCCTGCTCGAGGGCGAGACCACCCGCACCATCTCGATCCACTGCAGCCTGCACCAGGTGGTCGGCGACGTCCCCTGGAACGAGGTCGACGGGGGCGGCGGTGGCGGCGGCGGCGACGACCTCAAGATCGAGGAAGGCGACCCCGAGGTCGCCGGCGTGCGCGCTGCCATGGGCCAGGCCTTCACCGCCACGGTGGTCGACCAGGCCCGATAGCCTCGCTACACCTCGTGCGGCATCTGCTGTCGCGCGGCCCGGAAGTAGCGCAGCGGCGAGTACGACAGGAAGTTGGACACCCGGCTGGTGTACAGGTCGGCGTACTGGGCGACCTGCGAGCCGAACCGGCTGTTCTCGTTTCCCTCGCGGAAGATCGCGCCCCAGTGCGGGTTGTACGACTGGTCGATGCCGGACTCGAGCGCGTCGACCTCGTCCTCGATCATGCGGGCGCGGCTGCGCAGCGAGTCGAGGGTCTGCTTGGCCTGGCGCTTGACCTCCTCCAGCTCGTCGCGCAGCGAGGGGTCGCTCTCCTCCATCACCCGCTGCAGCTGCTTCAGCATGGTGACCTGGTAGTCGATCTCCGACTCGAGGTTGCGCCGCCGCCGATCGAGCAGGTCCAGGTCGCTGATCTGCCCGGCCAGGCGCTCGCTGGTCCGGTTCTCGTTGTCGAGCTCCTGCACCACCATGGCGGTGCGCCAGGTGTGCACCTTCTTCAGGCGGATCATGTCGCCGTAGATGTGATCACCGACGTAGAGCACGCGGTCGCCGCGCACGTTGCTCATGTTCTCGAAGTCGAAGATGTTGCCGCCCTGGTAGACCTTGTCGCGGTGGAGCTGGCGCACCGCCGCGGTGCTGGTCTTCCCGCTGACCGGATCGACCAGCAGGAACGGGTTCTTGTCGGTGAAGAAGGCCGGCTTGGCCGCGCCCACGATGATGGCGTCGAAGTAGTTGCGCCACGACGGGTACGCCTTGCGCTCGCCGTCGAGCAGATAGCTCATCACCGCGTTGGAGTAATCCCAGAGCGAGTTGGTCAAGAGGAACAGCTTCTTGCCCGACGAGCGCAGCTTGTGCAGCGTCTCGCCCAGCCGCGGGTCCTTGCTGACGAAGCTGGGCATGTCCGCCTTGATGACCGTCTTCAGCGTGTCGTCGCGGTGCGCCTCGTCGATGCTGGCCCGGATGTCGTCGAACAGGTCGCCATAGCTCGGCACCTCGACCCCGTCGCGCTGCTTGACCCGGTCGAAGTGATCGACCAGCGTCATGTACATGACCGCCTCGGGCAGCCCGAACAGCGTGTCGATCCAGGCGTAGCGCGGCGACGACAGCCGGATGCGCAGCCGGCGGTACTCCTGGTTGCGCTCGTCCTTGCTGAGCAGGGTCAGCCCGTGGAAGACCCGCCCGACGTGGCCGTGCCGGTCCATCTTGAACACGTTGCCGGCCCCGCGATCGATCACCACCCCGCGGATCGCCAGGCGCGGGTCATAGGGCAGGCCGAGGATCTCGTCGCTGTAGCCGTGGTTCTCGATCAGCTTGCGCAGGGTGAGCTCGATCGACAGGCGCTCGAGCCGGTCCTGCTGGTACAGGGCCAGCGTGTAGTCCATGTCGAAGCCGATGACCTCGACGCTGGCCATCCTGAGGTTTCGATTGCAGAAGATGCGGCGGGCGCGGGAGACGTCGATGTCGCGCTTCACGTCCCCCAGGAGCGCCGCGATCTGTCCCTGGATGTCCTGGCGCGTCGCGACCACTTTGGCAGTGTAACACCGGCAGGTTGCGCCCTGCTGGCCGAGCGGAGTCGTCGGGCCGTGCTATGTGATCGATCCGCATGGTCGAGCCCACACCCTTTGCGCGCGATGGCCGTCCGATTCCCAGCCTGATCAGCGCCGAGGAGATCGCCGCGCGCGTCGCCGAGCTGGGCCGCACCATCACCGCCGACTACGCCGAGGCCGGATCGGACCTGGAGCTGATCGGCGTCCTCAAGGGCTCGATCATCTTCCTGGCCGACCTGTGCCGCCAGATCGCCCTGCCGATCGCGATCGACTTCATCGGCATCGCCAGCTACGGCGATCAGACCCAGTCGTCCGGCGTCGTGCAGATCACCTCCGATCTGAGCCGGCCGATCGCCGGCAAGCACGTGATCGTGGTCGAGGACATCATCGACACCGGGCTGACCGCGCACTACCTGCTCGACAACCTGGCCACCCGCCACCCGGCCAGCGTCAAGCTGTGCTCGCTCCTGCACAAGCCCGACCGGGCCGAGCGCCAGGTCGCGATCGACTACCTCGGCTTCACCATCCCCAACAAGTTCGTGGTCGGCTATGGCCTCGACCACGCCCAGCGCTACCGCAATCTGGCCTACATCGGCTACCTCGAGGAGGGATGAAGCAGGAGCAGCTGGCCCGCCTGCCGCAGGTCCTGTTCGAGATCGGCAAGGCGATCGGGTCGGACGACGAGCTGGGCGCGCTCCTGGCCCGGATCTCGGAGCTGGTGTGCGAGCTGGCCGGGGCCGACGCCTGCTCCATCATGCTGCTCGATCAGCGCCGCCAGCGCCTGCTCGGCAAGGCCGCCCACGGCCTGTCGCGCAGCGACCTGTCCGGCATCTCGTTCGAGGTCGGCCAGGGCGTGGCCGGGTGGGTGGCCGACCGCGGCGAGGCCGCGCTCATCGACGACGTGTCGGCCGACCCGCGCTACCAGCGGCTGCCGGACTCGCAGAACCACATCCGCTCGCTCGCCTGCGTGCCGATCGCCTACCGCGACGAGCGGATCGGGGTCCTCACCATCACCTCGTGCCGCACCGGCGCGTTCAGCCAGGACGACCTCGACCTGCTCCGCTTCATCACCACCACCGTGGCGCTCGACATCGACAACGCGCGCCTGCGCCGGCTGGCGCTCACCGATCCGCTGACCGAGGCGTACAACCGCGAGTTCCTGCAGCAGCACCTGCCGCGCGTCATCGAGCTGGCCGACCAGCGCGGCGAGCCGCTCGCGGTGGCGATGGTCGACATCGATCACTTCAAGGAAGTGAACGACCAGTTCGGCCACGAGATCGGCGACCGGGTGCTGACCGACGTGGCCAACCGGCTGCGCGCCGCCATCCGGGCCGGCGACCTGCTCATCCGCTACGGCGGCGAGGAGTTCCTCGCGCTCCTGCCTGGCGCCAGCATCGTGCCGGCCCTGGAGATCGCCGAGCGCATGCGCGCGCGCCTCGAGGGGGATCCGATCGCGGTGGACGGCAAGGCGATCGCGGTGCGCATCTCGGTCGGGGTGGCCGAGCGGCGGCGCGGGGCCGACTCGTCGGTCGAGCTCATCCGCCGGGCCGACCAGGCGCTGTACGCGGCCAAGCGGAGCGGGCGCAACCGGGTGGAGGTGGCGGCGTGACCATGCCGGACCTGACCGGGCGGGTCGCGGTGGTGACCGGCGCCAGCCGTGGCATCGGCGCGCACCTGGCCCGCGACTTCGCCGGGCGCGGGATGCGGCTCGGCCTGTGCTCGCGCTCGGCCCCGGCGCTGGCCGACGGCGCCGAGGTGGTGGCTCGCCAGCTCGACGTGCGCGACGCCGCCGCGGTCGACCTCTTCGCGCGCGAGGTCGAGGAGCGGCTCGGCCGCATCGACCTGTGGATCAACAACGCGGGCGTCCTGACCCCGATGGCGCCGCTGCGCCGGGCCGACGTGACCGCGTGGAGCGATCACATCCAGATCAACGTGGCCGGCGTGTTCCACGGCACCCGGTCGTACGTGCAGCACCTGCGCCGGCTGGGCGACCGCGGCCGCGGCGGTGTGCTCATCAACATCTCGTCCGGGGCCGGGCGCAAGCCGTACGTGGGCTGGTCGGCGTACAGCTCGGGCAAGGCCGCGGTCGACATGCTCACCCGCTGCATCGTCCTCGAGGAGGCGGAGATCGGGCTGCGCGCCCACGCGGTCGCGCCCGGCATCGTCGACACCGCCATGCAGGAGCTCATCCGCGCGGCCAGCCCCGACGACTTCCCCGAGCACGCCCGCTTCGTCCAGATCGCCCGCGACGGCGCCTTCTCCACCCCCGGCTTCGTGGCCGCCCGCCTGCTCGAGCTGGTGTTCGACCCGGACCACGCCACCGACGAGGTCGTCGTGGGCCTCCCGTTCGAGCGCTAGTCGGACAGCTCGACGCCGCGGTCGCTGCCGGCCAGCAGGCGGTCGATGCGGCTGCGCAGGAGCGCGTAGCGGCGCAGGAGGTCGTAGTGGCGCTCGCTGATGGCGGCCAGGTAGCGGCGCTCGCGCTCGCGCACCCGGTAGACGTCGGTCACCTCGTCGAGCCGGGCGAGCAGCTCGGCCGGGCTGCGGACCCGGTCGAACAGCGGCACGCGCTGCTCCCCCTCGATGATCTCGAGCACGAAGCCGCTGGCGGTGCGGGTCAGGCCGACCACCATGGTGTCGGCGCTCGACGCCTTGATGCTGCGCGCGACCATCGAGGGCGGCAGGTCGGTCAGGTCGTCGGCGATCATGATGACGTGGAAGCGCCACGACCCGCACCGGTCGAGCGCCTCGCCGCCGGACAGCGCGCCGGTGATGCGGTAGTGGGGCGGCGCGCCGGCCTCCATCTCGTCGGCCATCGCGGCGCTGCTCGACACCACCAGGATGCGGATCTCGGTGCCGGCGTCGCCGCGCTCGGCTCGCCCGCTCAGCCGCTCCTCCTGCTCGCTGGAGCGCCGCTCGGCGTCCATGAAGCGCTTGAGCAGCTCGTCGTAGGTCTCGCGCACCTCGCGCAGGACGGCGTCGACCTGCCGCCGCTCGAGCGAGCGAGCCGCCGCCTCGAAGATGCGCTCCTTCAGGTGGTGGACCGACTCGGGCGACTTGACGATGACGTCGATCGCGCCGGCGCGAACCGCGGCGACCGCGTCGTCGAACGAACGGCGCGGCGCGAGCACGACCAGCGCCGAGGTCGGTGAGGCCGCGCGCACCGCCGCGCAGGTCTCGAGGCCAGCCCCCGCCGACGGCGTGTCGAAGTCGACCACCACCACCGAGAAGAACTGCCGGCGGAGCAGCGCGCGGGCCTGGTCCGGCCCGGCCACGCCGGTGACGTTGAGGTCGGCGGCGGCCAGCACCTCATGGATGCCGTCGCGCACGCTCTCGTCGCGATCGATGACCAGGATCTCGGCGCCGACCACCTCGCGCGAGAACGACCCGCTGACGCTCTGCTCGGTGGCCGCGCGCGCGGCGTTGCCCGCCGCCCGGCCCGGGAGAGGATGCTTGGGCTGGGTCGCGGGGCGATCACTCAACGGCTGCTCCTGGTCCTCGATGAACGGGTGGAACGCGGACCTCCGCTCGAGCTCGAGCGCAGGTCGCCACGCGCGAACGAGCCCGCGACGCGCTCGGCGAGCGCGGCGGAGCCGGTCGTGTGCCGGCCGGAACAACGCTGGATGCGCGGGCCCGCGGGCATGGGCGTGGGACGAGGTCCATTCTACCTGCGAGCGCGGCCCGCGGCCCACTTCTGCGAGGTGCGTCGAGTAAACGCTTCATCGCGGCGCCCGCGCCTGGTCGGCAGCCGGCGCGCGTCTTCTGGATGAGCGACGCGCTCCTACTTCGGCGCCACCCGGGCGAGACGCGCCCCGGCGGGGTGCGCGGCTCCCACATCCGACTTGCCGGTCCTCGGCGCGGGCGGCCTGGCGCCGGGCCGCCCCCTCGGCTTCGACTTCGGCTTCGGTGAAGGTGGCTTCGGCGCCTCGGTCGGCTCGCTCGGCGCCACCGCTTCATCGACGGCGCCGGGCGGCGTGGCGCCCGTGCTCGGCCGGCTCGCGCCCGCATCGCTCGCCGCCGGCGCCGTCTCGCTGGTGGCGGCGGCGGGCCGCCCCACTCGCCGCGCGTCCAGGTAGGCGAGCAGCATCACCACGCCGGCGCCGGCCAGGATCGCGTCGAGCACCAGCACCAGGGCCAGCTTGCCCCGCCGCGCGGTGCGCGACGCCGGCATCTCGAACAGCGAGATCGAATCCGCCGGCGACGGCGGCGGCGGTCCCGACGGATGTGCCTGCCCGGCCGGCCAGCGCCCCGCGTCCACCGCCGCGTGCGCTCCACCCATCGCCGGGGTGATGCTGCGGCCGCAGATTCCGCAGAAGCGCGACCCCGCGGGAATCTCCCCGACGCAGTGCGGGCAGCGCATCGCGCCCATACTAGCAGGAGCCTCGGCGGCCATGCGGCGCGATCGGGCCCGAGCACCACGTGTTACCATTTCTCGGTGGTGAGTCCGAGCGGGTCAGCGGACGTGACGTGGCGCTGGATCCGCGAGGTGGCGGCGACGCCGACAGGGACCGCGAGATGAGCTCTCCGCAGCTCCTGGAGCGAGTCCTCACCGCCGCCCGCCAGCTCGGAGCCTCGGACGTCCACCTGAAGGCCGGGCTCCCGCCGATCTTTCGCATCAAGGGCGAGCTCCGCACCGTGCGCGACGTGCCCGCGCTGACCCGCGAGTCGATCGCCAGCTTCGCCGTCCACCTCATGAACGAGCGGCAGCGGGCCGAGTTCGAGGCGTCGATGGACCTCGACCTGGCGTACAGCACGCCGGACGGGGTGCGCTACCGGGTCAACCTGTTCCAGCAGCGCGGCGCGGTCGGCATGGTGATGCGGCTCATCCCGCCCGAGGTGCCGCCGTTCGAGCGCCTGCACCTGCCCGAGACCGTGCTGCGCCTGGCCGACAACACCCGCGGCATGGTGCTGGTGACCGGGGTGACCGGGTCCGGAAAATCGACCACCCTGGCCGCGATGGTGGACTACATCAACCAGCGCCGCGCGTTCCACATCGTCACGGTCGAGGACCCGATCGAGTACACGTTCCGCGACAAGCGCTCGGTGGTGAACCAGCGCGAGGTCGGCTTCGACACCCGCTCGTTCTCGCGCGCGCTGCGCGCCGCCCTGCGCCAGGACCCAGACGTCATCCTGGTCGGTGAGATGCGCGACCTGGAGACCACCGAGATCGCGATGACCGCGGCCGAGACCGGCCACCTGGTCCTGTCCACCCTCCACACCATCGACGCGACCGAGACGATCAACCGCATCATCTCGATGTTCCCGACCCACCAGCAGATGCAGGTCCGGCTCAGCCTGGCCGGCATCCTGCGCGGGGTGCTGTCCCAGCGGCTCCTGCCGCGCGCCGACGGCAAGGGCATGGTCCCCAGCCTCGAGATCCTGGTCAACACCGACCGGGTCCGCGAGATGATCGAGGACCCGATGCGCACCCGCGAGATCAAGGACGCCATCGCCCAGGGGGTCCATCCCTACGGCATGTCGACCTTCGACCAGAGCCTGGCCGAGCTGGTCAAGTCGCGCCACATCACCTACGAGGAGGCGGTCCGCCACTCGACCAGCCCGTCCGACTTCGCGCTCCTGTTCCGGGGCGTGTCGGGCGGCGGCTCGGGCGAGGAGTGGGACCACGCCCAGAGCGCGCCGACGACCTCCCCGACCGCGACCTCGCCGTTGAAAGGACGGAGCAGTGAGCTCGAGATCGAACGGTTCAGCAAGTAGGGCGATCCGGCGCGGCGCCGGGTTCCTGGTCCTTCTCCTGGTGCTGGGCGCGGGTGTGGGCGGGGCGGAGGCGGCCCGGAAGAAGCTGGTGGTGCTCGCCTTCAAGGGGCCCAAGGCGTCGCGCGCGCAGCGCGGCGTGGTGAGGGTGCTGAAGCCGAGCACGACGATCGTGTCCGGGCGCGCGTTCCTGCGCGCGGCGCGCGAGGTGGAGGGCTACTCGCCCGACGCCAGCGGCGTGGCCAAGGTCGCCACCCGGCTCAAGGCGCACGGCGTCCTGACCGGCAAGGTGCAGAAGCGCGGCTCGAAGTACAAGCTCACCCTCCAGGTGCTGGAGGGCAGGAGCGGCGAGGTGATCGGCGACGGGATCGTGGTGCCGCTCAAGCGCGGCCGGCTCGACAGCGCGGCGCGGCGCAAGCTCGAGCGCGAGCTGAAGGCGATGCTGAGCGAGCTGCCCGAGCCGGGCAGCGCGGCCGACGGACCGGTCGCCGCGTCCGACGGCGGCGAGGGCGACGATCCGGGCGGCGCGGCGGCCGAGGGCGGCGGCGCCGAGAGTGGCACCGCCGAGACCGGCGCGACCGGGACGACCCCGACCGCCGGCACCGACGGCGGCGACGACCGGGCCGCGCCGGAGCCGGTTCCGGATCCGCCGCGACGCAAGCCGGTCCGCGAGCGCCGGCCGCGCCGCACCCGGGTGGCCAGCGCCGGGGACGTCGGCGGCAGCGCGCGCGAGGGCGGCGGATCGAGCGGCGAGGACGCCGACGGGACCATCACGCGCGAGGCGAGCGAGAAGGCCGATCGCGACGCGCGCGGGCGCGGCATCGACCTGTCGGCCGGAGCCAGCTTCGTGGCCCGCAAGCTCCGCTTCGACTTCGCCGACGGCCTGGCCGGTCCGGATCAGCCGCAGGGCTACGACGGCGCGCTGGTGCCGGGCGTCTACGCCGACGCCGAGATATACCCGGTGGCGCTGGTCAATCGCCGCAGCCACGGGTTCGCGCACAACATCGGCGTCTCCGCGATGGTCGACAAGGTGCTGCTCATCAAGTCCAAGCTGGAGGGAGCCGGCGACGAGTCGCTTCCGACCGCGCAGACCCGCTACGGGGTCGGCCTGGTCTACCGCTGGAACTTCGGCTCGACCCCGACCAGCCCGACCCTGGTGCTGGGCGCCCGCTACAACCAGCTGTCGTTCTCGATCGACGAGACCGAGGCGCCCGACCCGGACGCGATCCAGATCCCCGACGTCTCGTACTCCTACGTCGACCCGGGCGCTCGTCTTCGCCTGCCGCTCGGCGAGCGGCTGGCCGCGCTGGTCGAGGCGCACTACCTGGTCGTGCTCGACGCCGGCCAGATCCAGGACCCGGAGCGCTACGGCAAGGCCACCGTGGTCGCCTTTGACGCCGACGTCGGCGCCGAGGTCATGATCACCTCCAACCTCGTGGCCCGGGCCGGCGCGCGCTTCATGCAGTACGGGCTCAGCTTCGACGGCGACGGCGACCAGACCGATCCGACCGGCGACGGCACCCAGGACGTGGACTCGGCGACGGACCGCTACCTCGGCTTCTACGCGATGGCCGGCGTCCTCTTCTGAGCCGTCATACGAGCGGCCCGCGCTGACGCGCCGGCAGCGCCCGCCCGGGGTGGTTTCTGGTAGTTTTCCCGGATCATGAAGGGCGACCAGGTCCGGTCTGTATTCCTCGACTTCTTTGCCGAGCGCGGCCACGAGCGAGTCCGCTCGTCGTCGCTGGCTCCCGAGAACGACCCCACCCTGCTGTTCACCAACGCCGGGATGGTCCAGTTCAAGGACGTCTTCACCGGGCGCGAGGCCCGCGCGATCCCGCGCGCCACCACCGCGCAGAAGTGCGTGCGCGCCGGCGGCAAGCACAACGACCTCGACGAGGTCGGCAAGACGCCGCGCCACCACACGTTCTTCGAGATGCTGGGCAACTTCTCGTTCGGCGACTACTTCAAGGAGGACGCGATCGCCTGGGCCTGGCAGCTCCTGACCGGCCCCTACGGCATGGACCCGGACCGCCTGGTCGTCACCGTCTTCCAGGGCGACCGCGAGCTGGGCGTCGGCGCCGACGACGAGGCCCGCGAGATCTGGAAGCGGGTGACCGGCTTCCCGGACTCCAGGGTGATCGGGCTGGGGCTGTCCGAGAACTTCTGGATGATGGGCGAGACCGGGCCGATGGGCCCCTGCTCGGAGATCCACTACTGCATGGACGGCGTGCCCAGGGCGCTGCCGGAGAGCAGCTCGCCCAGCCAGGCGTGGAACGGCTGGCTCGAGGTCTGGAACCTGGTGTTCATGCAGTACGAGCGCATGGTGGCGGGCGGCCCGCTCGCCCGCTTGCCGGCCCCGTCGATCGACACCGGCGCCGGGCTCGAGCGAGTGACCTCCGTCCTGCAAGGGGTGGCGTCCAACTACGACACCGACCTGTTCGCGCCGCTCATCGCGGTCGCCGCGGACGTCGCCAAGGTCCGCTACGGCGCCGACCCGGAGCGCGACGTGTCGCTGCGGGTCATCGCCGACCACGCGCGGGCGAGCGCGTTCCTCATCGCCGACGGCGTGTTCCCCGACAAGACCGGCCGCGAGTACGTCCTGCGCCGCATCTTCCGGCGCGCGGTGCGCCACGGCAAGCTGCTCGGGGTCGAGGAGCCGTTCATGCACCGGGTCTGCGCCGCGGTGATCGACCGCATGGGCGACGCCTACCCGGAGCTGCGCGAGCGCGCCGCCATCATCGGCGAGATCACGCTCGAGGAGGAGCGCCGCTTCCGCGCCACCCTCGACCGCGGGCTCGGCATCCTCGAGGAGGAGTTCGAGAAGCTGGAGGCGGCCGGCCAGCGGGTCGTGTCCGGCGACCGCGTGTTCCAGCTCTACGACACCTACGGCTTCCCCGACGACCTGACCCAGATCATCGCCGAGGAGCACGGCTTCGCCATCGACCACGCCGGCTTCGTCCGCCAGCTGGACGGCGCGCGCGACCGCTCGCGCTTCCGGTCAGACGATCAGGTGGTCGCGACGGTGCTGAAGGAGCTGGCCGGCAAGGCCGGGCCGACCCAGTTCAGCGGCTACGAGGGGCGCGGCGACACCGGGACCGGGACGGTGCGCGCGCTGGCCACCGCCGGCGCGCTGGTCGACCGGGCCGGGGCCGGCGCCGAGGTGGCGTTTGCGTGCGACCGCACGCCGTTCTACGGCGAGGCGGGCGGCCAGGTCGGCGACACCGGCCGCGCTCGATCGGCCGGCGGGGCGCAGGTGCGCATCACCGACACGATCAAGCCGAGCGGCGACGCCATCATCCACGTCGGCGAGGTCGAGGCCGGCACCCTGGCGGTGGGCGACACGCTGACCCTCGAGGTCGACGGCGACCGGCGCGACCGCGTGCGCGCCAACCACTCCGCCACCCACCTCCTCCACCTCGCCCTCAAGCAGGTGCTGGGCGAGCACGTGGCCCAGAAGGGCTCGCTGGTCGCGCCGGACCGGCTCCGCTTCGACTACGCGCACTCGCGGCCGATGACCGCGGACCAGCAGCGGACCGTCGAGGACCTGGTCAACGCCGAGGTGCGCCGCAACCGCGACACCACCACCGAGGTGCTGCCGGTGGCCGAGGCGCGCGCGCGCGGCGCGGTCGCCATGTTCGGCGAGAAGTACGGCGAGAAGGTGCGCGTGGTCCGCATCGGCGGCGAGTCGCTCGAGTTCTGCGGCGGCACCCACGTGCACCGATCCGGCGACATCGGGTTCTTCAAGATCCTGTCCGAGTCGGGCATCGCCCAGGGAGTGCGGCGCATCGAGGCGGTCACCGGCGAGGGCGCCCTCGACTACGTGCGCCGGCTCGAGGGAGAGCTCGGCCGGGCCGGGGCCCAGCTGAAGGTCGCGCCGCTGGAGGTGGCCAGCCGGGTCGAGAAGCTGACCGGCGACGCGCGCCTGCTCGAGCGAGAGGTGGCCGCGCTGAAGAGCAAGCTGGCGGCGGGCGGCGCGCGCGACCTGTTCAGCGAGGTCGCCGAGGTCGGCGGGATCAAGATGCTGGTCACGTCGACCGAGGTGGACGACGCGCGCGCCCTGCGCGAGACCGGCGACAACCTGCGCAACCGGATCGGCTCCGGGGTGATCGTCCTGGCCGGGGTCGGCCCGGACAAGGTGAATCTCCTCGCGATGGTGACCCCGGACCTGATCCCCCGCTTCCACGCCGGAAAGCTCCTGCAGTCGATCGCCGCGGTGGTCGGCGGCAAGGGCGGCGGGCGGCCCGACATGGCGCAGGGCGGCGGCAAGGACCCGAACAAGGTCCCGGAAGCCCTCGCCCGCGCCCGCGAGCTGGTGCGCGAGTGGTCCGAAGGGGTGAAGCCGGGCTAGCCGCCTGCGACCTCGCCCAGCGAGCCGCCCCGCTCGGGTGGCCCGCCCGGCGCGGAATTGACGAGGGTGCGGGTCGGCGGGATACTCATTCAGGCCGGGGTAGAGGAGAGTTGCGGCCAGGTCGCGAGATGACAGATCACGAGAAGCGCGGCTCCGAACGCGTACCCGTCGCGTTGCGGATCCGGCTGCGCTACCAGGCGGTGGATCAGTTCATCTCGAAGTTCGCGGTCAACGTCAGCCGGGGCGGCATGTTCCTGTCGAGCCGCAACCCCAAGGCGCCCGGCACGCGGATCTACTTCGAGATCTGGCTGGCCGACGATTCGCCGGTCATCGACGGGAGCGGCGAGGTGCGCTGGATCCGCGAGTACGACCGGCGCCGCCCCGACGAGCCGCACGGGATGGGCATCCAGTTCATCGCGCTCAGCGACAGCAGCTGGCCGCTGCTCGAGCGGATCCTCGCCCACCGCCGCAGCATCGGCGAGCACGACGACGACGCCATCCCCGAGCCGCGCCCCGGGATCGACCGGAGGGCGCCCGCGCGGCGCGACGAGCGGGTCCAGGCCGCCGCCCCGCCCGAGCTGCGGCGGGACGACGATCGCGAGGAAGACGCCGACGCCGACGACGACCACGGCGCCGCCGGCCCCGACGACTCGAATGGGCGACGCGCTCCGCACCGACGCGACGGCGGCGCCGGGTCCACGCACCAGCCCGTCACCGCGGCCGCCGCGCACCGCGACGACGGCGGCAACCACGCCGCGCGAGGCCTCTCCGCCGCCCGCGACCGCGACCGCGACCGCGACCGCGACGACGACCACGCGAGACACGCGACGCCGGCCCCGCTCCGCGAGCGCCACGACGACGACGACCACGCGAGACTCGGGACGCCGTCCCCGTTGCGCGAGCGCGACCGCGACAATGACCAGGCGAGACGCGCGACGCCGTCC
The DNA here is from genome assembly GCA_035489015.1 of Kofleriaceae bacterium. Taxonomy (GTDB): domain Bacteria; phylum Myxococcota_A; class Polyangia; order Haliangiales; family Haliangiaceae; genus DATFRY01. The sequence continues at coordinate 74,282 of DATHKR010000083.1, read as the reverse complement.
CCGTTGCGCGACCGCGACGGCGACAATGACCACGCGAGACACGCGGCGCCGTCCCCGTTGCGCGACCGCGACCGCGAGCGCGACGACGACCACGCGAGACACGCGACGCCATCCCCGTTGCGCGAGCGCGACGGCGACAGGGACCACGCGAGACACGCGACGCCGTCCCCGTTGCGCGACGACGACCGCGACCCCGACGACGACCAGGCGAGACGCGCGACGCCGCCCCCGTTGCGCGACCGCGACGACGACCACGCGAGACACGCGACGCCATCCCCGTTGCGCGACCGCGACCCCGACGACGACCACGCGGCCCCGTTCCGCGAGCGCCACGACGACGACGACCTCGCGGGACTCGCGACGCCGGCCCCGTTCCGCGAGCGCGACGACGACAATGACCACGCGAGGCACGCGACGCCGTCTCCGTTCCGCGAGCGCGACGGCGAGCGCGTCCGCGGCTCGAGCGCGCCTCCGTCGGCGTCGATCGCGGGCGGCGACGACGAGGAGCTCCGCCGCGAGCTCATGCGCGCCCTGGCGCCGTCGGTGCTGCTCTCGCGCCGGGAGCCGAGCCGGCCGCGGCGGGCCTCGATCGACGGTGAGCCGGTGGTTCGCGCCGCCATGGCGCGAGCTCGCGCGCTCACCATCGACGTCGCCGGGGACGGCGAGCTGGATCGCGTGCTGGCCGAGCTCCTCGATCAGAGCGCCGTGCCGGTCGAGATCTCGGTCGAGGCCGCCTCGCGCGAGCTGGCCGAGCGCCTCGGCGGCGCGCCGGTCGAGCGACGCCGGACCAGCGAGACCGCCGCTGCCCTGGCTCGCGTCCCGGCCGGCCGGGCCATGTCGCTCGACGAGGCGCTGGGCGACGACGAGCTGCTGCCGGAGCCGCCGCCCCAGCGCGGCCGCTCACCGTCCGACCGCGAACCGTTGACGCCCACCGGCGAGACTCACGCGGCCCGCCTCCTGCGCGGCAAGTGATCATGCGCCGCACCCTCATCTGCCCCAAGTGCGAGGGCGACCACATCCTCCACCTCGCCCGGATCGACCAGCAGGTCGACCCGTACGGCAAGATCGAGGCGTGGCGCATTGCGCGCGTGCCGAAGCCGATCCAGGGCTTCCCGCTGCCCGGCGGCGAGCCGGTGGTCGCCGGCGTGGTCCAGGCCTACATCTGCCGCGCCTGCGGCTTCACCGAGTTCTACACCCGCGACCCGGAGGCCATCCCGGTCGACGGCACCCTGGTCCGCGAGCTGGTCGGCGGCAGCGACAAGAGCGGCCCGTACCGCTGACCGCCCTCAGCAGCCGGCCAGGGCCGGCGGTGCGCCGACCGCCAGCTCGCCGTTGAGGCCGGGGTAGGCCATCCCGCGGATGAGGGCCGGCAGGTCGCCCTGCTTGGCCCGCCACAGATCGATCAGCTGATCGGCCTGGGTCCGCTTCTCCTCCACGATCTGTCGGACCGGGTCGAGGTAGCGCAGCTCGCCCGGCTCGCGCCGGGCCACGCCCTCGGCCGCGATCATGAGCAGGTCGCGCGCGATGTCGCCGACCGTGCGGCCGGTCCGCCCGACCGGCGTCGACAGCCCGCCGCGCGGGACCTCGCGCTGGAGGTCGACCCGCTCGGCGAAGCTCAGCCCGGCGGTCAGCGCGATCGCCTGTCGCCGCCCCTCCTCGTCGTAGAGCAGCCCGCTGGCCAGGACGCCGAGCGCGGCGATCATCTCGAACGAGCCGGTGTCGCAGCCGCGCAGCTCCATGTACGTCTTCAGGCGCGTCTCGGGGAACAGGGTCGACAGGTGCAGCGCCCAGTCGTCCATGGTGGCGCGCTCTCCCTGGAACCCCTCGCGCATGAAGCGGCGGAAGGTGAAGCCGGGGGCGCGGCGGTAGTCGCCGCGGTGCACGAAGAAGAGCGGCACGTCGAGCGCCCACTCGGTGTACGCGCGGAACACGTCGACGTCCTCGAACGCGAACGGCAGGAGCCCGCAGCGATCCGGGTCGGTGTCGAGCCACACGCGCGAGCGGTAGCTCTGGTACCCGGCCAGCTGGCCGTCGACCACCGGCGAGTTGGCGTAGATCGCGGTCAGGAACGACGAGATGCCCATCGCGCAGCGGAACTGCGAGCCGGCGTCGTCGGTGTCCGAGAAGTCGAGGTTCACCTGGACCGTCGCGGTCCGCTTCATCATCTCGTGCGCGAGCGCCCCGCGGGTGGGCATGTACTCGCGCATGATCTCGTAGCGCCGCTTCGGCATCCACGGCACGTCCTCGAGCCGCCCGAACGGGCGAAAGCCAGCCGACAGCCAGGCCAGCCCGAGGCGCGCCGACGGCTCGGCGACCTGGGCCACGTTCTTGGCCATCGAGGCGGTCAGCTCGTCGGCGTGGTTGAGCGGCCGGAGCGCGTGCTCGAGCTGCCCACCCGGCTCGAAGGTCATCTGCGCGCCGGAGCAGACCAGGGCGATTACGTTGTCGCCCTCGCTGACCGGCTTCCACCCGCGCGCGGCAAAGGAGTCGAAGATGGCGGCGATCCCGCGGTCGCCGGCGTACGCGGGGGCGCGACCGATGTCTGGCCCCCTCGCGTAGACCCCGATCATCTCGTGCTCGGTGCCGATGCGCCACTGGCTGCGCGGCTTGCAGCCGCGCTGGAAGTAGTCGGCCAGCTGCTCGACTGACTCGACGGGATCACTCTGACGGTTATCGACGAGATGCACGGGCGTCACATCCTATAGAGCGCCCGCGCGGGGCGTCAAACGCGCCCCTCCGGATCGGCGAAGCTCGCCGGGATGCCGCAAACTTCGCCCCGGCCACCACTGTGTTACCGTGGGCGCGTGGAGACACAGCTGGCCGTCATCCCGCGCGGCACCCGAGTCGATGGGCTGATCGAGACCACCGGCGACCTCACCGTGGAGGGGCGGGCCGACGGCCGCATCCAGGTCGGCGGGACCCTGACGGTCGCGGCCGGGGCCACCTGCCGGGCCAGCGTGCGCGCCCGAGCCGCCCGGGTCGCCGGCGAGGTGATCGGCGACCTGGTGTGCTCGTCGAGCATCTCCGTGGCGGCTGGCGGACGTGTTGTCGGGGACATGCGCGCCCCGGAGATCGAGGTGGACGCCGCCGCCGAGGTGGATGGCCGGGTCGATCTGCTCGCGCCGGCGCCGGCCGCCGCGGCGGTCAGGCGCGTGCAGGTGACCACCCGCGGCCCCGGCCTACGCCGCCCGATGCCGCCCCAGCCGGTCACCCAGATCGGCGAGCCGGGTTGATCCGATTGTGACCATGGCAACAAATTCATCATCCACCACCGCCCTGCTCCCCGCCGTCGAGCCCCAGCGCCAGCGCCTGCTCGAGCTGCTCCGCCGCGACGCGTTCGAGCAGAAGTCGATCACGCTCTCGTCGGGACGGACGTCGAACTTCTACATCGACTGCCGGCGGGTGAGCCTCACCGCCGAGGGACACTTCCTCATCGGCCAGCTCATGCGAGCGATCATCGCGCGGGTCGCGCCCGGCGCCGAGGCGGTCGGCGGGCTCACCCTCGGCGCCGATCCGCTGGTCAGCGCCACGTCGCTCATGAGCTTCATCGCCGGCCAGCCGCTGACCGGGTTCCTGGTCCGCAAGGAGCCGAAGGGGCACGGCACCGGCCAGTGGCTCGAGGGCGGTGGCCTGCGCGCCGGCATGGCGACCGTCATCCTGGAGGACGTCATCACCACCGGCGGGTCGACGATCCGCGCCATCGAGCGATCGCGCGCGGCGGAGCTCGAGGTGGTCCACGTGGTCGTCCTGGTCGACCGCGACGAGGGCGGGCGCGAGGCGGTCGAGGCCCACGCGCCGGTCACGTCGCTGTTCACCCGCCACGACTTCATCCAGGACGACGCGCCGGCGGGCGGGCGCGGGAAGCCATGAGGCGGCTCGCGCTCGCGGCGGTCCTGGCCGGTGCGCTCGGCGCGGCATGCGCCAGCGCGCCTCCCGCCGTCCACCTGAGCGATCAGTGGCCGGCCCAGGCCGGCGAGTACCACGAGGTGACCCGCCGGTGGACCCGCCGGGCCAACGAGCGGTCCGGCAGCGACGACGAGCGCGGTCGCATCTTCGAGCAGACGGTCGAGGTGTTCGCCACGTTCAAGTCGCCCGAGTGGCGGGCGGCGTACGTGAAGTACCGGGCCGCGCAGAACCGGCTGCCGCCGAGCGAGGTGGCGGCGCTCACCCGGCGCGAAAAGGCCGAGGACGCCGATCACTACGAGGTGATGCTGCTGGTGGCGACCTACGACCGCCGGGTCAACGAGCTGCAGAAGGGCGCGCGCTCGATCTGGCGCCTGGCCCTGGTCGACGAGAGCGGGGCCGAGATCGTGGCCAGCGAGATCAGGCGAGACCGCCGCCCGCGCAGCGAGATCGCCGCCGAGTTCCCCAACCTGGGCGACTTCCACGAGCCGTACGTGGCGCGCTTCCCGCGCAAGGTGAATCTCTTGCGCGCGGGGGTGCACCGCTTCTCGCTGAAGCTCACCAGCTCGCAGGTCGGGGTCGAGATGGTCTGGACCGACCCGAGCGCCCCGGCGACCGCATCCGCGGCGGCGTCGGCGTCGACCCGCTGAGCCGGGCGGTCAGCGCCGGCCGCGCGGCGGCTTGCCGGTCGACTGCGGGCTGCGGAACAGGCGGCGCCAGAAGCTCTGCGGCAGCCCGCCGCCCTCGTCGAGATCGTCGAACGAGTCGACCGGCTCGGGCTCGGCGGCCAGCTCGGCGCCGCGGGCGAAGAAGTCCTCCTCGGACGCGGTGAAGGGGCGCGCGCCGCCCGGTTCGCCCGCGCGGCGAGCCGGCGGCGTCGGCCTGCGCGCCGGAGCCGGCACCGCCGGTGGCCGTGGATCGCGCGGCTCTCCGTCGGCCCTCGACAGCACCGCGGGCGGCCGCGGCTCGCGCCGGTCGATCACGGCTGGCCCGGCTGGCCTGGCGGGCACGGCTGGCCTGGCTGGCACGGCGGGCACGGCCGACCTGGCCACCGGAGCGGTCGCCGCGACGTCGATCGGGATCGGCTGGGTCTCGCGCCGCACTGGCTCCGCGACGGCCGGCACCGCGACGGCCGGCACCGCGCCGACCGACGCGTCAGCGCCCGGCCGCGGCATCACCGGTAGCTTCTGGGTCGTGGCCAGGGGCTCCTCCTCCTCGTCGTCAGCGGGCAGCGGCACCACCCTGACCTTCTGGGTCGCGCCGAGCAGCTCATCTTCATCCCGCCGCGGCGCCACCGCCAGCGGCTGCGTCACCGCTTCATGCACAGTGGCCGGCACGGTGACCGGCGTGGCCGCGACCGAGCCGATCTCCCCGGCGGCGACCGATGACGGCACCACCCCCGAGACCGGCAGCTCCGAGCTGACCGCGCCGGGAAGGACCTGATCCCAGTCCACCACCAGCGCCCCGCTCGCCCCGGCCGTCGCTGTCCCCTGCCCCTGCCCCTGATCCTTGCCGCGCCGGTCCGGCAGCCCGCCGCCGCGCATGCCGCGCTTGTTCCGCCGGCGCTCCTTGCCGCCGCCGCCGCCGCCGCCGCCGCCGCGCCCTGCCCCGACCGCTGGCCCCGCGCCCGCCTCCGGCCGCGCCTTGCTCACCACCTGGTAGCCCGGCCCGCCGCCCGCGCCGCTCGCGCTTCGCGGCCTGTCGCCGGACAGCCACTCCTCGATCGCCAGCGCCGCGTGCGCTCGCTGTCGCGTCCCCGACCCGGCCTTCAGCCGCACCAGGCCGAGCTCGGACAGCCGGTCGGCGATGCGCAGGGTCTCGAACACGCGGAACTGCGAGTCCTCGACCACATCCGCCACCGTGCGGCTGCCGTCGAACAGGTGCAGCACCGCGCCCACCTCGGGCGGGATGCGCCCCGCCAGGCGCGCGAGCTGCTGCGGGTCGCGCTCGTACAGCGCCGACGGCGACAGCTTGCCGGCCACCGCGCAGATCTCGCTCAGGAACCGCTCGGCGTCGGCGAACAGCTCGGCCGGCTCGAGCGGGATCTGCTGGCGGCGGACCACGTCCTCGGGGCGCAGCTCGAACCGGCCCTCGGTCCACAGCAGCAGCTGGTGGAGCGCGGCGAGCCCGTGCAGGAAGCCGACCTGGGCCGAGGTGACCTCGCCGTCGTAGAAGCGGAGCTCGCCGCGCCGCATGCCGCGCACCAGCGTCAACACGCCGCGCCGGCCCATCGCCGACACCGCCCGCACCAGGTAGAACAGCCCGAAGTGCTCGCCCAGCTCGCCGGCCAGCACCGACGGGTTGTCTCGCTTGCGCCCGGCCAGGAGGCGCGCCACGGTCACCGCGTCGCGCAGGTAGATCGGCTCGCCGAGCACCTCGCTGGCGCCGCCGGCCAGGGCCTGCGCCCGCGCGATGCCGTTGCCGACGTAGAGGACCGGCGGCATCTCGACCGCGTCGGACAGCGCCTCGCGGATCCGGCCGAGGATCGAGCTCGCCTCGTCGCTGGAGCGACCGCCGGCGATGACGAGCTCGGCGGGCTGCGCGAACAGTCCCGGCACGAACGCCGCGTCCGCGCCGCACGCCACCGTCACCCCCTCGCGCTCGAAGCCGTAGCGCAGCGACTCGCGCAGGTGCGGGTCCGGATGTACGAGAATCAGTCTAGAAATCACTGAGATACCAACGGAGAAACCGGTACTATAACCGGTGCGATCCGCGCCAGCAGGGCCCTTTCCGTTATACTTCCGCCGCTTGAGCCCCCACCTCTGCGCCGCCCGCCGTGATTGTCCTCGAAATTCTTGAGGGAAGTGCACGCGGCCACGTCTTCAAGTTCGAAGACAGCACCATCTCCCTCGGCCGCGCCGACACCAACTCGCTGGTGCTGCGCGACTACCATCTGTCCGGGCAGCACGGACAGATCTTCGTCGAAGGAGACCAGTTCATCTACCGCGATCTGCGGTCGACCAACGGATCGGCGGTCCGCCGCGGCGACGAGGTCCTGAGCGTCGACGCGTCGGTCGACTGGGAGGTGAGCCTCAAGTCCGGCGACTGCCTGCAGCTGGGCGACCCGAAGGACCCGGTGCTGATGCGCATCGGCCTGCCGGAGCTGATCGGCGAGGGAACCACGGAGCTGGTCGACCGCCTGATCGCGTCGCGCTCGATCGTCGATCTGCCCAAGGTCGCCGACCGGGTCGAGGACGACCCGGCAAGCGCGCTCCGCATCTACAAGGCGCTCTCGCCGCTGTCGACCCGCGTCGAGATGACCGACACGCTCGAGGCGGTGGTCGACGCCGCGTTCCAGCTCCTGCCGCGCGCCACGCACGTCTCGGTCCTGCTCCGCTCCGACAGCGACAAGGACCGCTTCACCGTCGCGCTGGCCCGCCAGCGAGACGGCCGCGCCCGCCGCGCCCCCTCGACCGGCGACGGCGCCCGCCGCACCGTCGATCCGATCCGCGCCAGCCGCGCGGTGCTCCGCCGCGTCCTCGAGGACCGCGCCGCCATCCTGACCGCCAACGCGGCCGAGGAGCTGGCCACCTCCGAGTCGATCCTGGGCGGGCAGATCCTCTCCATCGTGGCGATCCCGCTCTGGCGCGGCGACGAGATCACCGGGCTCATCCAGGCCGACAACCGCGACACCGCCGGCATGTTCACCGAGTCGGACCTCGAGGTCTCGCTCCTGCTCGGCGCCCAGGCCGCCCTCGCCCTCGACAACGCCGGCCTGGTCTCGCGCCTGCGCGTCGCCGAGGAGCGGCTGCGCGGCGAGAACCGCTACCTCAAGCGGCGCGAGGAGAAGCGCCGGTTCGAGAGCATCATCGGCGAGTCGCAGGCGATGCGCGAGGTGCTGACCCAGCTGGAGAAGGTGCTCGACACCCGCGCCACCGTCTGCATCGAGGGCGAGACCGGCACCGGCAAGGAGCTCATCGCCAGCGCCATCCACTACCAGTCGCGCCGCAACGACAAGCTGTTCGTCGCGCAGAACTGCGCCGCGCTGCCGGAGAACCTGCTCGAGTCGGAGCTGTTCGGCCACAAGAAGGGCTCGTTCACCAGCGCCGACAGCGACAAGAAGGGCCTGTTCGAGATCGCCGACGCCGGCACCCTGTTCCTCGACGAGGTCGGCGAGATGCCGCTCTCGCTCCAGGCCAAGCTGCTGCGCACCCTGCAGGAGGGGACCATCCGGCCGGTCGGGGCGACCGCCGAGAAGCAGATCGACGTCCGGATCATCTGCGCCACCAATCGCGACCTGGCTGCCGAGGTCGAGCGCGGCGCCTTCCGCCAGGACCTCTTCTACCGGCTGATGGTGTTCCCGATCCGGCTGCCGCCGCTGCGCGAGCGGCGCGAGGACATCCCACCGCTGGCCGAGCACTTCATGCGCCGCTACTGCCAGGAGTACCGGCGCAACGTGCCGGGCCTGTCGCAGGAGGCGCTCGACGCGCTGGCCAGCTACGCCTGGCCGGGCAACATCCGCGAGCTGGAGAACGAGATCCAGCGCCTGGTCATCCAGACCGAGTCGGAGTCGTGGATCGAGGTCGGCGAGCTGTCGCCGCAGATCCGCAAGCTCGAGGGGACCCTGTCCCGGATCGCGCCCAAGAAGGGCACCCTGCGCGAGATGATGGAGCAGGTCGAGCGCTGGCTCCTCAGCGAGGCGCTGCGCGAGAACGACAACAACAAGACCCGCACCGCGCAGATCCTCGGCATCACGCGCGAGGGCCTGCACAAGAAGCTGGCCAAGTTCGGGATGTGAGAGAGGTCGGGCGCCGCGCGCGCGGCCGCCCGCTACCCCCCCTTGGTGGCGATGGCCAGGCGGGTCAGCCCGATCTGCTTGGCCCGCTCCATCACCCCGACCACGCGGCCGTGGTTCACCCCGGCGTCGGCCTTGATCACCACCTGGGTTTCCTTGTCGGTGTCGAACGCCTTCTGGAAGTAGCGGTCGAGGTCGTTCTCGACCACCGCGACGCCGTTGATCAGGATCTGCCCGTTCTTCTGGATGCCGACGATGATCGACTTCCGGCCAGGGTCGATCTCCTGGGCCGCGCCGGACGGCAGGTTGACCTTCAGCCCCTGGCTCTTCTCGCTCTTGATGTCGTCCTTGGCCTTCTTCACCGCCAGGGTCGAGCCGACCATGAAGATGAGGAGCAGGACCAGGAAGATGTCCGTCAGCGGGGTGACGTTGATCTCGGAGAAGATCGACTCCTCCGCGCCCTCCAGATCGGCGTCAGGCAGCTTAGCGATTGCCACGGTCGACCTCGTTGCTCTCGTCGCCGCGGGCCTCGTCGCTCGACTCGCGGCCGAGGCCGCGCGCGCCCTTGGGACCGTGCTCGTCGAGCTGCTCGAGGAACTCGTCGGTCAGCATCTTGAGCTCGATCGCGATGCGGCCCAGCCGCTGGTTGAAGAAGTTGTAGAGCACGACCGCCTCGACCGCGACCGTGATGCCGGCCGCGGTCGCGTAGAGCGCCTCGGTCAGGCCGCCCGAGACCACCTTCATCTCGTTGGAGCCCGACTCGGCCATGCGGCGGAAGGCCTCCTGGATGCCGATGACCGTGCCGAACAGGCCGACGAACACCGCGACGGCGCCGACCGTGCCGATGATCCAGAGGCGGGTCTTCAGGCCCAGCACCACCCGCACGCGCTCGCGATCGACCGCGCTGTGCAGATTCTCCGGCTTGGTCCGGCCCATCCGCTCGTAGCCGACCAGGAAGACCTCGGCCAGCGGCGAGCGCGACCGCTCGCAGGCCGACCGCGCCTCCTCGTAGGCGCCGCGCTTCAGGCACCGGCTGACCGTCTCGGCCAGCGCCCGGGCTCGATCCATGAACCGCCACTGAACGACCACGCGCTCGAGCGACACCGCGATGGTCAAGACCGACAGGCCCACGATGATCCACATCGCGTAGCCGGCCATGTTCAGGATATCCCAGAGAGAATGTTCCATGATGGTCTTCGGGAGTCAGACTCTCGACCGACCGTTCGGGTTGGCTGGGGCCGGCCCGCGCACGGACCGGCCGTCGGGGCCGAGTCTCCTATTCTGGCGCAAACGGAGCCCGGTAGCCACCGCCGTCCAGGTCCAGGTAGATCGGCGCGGTGAAGGCCGATGCCGGGACCCCATCCACCAGGGTGATGTCCGCGATCGCCTCCGGGTCGCCGCCGACCAGGACCGCCAGGTTCGCCTGGCTCATCACCCCGTTCAGCAGCATCGGGTAGATGGCGCGCTTGCCGCGGGCGCGCACCACCACCCACGCGTCGTCGCCGCTCCCGCCGTCCGGATGGATCGGGTCGTCGGCGGCGATGGAGACGACCACGCTGGCCTGGTAGCGCTGGAAGCCGGGCGCGCCCGCATCCACCAGGTCGACCGCGATCTGGTCGACCCCGAGCGGGGCCGACGCGCACGGGTCGTTCTTGTCGAGGCTGCCGGGCGCCACCGTCACGAAGCACTTCACCGGGAGGAGCGAGGTGACCGGCGAGCCGATCTCCGGGGTGGCGTTGGCGAACACCTCGATGACGTCGAACTCGGCCCACGACGGCGACTGCACCGTCACCGCGAGGTCGACCAGGCCGCCCTCGGCCGCCAGGGTGCGCCCGATCGCCGACCCGGCCTCGCCGTCGCGGGTCACCCGGATGAGCGGGCCGTTGGTGACCACCACGTCGCGCGGCGTCTCGCCGCGCCCGGCCAGGTTGTCGATGAGCGGGTCGACCACCGCGCCCGACGCGAGCGCGTCGGGCGAGTCGTCCGGCACCGCCACCATCGTGCGCGGCATGCCCATCGGATCGCGGACGATGGTGTGGGTGTCGGAGTTGCCGACCGGCGTGACGGTCATGCCGAACGAGAGGAAGTTGAACCAGTCGCGCAGCACCATGTCGAGCGACTGGATCTCGCGCACGCCGTCCCCGTCGCTGTCGGCGGTGGCGAAGCCGTTCCACACCTCGAGCACGTTGAAGCTGGCGTCCCACATCGGCGCCTCGGGCGGCAGGCGCAGCCAGTCGTTGGGCACTGGCTGCTCGAGGAGGTCGCCGGAGATCACGCGGTTCTCGTAGTCGAAGGAGAGGCCGGCGCGGTCGAAGAACTGCTGGAAGTCGGTCAGGGTGGTGGGGGTCGCGCGCGGGTGGTTGACCTCGACCAGCTCGGCGCCGCGGTCGCGCATGGCCGAGAAGATCTCGCCCGGGGTCAGCCCGAAGCCGTCGGCCCCGCGCGCCCAGTCGATCGCGCCGTGGTTGGGCAGGTCCAGGTCCGGCTCGATCGGCCAGGCGTTGAAGTGGCCGAACGCGAACGGGGTGACCTCGATGCCGGGCAGGACCCGGACCGAGCGCTCCACGCCCAGCTCCTCGACGATCGGCTGCAGGTCGGCGACGTAGTCGTGCTCGGTCGAGGCGAACACCTCGACGCCGTCGGCCACCGCGGTGGCGACGCGGGTCGGCCACTCGACCGGCGAGTCGGGCGAGCCGATCGAGTGCACGTGGTACTCGGAGGCGACGTAGCCGCTGGTGTCGACCACCCGGCGCAGGCGGAACTCGAGCTCGGCCGGCTCGTCGCCGGCCAGCGGCGAGAGCACCGTCTCGGCCACCGACCACTCGGTGCCGTGGCTGACCAGCACGCGATAGTCGGTCCCCGGCGCCACCACGATCGGCGCGTCGGCCCCGTCGCCGATGTCGGAGGAGGTGCCGCGCATGCCCTCGATCATCTGGACGATGCCGGTGAAGGTGTCGTAGGTGGAGTGGAGGCGCGGGTCGGCGGCGACCGGGTTGTCGCCGATGACGAGCAGCTTGGCCGGGATCGGCGCGCCGGTGTCGTCGTCGACCACCCGGTAGTCGTAGCGGACCGGGCGATCGAGGATGAGCTGGAGCGCCGCGTCGGCCGAGCTGGCCACCTCCGAGCGGGCCTGGTCGGGCAGATCGGCGCGCAGGAGGTAGTCGCCCGGCTCGAACTCGCCGGCGAACAGGCCCTCCTCGTCGGTGTCCATGTAGCTGAGGACGATGTCGTCGGCGCCGATCGCGCCGTCGCCGTCCGCGTCGGCGAACACGCCGACCCGCGCGCCGGCCACCGGATCGCCGTTGTCCCACACCACCTCGCCGGCCAGCTCCTGGGTGGCGATGCCGGCGTCGGCCAGGACCGCGGCCTCGACGTCGGACGCGTCGCGTCCGACCACCACGTGGGCCGCGTAGGTCACGCCGTCCTGGGCCGGCGCGTCGAAGTACACGCCGTCCGGCGTGACGATGTTGAGCAGCTCGTCGGCGCCGTAGAGGACCACCGACACGCCGGCGATCAGGAACGAGGAGTTGGTGGTGCCGGCCACGGCGTGCTGCGGCACGACCCCGTAGGCCACGCCCGGGCCCTGGTACACCGCGTAGTCGACCGGGGCCGGGCCGGTGCCCGCGGCGATCGCCTCGATGCCGAGCCGCTCGAAGCCGCGGGTCGGACCCCACACCTCGATGTTGCCTCCGGTGTCGCTGAGCGCGGCGAACGGTCCGCGGATCTCCTCCTCGCCGCCGTTGTAGAAGGTCCAGAACACCTCGAGGGTGGCCGAGTCGGGGCCGAGGAGGTACGTGGTCGCGCAATCGATCGAATCCGGGATGTCCGGATCGAGATCGGCGGTGACGTTCAGCAGGCCGATGCCCTTGATGTTGATGAAGTCGTTGTTGCCGCTGACCCCGCGCGCCACGACCGCCGCCACGCCGCCGCCGGAGCCGTCCTGCACCACCTCGAGGCTCTGGTGCTCGCAGGTGCGGCCGAGCAGGTACATGGCCGAGAGCTCGCCGAAGTGGTCCTCGCCGATCGGGCCGTCGGGGCCGACCGGCTGGGCATCGACCAGGTTGCCGCCCTGCGGGATGACGCCGATGACGCGGCTGGGCCCCTGGATGACGAAGCGTCCGGCGGCGTTGCGCAGGTAGAGATCGCCGACCGCGCCGGACGCGGCCGGGCCGGGGATCAGCTCGACGGCCGCGTTCTCGGCGTCGATGGTGCCGGCGTAGACGCTCTGGGCGTCGCCGGTCGGGGCCGGGATCTCGGGCAGGAAGTCGTCCAGCCCGGGTTCGACGGGGACGTCGTCGGCAACGTCATCGTCGTCGTCATCGTCATCGCCGCCGCAGGCGGAGCTGGCGGTGACGCAGAAGGCGGCGAGCGCGAGACAGGACAGTCGAGAGAACAGCATTACCGGCATTCTATGTCACGCTTGGCGACCGTCGCGATACCGGGCATCGCGGCTTCGGGCCGCGCCGGAACGACATCAAGCGGCTGAAATCAGGGAACCGTCCCCCGCGTGGCGGGTTGCCGGTGCGTCCGAAACTCGTTTTACTGTCGGCAGGAGGTCCCATGCCCCGTCTCGTCAAGTGCGTGAAGCTCCAGCGCGAGCTGCCCGCGATCCCGTACAAGCCGTTCGACGACGAGCTGGGAGTGCGCCTGTACGACAGCGTGTCGCTCGAGGCGTGGAAGATGTGGCTCGAGCACTCGAAGATGATCGTCAACGAGTACCGGCTCGACCTGACCAGCAAGAAGGCGCACGACATCCTGCGCGAGCAGTGCGAGCAGTTCTTCTTCGGCGAGGGCGCCGCGCTTCCGCCCGACTTCGTCGCTCCCCCGGCCAAGTAGCGCGTCGGGGAAGGCGCGTCGATGCGCGGCGACGGCGACATCCTGCTGGTGTCCTGCTACGAGCTCGGCCACGCGCCGCACGGCCTGGCGATGGCGGCCGGGTTCCTGCGCCGGGCCGGCTTCGCCCCGGCGCTCCTCGACCTGGCGGTGATGCCGCTCGACCCCGCCGCGGTGGCACGCGCGCGGGTCATCGCGGTGTCGGTGCCGATGCACACGGCGCTGCGGCTGGCGCTGGCCGCCCTGCCGCGGCTGCGCGAGCTGGCCCCGGGCGCGGCGATCGGCTTCTTCGGCCACTATGCGGTGCTGCACGCGCGCGCGCTGGCCGGGCTGGGCGCGGCGTTCGCGCTGGGCGGCGAGCTCGAGGAGGAGCTGTGCGCCGAGCTGGCGGCGATCGAGCGGCGCGCCGCAGGCGACGCGGCGGTGGGCGACGCGGCGGGCGACGCGGCGGCGGGCGACGCGGGCGGCCGCGCCGCGCTGGTCAAGCTGCGCTTCCCTGCCCCGGACCGGCGCGGGCTGCCGCCGCCGTCGCGCTACGCCCACCTCGAGGAGGCCGGCGGCGGGCGGCGGGTGGCCGGCTACACCGAGGCGAGCCGCGGATGTCTCGACACCTGCCGCCACTGCCCGGTGCCGGCGGTCTACCGCGGGCGCTTCTTCGTGGTCGATCGCGAGACCGTCCTCGGCGACGTCGCCGCCCAGGTCGAGGCCGGCGCCCGCCACATCACGTTCGGCGATCCGGACTTCCTGAACGGCCCGCGCCACGGCCTGGCGGTCGCGCGCGAGCTCCACCGCCGCTTCCCCGGGGTCACCTTCGACGTCACCGCCCAGGTCAGCCACCTCCTGCGCGAGCGCGACCACCTGGCCGAGCTGGTCGAGCTCGGCTGCGCGTTCGTCATCACCGCGGTCGAGTCGCTGGCCGACGGCGTGCTGGCCGCGCTGGCCAAGCGCCACCGACGGGCCGACGTCGAGCGCCTGCTCGACCTGGCCGACGCGATCGGCATGGTGGTGCGCCCCACCTTCGTGCCGTTCACCCCGTGGACCGGCCTGGACGACATGGTCGAGCTGGTCGACTTCCTGGTCGAGCGCGACCTGGTCGACCGGGTCGCGCCGGTCCAGCTGTCGATCCGCCTGCTGGTCCCGCCCGGCTCGCTGCTCCTCGCCGCGCACCCGGACGGGCTGTTCGGCCCGCTCGACCCGGCCGCGCTCGGCCACGCCTGGGTGCACCCGGACCCGCGGGTCGACCGCCTGCAGCGGCGCATCGCCGTCCTGGTGGACCGCGACGCCAGCGCCGGACGCGACCCGCGCGAGACCGTGGCCGAGATCCGCGGCCTGGTCCACGCCGCCGCCGGCGACCCGATCGCCGCCGCGTCCACCGCGGCCACCATCGCCGCCGGGTCGGCCCGCATGCCCGGCCGCAAGTCGCCGCGAATGAGCGAGCCGTGGTTCTGTTGAAGCGAGCCGCTCGGGAGCCCGGTCGGGCTCCAGGAAGGCGAGGACGGCCACCTGCACGCGGCTGGAGGACTCGTATGAGCGAAGAGCCGCCCGACTTCGAGCCGACCGGCCTGGGCCAGGTCCGCTTCCGCGACCTCGGCCTCACCATGGCCGGCACCGCGCTCGAGCCGATCCTGGACGAGTTCGCGGGCGAGCTCGGCGCCGCCGGCATCACCCGGGTGACGCCGCGCTTCTACCTGTCGACCGAGTGGGGGGTTCCGTTCGAGACCGTGGCGGTGGCGATCCCCTACTACCTGGCCCGGCCCGACCTGGCCGCGTTCCATGCCGATCGCACGGGTCTGGTCGAGGGGACCGACCGCGGCGACATCCTGCGCTACCTGCGCCACGAGATGGGCCACGTGGTCAACTACGCCTACAAGCTGTACGAGCGGCCCGACTGGATCGCGGCATTCGGCTCGATCACCCAGCCGTACGTCGAGGAGTACCGGCCGCGGCCGTGGAGCACGGGCTTCGTCCGCCACCTGCCCGGCTGGTACGCGCAGAAGCACCCCGACGAGGACTGGGCCGAGACCTTCGCGGTGTGGATGACGCCGGGCCTCGACTGGCGTGCCGACTACGCCCCCTGGCCGGCCGCGCTGGCCAAGCTCGAGCTGTGCCAGGCGATGATGGCCGAGCTGCGCGAGCGCGACCCGATCGTCACCGACGACGAGCTGGACGAGGAGGTCGGCGAGATCGACTACACGATCGACGACTACTACGACGAGGCCGAGCCGGAGCGGGGTGAGTTTCCGCCCGGGCTGGCCGGCGCGCTGCGCACCATCTTCGCCGAGATGCCCGCGACCGACGGAGCCGCGCGGGCCTCGGCGCTCATCCTGGGCCACGCCGGCGCCCTGGCCCGCTCGGTCTTCACCTGGACCGGGCACTTCCCGGAGCACACCCGCGCCCTGCTCCGCCACCTGGCCGAGCTGGCCGACCAGCTCACCCTGGCCTATCCGGCGGCGCGCCAGGGCGACGCGCTGGTCGCGCTGACCGCGCTGGTCACCAGCCTGGCCGTCAACCACGCCCAGAGCGGCAGCTACACCCCGTAGCGCGCCACCGCCAGGTCGACGACGCGCTGGATCAGCTCCGGGTAGCTGATCCCGGCCGCGCGCGCCGCCACCGCGAACTCGTCGTTCTTCTCCAGGTAGCAGCTGGCGTTGACCTCGAGCACGTAGATGTCGCCGGTCTCGGTCACCCGCAGGTCGACGCGGCCGTAGTCGCGCACGCGCAGGGCCCGGTACGCGTCGATCGCCACCTTCTGCAGGCGCGCGCGCAGCTCGTCGGGCACGTCCGCCACCGCGGTGGTGATCGCGGTGTGCTCGACCGAGCCAGGCTCCCACTTGGCGTTGCGGTCGTAGACCTTGGGCGCTCCCTCGGGCAGGCGCGAGAAGTCGGCCTCGACCGGCGGCAGGGCCAGCGGATCGTAGTTGCCGAGGACGCCGACGTAAAACTCGCGCCCGTCGATGAACTCCTCGGCCAGCGCGGCGTCGCCGCACTCCTCGTGGATGGCCAGCACCCGGCGCATGAGCGCGCCGGAGTCGCGCACCAGCGACTTCTTGCCGATGCCGATCGAGGCGTCCATCGCGACCGGCTTGACGAACAGAGGCAGGCGCAGGTTGCCGGCGCTCTCGAACCCCTTGTCCTGGCTGAACACCGCGAACTGCGGGTAGAGCACGTTCTCGAACGCCAGCAGGCGCTTGGCCAGCGCCTTGTCCTGGCCCAGGTAGAACTCGCCCGGGCTGCAGCCGGTGTAGTGGTAGCCGAGCAGGTCGAGGACGCCGGTGGCCAGCATGTTGCCGCTCGGGTGGTCGCCGAACTCCTCGATCAGGTTGAAGACCAGGTCCGGCTTGCGGCGCGCCAGCCCGGCGATGAGCTTCTTCACGTCGTCGTGGATCGCCATCACCGAGACGGTGTGCTTGTTCTTGCGCAGCGCGGCCGCCACCTGACCGACCACCGGGTCCTTCTCCCCGTTCTCCTCGTCGACGTAGGTAAGGACGGTGATTCGCATCGGCGCCAAGCCGCCCATACTAGCCGAGCAGCGGGCGGGTGCGGAAGCGGAGGCGGGCGGCGCCGGCGCGGAGCGAGGCGATCACCTCCTCGCGCGAGTCGCCCCCGGCGAACAGGAAGCCGGCGTAGCTGTGCCCCTCGGGCAAGGGGACCATGGTGTCGCCGATCCGCGCGGTGATCACCAGGTCGCGCACGCCGGGGATCGCGCGGGCCTTGTCGACCCCGACCACCTCGGCCAGCACGCCCGGCTCGTGGACCGGCAGCATCATGACGCCGCCAGCGCGCTCACCGGCGCGGCCGAGCTCGCCCGGATCGAGCCCGACCGCGTGGGCGACGATCACCTCCTCGAGCGCGATGCCGGCGCCGAACCGGAGCACGCGTCCGCACAGCCCGCCGATCGAGCGCGCGGCCAGCTCGAGCACGACCGGCGGCTGATCGCGCGGGACGCGCAGCTCCGCGTGGACCGGGCCCTCGTCGAGCCCGATGGCGGCGGCCGCGCGCGCGACCGCGGCGACCACGTCGGCCTGCTCGCGGGCCGACAGGTGCGAGGGGGTGACGTAGATGGTCTCGGCGAAGAACGGCCCGTCGAGCGGGTCCGGCTTGTCGAACAGCGCGAGGGTGTGGAGCGCGCCGCGCGACAGCATGCCCTCGAAGGCCAGCTCCGGCCCGGGCACGAACTTCTCGACCATGATGTGGCCGGCCGCGTCCGGATCGATCGCCGCCACCGCCGGGTCGGCCAGCATGCGGGCCAGGCGCTCGGCCCGGGCGGCCAGCTCCGCGCGGTTGTCGGCCCGCATGACCCCGCGGCTGGCCGACAGGTGCAGCGGTTTCACCACCACCGGGAAGCCGATCCGCTCGGCGGCCGGGCCCGGGTCGGCGCCGGCCGGCACGATCGCTCCGTCGGGCTGGGGTAGCCCGGCCGCGCGCAGCGCCTCGCGGAAGCGCGCCTTGTTGCCGGCCGCGCGGGCCGCGGCCACCGACGCGTGCGGCAGGCCGAGCCGGCTGGCCACCAGCGCGGCGATGAGCGCGGTCTTCTCGTCGGTGGCGACCACGCCGTGAATCTCGCCGCCGGCCAGCGCCTGCTCGGCGGCTCGCTCGGGGTGGCGGAAGTCGAGGGCCAGCGCCCCGGCCGGCCACACGTCGGCCAGCACGTGGCAGCGATCGGTGGCGAGCACCGGCTCGATCCCGAGCCGGCGCGCCGCCGCGGCGATGTCCTCCGACTGATAGGAGGTGGTCGGGGCCAGGATGAGGACGCGGCGCGGCGCGGTCACTGCTTCTCTTGTGCGCTGGCGCGGTCCGCCTCGGGCGCGGCCTTCACCTTCTTCCCGGCACTGGCGGCGTTCTTGCTCGCGCGCCGGGTGGAGCGACGGCGCTGCTCATCGCCGACGTAGCGCTGGCAGCGGCCGGCGACCCTGGCGCCCACGACCCGGCGCGTGTAGTAGGCGGCGTTGCGGTCGAGGATGTCGTTGGCGACGGTGGCGGCCTCGCGACAGCGGCCGCTCTTCACCAGCGCGGCCAGCTTTCCCTCCTGCGCCTGAAGCCAGCCCTGCTCCTTGCGCGCGCGCTCGTCCTCGCGTGCCTTGCCGGCGACGGTGACGGGCGCGCCACCGGCGGGCTCGGCGTCGGCGAGCTCGTCGGCGGCCTGGGCGCGCGTCTCGGGCCGCGGGGCTGCCGGCGCAGCGGACTGGGCTGGCGGAGCGCTGCCGGTCGCCGTGTCGGCCCCGCGGCCGGCGACCGGGCCGCCCGGGCCGGCCTCGAGCTTGGCCTCATCCTTGGCTAGCTTGGCATCGGCTGGCCTGGCATTGGCGGCACCGCCGACCGCGTTCGCCTCCTTGCGGTCGTTCCGCGCCAGCCGGGCCGGCTTCTCGGCCGGTGCCTTGTCGCGCGACTGGTCGCCGTAGGCGTCGCCCTTGGCGCGGTAGCGGGCGAAGCGGCCGTCGCGAACGTCCGGGACCGCGGTCTTCTTCTTCTCGGCGCCCTTCACTCCGGCCGCCCGGTCCACACCCTGCGCGGCGCCGACATCGGCCTGGCGCTGGTCGTCGAGGACGCCGGCGGCGTAGCCGCTGGAGCGCTCGGGATCGCGGGCCGGCTCTTCTTCCCTGTCGCCGTCAGCCTCGGTGCTCACCGACGGCGCGGTCGTGGCCGGCTGGGCCAGCTGCTTTTCCGGAGATGGATCTTCGGATGGCGCCGGGGCCGGCGATGCGGTCTCGGTTCCGCTCGCCGGCGTGGATGCCTGGTTCGCCTCGCCCTGCTCGGCCTCGCCTGAAGCGGTCGGCGGGGGCGGCAGATCCGCGCCCGAATGCCGGGCCGGCACGTGGATCTCGGCACCGCGCCGCACGTACAGCGCGCCGGCCACGCCGGCGACCAGGAGCAGCGCCGCCGCCGCGGCGATCGACGGGTGAAGCGCGAGCGGCCGCAGCCACGCGGCGATCCGGGCCCACAGCCCGGTGTCGCCGCGAACGGGTGCGGCGACCACCACCACGCCAGCCTGCACCGACGGCGCCCGCCGCGCGGCCTCGTGCAAGAGGATGGCGCTCAGCGACGGGGGCGGCTCGGCCTCGGGCAGCCCGCGGAATGCCTCACGGGTGCGGCGAAGCGCGCCCAGCTCGGCCGAGCAGCGGGCGCAGTGCCCGACGTGCTCGGCGACGCGGGCCGAGCTCGGTGGATCCAGCTCGTCGTAGAGCCAGTCCATCATGAGCTCGTCCATATCTTGGCATTCCAACATCGCGTGTTTCCGAAGAGATCGTTCGTTCCGGTGGGTAGACCATAGTGTAGCCCCGCCCGACCAGCCACGCCCTTGTCTGGCTCCCGGCCGCGCGGGTCGAGAGCCGGGCCCGTGGTTCCGCCCATTTCGGCGTTCACGGACCCGGGGCGTAAGGCGTGGTCGGTTCGGTTCGTTCCTCGGCTAGCTACGTCTCTGACTGTTCCTGCCAGCTTGAGACGCAGGAGCGCGGGAATGGGTCTACCCGGTTCCGGCGCGGATGGGTCGCGCCGGTCTCTTCGGATGACGGCTGCTGCTCGCCCCGATCGGTCAGGGCGCGCGGACCGGATCGCAGGTCCAGCGCACGTCGGTCACCTGCCAGTCGCGGTCGCACGCCGCCGCCGACGCGCTGACTTCCTTCTTCTCGCCGCGCTCGAGCTCCATGCTCGCCGCTTCCACGCCGCCGGCCGGTCCGCCGCCGCAGACCAGCTTCCACTCGATGGTGCAGGTCACCGCGGTGCGGCACCCGTTGCGCAGGCTCAGCGCCGCGCCGGTCTGCCCTCGCTCCATCTTCTGGCTGTAGCGCACGCAGCGGTCGGCGGAGCGACGCTGCACGTGGCCACCGTCGGCCGGGCGGCCGAGCGCAGCGCAGAGAAAGAGCGATAGCAACGAGATCGACCATGGCGCGATGCGCGCCGGTTTCACCATGCGGACCTCCGGGGGCGGCGCTGCGGACGACGGGCCGCGCGCGCGCAGACAACGTGTTCAGCCTGAGACAGCGGCACCCGGCCGCGGTTCCGGCTTTCTGGCGGTATGCTGGCCGGGTGAGCATCTTCCGGGGAGACGTGCTGGCCGGCCGCGTGGCTCTGGTCACGGGCGGCGGCAGCGGCATCTGCAAGGGCATCGCGCGCGCGTACGCGGCGCACGGCGCGCGCGTGTGCCTGGTCAGTCGCAAGGAGGAGGTGCTGCGCGCCGCCGCCGACGAGCTGGGCGCGGAGACCGGCACCGAGGTGATGTGGTCGGCGGCCGACGTGCGCCAGCCGGACCAGCTCGCCCGCGCGGTCGCGGCCTGCGCCGACCGCTTCGGCGGGCTCGACACGCTGGTCAACGGCGCGGCCGGCAACTTCCTGGCTCCGGCCGCCGCGCTCTCGTCCAACGCGTTCAAGACCGTCATCGAGATCGACCTGGTCGGCACCTTCAACGCATGCAAGGCGGCGTTCGATCTGCTGTGCCAGAGCAAGCGCGGCCTCATCGTCAACCTCAGCGCCACCCTGCAGGCGCACGGCACGCCGCTCCAGGCCCACGCGTCGTCGGCCAAGGCTGGCGTCGATCAGCTCACCCGATCACTGGCGGTCGAGTGGGGCCCGTTCGGCGTGCGCGCGGTCGCGATCGCGCCCGGGCCGATCGGCGACACCGAGGGCATGCGCCGGCTCGCGCCGGGCGAGCTCGGCCGCCGCCTCGTCAAGCAGATCCCGCTCGGACGGCTCGGCACCGTCGCCGAGATCGCCGACCTGGCGGTCTACCTGGCCACCGACGCGGCGTCGTACGTGACCGGCGCGATCTACGTGATGGACGGCGGCCACAGCGTGGCCGCGCCCTCGTTCCTTCAGGAGTAGCGGATCCAGCGGCCCAGCTCGCGCAGCGAGGGCCGCTTGCCGTACATGAGGACGCCGATCCGGTAGATGCGGCCGGCCACCGCCACCACCGCGGCGATGCTGAGCAAGAGGATGGCGAGCGAGGTGGCGACCTCGGTCCAGGTGGCCCCGCCGAGCAGGTAGCGCATCGGCATGAGCACCGGCGACCAGAACGGCACCGCGGTCAGGAGCTGGGCCGCCCCGCCACGCGGGTCGTTCGAGACCATCTGCACGCACGCGACCGGCAGGATGAGCAGCAGCACCACCGGCATCTGCAGCTGCTGCGCCTCCTGCTCGCTGCTCACCATGGCGCCGATGGCCGCGTAGATCGCCGCGTAAAGGAAGTAGCCGAGCGCGAAGTAGGCCAGGATGATCGCCACGTCGACCACGCTGAGCGGCGGCAACGCGAAGCCGGATCCGCTCAGCCCGAACAGGCCCAGCACCTCGGCGCGGAAGTGGATGAGGCCGAGCGAGATGACCGCCCAGATGCCGAGCTGGAACAGGCCGACCCCGCCGACCCCGATCACCTTGCCGAGCATGAGCGCGCGCGGGCTGGCCGCCGAGATGACGATCTCGACCACCCGGCTGGTCTTCTCCTGGATCACGCTGCGCAGCACGTTGACCGCGTAGAGCAGGATCGACATGTAGAGGATGAACATGACCACGAAGCCGGTCATGAACGAGGCCTCCCCAGAGGTCGCCTGGCCGCTCCCGTTGTCGGTCTGGGCGACGACGTCGACCGGCGGGGACCGCAGGCTGTCGAACGTCGCGGCCGCGATGCCGGCGGCGCTGGCCCGCGCCTTGACCGCGGCGTAGTTGAGCGCCTGGACGAGCGAGACCTTGATGCGGAAGTTGGAGGCGTTGTCGCCGCGATAGGTGGCGGACTGGCCGGCCAGCGCGTCGGGCGGGATGACCAGGAACCCGTTGATCTTCTCCTCGCGGATGCTCTGGAGCAGGTGCGCGTCGTCCGCCCCGGGCGGGGCCTCCTTCAGGTCGAAGTTGACGCCGGCCAGGGCCGCGCCGGTGACCAGATCGGGGAACAGCTTGTGCCCGCTTCGGTCGACCACCTGGATGATCACCGTCTCCCGCGACGCGCGCACCGTCAGCCAGGCCGGCACCACCATGAGCGCGGTCATCGCGACCGGGCCGAGCAGGGTGACGATCAGGAACCAGATGGTGCGGACGCGCTCGACGAACTCGCGCCGGGCGATCACCAACCACTCAGGCACGCGCCACCTCCGCCGTCCCGACCTTCTGGCTGTTCTCGGCTCCGACCTTGTCGACGAAGATCTGGTGCAGGCTGGGCTGGACCAGCTCGAACCGGCGCAGCCCGATCCCCTGGCCGACCAGCTGGGCGAGCAGGCGGTCGGCCGGCTCCTGGCCGCGGCCGGCCATCTCGACCTCGAGGTAGCCGCGCCGCGCGCGCATCGCGGAGACCAGGCTCGGGTCGGCCAGGACCGAGTCGCGCGCGCGCGCCTCCGCCGCCGGGTCGACGAAGTCGAGCGCGACCAGGCGGTCGCCGGCCGCCTCGCGCTTGATGCGATCGAGCGGGCCGTCCAGCACCTTGCGCCCGCGCACGATGAGGCAGACGTGATCGCAGATCTGCTCGGCCTGCTCCATGAGGTGGGTGGAGAACAGGATCGTGCGGCCGGCGTCTCGCTCCGCCACCACGATCTCGCGCAGCACCTCGGCGTTGATCGGATCGAGCCCGCTCCACGGCTCGTCGAGGATGAGCAGCTCCGGCTCGTGCAGGAGCGCGGCGGCGAACTGCACCTTCTGCTGCATGCCCTTGGACAGGTCCTGCACCTTGTTGCGGGCCCACTGGGTCAGGTCGAGGCGCTCGAGCCAGCGGCCGGCCCGCTGGCTGGCGACCCGGCGGCCGAGGCCGCGCAGCTCGCCGAAGAAGCGCAGCTCGTCGGCGACCCGCATCTTGGGGTAGAGGCCGCGCTCCTCCGGCAGGTAACCGATGCGGCGGCCGGCGATCCGGCCCGGCCGGAGATCGTCGAACAGCCGGATCTCGCCCTCGTCGGGGGCGAGGATGTCGTTGACCATGCGGAGGGTGGTGGTCTTGCCGGCCCCGTTGGGGCCGAGCATGCCGTAGATGACCCCCGACGGGATCTCGACCGAGAGGTCGCCGACCGCCAGGAAGTCGCCGTAGCGCTTGGTCACCCCGCGCAGGCGGAGAACCGGCGGCCGCAGCTCACCGCTCACGAGCGCGCCTCTCCCGCGGGGCGCGCGGCCGGCCCGTGGCCCTCGTCGTGGGCGCCGCCGCCGAGCAGGTAGAGCACCGCCATGCGCACCGCCACGCCGTAGGTGACCTGCTCGAGGATGACCGAGCGGGCCCCGTCGGCCACGTCCGGCATCATCTCGACCCCGCGGTTGATCGGGCCCGGGTGCATCACGATGGCGTCCGGCTTGGCCCGCGCCAGGGTGCGGAGGCTGAGGCCGAAGTAGCGCGAGTACTCGCGGGTGTTGGCGAAGCGGGGCGTCTCGCCGCCCATGCGCTCGCTCTGGATCCGCAGCATCATGACCACGTCGGCCCCTTCGAGGGCGGCGTCGAGTGACGACACCGCGCGGACTCGCTCGGCGGTGAGGTCGCCGCCCAGGCGCTCGATGCCGCGCGGCATGAGCGAGCGCGGCGCGCACAGGCGGACCCGCGCGCCCAGCTTGCACAGGGCCAGGATGTTGGACCGAGCCACCCGCGAGTGGTCGATGTCGCCGACGATGGCGACCTCGAGCCCGTCCAGGCCGGGCTGTCCGCGCCGCCGGTGGCGGCGGATGGTGGCGCAGTCGAGCAGCGCCTGGGTCGGGTGCTCGTGGGTGCCGTCGCCGGCGTTGACCACCGCGGCGTCGACATGGCGGGCGATGAGCGCGGGCGCGCCCGACGCGGAGTGGCGCAGGACGATCACGTCCGGGCTCATCGCCATGAGGTTGCGGGCGGTGTCGAGGGTGGTCTCGCCCTTGGTCGCGCTCGAGCTCGAGCCGCTGATGTTGATCGCGTCGGCGCTCATCCGCTTGGCCGCGATCTCGAACGAGGTGCGGGTGCGGGTCGAGTTCTCGAGGAACAGGTTGATGACGGTGCGCCCGCGCAGGGTCGGCACCTTCTTGATCGCGCGCTCGCCGATCTCGAGGAAGGAGTCGGCCAGGTCGAGGATCTGGATCAGGTCGGCCGCCTCGAGATCGGCGATGGACAGGAGGTGTCGGTGCGGGAAGCTGCGCCGGTCCGGGCTCACGGCGCCTCCCCGGCGCCCGGGCCGCTGGCGACCTCGCGCACCCGCACGACCACCCGGTCGCGGTCGTGGCCGGCCTCGGTCAGGAAGACCTTCACCGACTCGTCGGCGGCCGTCTCGGCGGCCAGCCCGACGTAGTCGGCCTGGATCGGCAGCTCGCGCCGGCCGCGATCGATGAGCACGGCGAGCTGGACCGCGTGCGGGCGGCCGAAGTCCATGAGCGCGTCGAGCGCGGCGCGGATGGTGCGGCCGGTGTAGAGGACATCGTCGACCAGGACCACCGTCACCCCGCCCAGCTCGAACGGCAGCTCGGTCGGGCCGATCTCCGGGCGCGGCAGGCCGCGGAAGACGTCGTCGCGGTAGAGGGTGATGTCGACGGTTCCGAACAGCGGCCGCCGGCCCTCGATCTCCTCGATCTGGCGGGCCAGCCGCTCGGCCAGGTGGAGGCCGCCGGTGCGGATGCCGACCAGGGCGAGGCCGGCCGCGCCGCCGGTCTTCTCGACGATCTCGCTGGCCAGCCGGCGGAGCATGCGGCCCACCGCGGGTGCGTCGGCAAGCACCCGGCGCTCGACCAGTCGGTCGGCCTGGGCTGCACCCGGCTCGCGCGCCTCCACGTGGTTGCGATAGCCGATGTCGGGCGGCCGGGTCAAGGTCCCGTGCGATCCGCGCTACACTGACCGCCATGAGCCCGCTGGCCCGGCCGGGGGACACCATCGCCGGGCGCTATCGGATCGTGCGGCCGCTCGGGGTCGGCTCGGTGGCCGAGGTGTTCGCCGCGCACGACGACAAGCGCGACCGCGACGTCGCGCTCAAGATCGTGCGCAGCCACATGGCGCGCGATCCCGAGTCGCTGAACCGGCTCGATCGCGAGGCCAAGGTCCAGCAGATGATCCGCCACCCCAACGTGGCCAAGCTGTACGGCGGCGGGCTGACCGAGCGCAACGAGCCCTACCTGGTGGTCGAGCTGCTCAACGGGCGCTCGCTGCGCGACGTGGTCCAGCGCGAGCGCTGGGTCAGCTCGGCGCGCGCGGCCGGCTACGCGTGGCAGGCGCTGCAGGGCCTGGCCGCGACCCACGAGGTCGGCGTGCTCCACCGCGACCTCAAGCCGGCCAACCTCATGCTCGAGCCGGTCGACAGCGGGCAGGAGCGCGTGGTGCTGATCGACTTCGGCTTCGCCGCGCTCGAGGGCAGCACCCGGCTCACCGCCCAGGGCCACGTGGTCGGCAGCCTGGCCTACCTGGCCCCGGAGCGGCTCATGGGCGAGGCCGGCGACGAGCGCTCCGACCTCTACGCGCTCGGCGTCATCCTCTACGAGCTGTGCGCCGGCCGCCGGCCGTTCGTGGCCGAGACCGACCTCGAGCTCATCAACCTGCACCTCGAGGAGCAGCCGGCCCCGCCCCGGGTGGTCGCGCCGGAGCGCGAGGTCGATCCGGCGCTCGAGAGCATCCTGCTCGCCGCGCTCAGCAAGGACCCCGGCCAGCGCCCGCGCAGCGCGATGGCGATGGCCGAGTCGCTGGCCGCGGCCGGGGCGATGCTGCCGGCCGGGTGACGAGCGGCGTCTGATCGTTGGAGCGTCATTGACGAGGTTGACGTTCCGCATATACTTGTCGTCATGGCCGTCAACAGACGGACGCCCAAACGACGTTCCGGCGCCAGGAGACCTCCAGGCGTGGGCCCCCAGGCTCCCGCGACAGCGCCCCAGTCCCGGCGACGGGCCCTCGAGGTCGATAGACGAGCCGACGTGCGCGCCAAGGTGGATGCGATTCGCGACCAGCTCGACCAGATCGAAGAGGTGACGGCTTCCATCGACCAGGAGTCGTCCGACCCGTTCGGTGCAGCCGGCGACATCTTCGCCGAGGAGCTTCGCTCTCTCCTGGGAGATACGGCGCCGGACCGCCAGACCGTTCGTCGCGCTGCTCTGCTGGCCGTCGCCGATCAGGCCTGGGAGGCCCGCCTCGGCCGTCTGCTCGAGACACGAGACGTCGCCGCGATCCTTCGCGTGTCCAAGCAGCGCGTCAGCACGCTGGTCGGCGAGCACCGCATCGTGGCCCTGCCGCAAGGCGCACGCGTGCGCTTCCCCGCCTGGCAGTTCGCGGTCAGCGGCGAGCACCGCGAGTGTCTCGCGACCGCACACGAGCACCTCGTGGACCGGGGCGCGCTGTCTCCCTGGACGGCTGCCTCCTGGTTTCAAGTAGACCACCCGGAGCTCGATGGCCACGACCCGGTGACCTTTCTGAAGGGCGGCGGCAATCCAGAGCGCCTGATGCTCGTCGCCGCTCGAGACGCGGAGCGGCTGTCGCATTGACCGCGATCCACGTCGGAAAGCTTCCAGCGGCGAAGCTCAGGGCCGGGACCAGGCTCCATCGGATCCATCAGGCCCGGTTCGGACCATGGTTCTTCGACGGCTCGTCCAGCGGGCGTTTCAATCCAACCGGGACGCCAGCCCGCGGCACGTGCTACTGGGCAGAGAGTCCCCTGGGTGCCTGGGTCGAGTCCTTCCGCACGGTGATGACGTGGTCGACCGGTGACATTGCCGCGCGGGCCCTCAGCACGATCCGGCTCGAAGCGGACCTGCGTGTGTGTGACCTCACGGTGAAGAAGGCATTGAGGGCCGGAGTCACCGTATCCATCACGGGCGGGGACGACTACGCGGCGCCGCAGGCGCTGGCTGACCACCTTCAACCGAACTTCGCCGGCGTGCGGTATCGAGTCCGCCATGATCTGAGCGCGGAGCTCGTCGCGATTGGCTGGTTCGGAGATGAAGGAGCCGCCGCCGGAGCCGCCCTCGCCTCGCTACCCACGGCGAGCACGGCCCCGATCGACGACGAGCTGATCGACGAGGCCGGGCGGGAGTTCGGCTATCGGGTCCTCCCTCTGCCACCATGACGGTGTCCCGCCGGCCGGCAGGCATCGGCGGCCGCGCTACGGCGCCGGGCAGACCTGGGCGGCGTCGGCGCAGCAGTCTTTGCTCGCGCCGCAGCCTGGATCGCAGTAGCAGCCGAACGGGGCCACGTCGTTGCAGTCGAGGGCGGCGTCGCAGCCGCAGTCCGCGCCGCAGGTGGCGTCGGTCT
The DNA here is from genome assembly GCA_035489015.1 of Kofleriaceae bacterium. Lineage (GTDB taxonomy): Bacteria > Myxococcota_A > Polyangia > Haliangiales > Haliangiaceae > DATFRY01. Next base: position 46,677 of record DATHKR010000083.1, on the reverse strand, counting down.
CGTCGCCCTGGCACACGCCGTCGCCGCAGCCGGTGCCGTTCGGGCCGCCCTGGCCGCGCATGAGCAGGAGGCGCTCGGGGTGGTCGCCGCCGCGCCCCGGGTACGAGGTGCGGGCGTCCTCGAGCAGCATCTGGCGGATCTTGGCCGGGCCGCCGCCATAGACCTGCTTGTAGACCGCCGCCGCGCCGGTCACCAGCGGCGTCGCCATCGAGCAGCCGGTGATGCGGTTGTAGACGTGCTTGCCCTTCGAGCTGACCCAGGTCGACAGGATGTGGGTGCCGGGCGCGCCGATGTCGACCCCGGCGCCGAAGCCGCTGGTCTGCCTGTAGTGGTCGGTCGACGACATCTTGCCGTTGAAGTCGGCGTAGTTCGAGACCGTCACCCCCTCCTCGATGAAGCCGGGATCCGACCAGCGCGCGTCGGTGCCGAAGTTGCCGGCGCAGATCGCCACGAACACGTCGCGGCGGATGAGCTTCTTGATGGCGCGTTGCTTGGGCGTCTCGTCGAAGTTGCTGCACGCCTGGCCGCAGTCGTGCTGGATCGACATGTTGACCGCGTCGATGGTGCCGGTGTGGCGCATGACGTAGTCGACGCCGCAGAGGACGGTCGAGTCGGTACCGGCGTTCTCGCCGTCGAGCACGCGGACCGGGACGATCCGGGCGGCCGGCGCGATGCCGACGGTGCCGAACCCGTTGTGCTGGGCGGCGATGATGCCGGACACGTGGGTGCCGTGGCCGTGCTGGTCCTGGAGGGTCTTGTTCTTGCGGCGCACACAGTCCTTGCCCAGGCTCGAGTGGATGGCGGGCGCGAGGTCCGGGTGGTGGAGGTCGATGCCGCTGTCGATGACGGCCACGGTCATGCCGCGGCCATCGCCGGGCGAGTCGCCGCCGCGGATGAGCCGCCAGCCGGTCGACTGAACCTCGGGGGTGAGCTGCTTGATGGTGCGCACTTCGTCGTCGGCGTCGCCGCCGGCGCTGCCACCCTCGGTGTCCATCTCGCCGGCCGCCTCGGCCTCCTCGATCGCGCCGGGCAGCTCGGAGTCGGCGGCGCTGGTGATGCTGTCGGCCGAGACCAGCTCGTCGGGGGTGACCGTGAGGACGCGCGGGTCGGCGGTCAGCGCGGCCACGGCGGCGTCGTCCGGGGCGATGAAGGCGGCGCCGGGGAAGACCTCGTGGTAGCGGCTCGTGATGTTGAGGTCGTAGTCGGCGCCGAGATCGTCGGTGACCGAGTCGACGTCGGCGCCCTCCGTGTACTCGACGATGACCGCGACGCCGGGTGCCTTGCCGGTCAGGACGGCGATGGCGTCCTCGCCGGCCGACTCGTCGACGACGTCGTCGCCGGGTGGGCGGTCGGAGCTGGAGTCTCCAGCACAGGCCTGGAGCAGCAGCAGGGCCGCTGCGGTGACGATCGATGGGCGCGCTCTGTTCATGACTTCCTCCGGTCGGGCGGGATCGGCTACTTGAGGGGCTCTGGCACGGTGTTGTGCACGGGGGGTGGCGGCTCGGTCGCCGGCGGCGGCGGCTCGACGGGCTTCTTGCGGCGATGGCGGCGCCGGGGCTGGGGCGGCGCTTCCGGAGGCGGCTGGTCGACCTCGAAGCGCTGATCGATGACGAAGATTTCGTCGGTGTCGGCCAGGGCGAGCGTGGTGGCCGGGCTCTCGGGGTGGAGCTTGGGCCGGGTGCTGGTGTCGAGGACGACCCGGAACGTGGTGTCGGGCGGCAGCGCGAGCAGCGCGTGGGCGACCCCGTCCGGGCCGGTGCGCGCGACCTCGCGCCCGCGGGCCAGGACCGGGAGATCGGGCTGGCCGGCGCGGACCACCAGCGCGGCCATGCGCTGGGCCGGGTTGCACTCGATCGAGACCTGGATGCCGCGCGCGGCGCTGGCCGGATCGAGCCCGACGAAGCGGCGCAGGGTGAGGATCGGCATCTCGCGCGGCGCGCGGTATCCGTCGGGACAGGTGACCCGGAACGGCACCGCGGCGCCCTCGGGGCCGCTCAGGGTCGCGCGCAGGATCCCGTCGGCGCCGGTGGTGCCGAGCCGGTGATCGCCGTCGATGCTGATGGCGACGCCGGCCAGCGGCTCGTCGGCGCGGGCGATGAAGGTGACCGGGAAGGTGGCGCGCGGCACCGCGGGCGACTCGCAGCCGCCCACGGCCACCGCGAGCGCGCCGGCCAGCGCGACGGTGGAGATCGTGGAGATCGCCCGCGCGGCGCGGCCGGAGGCGGCGCGGGTCATGGATGCACGGCGGGGCACGGCGCTCCTCCTGGCTCGGCGTGGGCGCAGCGCGCGGTCAGGCGGCGCTGGAGGATGACGACGATCGCGGCAAAGGCCGGCTGCTCGGGTCGACTGCGGGCGAGCTCGTCGTAGAGGGCGAGCGCCTCGCGCTGGCGGCCGGCGGCGAGCAGGTCGGCGGCCTGGGCCTCGGTCGCGCCTCCGCCGGCCGGGTGCGGGGCCGCGGCGGGCGGGGCGTCCTTCGCGGCAGGCGCGGCGCCGTCGCCGGTGGCGGTCCCGGTCCCGGTCGCAGCCCCGGCTGCCGCCGCGCGATCGGCGCCCGCGGCGGGCCCGCCGGCCCCGATCGCGGCGGCGCGATCGGCCAGCGCGGCCAGCGTCGCGGCCCCCGGCACGTCCGGTGCGTCGGCGGCCGCGGGGTCGGCCCCGGTCGACGACCCGGATGCGACCGGCGCCGCGGACTCCTGGGTCGCGTCCTCGTCGGCCGCGTCCTCGTCGCCTCCGCCACCCTGCAGCAACACGAACACGAGCGCGGCGGCGGTCGCGGCCGCGAACAGCCAGGTCCGCGCCGGCACCGACAGCGTGGCGCGCCCCTTGCCGACCGCGGGGCCGAGCAGCGCCGGCCGCCCGTAGGCCGGCATGATCACCGTCGGTGAGCTACCCGGCGACGGCGACAGCGCGCGCGACGGCTGGGTCCTCGGCGGCGGCGAGCCGCCGTTTCGCGCCGGATCCGCGGCGAACCGGTCGGGGCCGGCCGCGCCCCCGCCGATCCGCTGCGGGCCGAGCGCGTCCGGGCGAAACGCCTCCTCGCGGAACGGCGCCCGCGGCGGCATGGCGAGGCCGAGCGGGCGCGGCGCGCGGATGAGCGTCGCGTTGCCCGGCGACGGCTCCTCCTCCCCTTCCCCGTCGCCGGAGTCGTCCGGCTCCCGCATCGACGGCGGCGCGTCCGGTCGCCGCCGGCGCAGGATCTCGGACGGATCGGACACCAGGGTCCGGGCCGCGTGGGCCGGTATCTCGCCGGACGCCTCCTCGTCGATCGCGTCGGCCACCCGCACCGCCGGCACCGACGACTCGGCCAGCATGACCGCGCGGCCGAACTCGATGCGGGCCCGGCCGGGCAGCTCCTGCCAGTCGCCGACCGGCGCGCCGTCGACCACCACCCCGCCGGCCCTGCGCGTGTCGGAGATCCACAGGCGACGCCCGTCCCACCACAGCTCGAAGTGGACGTGGGCCACGCCGGCGGCGGTGATCCGCCACGCGCAGGTCTCCGCGCTGCCGATCGCCAGCTGGGCGCGCGCGGTCGAGCTGTCCACGTGCCAGGTGTTGGCCTCGGCCTGGCCCTCGATCAGCCGCACGCTGGCCCACGCGGCCGGCGCGACCGTCGGAGCGGGCCCGACCAGGGTCCTCACGAGCCGCGCTCCGGCAGGCCCGGCTCGATGCCGAGCGCCTTCATCATCTCGAGGCAGCGCGGGACCTCGCCGGTGTAGACCAGCTCGGACAGCACCCGGCCGTCGGCGTCGCGGCCGGACCAGCGCCGCACGAACAGGTCGCGCAGTCGGTAGCCGTCGTTCGGGTCGTGGCCGACCACCTCGGTCACGTGGGTGACGCAGCGCGAGCCGTCCTGCAGGCGCGCGGTCTGGACCACGAAGTCGATCGCGGACGCGATCTGCACCCGCAGCGCGGCCAGCGGCAGGTTGACGTCGCTCATGAGCGCCATCGTCTCCAGCCGGTTGAGCGCGTCGATCGGGTAGGTGGCGTGCACCGTCGACAGACAGCCGCCGTGGCCCGAGATCATCGCCTGGATCAGGTCGATCGCCTCGCCGCCGCGGATCTCGCCCATCACGATCCGGTCCGGACGCATGCGCAGGGTGGCGCGGAACAGGTCGCGCGCGGTGATCTGGCCCCGGTCCTCGGCGTCGGGCGGGCGCGACTCGAGCTGGACCACGTGCGGCTGGACCAGCTGCAGCTCGCACGCGTCCTCGATGACGATGATGCGCTCGGCCGGATCGATGAACGCAGACAGCACGTTCAGGAACGAGGTCTTGCCCGAGCCGGTCCCGCCGGCGACCAGGATGTTCTGGCGGCAGGCGACCAGCGCGGCCAGCACCCGGCCGGCGTCGGCCGACAGGCTCCCCCAGCCGATCAGCTGCTCCATCGACAGCGCCTGGCGGAAGAAGCGGCGGATCGACACCTGCGGGCCGTGCGGCGCGGCCGGCGGCAGCACCGCCTCGACCCGCGAGCCGTCCGGCATGCGTGCCTCGAGGATCGGGCTGTCCTCGCTGACGTAGCGGCCGGCGTACTGGGCCAGGTTCCTGACCGCCGCGGCCAGCGCGTGGGCGCCGTCGAAGCGGGCGTCGGTCCGCTCGAGCCGGCCGGCCCGCTCGACGTAGACCTCGAACGGCCCGTTGATCATCACCTCGGTCACCGACGGGTCGTCGAGGAACCGGCTGACCGGGGCGAAGAACGAGAGCAGGGTCTGCTCGAAGACGCGCTGCGGGATCACCGGATCACCTCCACCCGGCTGACCACCGCGCCGGCCCGCTTGCGGTGCGCCCGCCGCCCCGCCCGCGACCGGGGCGGCCGCGCGACCGGGGTGGCCTCGAGCGCGCGCACCGCGGCGCGGACCTCGCGAGCGTGGGCGCCGGCCGGGGCCAGCGCCAGGTAGCGCGAGAAGCGCCGGGCCGCGCCCGGTCGATCACCGACCTCGTCGCGCAGCACCACGCCGAGCAGGTAGTACGGGTCCGGCTGATCCGGCGCGTCGGCGATGACCCGCTCGAGCGACTCGCGCGCGCGGTCGACCTCGCCCACCCCCAGGTAGATCGACGAGACCAGGTAGCGCAGCGACCATGCGTCCGGGTTGCGCTCCAGGTACGGCTCGGCGTGGCCGAGCGCGGCGCGCAGGCGCGACGACGCCACGCACACGCGCAGCAGCGCGGGCAGCGCGCGCTCCTCGGGGAAGCCGCGCGCGATGGCGCTGGTCAGGTACTGCTCGGCGCGCACGAAGTCGCCCATCCGGGCGAGCGCGAGGCCGCGCCGGTACAGCTCCGACGCGCGGACATCGCCGAGCGGATCGCCCGGCGGCGGCCCGGCCGGGCGCGGGCCGGCGTGCGAGCAGCCGGCGACGGCGGCGGCGAGGGCGAGCAGGCAGGCGAGCGCGGTGCGTTTCATTTCTGGGGCCTCGTCTTCAGGGAGATGCGGCGCTCCACCGAGCGCAGCCAGGCGGTGTACGGATGGTCCAGGTGGCTGACCAGGGCGAGGAGCTCGCGGGTCTCGAGCAGGGCCTGGCGAGTGCGGCCGTACTCGAGCGCGCGCTCGAGCTTGAGCCGGTGGGTGCGGTAGTCCTCGTCGATGCGGGCGACCAGCGCCGCGCGATCGCGACCGGCCCGCTCGGCGTCGCCGTCGCGCCCGGCCGCGCCGAAGCAGCGCGAGGCCAGCGAGTACAGCTCGACCGCGCGGATCCCGTCCTGGGCGGCGAACGGGTAGCGCTCGCTCTTGGCGCGGGCGGCCTCCGCCGCCTCGCGTGCGCGCGGCCCGGCCGCGGCCGGGTCCGCCTCGGGGCAGGCCGGCTGACCGCTCGCGAACAGCGCGGGCGGCTGGGCCGAGGTCATCTCCGGCAGCTCTTCCTGGGTCGGCGACAGGAACAGCCACGCCCCCACCCCGACCAGTCCGAGCACCGCCAGCATGCCGGCGCCGCCGACCGAGCGGGTCCGCGCGCCGTCCGGGATCCCGTCGGTGACGCGCAGCCACAGCGAACCGAGCTGGATCTCGCTGCCCCACGGCAGGAGGCCGCCCGGGTAGTGGCGTCCGCCGACCAGGGCCGGGACCCGCGCGCCCTGGCTGACGCTGAGCCAGCAGCCGTCCTGGCGCGGGGTGAGGCGGAGGTGCTCGGCCTCCAGCTCGCTCGCGCCGGGAAGCGCGATCCCCTCGCGCGGCTGCCGGCCCACGATCATGTGCTCGCTGCCGCCGAGCGGGTAGCGCTCGGCCGAGCCGTCGGTCTGCACGATCTCGAGGTAGGGGGTCATGCTGGCCTCAGAACCCGGACGTCATGCCGTTGACGATGAAAGGGCCGAGCAGGATGAGGACGATCGACGCGAAGATGAGCATCAGCGGGATCATCATCATCACGCCGGCGCGCGACGCGGCCTGCTCGGCGTCGACGCTGCGCCGCATGCGCAGCATGCGGGCCTGGATGCGGAGCACGTCGACCAGCGGGTTGCCCTTCTCCTCGGCCTGCACCGCCGAGCTGACGAAGTCGCGGACCGCCTCGGTCGGCACCCGCTCGGCGAACGACTCGAGCGCCTCGCGCCGGGTGCGGCCCAGCTCGAGCAGCTGCAGGATGCGGCCCAGCTCCTCGTGGAGCGGCTCGCCGGCGATGAGCGACTTGTCGATGATCTGGCGCAGCGCGCCGGGGAAGTCGAGCCCCGCGCCCATGCACAGCGCGGCCAGGTCGATCGCCACCGGCAGCGAGCGGTCGACCTGGCGCTGGCGGCGCTGGATCTCGCCCGCTACCCGAAGGTGGGGGAGGATCGCGCCGCTGCCCATGACCAGCGCGATCACCGCCGGGCTGGTGCCGACGATGTCGCGCAGGGCCAGCGCGATGGCGAGGAAGCCGAGCGAAGACAGCACCGACAGCGCCATCTGCTCGTCGCCGGTGAGGCCGAGGATGTCGCCGGCCTGGGTCAGCTGGGCCTCGATCCGGCGGCGCAGCACCGGCAGCGGCAGCCGCGCGATGAGGCCAGCTCCGGCCCGGATGACCGGCTCGAGGGTGGCGAACGCGCCGCCGCGGCTGAGCGCCTGGCGCCGCTTGAGCCCGCGCAGGCCCAGCCGCGGCGAGATCGACGCCGGGACGCTGGCCAGCACGTAGGCGGTGATCGCGGCGGCCAGGCCGAACAGCGCCACCGCGCCGTAGCCGAGCAGGTCGCGCTCGCTCATAGATCCACCGAAAGGATCTTCCGGGCCGACAGGAACCCGAGCACCCACAGCGCGCCGGCCGCGCCGACGATGAGGTAGCCGAGCGCCGACCGGCCCAGCGCGCCGAGCCAGGTCGGGTCGATGAAGTGGATCGCGGCGAGCAGGCCAAACGGCATGCCGGCCAGCACGTACGTCTGGGCCCGCGCGTCGGCGGTCTTGGCCTTGACCACGCCCTCGAGCCGGATCATCTCGCGCAGGGTGCTGGCCGACTCCTCCAGGATGCGCGACACGTCACCGCCGGTCTGGCGGGCGACCAGGAGGGTGGCGATCGCGCCCCACAGGACGCGGCTGTTCACCCGCGCACCCATGTGCAGCAGCGCCTGATCGATCGGCGAGCCGAGCCGCACCTCCTTGAGGACCAGGTCGAGCTCCTCCGAGGTGGGCGCGCGGGTCAAGCTCGCGCTGGTGGCCAGCGCCTCGCCCAGGGACGGGGCGGCGCGCAGCGCGTTGGACAGCACCATCAGCCAGCCGTCGAGCTGGATCTCGAGCGCGAGGGTGCGGCGATCGCGCCGGCGGCGGAGAAGGATGATCGGCAGGGCGAGGATCGGTGGGGCCAGGACCATGACGAAGCCGTCGTCGATGAGGAACGCGATCAACGCCAGGACCGCGAGCGCGGCGATCTGCCCGCGCAGGATGCGCGCGCCGGTGGTGCGGACCAGGAGGAAGCGGATCTCGCGGTCGAGCGCGTCCTGGTAGCGGGCCAGGCGCCGGCGCAACCACGAGTCGGTGCTGGTCGCGCTGATGGCGACGACCAGCGCGCCGCCGCACCCGATGAGCGCGATCGCGGCGTACGCGACCCACTCGCCGCCGGCGGCGACCGCGTGGGCGACCAGCTCGGCCGGGTCGGTCAAAGGACGTCCCCCTCCCCCTCGATGAGGCCGTGGGTCAGGAACTCGTCGAGGAACGACGGCAGGTAGCCGGTCATGCGGAACTCGCCCAGCACCTCACCGCTCTCGTGGGTGCCGGTCCGCACGAAGCCGAAGATCTCGCGGATGCGCAGCTCGCCATTCTGGTCGAGCCCGGCGACCTCCGACACGCTGGTGATCCGGCGGGTGCCGTCGGACAGGCGGGCCTGGTGCACCACCAGGTGGATGCTCTGGGCGATCTGCTCGCGCACCGCCCGCGACGGCAGGGCCAGCCCGGCCATCAGGCAGAGCGTCTCGAGCCGGGCCAGCGCCTCGCGCGGGTTGTTGGCGTGGAGGGTCGTCATCGAGCCCTCGTGGCCGGTGTTCATCGCCTGCATCATGTCGAGCGCCTCGGCGCCGCGGCACTCGCCGACGATGATCCGGTCCGGCCGCATGCGGAGCGCGTTCTTGACCAGGTCGCGGATGGTGACCTCGCCCTTGCCCTCAAGGTTCTGCGGGCGGGCCTCGAGCGAGACCACGTGGATCTGCGGCAGGCGCAGCTCGGCGGCGTCCTCGATGGTGACGATGCGCTCGCCGGTCGGGATCGCCGAGGACAGCACGTTGAGCAGCGTGGTCTTGCCGCTGCCGGTCCCGCCCGACACCAGGATGTTCTTGCGCACCGCCACCGCGCGGGTGAGGAATCGGGCGATCTGCGGGGTCAGGGTGACCCGGATGATGAGGTCGTCGAGGACCAGCGGCTTGCGGGCGAACTTGCGGATGGTGATGCAGGCGCCGCGCACCGCGAGCGGGCGGATGATCCCGTTCACCCGCGAGCCGTCCTTCAGCCGCGCGTCGACCAGCGGGGTGGACTCGTCGATCCGCCGGCCCAGCGGGGTGACGATGCGCTCGATGACCGCGCGCACCGCCTCGTCGTCGGTGAAGCGCAGGTCGGTCAGCTCGATCTTGCCGCTGCGCTCGACGAACACGGTCTGCGGGGTGACCACCATGATCTCGCTGACGCTGTCGTCGGCCAGCAGCTGCTCGAGCGGGCCGAGCCCGAGCGCCTCATCGGTCATCTCGGTGATCAGCTGATCGAGGTCCGCGCCGTCCGACAGCGACGGGGCCAGGTCGCGGCAGATCAGGCGCAGCGCGCTCTGCACCTTGGGCCGGAGCAGGCGCTCGTCCATCCGCTTGCGGTCGAGGCTGACCAGGTCGAGGTGATCGAGCAGCGCGCGGTGGATGCGCCGGCGCAGCTCGCCCGGCACCCGGATGTGGAGAGCGCCGGACGGCGGCGCCGCCGGTGGCGGGGTGTGGGCGGCCAGCGAGAAGTGGGCCGGCGGCGGCCCGCCCCCGTCGATCTCGAGCAGGAGGCGGTACGGGCCGATCTGCAGCGCGGCGGTCGGCTCGAGCGGCACGGTGGTGCGCACGACCAGCTGATCGGCGACCAGCGTGCCGTTGGCCGAGTTGTCGGTCAGGTACGCGCCGGTCCCGGTCACCTCGACCGCGGCGTGGCGGCGCGACACCTCGGCCGAGGCCAGCACCACGTCGCAGCCGGGATCGCGCCCGATGACCGCGGCGCCGTGGCGGGTGACCACGCTGCCGTCCGGCAGCGCGATCGAGATCGAGCGGCGAAGGGCGGCGCTCATCGCCGGCTGCTCCTCCGCCGCGCGCTGGCCCGGGCGCGCGGGCGAGGCCGGGCCGGCTGGCCGATGAAGTCGACCTCCTCGATGTCGCCGTCGTATTCCTCGAACACGCGCAGCGCCTCGCCGATCCGGCCGCGCGCGTCCGCCTGGACCACGTCGACCACGGTCGGGACGATGAACAGGACGTTCTGGGTCTGCTCCTCGCGATTGCCGTCGGTGCCGAACAGGTAGCCGAGCACGGGGATCTGCGACAGCAGCGGCAGCCCGGTCCGGGTCGACGCCTCGGTGTGGGCGTCGAGGCCGGCCAGCATCACGCCCTGGCCGAGCTCGAGGTTGACCAGGGTCTCCAGCTTGGACACCGTGCGCCCGGGGATGCCGCTGCCGCGGTCGTCGGTCAGGTCGGACACGTCGGCGCCGATCGACAGCTCGACCCGCCCGGTCTCGCGGTCGTAGCGGGGCAGGACCCGGATGAGGCTGCCGAACTCGATCCGGCGGATCTCGGCGGTCAGCGCGCCCTGCACCGCCAGGTTGACCTCGCCGCCGCTCGAGTAGGTCGCCTCGTTGCCGTTGGCGGTGATGAGCGCGGCCTGGCGCGAGATGCGGACCCAGCCGCGCGACTGGAGCACGTCGAGGCGGGGCAGCGGCTGGTTGGCGACCACCGCGGTCGCGCTGATGACGTCGCCGGAGACCAGGTCGACCGCCGCGTTGGCGCGGAACACGCCGCCGCCGCCGAAGTCGGACGGCCAGCCCACCCCGATCTGGTGGTTGTAGTTGTCCGACAGCTCGACGAAGTAGAAGTCGAGCCGGATGTTCTCCACCTGCGAGACCGCGCCGTCGCCGGCCCGGGCCGCGGTGACCCGGAACCGGTACTGCTGCTTGGTTCCGTCCTGGAGCAGGAGCAGGAGCGAGGTGCGGCCCGGCTTGACCGCGACGATCACGAACTCGGAGCCGTCCTTGGGAACGCGCACGTCGACCACGCCGGGGACGCCCTCGGAGTAGTTCTTCACCCCGACGGCGGCGATGGTGGTCTGCTCGCCGACCGCGAGGCTGATCTCGTCGCGGGTGTCCGCCGACGGCGGCGCCGGGGTCGGGGCCGGCTGCGCGGCGGCCGCGCCTCCGCCCAGCGCGACCACGAGCGCGGCCAGGGCAGCCCGGACGGTGCGGCTAGCGATCATTCTTGTCCTCCGCGCCCGGGCTGGATGCGCCCGACGGGCTGGCCGGGGGCGGCGCGGCGCCTGGCCGCGCGTGCCGCTCCGCGTCGAGGATCTTCTCGACGGTGGTGTCGGGGATGCCGTCGAGCATCGCGATGTCGTCCGGGTTGCGCAGGACCAGCGACAGCCGGCCGCGGTCGGTCGAGAACGCGACCACCTGGGCCTGCGCCACGGTCACCCCGAGGGTGACCTGGTTGACCGGCCCGGCCTTGCGCGACGGCTCCTCCTCGAGCGCGCCGGTGTCCTGGCCGACCGCCAGCACGATGACGTTCTGCAGGAGCGGGATCGTCACCCGCCCGTTCGCGTCCCCCTCGCGGGCGACGGTCAGGAACGCGTCCACTCGATCGCCGGGCCGGAGCAGCCCGCCAAAGGCGGAGGTGGCGTCGGCGCGGATGGTGATGGCGCGCATCCCGCTCTTCACCAGCGACGACAGGTCGCGCCGCTCGCCGCTGGTGGTGGCCAGGTCGGTCCACAGGATCGACTCGTTGGCCTTCACCTCCATGCTGACCCGCACCCCGATGACGCGGGCCGCGTCGGACGCGCGGATGTGGCGGAACTCGACGTACGACCCGGGGATCTGGCGCACGCCCAGCATCTGGTCGGTCAGAACCGCCCCGAGCGGGATGTCCTCGACCGCCATGAGCACGCCGACCGGCTCCCCGCCGGACGCCTCCGCCTCGAGCCGCTCCTTGTAGAGCAGGAGCAGCGCCACGCCGGCGAGCGCCATGAAGAGTGCGGCGAGCAGCGCTTTGCGGTTCATGCGGTACGTCTTCCCTTTCTGGGTGGGGGCTACAGGGAGGTGAGGATGGCGACCGAGCGGCCGCCGGCGCCGTCCCCGGCGAAGACCAGCGCGGCCAGGTCGCCGGCCCGGCGGGCCATGAGCACGCGGTCGGCGCTCGCCGGTGGCGGCGGGTCGGGCGGCGCGGCGACCGGCTGCCAGCCGAGCCCGGCCAGCTCGCCGCGATACCAGCGCTCGAGCTCGTCCGACTCGCCACGCGGGTCGACGTAGAGGGTGATCTCCTGGGGCGCGCCGACCTCGCGGGCCGACAGGATGCGACGCGCGCCGGGTGGGCGCGGCACGCCGACCGCGTCGCGGCCGGGCGCGTCGCCGCGCGCCGGGAACAGCCGCTCGAGGTCGACCGGGCGATCGGTCCAGAAGCGGACCACCCGGGTCCGCTCCGCGCCCCGCTGGGCGTAGACGTAGCGGTAGCCGGGCGCGCCCCGCACCGCCAGCTCGCCGGTCGCGGCGAGCTCGTCGGAGGTGAGCTGGCCCAGGCAGGCGACGTAGCCGCGGCCGCCGTCGCCGGCGCGCTGGAAGCCGCTCGCCCGGCCGGAGCAGCCGGCCTCGGCGTCGTCGAGCACCGCGGTCACCTCCGCCGCGCGGGTGGTGGTCTCGAAGTAGAGCCGGCTGCCGTTGAGCTCGAGCGCGCGCGCCTGCCCGTCACCGGGACCGGCCAGCTGGACCAGCCCGGCGCCGAGATCGAGGAGCGCGCCGTCCACCTGGTCGCGGCCGAGCTTGCCGGCCAGGAGCTGGAGCCCGGCGGCGACCACGAGCGCGAACAGCGACAGGCGCGCCACCGGCGGGGCGAGTCGAGCCAGCCGGCCAGGCGCGCGCGTCGCGCGCATCGCGCGCATCACGGGCCTCACGGGCACCACCCGGTCTGCTGGCAGAACGCGCCGGTCGCCACGCTGGCCACCGTCTCCCCGCCCGGAGTCTCGTTGCACATGGCCGAGAACGCCGCGCCGACCGTGATGTCGCCGCCGCCGATCGAGCGCGGTCGCGACACCCGGCCCCGACGCTCGGCGCCGAACACCGGGCGGAACGCGGGGCCGAACATGCCGCGGAAGTCGATCGCGAAGCCGAGGAAGCGATTCTCGATGTTGACGATGGCGGCCCGGCTGCCCTCCAGCTGCTCGTCGGACAGCTGCGGCCCGCTCGAGAACTGGCAGCGCGACGAGCCCGGCCCGCCGCACCCGCCGGTCATCTGCTCCCACGCGCAGGTGCGGGCGATCTCGTTGACGACCATCTTCTTCTCGAGCGTGCGGTGCATGAAGAACGCGCAACCCCACACGATGAAGAAGAACGGCACCAGGATCAGCGCCTCCACCGACGCCACCCCGCGCTGGCCGCGCATGCTCCGGCCGCGGCGCATCAGTGCACCACCGCCCGCTCGAGGCCGCGCTGGAACAGGTTGTCGAGCGCGCCGCAGTCGATCGACAGCGTGGAGCACGGCTGCGGACCGTCGACCCGGACCCGGCGCAGGCGCGCCTTCCACCGCTGGTTCCACAGCCACTGGTCGCGCCCGTCGGGCCCGTCGTAGTAGTACTCGGCCTGGGCCAGGGAGACGCTGGCCAGCGCGGCCAGCCCGTTCTGGTTGTCGTCGGCGGCCTCGTTCTGACCCCGGGTCGCCACCTCCACCCCGCGCTCGGACAGCGCGAAGTCGAAGTGACCGCCGACCGCGACCCGGATCTGCAGCCGCTCGCTGCCCAGCACGGCGGTGTCGCTGAGGTGCTGCGGCACCATGAAGAGCGCGCTGGCCGGATCGATCTGGTTCATCACCTCGCGCGCCTTGAGCGCCGCGACCACGCCGACCGGGTTCGACGCGATGAAGCCCATCGCGACCGAGAACGGGCGGAACGGCAGGACCGCGAGCGGCACCGCCGGCGCCGCCGAGCGCGCGATGAGCTCGTCCACCGTCGAGTCCTCGACCGGTAGCCGGCGGAAGGCCGGGTACGGGAAGGCGGCCTGGACCGCCGGGTGATAGGCGCCGGTCGCCGCCGCCATCGCGTGGGCCTGCGCCGCCAGCGGGATCGCGGTCGCCACCGCGTTGGCCGCCGTGTTGCCGGCCCGCAGGATGCCGAACAGCGGGCGCGACAGCCGGGTGTCGTGGGCGGCGCCGGCGTCGCGCACCGCGATGAGCCCCGGCCGCTGCCCGGCGAACTGCAGCACCGCCAGCGCGATCGCCGACGGGGCGATGTAGGCGTGGACCAGCCGGGTGGCGGTCACCACCGCCAGCACGCCGGCGGTCGACACGTTGATGAGCGCGATGAGGTTCATGCCGCGCGCCTGGACGGTGGCGCCGGCGAAGGCGGCCGCGTCGGCGGCGTCCTGCATGCGCTCGCGGAAGACGATCGCCGAGCCGATCCCCTTCACGTAGTAGAGGAAGCCGACCAGGAGGGCGGCCATGAACACGCCCATCACCAGGACCGCGCCGCCCTGGTCGCGCGCCACCGACGGTCGAGCAGCGCGGCTCACGGGGTCTGCCCCGCGTAGAGGTAGCCGGCCCCCTGGTTGCGAAGGCTGGCCTCACCGCGGAGGATGAGGTAGCGCGCGCCGTCGGCCCCGGGCAGGGCCAGCGGGGCGATCTGGCCCAGCTCGGAGGCGGTCAGCTTGGCCGCCACGCCGGTCGGGCCGTCGCACATGATCCGCGACACCAGCGGGACCGAGCAGCGGAACAGGTAGGTGACTCGCACGGTGACCAGCTCGTCGGCGCCGAACTGGGTGCGGGTGGAGCTCGAGCCGGGCGCGGGCGGGAAGGTGACCGCCAGCGCCAGCCGGTTGTAGCGCTGCGCCCCCTCGATCGCGCGCTCGTCGCCGTCCCCGATCGCGACGGCGACGTTGTCCTCGCCGCCCTCGAGCGCGGTCGCGGTCGGCGCCACCGCCAGGAGAGGAATCGACGCCGCGGTGCGGATGTCGCGGAAGCGCGCCCCGCCGGCCGCGTCGGTCCCGCCGTTGCCCAGGCCGGCGCCGGTCATGAAGGCGTCCAGCGGCGACGGCTGCGGCGCGCTGCCGCCGAGGTCGACTCGCCCGCGCGGCGCGCCGCCGTAGAGGGCGGGATCGTCGTCGAGCACCACGACCGCCGCGCGCACCGCGCGGGTGGAGGCGTGCTGCACCACCAGCCGGGCCGCGTACACGAACCCGAGCTCGACGATGGCGAGGAAGAGGAGGAAGACCGGCATGAAGACCAGCAGGAACTCGACGTAGACCGCGCCGCGCAGGTCATGGCGTAGGCCCATCGGTCAGCTCCACGGCAGCGGGTGGCGCATGGCCACCGCCAGGAGGGTGCCGGCCAGGGCGAACGCGCCCAGCCTGACCGCGGTCATGAGCTCGGGGGCGATCTCGCGCCGGAAGCGGCGCGGCAGGATCGGGTTGATGGCGAGGAACAGCGCGTTGGCGATGGTCCGCAGCAGCCGGCCCCGCCAGGCCAGACGGCCCAGCGAGATGACCGCCGCGGCCATGAAGGTGGCGAGCTGGGCCTCGACCCCGAGCGAGAGGCCGGCGATCGCGCCGATGGCGGCGAACAGCTTCACGTCGCCGCCACCGGCCGCGCCGCGCCGGAACAACCAGTACGGGACCAGCCCGCACAGCACCGCCGCGCCGACCGAGCTGAGCCCGGCCCACGGACCGCCGGTGATCGCGTGGACGACCGGCGCCACCACCAGGGGCGGGAGAGTCAGCCAGTTCGGGATCTCGCCGCGGCGAAAGTCGGTGACCGCGGCGATCGCCGCGATGACCAGCGCGGATCCGTGTGCGATCGCGGTTGGGTCCATGGTGCCTCTCCGGCCGCTCGTCTCGGCCCGGCGACTGGGGTGGCTCTAGTCCTGATCGGTCTGGGTGGGCAGGCCGTCGACCTGGGTGGTCGATCCGTCGACCTTGTCCCTCACCTTGCGGCCGAACCGCTGCCACACCCCGAAGCCGACCACGGCGATGAGGCACAGGATGATGATGTACTCGACGGTGGTGAGGCCCCGGATGTCGCCCAGGAGCCTTCGCTTGGTTCTCTTCCGACGGTTCGCGATCTTCGTAGACATGAAACTTCCTCCGGTCAGGGGATCGGCAACACGATGAGCAGCTCGGCGTAGCGAAACAGGCGCAGGAGCGGCAGCCCGAGGGCGAGAGCCGCGGCCGCACCAGCCAGGGTGACGAGGGTCAGTAGCGACAGGTACTCGACGTAGATCGCCCCGTGCTCATCGCGGACCATCGACTTCATGGTGCTGGCGTAAGAGCAAGGCGCGCGCCGTCGACGGCGGGTCGCAAGTGCAGGGAGGGCGTGCCCGGCCGATCTGCCGGGCTGGTGTCGCAACAGCATCTGCAACGTTCCAGGGCTGTAACAGGGGATGGGACGCGGCCCGGATCAGCCCGGATCGCAGAACGCGCACTCGCACAGCTCGTCCTCGCCGCCGGCGCAGTCGCTGGTCCCGTCGCAGAACTGATAGAACTCGAGGCAGCGGCCGTCGTCGCAGGCCAGCTGGCCGGCCCGGCACGAGCCGTCGCCGCAGCGCGCCTCGTCCTCGCCGGACGGGCACTCGGAGCGCCCGTTGCAGACGTTGGCCACGTTGGTGCACGACCCGTCGCACGGGATCGCGTCGCCGCACGGCGGACAGCCGGCCCCGCACGTCTGACAGGCATCGACGCAGCAGTCGCCGTTCTCGGCGCAGTCGTCGCCGCAGTAGCAGCCGAACGGGGCCACCCCGCCGCACGCCTCCTCGGCCGCGCAGCCGCAGTCCTCCGGGCAATTGGCGTCGGTCTCGTCCACCGAGCACTGGCCGTCGCCGCACACCGCGTCGAGCCCGCCGACGATGGTAGGCAGCGAGGCCAGGTACGGGCCCATGTCGGCCACGGTGAACAGCTCGAGCTCGACCTGCGGCATGTCGCCGGCGGTGAGCGCGGCGCCGGCCCGGCTGGACACCTCGCCCAGCACCCGCGCGACCGGCGAGGCGGCCATCCCGGCCCAGTCCTGGCCGGCGTCCGGCGCGGCGATGTCGAGGCCGCCGATCGCGCCGGTCACCCGGTCGCTGACGATGCCGACCTGCCAGTCGGCGTAGACGGTGCCGTCGTCGCCGGTGACCCGCGCGCCGAGCATGTCGCCGGCGCCCGGCTCGTCGGCGCGGCGCTGGCCGGGGACCACGCGCGCCTCGATGGTCACCCGCTCCCCGTCCACCGACGTGGTCGCGCGCAGCCCGTCGATCGGGTCGGCCACCTCGATGTCGAGCGCCTCGCCGTCGGGGCTGGAGTCGCCGTCGTCTCCGCCGCTGCCGGACGATCCGCACGCGCCGGCCGCGAGGGCCAGGAGCAGCGCGGCGAGGGCGCGGGTGGCGCCGCTGGTCTGGGTGATGGTCAGGGTCATGGTCGTGGTCCTCGTCCTCGTGATGGTCGGTGCCGGGGTCGCGAGCGGGCTCATCAGCAGCCCCCCGCGCGGCCCCAGAGGTCGAGCATTCGCTGGATCCCGTTCCACTCCTTGCCGACCCGCGCGACGCCGTCCTGCGGCGCCTCGTCGGCGGACAGCCCGTCGGGCGAGCCGCCGCTGTTGATCTGGTAGACGCGGCCGTCCGGATCGAGGGTCGGCCCGCCCGAGTCGCCGTGGCACAGCATGTGAGTCTCGCCGCCGCGCCGGAAGTGCCTGACCCGCTTGCGCGCCACCTCGCCGTTGCACACGCCGTAGCCCCAGCGCGAGACGACCGTGCCGTTCGACGGGCCGTTCCTGCTGAGCCGGGCCGGGTGCGCGACGCTGCACGGGACCGCGCTCTTCAACCGGATGAGGCCGACGTCGTCCGGGTCGCCGCTGACGTTGTGCGGCGCGCCGTCGAAGTTGTGGTACCCGTCGATCTGGTAGCGGTGAGTCTGGATGCCGCCGGTCGAGTTGCGGGTCCGGACCTCGAGGTAGCCGTAGTTGCCCTTGCGGTCCTGGTTTCGGTACTCGACGCAGTGACCGGCGGTGATCGCGATCTTGCGGTCGATGAGGGTCGCGGTGCACGCGAACCACTGGTCGTGGTTCTTGATGTTCTGGAACATCTGCGCGACCTCAGGGTGATCGTCGCGCGCGCGCCCGCCGCGGATCTCCTGGCCGGAGGAGCCCTCGTCGAACGGTTCCTCGCTGCACGACCAGGAGAGCGCGCAGAGCGCGCCGACCAGAACATGTCCCGCCGCGTTTCTCATGGCGGGCCCAATGAGCAAGAGCCGGGCCGCTCGGATGTGGCGACAAGTGCGCGGCCGCGGGTCGCCTCCCACGGCGTCCGGCGGTGCCGCTACAGGTATCGAAACGATGCAGGGCTGTTTCAGCGACCCCGCTGCGCCGCGACTCAGCTCTTCGGCTGGGCGCCCTCGCGATCGACCGCCAGGCCCATCGCGTGGTAGCCGAGGTCGACGTAGAGCGTGGTGCCGGTGATCGCGGTCGCGAGCGGGCTGGCCAGGAACGCCGCGGTGTGGCCGACGTCCTCCGACTCGAGCCGTCGGGTCAGCGGCGCGTTGCGCGTGGTGTAGTCGATCATGTCGTCGATGAAGCCGATCGCCGACGCGGCGCGCGATGCGTACGGCCCGGCCGAGATCACGTTGACCCGGTGGCCCCACCGCCGCCCGGCCTCGTAGGCCAGGAGCCGCGTGTCCGACTCGAGCGCGGCCTTGGCCGACGACATCCCGCCGCCGTAGCCCGGCACCACTCGCTGGCTGGCCAGGTAGGTCAGCGCCACGAAGCTGCCGCCCGGCCGCACCATCGGGCCGAGCTGCTGCACCATCGACGTGTACGAGTAGCTCGACACCCCGACCGCGGCCAGGTAGCCCTTGCGGCTGGTCTCGAGCAGCGGCTTCTTCACCTCGGGCCCGTTGGCCAGGCTGTGCACCACCACGTCGAGGCACGGCTCGCCGAAGTCGGCGCGCAGCTTGGCGGCCATGCCGCCGATCGACACGTCGCCGTGCTCGCGGTAGCGACGGCTGGCCTTCAGCTCGGCCGGCACGTCCTCGTCGGTGTCGAAGTCGGCGTCGAGCGCGTAGACCTTCTCGAACTCGAGCAGGCTGCCGTCGCTCATCCGGCGCGACTCGTCGAACTTGCCGCGCGCCAGCATGGTGGTGAAGATGCCGATCGCCGGCGGCCAGGTGCCGACGCAGACCGTGGCGCCCGCCTCGGCCAGCGCCTTGGCGATCGCGAAGCCGAAACCACCGTCGTCGGCCACGCCGGCGACCAGGGCGCGCTTCCCGCGCAGATCGATGGAGATCATGCGCGGGACTATACCGTCAGTCGTAGCGCAGTCCCTCGACCGGGGTCAGAGACGAGGCCTTGGCCGCCGGGAACAGCGTGGCCAGCCCGCTGATCGCCATGGTGATGACCGCGACCAGCGCCACCTCGAGCGGATTCACCGAGATCGGCAGGCGGTCGATCAGGTAGACGCGCGGGTCGAGCCGGTAGTTGTAGCGCTCGACCACCTCGCACAGGGTGAGCCCGATGGCCAGGCCGAACACGGTGCCGACCCCGCCGATCGCCAGCCCGACCACCTGGAACAGCCGCGCGATGCCGCCCGAGGTCGCCCCCATCGACTTGAGGATCGCGATCTCGCGGGTCTTGTCGATGACCATCATGGTCAGCGCCGAGACCATGTTGAAGGTGGCGACCGCGATGATGAGGGTGAGGATGATGAGCAGGACGATCTTCTGCAGGGCCAGCGCGGTGAACAGGTTGCGGTTGAGCTCGTTCCAGTCCTGCACCAGGTAGGGCGCCCCGCCCAGCTTGGCCTCCAGCTTGCGCGCGATCTCGTCGGCTCGATCGACGTCGGCCACCTTCAGCTCGACGCCGAGCACCTGGTTGCCCTGCCCCCACAGCTCCATCGCGTCGGCCAGGGTGATGTACATGAGCCGGCGGTCGTACTCGTCGAAGCCGCTGTAGAAGATGCCGGCGACCCTGAACGTGCGCGACTTGGGCGCGGTCCCCTTGGCCGTCCAGTTGGACACATCCACGTTGCTGAGCGGGAGGACCAGGGTGAGCTCGTCGCCCACGCCGGCCTTGATCTTCCGGGCCAGCACCTTGCCCAGGATGATCGGCGGCGGCTCGCCCGGCCGGGGCCGCACCTTCAGCGCGGCGACCGAGCCCTCGATCATGTGCTTGTGGAGGTCGAGCACCTTGGTGAGGCGGTCGGGGTCCACCCCCTTGATCGCGACGCCGGACACGTCGCCCTTGCCGCGGGTGACCAGCATCTCGACGAACACGAACGGCTGGACCGCGAGGACCTCCGGGTCGATCTTCCAGGCCAGCTTCTCGACCTCCTCGTACTCGACGAAGTCGTTCGTGTTCTTGGTGATGATGACGTGCGCGTTGACGCCCAGCACCTTGTCGCGGAACTGCTGCTGGAACCCGGTGGTGACCGACAGGACGACGGTCAGCGCGGCGACCCCGAACACCACCCCCAGCACCGAGACGGTGGTGAACACGCTGAAGATGTAGAGCAGCGCGAAGAGAATGGTCCCCAGCATGCCGCCGGCCAGCGCGACCACGCCCAGGCCGGAGCTGCCGCTGGTGGTGAAGAAGAGCACGGCCCCGACCGCCGCCAGGATGAGCGAGGCGACCAGGCCGACCCCGTGCTTGTGCGCGCCGCGCCCCCGGTAGAGGTAGCGCCAGCCGATCCGCGTCTCGTAGGACAAAGCCGCTGCAGTCTACCCGGCAAGCCGCCCGGCGTCAGCCGATCCGGCGGCCGGCCGCGCCGCTTTCACCGCCGTCTTCACGACCCGCGGTCGAGCTGGTCCAGCCACGCCTCGAGCGCCTCGGCGATCGCGCCGCGCCCGCACGCGCCGTCCCCGAGGACGTCGGTCGCCGCTGCCTTGACCTCGTCGGGGGCATGCGGCATGGCGAACGAGCGGGCCGCCCAGTCGAACATCGGCAGATCGTTGTACCAGTCGCCGATCACCGCCACCCGCTCGCGCGCGACCCCCAGCCGCTGGGCCACGTCGGCCAGCGCGGCCCCCTTGCTGGTCCCGCGCGACACCAGGCGGATCACGCGATGCCCGGAGCTGGTGAAGGTGAGCGCATCGACGTGGCCGTCCAGCGCCGCGAGCAGCGCCTCGACCCGGCCGATCGCCTCGTCGGTGCCGATGCCGACGACCATGACGGTCGCCTCGGCGTCGCCCCGCCACGCCTCGGCCACCAGCACGTCCTTGTGCGTGGTGATGTCGCTGGCCCAGCCCTGCACGTAGCCGTGGTGGGCCCGGCCGCGCTCGCACGAGTGGATGGCGCCGTGGGTGAAGACGAAGCTGGACAGCTCGTGCTCGGCAAAGGCGATGAGGATCGCCTCGACGTGCTCGAGCGCGATCGCGCGGCGGCTGAGGACTCGCTCGGTGGCGGCGCACGCGATGATCCCGCCGTCGGCGCACACCATCGGCGCGTCGAGCGACAGCGCGCGCGCGACCGGGTGGGTGCGCGTGGTCAGCCGCCCGGTGGCCAGGGTGAAGGCCACCCCCTGCTCGCGCGCGCGCGCGATGGCGCGCCGATCGCGCGGGTGGATCCCGTCGTCGCGGTCGACCAGGGTGCCGTCCACGTCGGAGGCGAAGATCGCGCGGACCGGGATCAAGCACTGGTCCATACCACAATCGCAGACGGCCGGACCGATGGTGCCGGTCCGGCCGCGTCCTCATCGGGCGAACCGATCGCCCGAAGGTAGCCTCCGTCGCCCTACGGGCTCCGTCGGGCTGGTGCCCGAACCGCGCCGACCTCGGAGAGATCGTCGGCGGCCCGGAAGTAGCCTCCGTCGCCCTACGGGCTCCGTCGGGAACCGATCCGCTCGACCAGTAGCCTCCGTCGCCCTTCGGGCTCCGTCGGGAACCGATCCGCTCGACCGGTAGCCTCCGTCGCCTAAGGGCTCCGTCGGGAACCGATCCGCTCGACCGGTAGCCTCCGTCGCCCTAAGGGCTCCGTCGGCTAATGCCGACGATCGCGGTGATCCTCGCGCCGGTCGCGCCGGTCCTCGCGGTGATCGCGGCGGTCCTCGCGCCGGTCGCGCACGTCCTCGCGCCGATCGCGCGGCCCGTTGTTGGTGCGGCGGTCGCGGCGGTCCTCGCGATGATCGCGCACGTCCTCGCGCCGGTCGCGCCGGTCTTCACGGTGATCGCGGACGTCCTCGCGCCGGTCGCGTCGGTCGCGCCAGTGGTCGTTGCGGGCCGGCTGCGGCTGGCGGTTCCAGTAGCGGTGGTCGCGCACGGGCTGCCGCACCGAGTGGTCCCGGTAGTAGCGGCGCTGACTCTGCCCGCGCCAGCGGCCGTCGTTCCACACCACGCGGCCGTTGTTGCGGCTCCAACGGCCTGGCTCCCAGTCGTAGCCGGCCCGGGCGCGGATCCACGAGCCCCGCGACCATTGCCAGCGGCCGCCGACCTGACCCCAGCGGCCCGGGCGCCAGTGATGACCGGCGCGGATCCGCTCCCAGCGGCCCGCCGACCAGCCCCACTCGTTGTAGCCGCGCGAGCCCCAGTAACCATCGACCCACACGTAACCGGGGCGACCCTCGGTCCAGTAGCCGTCGACCCAGCTCCACTGATAGCCGGTCCACGACCAGTGCCCCTGCACGTACACGTAGCCGTCGTAGCTGTAGCCGTCGTAGCTGTCCCAGGAGTCGTACCCGTAACGGCTCTCGGGCACGACGTCCCGCGGTGCAGGAGGCGCCACGTGGACCACCAGGCCCACATCGGCTCGAGCTTCGTTGACGCCCACGCTGAGCGGCGCGGCGAGCGCCGCCAGGATGAGAAATACACGACCCACCATCTCGTTCCTCCTTTGAGTGACCGGATCCTAGAGCAAGGCCCGAGCCACTCGAAGCAACCTCACGATGGGTCCTAACCAGCCGGAATCAAAAATACGAAACGCGGCGTCGGGCCGGTCCCTGCGAGATCCGCAGATGGCCTGCGTGTCTCGCGGTTCACAGCCGCGCCGCCGCGCTCCTTTGAACCAGCCGCGTCGACCGAGCTCAGTTCGGCTCGACCCAGCTCACATCGAAGGCGTACTCGCCGGCGGCGAAGCCGTGCACCATGATGAACGCCTGCGACTCACCCTCGGGGACGGTGAGGACGCAGCTCTCGTCCGGTCCCTCCACGAACGGGCGGCAGTCGAACGCGTTGAAGTCGGGCTCGGCGCCGAAGCGGACGTAGAGGTCGGGGTCGCCGCTGCCGCTCATGTCGACGGTCAGCTCGGAGCCGGGCACGACCGAGAGCGGGTCGAAGCGCTGGAGCTCGTCGGTGGCGATGGTGCTCGTCGCGGAGTCGGTGCGCGGGGTGCCGCCCGGGTCCGGCTGCGGGTCGGGATCCGGCTCCGGCTGCGGGTCGGGGTCCGGGTTCGAGCCGGGCGCGCCGTACAGCGAGGCCGCGCCGTCGCGGTCGAGCTGGGTGAGCGACAGGTCGGTGCCGGTGCCGTTGCACTGCGGGTAGTGCATCGTCGAGGCCGAGTCGTACTCGGTCAGCTCGCGCCACTCGTTGTCCTCGAAGCAGGTGCCGGCCTCGGGGCGGGTGTGCTCGTGCCGGAAGCCGAGCGAGTGGCCGAGCTCGTGGGTCAGGATGCCGGCCAGCGGCACGTCGCTCTGCTCGAACGACGACTGATCGACGAACACGTTGCGGGTCTCGCGGCTCTGGTCGGGGAAGAACGCGCGGGCCAGGTACGGCTGGTTGAACACCAGGCCGACGTCGAACACGACGTTCTCGTTGCTGGCGTCGCAGGCGGCGTCCTCCTCCGGGACGTGGATGAAGTTGACGTTGGCCGCGGTCTCCCAGGCGTTGTCGGTGGCGGCCTCGAGCGCGGCGATGACGTCGTCCTTGAACTCGCCGAAGTTGTCGCTGACGCAGTAGGTGAGGTTCAGCTTCTGCTCCTCGGACCAGACCGCGTCCACGCCGCCCGGCGAGTGGACGATGAGCTTGTCGGCGCCGTAGATGAGGTCATAGACCTCGCGCAGCGCCTTGCTGTCGACCACCGGGCTGTCACCGTTGACGATGTAGACGCCGTGCTCCCATTGCTCGTGATAGGTCTGCGCCTCGAACTCGTCGAACGAGATGTCCGGGCTGTTCGCGCCCACCTCCTCTTCCGCAGAGGGACCGCATGCTGCGGCGAGCAAGAGAACGAGGAAGGGTGCGGAGCGCAACACGGACATCACTTCACCTCCTGTAGGAGCTGGTCTCCCTTCGTGGGAGCCGTCTCGAATGACCAGCTAGTCATCAAGTTCGGTGCCACATTGCGTCGAACCGGCTCGATGGAGCGCAAGCTCGCGCCCGCATTCGGCATTTCGTCGAACATCCCGGGCGCTTACAGACCGGCAGCGAGTCGGTCGATGTGCCGCGGTGTAGGTCGACCGTTCCACCTCTCGGCACCTCCGTCCCGCCGCCTCAGCTGGGGGTGAACCACGTGGGCGGGACCTCTCGTTTGCGGTCTGAACGTTCTCCCGTCGCTGATTTCTCAGACGGCGCGGGCATATCCGGATCGCCGGGGCGGCTTCGGTCTGTCCACTGAGCCCGTGGCCGGTTCGTCGGCGCGCTACTCTTCGCGCCGTGTCGTCCACACCCACTCCGGCGCCGGACCAGGCGTCGGCCCCGCGCCGCCGCCCTCGCTCGGTCACCGCGATGCGCCTGATCCGCCTGGCCCGGCCCGAGGCCCGTCTGCTCGGCGCGGGTCTCGTCTTCCTGCTCATCGGCTCGGCCGCGTCGCTCATCTACCCACAGGGGATCCGCGTGGTGATCGACGCGGCGATGGGCAAGGCGCCCGGCTGGGCCGGCGACATCAGCAAGGCGAGCCTGCTCCAGTTGG
Organism: Kofleriaceae bacterium; assembly: GCA_035489015.1. GTDB lineage: Bacteria > Myxococcota_A > Polyangia > Haliangiales > Haliangiaceae > DATFRY01. The sequence goes on along the minus strand of DATHKR010000083.1, from coordinate 22,243 downwards.
TCGCGCTGGCGATGGCCGCGATCGCGCTGGTCTCGGCGCTGGCCATGGGGCTCCGCTTCTTCCTGTTCATGCTGGCGGGCGAGCGGGTCATCACCCGGGTCCGCCGCGACCTCTACCGCGCGATCCTGTCCCAGGAGATCGCCTTCTTCGACCTGGAGCGGACCGGCGATCTCACCAGCCGGCTGGCCTCCGACACCACGACCCTGCAGAGCGCGGTCAGCGCCAACATCTCGTGGGGGCTGCGCAACTTCATCCAGCTGGCCGGCGGCGTCGCGCTGCTCATCTACACCTCGCCGCGCCTCACCCTGGTCATCCTCGCGGTGGTGCCGATCATCGCCATCGGCGCGGTGGTGTACGGCCGCCGCATCCGCCGCCTGGCCCGCAAGGTCCAGGACGCGATCGCCGAGGGTCAGGCGGTGGCCGAGGAGAGCATCGCCGGCGTGCGCACCGTGCGCGCGTTCGCCGCCGAGGAGGCGGAGGAGGCCCGCTACGGCGGCGCGATCGCCCGCGCGCTGGCGCTGGCCCGGAGCCGGATCGCCGCGTCGTCGGTGTTCATGACCGCCACCTCGTTCGCCGGCTACGCGTCGGCCGCGCTGGTGTTCTGGTACGGCGGCTCGCTGGTCGCGCGCGGGCAGCTCTCGGTCGGCGACCTGACCTCGTTCCTGGTCTACACCCTCCTGGTCGGGTTCTCGCTGGGCGCGGTCGCCGACCTGTGGGCCGACTTCCTGCGCGCGCTGGGCGCGGCCGAGCGCGTGTTCGAGCTCCTCGACCGCGAGCCGGTCATGCCGACCCGCGGCGGGCTGATCCTCGACGCGGTCGCCGGCGCGGTCGAGCTCGACGCGGTCGAGTTCCGCTACCCGAGCCGGCCCGACACCGATGTCCTGAGCGGCCTGTCGCTCCGCATCGAGCCGGGCGAGGTGGTCGCGCTGGTCGGGCCGTCCGGCGCCGGCAAGTCGACCATCGCGGCGCTCCTGCTCCGCTTCTACGACCCGGCCAGCGGGGTGGCGAGGCTCGACGGACATGATCTGCGCGAGCTGGATCCGGGCTGGCTGCGCCGGCAGATCGGCCTGGTCGCGCAGGAGCCGCTCCTGTTCTCGACCAGCATCGCGGAGAACATCCGCTACGGCCGCCCCGAGGCCGGCCGCGAGGAGGTCGAGGCGGCGGCGCGCGCGGCCAACGCCGACGGCTTCATCGCCGGCTTCCCGTCCGGCTACGACACGCTGGTCGGCGAGCGCGGCGTGCTGCTGTCAGGAGGGCAGAAGCAGCGCATCGCGATCGCGCGCGCGCTGCTGAAGGATCCGCGCATCCTCATCCTCGACGAGGCGACCAGCGCGCTCGACGCCCAGGTCGAGCACCTGGTGGTCGAGGCGCTCGATCGCCTGATGGAGGGGCGCACCACCCTGGTCATCGCTCATCGCCTGTCGACGGTGCGCAGCGCGGACCGGGTGCTGGTCATCGACGGCGGGCGCGTCATCGAGACCGGCCGGCACGACGAGCTGGTCGCGCTGGATGGCCTCTACCGCCGGCTGGTCGAGCGACAGTTCGCGGTCGGCTAGCCGAACCAGATCGCGGCGGTCACGGTGAAGAACGCGGCCGCTCCGGCCAGCGCGACCCACCAGCCCCAGCCGAGCCGGCCGGACGACATCTCCGGGCGCAGGCCGACCGCCGACCAGTTGTGGACGGTGATGATCGGGTACTGCCGCTCGGCGCTGGCCGCGGCGACCGGGGCCGCGGCGACCGCTGCCGGCGCCACATCCGGCCGGGCCGGCCGGTCGATCCGGATCGAGCTCGCCGCGGGGAACCGCTCGGGCGGAACCTCGGAGCCGCGGGCCTGCCGCGCCGGCAGCGGCCCGATCGGAGCCACCACCGGGCGCGCCTGCGGGATGGTGGCCGGCATCGGCGCCGGCTCCGGCGGTGAGGCCGACGACGCGCCGGCCCGGTGAGGAAGCGCCGCGGGAAGCGGAGAGAGAACGTCTCGACCGCCGGGCGGGCGGCGGAGGTTGTAGGTGTGAAGACCTCCGTCCTCGAAACGGAGAAGGGGAGCCCGACGCGCCTCCAGCTGGCGGCGCTTCACCGACTCTTCGCGCGATCCGGTGCGCGAACGGCCATGATGCATGATGGCTGTTACTAGCAGGGAACGTGCCGGAGAGCTCGTCAGCGGAACTCGTGAAGTTTCGACAGTTACGTGGATTACTAAATAATGTCACATGGGGCCGGACTCCCCTTTATGGTCGCTGGAGTGGCCAGTTGCTCTTTTTCCGGATTCGGCGGCGATATTGGACAGACCGAAGCGAATTCGGGCCACTGATGCGAGGCAGACACGCACATTTGACGCGATCTGGGCTACGTCATTTTTGCCTCAAAACCCATTCATCAGACCCGCGAGAGGCGCCCCTTCAGCGGCCCTTCCAGACCGGCTTTCGCTTCTGCAAGAACGCCGCGAGCCCCTCGCGCGCGTCCTCGAGACCGAGCACCGCGCCGAGCTGTCCCTCGAGGAAGCGCAGCGCCGCGCCCAGCTCCATGTCCTCGGCCCGGTAGAACGCGCGCAGCCCGAGCGACATGGTGGCCGGGCTGAGCTCGGCGATCTCGCCGGCCAGCGCGAGCGTCTCGGCCTCGAGCGACGCGGCCGGCACGACCCGGTTGACCAGGCCCATCGCCAGCGCCTCGGCCGCGCTGATGCGCCGCCCGGTCACCATCAGATCGAGCGCGTGCTTGCGCCCGATGCTGCGGGCCAGCTCGGCGCTCACCATCATCGGCCACAGCCCGACCCGGATCTCGGTCGTGCCGAAGGTCGCCTGGTCGCTCGCCACCGCCAGGTCGCTGGCCACCACCAGGCCCAGCCCTCCGGCCAGGGCGTGGCCGTTGACCATCGCGATGATCGGCTTGCCGAGCTCGTGCATGGTGGTGAACAGATCGACCAGCGACGCCGGCGCCACCGCGCCCTCGGCCGCCTGGCCGCCCGCCATCTGGGAGAGATCGCCGCCGGCGGAGAAGACCGCCCCTGCCCCGCTCAGCACCACCACCCGCATGGCGGGATCCTCGCGGGCCCTCCCCAGAGCGTGGACGAGCTCGCCGCAGGTGGCTGGGCCGATCGGGTTCCGCTTGTCGGGCCGGTTGAGGGTGAGGCGGCCGATCGCGCCCTCCTCGACCCACGAGATGGTGGCGTAGTCGGGTGCCATGGCCGCGTCATACCAGAGAGCGCGGCAGGCGCGCGCGCCGTGCTACCGTGGCCGGGTGTCTCGCGCCGGGCTGGCCGCGCTCGCCGCGCTCCTCGCCGCCGTCGGCGCGCGGACGGCGCGGGCGGGCGAGAACGACCTGGTCCTCGGCCGGCTCGGCGAGGTGGTCGAGGACGAGGCGGGGGCGCCGGTCGAGGTGGTCGGCTCCAGCCAGGACTTCCGCTCGCTGGCCAGCGAGCTCGGCGTGGTGATGGCCCCGCGCCTGTCGGCGCCGGCCGACACGATCGGCCTGGCCGGCTTCCAGCTCTCCGCCGATCTGTCGTGGACCCGGGTCCACACCGACCGCCGCTACTGGCGCGCGCTGGCCGGCTCGCCGGATCCGTCGGGCGACGGCGGCCACGGCGACGACTTCATGCCCGCGGTCGGCGTGTTCGCGCGCAAGGGCATCTGGCTGCCCGCGCCGTCCTTCGAGATCGGGCTGGGCGCCGTCCACCTGCTCGACTCGCGCCTGTGGGCCGCCCAGGCCTACGCCAAGCTGGCCGTGATCGAGGGCTACGACCTGCTGGTGCCGTCCTTCGCGCTGCGGGCCAGCGCCTCTCGCATGCTCGGCTCCGAGCAGCTCGGCCTGACCGTGCTCTCGCTCGACGCGTCGGCGTCGCGGACCTTCGCCGTGGCCGGCGTGGCGCGGGTGACGCCGTACGCGGGCTGGGCCGAGCTGGTCATCCGACCGCGCTCCGCGGCCATCGACGCCACCCCGGCGATCGACGCGCGCATCGACCCGGGCGATCGCGGGCTCGACTTCGAGTTTCCCGACCAGCGCTTCATCCTGCGCCACCGCGGCTTCGCCGGCGTCGTCGTCCAGCACCACGTGATCAGCCTGACCCTCGAGGCGGCGCTGGCCCTGCGCGGCCGCTCGCGCGACGATCGCGACGGGACCGACACCGCGTGCGACGACGCGCCGGTGCCGACCGGATCCTGCGACGCGCGCGACCGAGCCGGCCAGCAGCTCGGCCTGACCGCGACCCTCGCCCTCGACTTCTGACCGCGCGGCTCCCTTGAGCACTGGAAGCGCAGCCGCGACGCCGCCAGCCGGGATGGATCGGCCGCGAGAACGATCGACTTGCCCATTCGCGGGCCCTAAAGTCGCGGCCATGGACACCCTGGTCATCGGCGGTGACGAGGTCCGGCGGCTCCTCCCCATGGCCGAGTGTGTCGACGTCATGGCGCAGGCGCTCGGTGCGCTGGCCAGCGCCGACGCGATGCAGCCGCTGCGGGCGGTGCTGCGGCTGCCGAGCGGCGCCGGCTACCTGGTGGTGATGCCGGCGTACGTCGGGGGCGCGCTCGACGCGCCCGGGGTCAAGGTCATCACGGTGTTCCCGGGCAACTTCGGCAGCGAGATCGACTCGCACCAGGGCGCGGTGCTGCTGTTCGAGGGCGAGCGCGGGCGCCTGGCGGCGGTCATCGACGCGAGCGAGGTGACCGCGATCCGCACCGCGGCGGTGAGCGGGCTGGCCACCCGCCTGCTCGCCCGTGAGGAGGCCGGCGACCTCGCGCTCCTCGGCACCGGCGTGCAGGCGCGCTCGCACCTGGCCGCGATGGCGGCGGTGCGGCGGCTGCGGCGGGTGCGGGTGTGGAGCCGCGACCTCGCCCGGGCCTCGGCCTTCGCCGGGCGCGCCGCCGCCGAGCACCCCGGCTGCGAGATCAGCGCGGCGGCGAGCGCGCGCGAGGCGGTGAGCGGGGCGGACCTGGTCTGCACCACGACCGCGTCGAACACCCCGGTGCTCGAGGGCGCCTGGCTGGCCGCCGGCGCCCACGTCAACGCGGTCGGCGCGTGCCTGCCGACCGCGCGCGAGCTCGACGGGGCGGCGGTGGCGCGTGCGCGCACGTTCGTCGACCGCCGCGAGTCGGCGCTGAACGAGGCCGGTGACCTGCTCCTGGCCCGCGCCGAGGGAGCGATCGGCGACGACCACATCGCCGGCGAGATCGGCGAGCTGGTGATCGGCGCGCGCGAGGGCCGCCGCTCGCCGGACGAGATCACCCTGTTCAAGTCGCTCGGCCTGGCCATCGAGGACATCGCCGCCGCCCACTACATCCACGCGCGAGCGCGCAAGGAGGGGGCCGGCGCCGCCATCGAGCTGGGCGGGTCGCGCGACCCGGCCGCCCAGAGGACGACGGAGACGACGACGGAGACGACAACGGAGAGGACAAGGAGATGAGGACCCTCGGACCGATCGGGATCGACGAGATCCGCGCCGCCCGCGAGCGGATCACCGGGCTGGCGGTGCGCACGCCGCTCCTCCGCCTCGCCCTCGACGGCGCGCCCGACATCTACCTCAAGCTGGAGAACCTGCAGCCGATCGGCTCGTTCAAGCTGCGCGGGGCCGGCAACGCGATGGCGATGCTGTCCGACCAGGCCCTGGCCCGCGGGGTCTACACCGCCAGCGCCGGCAACATGGCCCAGGGCGTGGCCTGGGTGGCGCGCGCGCGCGGCGCCGCCTGCACCGTGGTGGTTCCGGACCACGCGCCGCGGGCCAAGCTCGACGCGATCGAGCGCCTGGGCGCGCGCGTCATCAAGGTGCCGTTCGACCGCTGGTGGCAGATCATCATCGACCACCGCTTCGAGGGGCTGGACGGCGCGTTCGTCCACCCGGTGTGCAGCCCCGACGTGGTCGCCGGCAACGGGACCATCGGGCTCGAGATCGCAGAGGACCTGCCCGAGGTGGCCACCATCCTGGTCCCGTATGGCGGCGGCGGGCTGGCGTCCGGCATCGCCTCCGCCGCGCGCGTGTGCGCGCCTGCCGCCCGGGTGCTGGCCTGCGAGGTCGACACCGCCGCGCCGCTCGCTCCCTCGCTGGCCGCCGGCGAGCCGCGCGAGGTGACCTACACGCCGACCTTCATCGACGGGTGCGGGTCGCGCAGCGTGCTGGCCGAGATGTGGCCCCTGGTCCGGAGCCTGATCGCCGGATCGATCGTGGTGCCCGTGGCCGAGGTGGCCGCCGCCGTTCGCACGCTGGTCGAGCGCGCCCGGGTGGTGGCCGAGGGAGCCGGAGCGCTGCCGCTGGCCGCCGCGCTGAGCGGGCAGGCCGGGCCGGGACCGATCGTGTGCGTGGTGTCGGGCGGCAACATCGACAGCCACAAGCTGGCCGCCATCCTCACCGGCCAGCTGCCCTGATCCGGCCGACGGCCGGCGGGCGGCTCAATCGTCGGTGGAGTTGCGCGAGTCGCGGACGTCGTGGAGATCGTGGTCCTCGCGCTCGAGCGAGGTCAGCTTCTGCTCGAGCTGCGCGATCCGCGACGACAGCGCCCCGATGTCCTTCTGCAAGTTCGAGAACGGCGAGATCCCCTCGACCATGTTGCGGATCCGCCCGTCCACCTTGCGCTGCCACTCGTCGATGGCGCGCTGCGAGTGGCTGAGGAACTCGCGGAACTCGCGCAGGTTGCGCAGCCCCTCGCGCACCCTGCCGCCCGCCGACCGCTCCTCGTCCTGGGCGTGCTCGCCGTTGGTCGCGCCCGGCTCGTCGGGGTCCGACGACGACGGTGGCGCCGCCTCGTACGAGCCGACCGTCGCGCCACCGTGACCCTCGGCCGCGTCCGGCCCGAGCTCGGCGTCCGCGTCGTCCTTCTTGCCCAGGATCTGGGTGACCCGCCCCTTGGCCTGGCTCACCAGGTGCGTGATCGACTCACCGCCGCTCTGGATGATGTTTCGCATCGCCTGCAGCGGGAGGAAGCTCTTCTGCCGCTTCTCTTCCTCGAAGATGATCTGAGCCAGGGTGACCGAGGTGAGGTCCTCCTTGCTCTTGTTGTCGACGATCTTCACATCGTCGCCGCCGCGGATCATGTCGGCGATCTGATCCAGCGTGACGTACCGGCTGTGCTGCGTGTCGTACAGCTTCCGGTTGGCGTAGCGCTTGATGACGCGGGTCTCGGACATGAACCGGGCCATTGTTATCACCGGCCCGACGCGCGCACAAGGAACCCCCGCCGCAGTGCGTCGTGCCGGGTCTCGCGGGGTTGAACCGAGTTCCCGGGGAGGCCGCCAGGACTACTTGTCGGCAGCCCCTTCGCCGGCCCGCGCCGCCGCCCGCCGCTTCTGCGCGACCAGCTCGGCCTCGTCGTCGGCCTCGTCGTGGACGTCCACGCCCACTCCCTTGAGCTCCGACCGCCGGGCCTGCGCCACCTCTCGGGTCTTGGAGACCTCGATCTCACCGTCGCCGTTGGCGCCGCGCTTGAAGTTCTTGATGCTTCGCCCGAGCGCGTCGCCGATGGCCGGCAGCTTTCCGGCCCCGAAGATGAGCAGGACGATGAGCAAGATGATTAGAAGCTCGCCCATTCCGGGCATATCGGCACTCCTGGGTTGAGTCGGCCGGAGTCTAGCTCGATTCCGCCGGCCCCACCATGAGAGGGCAAAATCTTGTCGCCCGCGCTCAAGGCGCTATCGTGGCTAGATGCTCCGGCCACGCCTCCTCGCCGCCCTCTTCCTCGTCGGTGAGCTGGCCGCCTCGCGCGGTGCCCGCGCCGGCGGCGACCCCGGAGACGACGGTCACCAGCCGGTCGTGCCCGGCCGGCAGGCCAGCCCGCCGTCCCCGTCCGCGCCGGAAGCGGCGCCGCTCGAGATGGACGAGGGCCAACGGCGCGCGATCCGCGGCTGCCGGAGCGACGGCCGCGACTGCGCCGACGACCTCCTGCCCGGGCTGCTCGAGTTCGAGCGCGAGGCGTTCCCGCGCCCCAGCGCCGGCTCGCCCTGGTCCGACGACGAGGACGCCGCCGCCGGGCCGGCCGCCAGCGCGGGCATCGGCACCAGGGCGCGCCGCACGGTCAAGCCGACCGACCTGCGCCCCGACCTGCCGTGGCTGGCCGGCCTCGAGATGCCCGACCTGCCGATGACCTGGGATCTGCGCGTCATCCGCTTCCTCGAGTTCTACCGCGACGACCCGCGCGGCCAGCGCCTCATGCGCGAGTGGCTGACCCGCCAGGGCCGCTACCGCGACATGATCGTGCGCCGCCTGCGCGCCGCCCACCTGCCCGAGGACCTGCTCTACGTCGCGATGATCGAGTCGTCCTACGACCCGCTCGATCGCTCGCGGGTCGGCGCCAGCGGGCTGTGGCAGTTCATGCCGGGCAGCGGGCTCATCTACGGGCTCCGGCAGACCACGTGGATCGACGAGCGCAACGATCCGCTCCGCGCCACCGACGCGGTCATCGCCAACTTCGCCGATCTCTACCAGCGCTTCGGCAACTGGGATCTGGCCATGGCTGCGTTCAACTGCGGCTACGGCGCGGTGCTGCGCGCCATCGCCAAGTACAACACCAACGACTTCTGGCTGTTGCTCGACTACGAGAGCGCGCTGCCGTGGGAGTCGTCGATCTACGTGCCCAAGGCGCTGGCCGCCGCCATCGTGGGCAAGAACCGCGAGGCGTTCGGCTTCGGCGACGTCACCCCGGCCGCGCCGCTGTCGTACGACGAGGTCACGGTGCCGACCTCGGTCTCGCTGGCGGTGATCGCGCGCGCGGCCGGCTCCGACGCGCGCGAGCTGGAGGAGCTGAACCCGCAGCTGCGGCGCGGCCGCACGCCGCCGGGGCTGCCGGCCTACACCGTGCGCATCCCGCGCGGGCGCAAGGACCGGTTCGCGGCCACGTTCGCGCAGCTGCGCGGCGACTGGGACCGGTACGACGCGTACGTGGTGCGCCACGGCGAGCGGTTCGAGGACATCGCCGCGGTCCACGGGCTGAAGCCCTCGGCGCTGCGCGAGCTCAACGGGCTCGACAGCGACCGCGAGGTCCAGGGCGGGACGCTGCTGGTGGTGCCGCGGGTCGCCGACGCCGACAAGCGGGCCAACCGCGTCCGCGCCGACCAGGAGCTGTACGCGGCCGGCGAGCCGGAGGGGCGCCCGGGCGAGAAGATGCTGGTCGCGCTGGCCGACCCGTCGTTCCGGGTGCCGGGCCGGCGGCGCGTGTTCTACCGGGTGGTGGGCGGCGACAGCCTGACCCGGGTGGCCAGCTCGTTCGCGGTCGACCGGGTGCGGCTGGCCGAGTGGAACCGACTCGACGCCGAGGCGCGCCTGCAGCCGCGCATGGTGCTCCAGATCTGGGTCGAGCCCGGCTTCGACCCCGAGCGAGCCGGGGTGTCGGTGCTCGACGCGGGGCGGATCGACCTGGTCGCGGCCGGCTCGACCGGCCACATGGAGCGGGCCGAGAACCTGCTCGGGCGGGCGCGGGCGACCTACCGGGCCCAGCGGCGGGAGAGCTACGAGCAGATCGGCCGCCGGTTCGGCCTGAGCCCGCGCGACCTGGCTCGCATCAACAAGAAGCCGTTCGACACCGTGCTCGCGCCGGGCGAGTCGTGCGTGGTCTACAAGGTGGTCGACCGGCGCGCCTCCGAGCGCGCGGAAAAGCAGGCGCGCGCGGCCCGGCCCGAGCGCCGGCGCAAGGCGACCCCCCGTCCGCGCCAGAGCGACCGCAAGACCGATCGCAAGCACGACCGCCGGCGCTGACCTCGGTGGCCGTGGGGTACTCTCCGGCCATGCTGAGCGTGGCCGAGGCGACCCGCCGGATCCTGGACCGGGCCCGCTTCCTCGGGACCGAGGAAGTGTCGCTGGCCGGGGCGCGCGGGCGAGTGCTGGCCGCGTCGGTGCGGGCCGAGCGCCCGCTGCCGCCCTGGGACAACTCGGCGATGGACGGCTTCGCGGTGCGCGCCGCCGACCTGGCCGCGGGACCGGTCGAGCTGCCGGTGGCCGGCGAGATGGTGTGCGGCTCGCGCCCGGGCGCCGAGCTGCCGGCCGGGGCCGCGTTCCGCATCATGACCGGCGCGCCGATGCCGGCCGGCGCCGACGCGGTGGTCATGCGCGAGGAGGTCGACGACCGCGGCGCGAGCGCGCGGTTCGCCGGGCCGGTGCCGCCGGGCGAGCACGTCCGCCGCGCCGGCGAGGACGTCGCCGCCGGCAGCTTGGTGCTGGGCCCCGGCACCGGGCTGGGCCCCGGAGAGATCGGCATGCTGGCCGCGCTGGGCCGCGCGGTCGCGACGGTCGGCCGGCGGCCGCGGGTCGCGATCCTTTGCACCGGCGACGAGCTCTGTCCGGTCGGCGGCGAGCCGGCCCCGGGCCAGATCTTCAGCTCCAACGAGCACGCCCTGGCCGCCCAGGTGGCCGAGGCGGGCGGCGAGGTGGCCCGCGCCGAGCTGGTCCCGGACGATCGCGCGCGCACCTCGGCGGCGGTGGCGGCCGCGCTCGACTGCGACGTCGTGGTCACCTCGGGCGGGGTCTCGGTCGGCGACCGCGACCACGTGCGCCAGGCGCTCGACGCCGCCGGCGTGGCGATCGACTTCTGGAAGGTGGCGATGCGCCCGGGCAAGCCGGTGGTCTTCGGCACCGCCGCCACCGGGGCGTTGTTCTTCGGCCTGCCCGGCAACCCGGCCTCGTCGCTGGTCTCGTTCGAGCTGTTCGTGCGCCCGGCCCTGCTCGCCCTGCAGGGCGCGGTCGACGTCGCGCGGCCGCGCACCGAGGTGGTGCTGGCCGGGCCGGCCCACAAGAGCCCGGGCCGCGCTCACTACCTGCGCGCGGTGCTCCACCGGCGCGGCGAGCGGCTCGAGGCCGAGCTCCACGCCAAGCAGGGCTCCGGGATGCTGAGCTCGCTGGTCGGCTTCGACGCGCTGGTCGAGCTGGCCGCGGAGCTCGGCGACCTGCCGGCCGGGGCGCGCTGCCCCGCCCTCCTCCTGCGCCCCGCATGAGCCGCGTCATCATCCTCGCGGACGGAGAGTCGGGTCGGCTCGACCTGGTGCTGGCCGCCCGCTATCCGGGGGTCGGTCGGCGGCGCTGGGCCGCGCTGTTCGCCGACGGTGCGGTCCAGGTCGACGGCGCGCGCGCGCGCAAGGGTGACCGGGTCGGGCCGGGCGCGCGGGTGACCCTGCGCGAGGAGCCGGCCTCCGGTGACGAGCTGGCTCCGGTCGCGCAGGCGGAGCTGCCGCTCGCGCTGCTCCTGGTCGAGCCATCGCTGGTCGCGGTCGACAAGCCGGCCGGCTGGCCCAGCCACCCGCTCCGCGCCGGCGAGACCGGGACGGTGGCCAACGCGCTCATCGCGCGCTTCCCCGAGTGCGGCGCGGCCGGGCGCGATCCGCGCGAGGCCGGCCTGGTCCAGCGGCTCGACCGCGGCACCTCCGGCGTCCTCATCGCGGCGCGCGATCCGGACAGCTGGCAGGAGCTGCGCCGCGCCTTTGCCGACGGTGAGGTCGACAAGCGCTACCTGGCCCTGGTCGCCGGCGAGGTGTCCGACGGCGAGTGCGATCTGGCGCTGCGCCCGGCCGGTCGCCGCGCGGTGCCGGCCCGCCGGGGCGATCGCGGCGCGCTGCCGGCGTCGACCAGGTGGCGCGCGATCGCCAGCGCGGGCGGCGCGACCCTGCTCGAGGTCACCGCGGCGACCGGGCGCATGCACCAGGTGCGCGCCCACCTGGCCGCGTGCGGCGCGCCGCTGGTCGGCGACCCGCTGTACGGCGGGCCGGGCGAGATCGAGGTCGCCGGCGAGCGGGTCGAGGTGGCCCTGCCCTTCCTGCACGCCGGCGCGGTCGATCTCCCGCGCGCCGGCGGCGAGCGGCTCAGCCTGCGCGCCCCGCTGCCGGCCGAGCGCGCCGCGCTGCTCGAGCGGCTCGGCCTGCCCGCCTGATCGATTTCACCCGGAGATGGCTCGGCCGGAGATGGCTCAGCCGGGGATGGCGAGCCCGGTCTCGAGGAACAGGAACAGCACGCGGAGCAGCTGCAGCCGCTCGTCAGGGCCGGGCCGGCGCGCGATCAGCTCCGCCACCGAGGTGCGCCCGTCGAGCGTGCGGAGGACGTCGCTGCCGATCCGCCCGATCTTGAGCTGCTCGGGTCGCACGTCGGTCCGCTCGACCGCGCGCGGCCGCATCTCGTGCAGGGTCTCGCTCCAGCGCCACAGGAACTCGTCGCGCAGGGCCAGCGCGCCGGCGCCCAGCACCTCGTAGGGATCGAGGTCGAGCGGGAAGGCCTCGCGCCGGTTCTGGCGGCCCTGGTACCAGGTGTAGATGCCCTTGCTCCAGGTGCAGACGTCGACCAGCTTGTGGCGGATCTGCCGGGTCAGCAGGCGAAACACATCGAGCGGCTTCATCAGGCCGAGCCCGACCAGGGTGTCGCCGAGCTTGCCGCCGAAGTGCGGCATCATGGCCAGCGCCATGTCGAGCTCGCCGGACGACACCGCGCCCTCGCTGACCAGGTACGCGCCGAACAGCTCGCTCGCCACGTTCGACGACACGTAGGTCGGCACCCCGCTGCGCACGTAGATCTCCTTGCGGATGCCGCCGACCGCGACGACCAGGAGCCCGTCGGAGCGCGAGGTGATGAGCTGGAACAGGACGCGGATCGGCGAGGTCAGCGCCAGGTCGCCCTGCTCGGCCGGCGTCTGCGAGATCTCGTCCAGCGCGGGCGGCTCGGGGCGGGGGGCGCGCGCGATCTCGGCCATCGACGGCAGCCGCAGCGCGCCGCTGCGGATGTCGTGGGCGGCGAGGAGCAGGCCGGGGACCCCGACGTCGTCGAAGTCGCGCGCGGCCGGATCTCGTTCGGCCGGGCTGACCGACGCGACCGCGGCCCCGATCGACGGGAATCGCACCGACGAGCCGACCAGCGGCGCCTCGAACGGCGGGTTGCCCAGCGAGTCGCGCGGCGCCGGACGACGCCCCGACGGCGAGGGCGGGTCCACCCGCGTGGTGACCCGATGGGTCTCGTTGTCCTCGATGCTGATCGGGATCCCGTCGTCCGCCTCGCGCACCGATGCGGTCCCGGCCAGCGGCGGCGGGATGACCCCGCTCCACCCGCGCTGCGAGCGCGACCGGCCGGTGCTCACCGGCCGGCTGACCGGCTCCGGGGCGGCTCCCCGCATCCCGTCGAGGCTGGACAGATCGACCTCCATCTCCTCGCTCAGCGACAGGTCGTCGTCCGCCTCCTCCAGCGTCGAGCGCGGCGGCGCGGCGGGCGGCGCGGCGGACGGCGCGGCGGGTGGCGAGTGGTGCGGCTCGGACGGAGCGCGCAGCGGCAGGCGCTCGACCGCCAGCGCGGGGGCGTTTCGATCGGTGTGGGTGCGCGGCCGGCTCTGCAAGCCTGAGCCGGGCACCACCGCCGACGGCGAGCCGCTCGGCATGGCCAGCTCGATCTCCACCTCGGACATCGCGTCGCTGCCGCCCAGCACCGAGCTGCGGCCGTACGGGATGCCGTCGATCTCGGTGTCGGTCGGACCGCGCGCCGATCCGGCGCGGCCCGCGTCGGTCCCGCTCGCCGCCACCTCCATCTCGCCGGCCACCTCGAGCGACGGGACCGGCTCGGCCGGCGGGATCACCCCGACCGTGATCAAGACCGGCGCCGACTCGTCCAGCCCGACCCGACGGCGGGCGTTCGCGTCCTCGTACAGCGACTCGACCAGCTCGCCGACCCGCGCGGCGCCGACCCGCAGCCGGCTCTGGAACAGCCAGTCGTCGAGCGCGTCGCGCATGTCGGCGGCGCTGGCGAAGCGCGCCTCCGCGTCCTTGGCCAGCGCGCGGCGGACCAGCGCCTCCAGGTCGGCCCCGATGTGGGTGCCATAGCGCTCGAGGCGAGACAGGTTCACGTCGCGGACCATGAGCAGCACGTCGAGCTCGTTGGGCGCCGCGAACAGGCGCCGCCCCATCAGCATCTCGGCCAGCACCACGCCGACCGAGAACAGGTCCGACAGCGAGGTCACGCCCGCGCCCATCACCTGCTCGGGCGACATGTAGCCGTACTTGCCCTTCAGCGTGCCGGCCTTGGTGTGCTGCTCGCTGGCGGCGGCCTGGGCGATGCCGAAGTCGACCAGCTTCACGTTGCCGCGCCGGGACACCAGCACGTTCGAGGGCGAGATGTCGCGGTGCACCACGTTGAGCGGGACGCCGCCGTCGTCACACAGGCGGTGGGCGAAGTCGAGCCCGTCGAGGATCTCCTTCATGATGTAGACGGAGACCTCGACCGGCAGCCGCACGCGCCGGTGGGCGCATTCGCGCAGCATCGCGAGCACGTCGAGGCCGTCGACGTACTCCATCTCGATGAACAGCGCGCCGCCCTCGTGGCCGAGCCGGTGGGTCTGCGCGATCTTCGGGTGAATGAGGCGCGCGGTGATCTTCGCCTCGGCGATGAACATCGAGGTGAAGTGCGGATCGGCGGCCAGCTGGGGCAGGATCCGCTTGATCACGACCTTCTTGGCGAACCCATGCTCGCCGCGCACATCGGCCAGGAACAGCTCTGCCATGCCCCCGACCGCGAGGCGCTCGACCAGCTGGTACCGGCCGAACGCTATGGGAAAGGTGGCCGACACTCCCCGCGTCAGTCTAACACGCCGGCGCGGAGCGTCCGCTCGCCATCCTCGCGGACCAAACCGGCTTTCGGACATCCCCCCGCACGGGCGAAGGCGGAGGCGGTGGCGCGCGTCGCATCTACTGCGTCTTGACCAGGCGGTATCCGGACTGCGAGAGAGCGCGCTCGAGCGCGCGATCGAAGTAGGTCTCGAACGACACCTCGGTCGACGAGCGGATGGCCAGCTCCTGCCAGGCGCGCTCCGGCTCCTCGGCCAGGCCGACCACGATGAGCGACACCGCGCCCCTGATCTTCCGGTGCGAGAGGAACCGGCCCAGCGCGTCGAGCAGCTCGGGGCGGGCCGGCTCGGCCAGCCCGGCGGCGTCGATCACCGCCGAGCGCGCGCCGACGCGCACCACCAGCAGCAAGAGCCGGCTCAGCACCGAGTCGAGCAGCACACCGTCGGGGCGACCGACCAGGAACGCGAGCGGCACGTCGGCCGCGGCCATCACCACCGGCGTCCCGTCCTCGAGCTGCTCGCGCCATCGCTCGCGCTCGGCCTGGACCCGCGCGGTCGCGAACGCGTCGCACGCCACCGCGTTCAGCCAGTCGGCGAAGCGGGCCAGCGCGGCGCGCTCGTCGGGCGCGAGCGGGATCGAGGCGAACAGATCGCGCAGCGCGTAGAACAGCGCCGACACGTCGAAGCCGCTGGCGTCGCCGCTGGCCAGGAGCGCGCCGACCAGGGCGACCGCCTTCTCCACCTCGCGCGCGAGCGACGAGCCCGGCACCAGCGCCGCGGCCGACACCGCGCCGGGTGCCCCCCGATGCGCGCCGAGGGACGGGCCCAGCGCATCGGCCAGGCCCTCGAGGATGGGCGCGACCAGACGAGAAACCGCTGCTGGGTCCACCGGATGCGGCATTCTGACCGCTGAAGCCCGGTACGCCTCGACCCAGCGCGCCAGCAGCTCCGGCTGCTGCTCGCGCAAGAGGTGGCCGATCTGGCCGTACGACACTTCCGCCACGGCCACCCAGGGTATCAGGTGAAGGGGACGGGCGCGCTGCTTTGGCAGCGCCCCGGGGCTAGAATGTCTGCATGCGCACCGTCTCCGTCGCGGTGACCGACGCCGGGCGCCGGCGAACGATCAACGAGGACGCCTTCCACCGGGACGACGCGCTCGGCTTCTACGTCGTGGCCGACGGGGTCGGTGGTCACCTGAAGGGCGAGGTCGCCAGCCAGGAGGCGGTCGAGCAGCTGCGCATGTGGGTGCAGGGCGCGCTCGGCGAGCTGGAGCGGCAATCGCGCCTGGCCTCGTCGGGCGACAGCGAGGCGCGCTGGGAGATCCGCCGGTTGCTGGAGAACGGCGTGCAGTCGGCCTGCTACATGGTGTTCGGCATGGCCGAGCTCGATCCCGACAAGCGCGGCATGTCCACGACGGTGTCGGCGGTGCTGGTCCGCGGCCGCTTCTGCTACGCGGCCCACGTCGGTGACAGCCGCGTGTACCGGGTGCGCGGCGGCCACGTCCTCCAGATCACCGAGGATCACACGCTCATCAACTACAAGCTCAAGCACGGCCTCATCTCTGCCCAGGAGGCCGAGCAGGCCACCGGGCGCAACGTCATCACCCGCGCGGTGGGGCACAAGGACTACGTCCAGGTCGACACCGCCGACGTGGACGTGCGCGTGGGAGATCGGTTCCTGCTCTGCACCGACG
Source organism: Kofleriaceae bacterium (assembly GCA_035489015.1). GTDB lineage: Bacteria > Myxococcota_A > Polyangia > Haliangiales > Haliangiaceae > DATFRY01. The sequence continues at coordinate 6,058 of DATHKR010000083.1, read as the reverse complement.
GATTCCACGGCTACCTCGACGATGATCTCGAGGTGGCCGAGCTGGTCGGCGACGGTGTGCTCGACGCCGGCGCGGGGGCGGCGGTCGCGCTGGCCAACCAGCGCGGCGGCAAGGACAACATCACCGTCGTCCTGGTCGAGGCGCTTCCCTAGCGCGCGCCACCCCGCGGGCGTTCACCCGAGGCGCGAGCGGGCGGGGAGCCGGCGCGGGTCTCACTTCGGCCCTCAGCAATTGTCGACGGGAGCCGATCCAGATCCGAGCCGGAGGCCCGAGGTCCACGGCCCGAGGTCCAGGCCCGAGGTCGTGGGCGAATCCGAGGTGGGCGTGGGCCCAGGTCCGAGGTCCGCGCCGCTTGTCGCACAAACCGAAGAAATAAAACTGCTTTTTCCGCTCTGGGGCGGCCCCGGAGAGGGGTAGCCCCTCAAGATGGGACTCCTTCGTCCGATAAATGAGTAACGAGGCTTTCGTGAATACGTCGCAGTTCACCCCGCTCGCCCCTCGCGACGCGCACCAGCGCGGCAGCGCGATGATCGTCGCGATGGTGTCGCTGGTCGGCCTGATCGGCGTCGGCGGCGTCGCCCTCATCGCCACGCAGGGCGGGCTGTCGGGCACCACCCACGAGCGCTTCCAGTCGGTCGCGCTCCACGCGTCCGAGGCGGGCGTCGCGGTGGCGATGGATGCTCTTCGCAAGCAACACGACGCGGCCGCGCACTGGTCGGAGCTGGTCAGCGCGGAGAACCAGGACGTCGCGCTGTGGGCCGAGGTGGCCGGCAACGGCGTCCAGCCGGGCGAGGACGGCAACCTGTTCTCGGCCGATCGAAAGTCCTGGTACGAGGTCGAGATCCGCAACAACGTCTCCGATCCCGGCTACGCCGACGGCGACGACGACGACTCGCGCGTGGTGATCCGATCGACCGGGCACGGCCCCGACGGCGCGCGCGTGATCCTCGAGGTGGAGGTGTCGGGCAAGAGCCTCCTCATCGACAGCAACACCGTCTGCGCCGGCTACGCCCAGCGCGGCATGGACGCCGACGGGTCGGGCCACGACGACTGCATGGGCGTGGTCGATAGCGGCAGCCAGGCCACCCTGCGGCCGAATTGAGCGCGATGACGAACACCAGCGACACCGGACAGCGCGGCTTCACCGTCATCGAGGTGCTCATCACGCTCGCGGTCACCCTGATCGGGCTGGCCGGCCTCATGACCCTGCACCACGTGATCAGCGAGGGGACCGCGAGCGCCGGCCGCCTGGCCGAGGCCTCGTCGGTGGCCGAGGCCGCGCTCGAGGACGTGCGGCGCGAGCCGTTCACCCGGCTGGAGACCCAGTTCGGCACCGCGCCGATCGACGTGGAGCTGGAGCAGGCCGCGGGCCGGGGCGAGCGGGTCTACGAGCGCCGCCTGTTCATCGTGCCGCTCGACGCGGTCTCGCCCGACCTGTTCCGCGTGCGGATCGAGGTGAGCTGGAGCGAGGACGGCGCCACGGCCGGCGCCGAGGGCGGCCTCCACGACCACACCCTCGTGCTCGAGAGCTTCCGCACCCGCCAGGAGGCGCTGTGATCGCGGGGCGGCCGTCCGGCGAGCGAGGCTTCACCCTGGTCGAGCTGCTGATCGGGATGATGCTGACCGGCATCATCATCAGCTTCATCTTCCTGGTGTCGGGGAAGATGTCGACCGCCTACTTCGGGCAGTCGCAGGTCAGCGAGGTGCAGGAGACCCTGCGCACCACCCGCGCCGCCATCGCCGCCGACGTGCGCCAGGCCGGCTTCTTCATGTCGGACGGCTTCCGCACCGCGGCGTTCGGCGACACCGCCGCGCTGGTCCGGCCGCTCCAGGTGGTGAACGACGCCGACGGGGCCGGGCCCGACCTCCTCCGGGTCTACTACGCCGACGCCAGCGCGGCGTCGCGGGTGATCAGCGTCGATCCGCTCGCGCGCGCGTTCGCCGACGTCGACTCGGCCGACGCCTTCGTGGCCGGCGACGTGGTCGTGCTGGTCAACTCGGCCATCGCCGGCCCGGCCGCCGGCGTGGTCGGCGTCATCACCTACGCCGCGTGCGTGGTCAAGGTGACCAGCATCGCGGCCGGGACTCCCGATCGGCTCCACTTCTCGGGCGGCGGATCCGGCGCGCCCTACAACGCGTCCGGCAACCCGCAGTGCACCGAGGTGGCGGCCGCCACATTCAACGAGGCGCCGCGGCCGGACACCGTGGTCTACCGCTTCATCGGGCGCAGCTACCGGATCGATCCGGACCGCCGCGAGCTCGGCGTCCTGCAGGGCTCGCCCACCGGCGAGATGGTCGACGACGATTGGACCGATCTCGCCCTCGGCGTGACCACGCTGCAGGTGGCGAGCCGCTACGCCGAGGCCGGCGACGCGGCCGACCTCGACGGCGACGGCGACCCGGAGCTCGACTGGTACTCGTCGGACGGGCAGGAGGTGACCGATCCGAGCGGCGAGCGGCCGGCCGACGCGATCCTGACCGAGATGCGGATCAGCATCGAGGCGCGCACCCAGCGCGGGACCCGCTCGGTCGCCACCGCGCACTCCGCGTCCTTGATCGACGTCGACGCGACCGACCACAACCCGATCGGCGACTGGGCCGGTGTGCAGCTGGCCGGGGTGGCCGACGCCGCGCGCCCGGACGGCTACGCCGGCAACCACATCTACCGCTCGGCCGACGTGCTCATCGACCTGCGCAACCTGGGGGACAGGAAGTGACCGGCGCCGATCTCCGGCGCGAGGACGGCTTCACCCTGACCGAGCTCATGGTCGGCGTCGCCATCATCGGCATCCTGTCGGCCGGCGCGGTCGTCACCTTGCGCCGCCCCGAGGACCCCGGCCACGGCGCCGTGCGCATGGCCAACGCGGTCCGCCAGTGCTCGCGGCTCGCGGTGGCGCGCGGCCAGGTCCGCGCCCCGGTCGCCCTGGCGCTCGGCTCGAGCGCCCGCGCCCGCCTGCTGATCCAGCCGGTGGTGGGTCGAACCGCCCAGGACGTGTCGGTCGAGGTGCTCGAGGAGGACGCCGCGCCGGCGACCTCGGCCAGCTGGGCGCCGGCCAGCCGCTTCCGCCTGTCCGGGCGCATCCGGGTCGGCGGCTACCGCCGGTCGAGCGCGCTCACCGCCGGGCTCGGCCCCGAGGCGGTGGTCGACTCGGGCGGCCTGGTGATGGAGTGCATGCCGAACGGCGCCACCGAGCCGATGACCTTCTACCTCGACGGCGACGGCAGCGCGTCCGAGCGCGCCCGCGTGGTGGTGATGCCGCTCCAGGGCGAGCCGGTGACGATGGACGGCTGGTGACACGTGAACGACGAGCGACGTCATGAGCCGTGACCAGCGCCTGCCGTCTCCGCGCGGCGGAGCCCGGGTCCGGACCGCGCCACGCGCGCCCAGCTCGCTCCCCGACGCGCCCGAGGCGAGCTTCTGGCTCGAGCGCACGCCGCTGCCGATCCTGCACCGCCCGGCCACCCGGCCGGCCGGGAAGCCGGGCGGCCGCTCGGCCCTGGCCCCGCCCGGCACGGTCTGCCCCAAGTGCGATTCGCCGCTGTCGACGTCGGAGCCGGCCTGCCCGTCGTGCGGGCTCAAGCGCGCCATGTTCGGCCGCTTCCGCACCGGCGCGATGGACCGGGTGCCGGCCACCCTCGAGGAGCAGTGGGCCGAGGTCGAGGCCAACTGGGGCGACCCGGACCGCCACGAGCGCTTCCTCGCCCAGGTCTCGCTGTGCGCCGCGTACGCGTACGCGGCGTCTCGCTACCGGCGGGCCGCGCGCGAGCGGCGCAGCGACGCGATCAGCAAGCTCCAGCTCGAGCGGCTCTCGCGCATGGTCCACGCGGTGATGGCGGTCTCCTCGGTGCGCCAGGCCGGCGAGGACCGCCCCCATCCGTACCGGCGGATGATCGTGCTCCTGGCCCTCTTGATCGGGCTGGGCAGCATCGGCGGGGTCTACCTGTTCCACCGGCGCAGCGCGAGCGCGGACCAGCGCCCCGAGCCGCTGGCGCCCTCGATCAAGATCGGGCGCGGCCGCAGCCTCGGCACCGATGGGCGGGCGGCCCCGGCATTCGGCGGCCTGCGCGCCAAGGTGCCGAAGCCGGCCCCCGCCGACGGTGAGGACGGCGCGGCGGGCGAGGCCGGCGAGGCCGGCGAGGCCGGCGAGGGCGAAGCGGGCGAGGCCGGCGAGGGCGAGGCGGCCGAGGGCGAGCGAACGACGGCAGAGGCCGGTCAGGAAAAAGACGATGCAGTCCAGTAGTGAAGGAAAACCGCGGCGCCTGCCATGGAGGGCCGCCGTGGTCTCGATCGCGGCGCTCTGCCTGACCAGCCAGGCCGAGGTCGGCGCGGTGGTCGCGGTCGACCAGGGCTGCCCGCAGACCTCCAGCACCACCGACCACCAGGGCGAGACGCTGCACGGCTTCGCCGGCACCGGCACCAGCGGCGTGGTGTACGACCCCACCGATCACGCCCTCAAGCTGAACCGGCAGGGCGGCTCGTTCAAGGCCGCCACCGTCGGCATCACCGACAGCCACAACGTGTCGTGCTCGGCCGACTTCGATGGCGACGGATGGACCGACATGGTGGTCGGGCAGTCCGGCAACAACTTCATCTACTACTACCGCAACCGCACGTTCGAGAACCCGGCGCCGGACTGGGCCAACCCGGACCTGATCCGCACGCCCAAGTTCGTCCTGACCACGACGATCGTCCCTGCCGCCGCGACCGGGACCCAGCATGCCGGCATGGTCTGCGGCGACTTCGATGGTGACGGCCGGCAGGACTTCTTCTACTACAAGGCCAGCAACACCACGCCGGTGGCGCCCGCCATCCAGCGGATGTACCGCGGCAACGGCAATGGCACGTTCCAGGCTGCCTACTCGCCGATGGTCGATCCCACCCTGCTGCCGTACTACGGGCAGACGTCGACCAACGCGGTCTCCTACGACTACAACGGCGACGGCTGGCTCGACGTCGTCTATGGCGGCATGAAGACCGCCGCGAACGCGACCGGCTGCATCGTCGCGCTGCTCAACAACTGCCCGACCCCGCACACACCCGGGGCCGCGTGCGCGGCGCTGCCGCACTTCACCGTCCAGGACGTCATCACCGGCAAGGACTTCGGCAACAAGGGGATCAACGCCCTGACCGCGGCCGACTTCACCGGCGACGGTGTCATCGATCTCCTGGCCGGCTCGCCCAGCCAGTGCTCGAACTTCAGCCTGTGGCCGGGCCTGCCGGGCGGCGGCTTCAACGCGGTCGCGCAGTCGGTGCCGTCGGTGGGCGGCGCCTCGGCGCTGGTCTCGGCCGACTTCTCGCTCGACGGGAGGCCGGACATCGCGTGGGGCCGGGACGGCTTCAACTGCACCAGCCAGGGCGGCAAGGCCTACTACTACAAGAACAACGGCACCTCGACCCCCTTCTCCGGCGGGTTCACCACCCAGCTGTCCGAGTACAACGTCGCGGTGCCGGGCACCGGCGTCGCGCTGACCGACTACGACCTGGGCACCACCCTGGACTACGACCACGACCCGGACCACACGATCGACGCGATCATCGCGGACGGCAACAACTCCGGCCAGTACCTCCTGTTCGCCAACCGGGTCGTCGTCGGACAGTTCGTCGCGTGCGGCGACGTCGTCTCCGGCGTCCTCGACCTCGGCGCGCTGTCGACCAACGAGATGGTGGTGACCGCGGCGCGGATGTCGCCGACGGCGACCCTGCCGACCGACACATCGATCAAGTACTACATGTCGAACGAGGACCCGGCCAGCTGGCAGCTGGCCAGCCCGTGCGTGGACCACGCGACCGACTACTGCGTGTCGTTCCCCAGCCCGGTCGGCCGCACGGTCAGGTGGAAGGCGACCATGTGCTCGAACGCGACCCGGTCGCTGACGCCGACCATCGCCGACGTCTCCATCAACTTCGACTACACGCTGGCCAAGGAGCACTTCCGCGGCGGCGTGGTGGTGGACGACGGCGTGGCCTACGTCGGCGCCTTCCGCCAGCCCGGCGACCGCGGCCACTTCTACGCCGCCAGCGCCGGCCTGACCGAGATCTACTGGGACGCCGGCGCCC